>JBAXPV010000047.1:0-25522 GCA_037132075.1 Bacteroidota bacterium
GATTTATTCCCTAACTTTGGTTGGTTAACATGTTAATAACCCCTGAACAGTAACTTAATTTCGCAATTCAATGACGAAGTGATTATTACTATTTCTGATGTATCCGGCAGACAAAATTATGAATCCAAATTTTATTTGCAGAATACGTTAAATATTTCAATTAATACGCAAGAAATTGATTTGCGTCCAGGATTGTATTTTTTAAATATAATGCATTCTGATAAATCAAAACAATCAAAAAATACATGTAAAATAATTGTAACTCATTAAAAAATGAAAAAATTCATTTTACTTGTTCTCATCCTAATTTTTTATAATTCGTGTTATGGTCAATGGGTTCAACAAGCAGTTGGATGGGAGAATGAAATGGTGGCGACCAATGATATCAAACCAATTGATCAGAATCATCTTTGGGCATTTGCAAACAAGTTAGGGAATTCAAATACCTTCTTTCAATATCAACGTACTTTCGCAAGAAGTTCAGATGGAGGAAATAGTTGGGATATTGCTGAAGTTAACGCACCTGATTCCTGCTATCGTGAATTTGTCTTAGTTCTGAATTTTGATACAACTTGGATTCAGTTTACTGATGTGAATAATAATTTTGACAGGCCTCTTTTTAAAACAATAAATGGTGGACTTACCTGGCAACAACAATATCCTCCCTGGAATTCAGACTCTACGCAATCGATAAAATTTATTCATTTTTTTGATAATTTACATGGAATAGCCATGGGGATACAAGCTACAAATATCTCACCACCTCAAAATGTATTCATGTTTTACCAAACATATGATTGTGGAAATACCTGGACACAAGTCCCTGCAAGTAATATCCCAATTACTCCAATATTTGAATATCTGGACGCATATTCACAATTTGATAGTTGTATTTGGATAACAACTTCCGAAGGTCGGATTCTCAAGTCGCAGGACTATGGCATGCATTGGAATTTGTATACAACTCCTTTCTCATTTACCGGCAATTTTATTCCCATATTCAAAAGTACATCTCATGGGATATTGTACAATGGTTTTGGTAACATCATATACTCAACAAGTAATGGGGGGTTAAATTGGAATAGTTTTATACCAACTGGACCAATACATAGCCATATATTTCATTTGCCAGGAGATGGGACAATTTACCTAAGTATTAGTTCAACTGGTTGTTCCTATAGTAATGATGAATGTCACACCTGGACGGACTTTCCAGAACTTGTTGGAAAAATCACAAGTTCGGTGGCATTTTGTAACAAATATACAGGCTGGGTTGGATCAAATACATTCTTGCCAAATCCATCGACCAATGGATTGTTTAAGTTTACAGGAGCTTTAGAAATTCCATCAGAAAACAAAGAAAATATTGATGCTAAAATAATACCAAATCCTTCTTCAGGATACGTAAAACTTAGTTTAACGAATCCTAAGAATATAAAATTAAAACTACACATTATCAATTCTTTAGGTCAGATTGTTTTTTCCGATCAATTTTATCATGACAATGCACAATCAGAAAAGGATTACAATTTATCATTTCTAAACCCTGGCATCTATAATGTGGTAATTTCTAGCGATGAAGTTAGAATCAGAAAATCTCTTGTCATATTGTAAAATCATCAATTAGTCACCAGAGGCAATTGGTTAAGAAGATAATAATTCCGTAAAAAGTTAAAAGGATAATTTCTGCAAAGGCAGAAATTATCCTTTTCGTAGATTCGTGTGGCTCGTGTGAAACGTCTGCGCATGTGATCGTTGACGTTATGGACGATTGCACGTAAACGTTCGTACGTTATAACGTCAACGCGCACCCGATCATACGATCACACGCGCAGACGTTACTACGTTTTTTATCTTGCGTATTTAAACGCTTTCCCCAGATAATGTGCACTATTTCCCAACATTTCCTCAATACGAAGCAGCTGATTGTATTTTGCAATCCTATCCGAGCGACAAGCGCTACCGGTCTTAATGAGACCTGTATTCAGCGCCACGGCGAGATCAGCGATGGTTGTATCTTCTGTTTCACCGGAACGATGACTCATAACAGCAGTGTAAGAATTCCTGTAGGCAAGATTAACCGCATCAATAGTCTCTGTCAAAGTACCGATCTGGTTGACTTTCACGAGGATTGAATTGGCGGTTTCTCTGTCGATGCCCATCTGCAGACGTTTCACATTGGTCACAAACAGATCATCCCCTACCAATTGAATTTTTGAACCCAATTTGTCGGTCATCAGCTTCCAGCCATCCCAGTCATCTTCGGCCATACCATCTTCTATCGAGATAATCGGGTATTTGGATGCCCATTCTGCCCAGTAATCAACCATCTGAGAAGGAGTCAGCTTATCACCCGTAGATTTGTGTAAGTGATAGACTTTTTCATCTTCAAGGAAATACTCTGAAGATGCAGGGTCAAGAGCAAGAAAAATATCAACACCGGGTTTGTAACCGGCTTTCTCAATGGCTTCCAGGATAACGGTGATTGCCTCTTCATTGGATTTCAGATTGGGCGCAAATCCTCCTTCATCACCTACATTGGTGGAATAGTTATGCTTTTTCAAAACACCTTTCAGTGTATGAAACACTTCAGCTCCCATACGGATGGCTTCTGCAAAAGTGCTGGCGCCAACAGGCATGATCATAAACTCCTGGAAATCGATAGAATTATCGGCGTGAGAACCACCGTTGATAATGTTCATCATCGGGATCGGCAGGGTATTCGCATTCACGCCACCTACGTAACGATACAAAGGCTGTGATGTCTCTTGTGCTGCAGCATGAGCAACTGCCAGGGAAACACCTAAAATTGCATTGGCGCCAAACTTTGCCTTATTCGGGGTCCCATCGAGTTCGATCATGTGACGGTCGATCTCATTCTGATCTGTTACAAGAAAACCTCTCAGTTCCTCATTCAAAACTTTATTGACGTTCTGAACGGCATTCATGACTCCTTTTCCGAGGTAAACACTTTTATCTCCGTCACGCAATTCAACGGCTTCGTGAATACCTGTTGATGCCCCTGAAGGAATAGCAGCTCTTCCAAAAGCGCCGGTTTCTGTTAATACATCTACTTCAATCGTAGGATTACCCCTGGAATCAAGGATCTGACGTGCACTGATGTTAATAATTGTACTCATGTCTTAATATTATTTGGTTAATAATGGTCTTTTTGTAAAACAAAAAAAAGGATAAAGCCTTTCAGAACTTCATCCTTTTTAATATATCATAGGCTTGATAATTATGCCTGTGGTTCTTCTTCTGGTGCAGCTTCGGCAGCGGCTTCTGGTTCAGCTTCAGCAACAACCTCTGGTGCTTCTTCAGCAGCAGGAGTTTCAACCTCAGCAACAACTTCCGGAGCTACTTCGGCTGCCACTTCTTCGTGAACGACTACCGGGGCTACTTCATGAACTTCTTCCACAACAGCAGCAGCAACAGGTGCTACTACAGCTGCTTTTGGAGCGCTTACCGTGGTTTCAGCATCCTTTTTCTTAGGAGTACTTCTACGGCGACGACTTGCTTTGTCTTTGGTCTCCTTTTTATCGGAAACATAAGTAGTGTTATAGTCTACCAGTTCAATAAAGCACATGTCAGCAGCATCTCCCAGTCGAGTTCCGGTTTTCAGGATACGGGTATATCCACCGGGGCGATCCAGGATCCTTTGCGAGATTTCTTTAAAAAGCTCAGTGACTGCCTCTTTATTCTGGAGGTAAGAAAATACAGTTCTTCTGTTGTGGGTGGTATCTTCCTTTGAACGGGTGAGCAGGGGCTCAACATATTGCCTCAACGCTTTAGCCTTGGCTACAGTGGTGTTGATCCTTTTATGCATGATGAGAGACGTTGCCATATTTGAAAGCATGGCATGTCTGTGCGCAGTCTTTCTCCCCAAATGATTAAAACCCTTACGATGTCTCATGATTAATTATTCCTTATCAAGTTTATATTTCGATACATTCATCCCGAATTCCAGTCCTTTGTTCTTCACGAGGTCTTCGAGTTCTGTGAGGGACTTCTTTCCAAAGTTCCTAAATTTTAACAAATCGTTTTTGTTGAAAGATACAAGATCACCCAATGTTTCCACATCTGCAGCCTTTAGGCAGTTCAATGCCCTGACACTCAGATCCATATCAACCAGTTTTGTTTTCAGTAACTGGCGGATATGTAAGGTATTCTCGTCAAATTCCTCTGTCACAGATTTCTCTTCCACATCCAGTTTGATCTTCTCATCTGAGAATAACATGAAGTGATGGATCAAAATCTTGGCAGATTCCTTTAATGCGTCTTTCGGTGTGATAGAACCGTCAGTGGTAACATCCATGATCAGTTTCTCGTAGTCGGTCTTTTGCTCAACCCTGAAATTCTCAACGACAAACTTTACATTTTTAATCGGGGTATGGATAGAATCGATAGCAATAACGCCAATCGGTCCGCCAGCTACTTTGTTTTCTTCAGCAGGAACATAGCCTCTGCCTTTGTCGATGGTCAATTCAATGCTAAATTTCACTGAAGTGTCCATATGACAGATCACCTGCTCAGGATTCAAAACTTGGAAAACACTGAGAAATTTGTTGATATCACCGGCTTTAAACACATCCTGGTTGCCGATTACGACATGAACTTTCTCGCTCGTTTCAGTGTCGAGCTGGCGTTTGAACCTGACTTGTTTCAGGTTTAACACGATCTCAGTGACATCTTCCACGACACCTTTGATAGTAGAGAACTCATGATCAGCACCTTCAATGCGGATAGAAGTTATTGCATAACCCTCCAGTGAGGACAACAATATTCTTCTCAAGGCATTACCGATAGTGATACCGAAACCAGGCTCAAGCGGTCTGAATTCAAACAGTCCCTTGGAATCATCTGATTCCAACATGATTACTTTATCGGGTTTCTGAAAAGCTAATATTGCCATAATCTTGCCTTTATATTTTTTAAAAAAAGAAGGTTATTATTTAGAATAGAGCTCGACGATTAACTGCTCTTTAATATTCTCGGGAATTTCTGCCCGTTCAGGGTATTTAATGAACCTTCCACTTAATGAAGCCTGGTCCCATTCAATCCATGGAAATTTATCGCTCCTGGATTGAACATTGTCGACGATAACTTCCAATGTTTTGGATTTCTCACGAACACCAACAACATCACCGATTTTCACGAAGCTGGAAGCTACGTTTACAACCTTACCGTTAACAACAATATGTTTGTGGCTAACCAGCTGGCGTGCCGCTGAACGTGTAGGTGCAAGACCCAAACGGTAAACCACATTATCGAGGCGTGATTCAATGAGTTGCAGCAAAACCACACCCGTGACGCCCTTTTTATGGGAAGCCATCTCGAAGATTTTCCTGAACTGGCGCTCTAAAATACCATAAGTATATTTCGCCTTCATCTTCTCCATGAGCTGAACACCATACTCAGACTGTTTTTTACGACGTTTTGAGTTTCCGTGTTGTCCGGGAGGATAATTTTTCTTTTCGTAGGTCTTATCAGGCCCGTAAATGGGTTCCCTGAACTTCCTTGCAATCTTGGTCTTTGGACCGATATATCTTGCCATACAATTTTATTATTATTCGATCTGAATTCCGTGAAATTATACCCTTCTGCGTTTCGGAGGTCTGCAACCGTTGTGGGGTAATGGAGTGATATCCATAATCTCAACCACTTCGATTCCAGCACTGTGCAGGGTACGCATAGCAGATTCCCTGCCGGCGCCCGGTCCGCAAACAAACACCTTTGCTTTACGCATTCCCAGGTCATATGCAACTTTTGCACAATCTGTGGTGGCAACCTGAGCTGCATAAGGGGTATTCTTTTTGGAACCTCTGAATCCCATCTTTCCGGATGAAGACCAGGAAATTACCTGACCCGTGTCATTAGTCAAAGAGATGATGAGGTTGTTGAATGATGCGTTGATGTAAGCGCGACCCATCAAATCAACTTTGACAACTCTCTTTTTTGAAGTCTTTGTGCTTTTAGCCATAATATATACAATAAAAAACTAAATCAATTATAACAAAAGTATTAACCTTTGCTCGGTGCTTTCCTCTTGTTGGCAACCGTTTTTTTCTTTCCTTTACGAGTACGGGCATTGTTCTTGGTACTCTGTCCACGTAGCGGCAAGCCATTACGATGACGAATTCCGCGGTAACAACCAATGTCCATCAAACGTTTGATGTTGGTCTGTACCTCTGAACGAAGCGATCCTTCAACTTTTATCTGGTCAGTGATGACAGTACGAATCGCATTCAGCTCCTCGTCGTTCCAGTCCTGAACCTTTTTGTTCCAATCGACTCCCACCTGGCTCAGAATCTTCTGAGCTGTACTACGGCCAATACCGTAGATGTAAGTCAATCCGATTTCACCTCTTTTCTGCTTGGGTAAATCAATACCAGCTATACGGGCCATGTTTTATACTTTAATGTTAAATAATTCAAAACCAGGATCAACCCTGCCTTTGTTTGTACTTAGGGTTCTTTTTGTTGATCACGTAGATCTTGCCTTTTCGCCTGACGATTTTACAGTCGGCTGTCCTTTTTTTGACAGATGCTCGTACTTTCATTGCAGTAATTTATTCTTTATTTATACCTGAAGGTAATTCTTCCCTTTGACAAATCATAAGGCGACATTTCGACTTTAACTTTATCGCCCGGTAAAATTTTGATGTAATGCATACGCATCTTCCCGGAGATATGGGCCATGATAACGTGACCGTTCTCCAATTCGACGCGGAACATGGCATTACCCAATGATTCCTTGACAATTCCGTCTTGCTCGATGACTAGCTGTTTAGCCAAATGATCTGTTTTATTATTGTTTGTTTAATATCAATTCAATTTCATCAAAACTTGATAGTACCTCAGCTTTATCTTTCCTAATGGCGATTGCGTGCTCGTAATGCGCCGAAGGCAGCTTGTCGCGTGTTCGTATTGTCCATCCGTCAGGGTCCTGTGTAACACCACGTTTTCCGTAGTTTATCATGGGCTCAATGCAGATAACCATTCCCTCTTTTAAAAGGGGGCCATCTCCTTTTTGTCCGTAATTCGGGACCTCTGGCTTTTCATGCAGGTTACGGCCTAAGCCATGTCCTACTAAATCTCTCACAACACTGTAACCCAGGTTTTCAACATACCGTTGCACTGCAAAACCGATATCGCCTACCCTGTTTCCTGCTATAGAAACCTGGATTCCCTGGTAAAGTGATTCTTTCGTGGCTTCCATCAACTTAAGGTAGGAGTCTTTGACTTCACCACAAGCAAATGTATACGCAGAATCACCGTAGTATCCGTTTAAAAGAACACCACAATCCACAGAAACAACATCCCCGTTTTTAAGAACTCTGTCACCCGGTATGCCATGAACTACTTCATCATTAATTGAGATACAAAGTGTAGACGGAAATCCGTTATACCCTTTAAATCCCGGTACCGCTTTATAATCGCGGATGAAGGTTTCGGCAACCCTGTCCAGGTCCTTCGTCAGTGCACCGGGCATTATGAGCCTGGCGACTTCAGCTAAGGTTTTTCCAACAAGTAAAGAACTTTCTCTTATCTGTTCGATCTCCTGATCTGTTTTCAGTATGATCATGTTACTCAATTCTCTTATCCCGTCATTGCCATGTTTGAACGACCTTTAATCCTGCCGGATTTCATAAGGCCATCATAATGGCGCATTAATAAATGACTCTCAATCTGTTGTAATGTATCCAAAACAACACCAACCAAAATCAACAAAGATGTTCCACCATAGAACTGTGCAAACTGCGAGTTAACACCGGTGTAACGGATAATTGCAGGCATTACAGCTACAAAACCAAGGAAAATAGATCCCGGTAATGTGATTTTAGAGAGGATTGAATCCATGAATTCAGCAGTCTTCCTACCCGGTTTTACACCAGGAATGAAACCACCATTTTTCTTCATGTCTTCAGCCATCTGATTCGGATTGACAGTGATCGCTGTATAAAAATACGTAAACAAAATAATCAAAGTAAAAAAGGTAACATTATACCAGATTCCGTTAAAATCAACAAAGGCAGCAGCAAAACCAGACAAAGCCTGTGAATTGGTAAAACCAACCAATGTGATCGGGAGGAACATGATTGCCTGGGCAAAGATGATAGGCATAACTCCGGCAGCATTAACCTTCAAAGGAATATACTGTCTAACACCACCATATTGTTTGTTTCCAACTATACGTTTGGCATATTGTACCGGAATTTTACGAGTTCCCTGAACTAACAGTATACTTAATAAAATAACGAGTACTAGCGCTGCAATCTCAACAACGAAGATCACAAGACCCCCACCACCTTTTTCTTCCATACGTGAAACAAACTCACCGGCAAGAGCAAAAGGTAAACGAGCCATAATTCCGATCATAATGATCAGGGAGATACCGTTTCCAAGGCCCTTATCTGTGATTTTCTCTCCAAGCCACATCACGAACATGGAACCTGAAGTCAACAGGATTACGGAAGAAATCCAGAAAAACCGTGTGGGTGCAGAATCAGCAGCAAATGGGTAGAAGGCTTCATTCGGTAATTGGCTAACTAGGTTGGCAATATATCCAGGTGATTGGAAAATCAGGATAATAACTGTAAGGTAGCGGGTAATCTGGTTGATCTTTTTACGACCGCTTTCACCTTCTTTCTGAAGTTTTTGGAAATATGGGATAGCCATACCTAATAGCTGGACCACGATAGAGGCCGAGATGTAAGGCATAATACCCAATGCAAAGATAGATGCATTGTGAAAAGCTCCTCCCGAGAACATATCCAGCAAGCCCAATAGGCCTTCGCTGGTTTGTTTGTGAAGAGCGCCCAACATTTTGGGGTCCACTCCCGGAAGAACCACGAAAGATCCAAAACGATACAAAAGAAGAATGCCTAAAGTATATAGGATTCTTTTTCTGAGTTCCTCGATCTTATAAATGTTCCGTATCGTCTGTAATAACCTCTTCATTCAGATTAGATTTTAAGGGCTGAACCACCGGCATCAACAATTGTCTTCATGGCTTTTTCTGAAAAACCGTGTGCTTTCACATCAATTTTTGCAGTGAGTTCACCCCTGCCCAAGATCTTGATAAGATCATTGGGTTGGGCCATTCCATTCTCAACGAGAACTTCCGGGTCAAAATACGTGATACCTTTGAGTTCAAACAAGGCTTGTAATATATCAAGGTTAACGCCATGATATTCAACACGGTTAATATTGGTAAAGCCGTATTTTGGAACACGTCTCTGGATTGGCATCTGACCGCCTTCAAATCCAGCCTTGCTCTTATAGCCAGAACGTGACTGAGCGCCTTTGTGCCCGCGGGTGGAAGTACCACCTCTGCCGGAGCCCTGACCGCGACCAATACGTTTGTTATTCTTCGTCGAACCTTCTGCAGGTTTTAGATTACTGAGATCCATATCTTATTCTTTTTCTTATCGTTAATCGATTTCTTCAACACGTACCAGGTGCTGCACTTTGGCTAACATACCCAATATCTGAGGGGTAGGTTCTTTGATCACTACTTCGTGCATACGGTGAATACCGAGCGCTTCCAGTGTTCTTTTCTGACGTTCCGGCTGCCCGATACCGCTCTTATACTGAACAATTTTAATATTTTTCATAACTGCGGATTTTTCTGTTAACCGTTGAATACAGTACTTAGATCTAAACCTCTGACCTGTGCAACTGTGTATGGATCCCTAAGTTGAACCAGTGCATGAATCGTTGCTTTAACAACACTATGCGGATTGGAAGAACCTTTTGACTTGGCCAAAACGTCTCTTACGCCAACACTTTCCAAAACGGCACGCATAGCACCTCCGGCGATTACACCGGTTCCAGGGGCTGCTGGTTTCAGGAAAACCAATGCACCACTATATTTGCCATATTGCTCGTGAGGAATAGTACCTTTCAGGATCGGAACCTTGATGAGGTTCTTCTTGGCATCATCGATACCTTTTGCGATAGCAGCGGTTACTTCCTTTGCCTTACCGAGGCCGTATCCTACGACTCCATTCTCATTACCAACGACAACAATCGCGGAAAAACTGAATGTACGTCCCCCTTTGGTGACTTTGGTTACCCTCTGTATGCTGACAAGCTTGTCTTTAAACTCGATTTCGCTTGACTTTACTCTTTTTACGCTTAATGTAGCCATAGTTTTTTTAGAATTTTAATCCCTTTTCTCTCGCTGCTTCTGCAAGGGCTTTTACCCTGCCATGATAGAGGTAACCATTACGGTCGAATACGACAGTGTTGATCCCTGCTTCTAAGGCACGTTCTGCCATTAGTGCACCTACGAGCTTTGCTTGCTCTACCTTTGGTACGTTCTGTCCGTCGATGCCTTTTGCCCTGGAAGAGGCTGCAGCAAGGGTTTTTCCTGTTAAATCGTCAACAATCTGTGCATAGATCTGCTTGTTGCTGCGATAAACACTTAAACGAGGTCTTTCTGTTGTACCTGTTAAAACTTTGCGGATCCTTTTTTTAATCCGGAACCTGCGATATTCTTTTTGACTCTTGATTGCCATCAGACTATATTTTTTGTTTGATGATTACTTATCAGATGCAGACTTTCCTGCTTTCTTTCTAACGATTTCTCCCTGGAAGCGAATACCTTTACCCTTGTAAGGCTCTGGTGGACGCATTGAGCGTATCTTGGCTGCGACATGTCCTATGAGTTGCCTGTCAATACCTGTCAGGATAATCATAGGATTTTTACCTTTTTCTGCAACAGTCTCAACTTTAATTTCAGGACATAATTCAAAATAGATGTGGTGAGAATAGCCTAAAGCAAGGTCAAGGACCTGACCAGTACCTACTGCCTTGAAACCAACACCAACAAGTTCCTGGGTGATTTTAAAACCTTCTGAAACACCTTTAATCATATTAGCGAGTAAAGAGCGATACAGGCCATGTAAGGCACGTTCTGTCTTATCGTCAGTGGCACGTCTCACGACTAATGTACCTTCTTCAACGCTTACCTGGATTCTTTGATCCAAAATCTGCTTGAGTTCCCCGAGCTGTCCCTTCACCGTGACCTCATTCTTGTCAGATACACTTACTGTAACTCCTGAGGGAAGCGGAATAGGTAGTTTTCCAATCCTTGACATAGTTTATTCTCCTTATTAACTTACAAAACAAATTACTTCGCCGCCAATACCTTTTGTACGGGCCTCTTTATCTGTCATCAGTCCCTGTGAAGTCGACAAGATGGCAATACCCAGTCCGTTTAAAACTCTGGGAAGTTTGGTTGAATCAACATACTTCCTGAGTCCAGGTTTGCTGATTCTTTGTAGCTGCGTAATGGCAGATGATTTACTTACAGGATGATACTTCAGTGCTATCTTAATGACAGGTGGAAACTGGTTATCCTCAAATTTGTAATTAAGGATGTAACCTTTGTCAAACAGGATCTTAGTGATCGATTTCTTCATGTTTGATGAAGGAATCTCCACGACCCGGTGGTTAGCCATGACTGCATTACGGATCTGTGTCAAGTAATCTGCAATAGGATCTGTTACCATGGAATCTATTTATCTAATTAATTATTAACGCTTAATATATTACCAACTGGCTTTTTTAACACCCGGGATCAAACCCTCTAGTGCCATAAAACGGAAATTGATACGGGAAACCCCAAATTGTCTCATATATCCTTTTGGACGTCCGGTCAGCTGGCAACGGTTGTGTAAACGTACCGGACTGGCATTACGTGGGATTTTCTGAAGTCCAACATAGTCACCTGCTTCTTTGAGGGCAGCCCTCTTATCAGCATATTTGGCAACCATTTTTTGCCTTTTAACTTCTCTAGCTTTGATGGATTCTTTAGCCATTTTGTCGCTTATTTTTTAAAGGGTAAACCAAATTCTTTTAACAATGCCATGCACTCAACATCAGTCTTGGCTGTCGTCACAAACGTAATGTCCATTCCGTTCATCTTTGTGACTTTATCCAGGTTGATTTCAGGGAAGATAATTTGCTCCGGAATACCGAGGCTATAGTTTCCTCTGCCATCAAATCCTTTGTCGTTCACGCCTCGGAAGTCGCGAATACGTGGAATCGAAACAGCAATGAGCCGGTCAAGGAACTCATACATGCGCTCCCCGCGAAGGGTTACACGAACTCCGATAGGCATGCCTTTACGAAGTTTAAAGTTTGAGATATCCTTTTTTGAAATAGTAGGGACAGCTTTCTGACCAGAAATCATTGACATTTCATTCACGAAAGTATCGATTAGTTTCTTATCGGTGATCGCATCACCAATTCCCTGGTTCAGGCAGATTTTAGTAAGCTTGGGCACCTGCATGGAACTCTTATACTGGAACTTGGTCTGCATTGCTGGGATGACCTCGCTCATATATTTATCTCTAAGTCTGGGTGAATATGCCATTATTTGATTACCTCCCCTGATTTTTTTGAGTAACGGACTAATTTTCCTGTTTTGGGATCTTCTTTTCTCCCAATCCGGGTAGCTTTGCCGGAGCCATCAACTACCATCAGGTTACTGAGGTTGATAGGGGCTTCCTGTTTCACAATACCACCTTGTGGGTTTTTGGTATTCGGCTTGCTGTGTTTGGTGACCAGGTTAACGTTCTCAACAATCGCTGTGAACTTAGCCTTTTGGACCATAAGGACTTTGCCTTGCTCCCCTTTATAATCACCGGCGATTACTTTGACGATATCGCCTTTCTTGATATGAAGTTTTTTTTCCATAATCCTGTTCGTTAAAGCACTTCTGGTGCTAAAGAAATGATCTTCATGTACTTCTTGTCGCGAAGTTCTCTGGCAACCGGACCGAAAATACGGGTCCCGCTAAGCTCCTCTGAAGCAGTCAACAATACACAAGCATTATCATCAAAACGGATATAAGATCCATCTGCTCTGCGTATCTCTTTCTTCGTCCGAACTACGACCGCTTTTACAACGGCGCCTTTCTTGACATTTCCTCCGGGCATAGCGTGTTTCACCGTGACGATGATTTTATCACCGACTCTGGCATAACGCTTCTTGGTACCACCCAGTACCCTGATACATAGCACCTCTTTGGCACCGCTGTTATCAGCTACGATTAGACGAGATTCCTGTTGTATCATAATTACTTAGCTCTTTCGACGATTTCAACTAATCTCCAACATTTAAACTTGCTGAGAGGTCTTGTCTCTGCAATCTTGACGGTATCCCCGATCTTACAATCGTTCAGTTCGTCATGCGCGGTGAACTTGTTGGTTTTCTTAACAAACTTGCCATACTTGGCGTGTTTTACCTTCCGTTCGACCAAGACGACAATGGATTTCTCCATCTTGTTGCTGACAACAACTCCCGTCTTTTCCTTTCTGAAATTCCTGGTTACTTCCATGATTCCTATTCCTTATTTTGTTTCAGCTGGATTCATTGCTGCATCTAATTCCCTTTTCCGAAGCTCTGTCATAAGCCTTGCAATAGTCTTACGATATGCCTTGATCTTATTGGGATTCTCCAGTGGAGAAACGGCATGATTCATCTTCAGCTTTGTAAGCTGGCGTTTTTCCTCGTCCAGCCTTTCTTTAATCTCAGCTGTAGTCAGCTCTATGATTACTTTATATTCCATGACTCGGCTTAATTACTTTCTTCACTATAGTCTCTTCTGACAATCATCTTGCAAGCGACAGGCAGTTTTTGGATGGCAAGGCGAAGTGCCTCTTTTGCCACATCCAATGGCACACCGTCGATCTCGAACATAATGCGGCCTGGGTTTACCGGGGCTACAAACATTTCGGGAGCACCTTTACCTTTACCCATACGGACTTCCGCAGGTTTCTTGGTGATCGGTTTATCAGGGAAAATACGGATCCAGATCTGTCCTTCACGTTTCATGTGACGGGCAACAGCCTGACGGGCAGCTTCAATCTGTCGTCCGGTGATCCAGGCTTCCTCGAGGGTCTTGATGCCGAAGGAACCAAACGCGAGCTCATGTCCGCGCTGGGCCATTCCTTTCATCTTGCCCTTCTGCATTTTCCTGTATTTTGTTTTCTTTGGCTGTAACATTATAGTATGTTTATTGAATTACAAATAATGGGTAAAGCAATTACTTTCTTGGAGGTCTTCCACCACCTTTGCGTGAATCATTCCGGTCACCACGCTCACCACGATTGTCACGGTCACCACGTCCGCCACCACGCATATGTGGTGAAGGTGCTTTTTCCTTGGTGGCTACAATCGTTGGGCTGAGGTCGTGTTTTCCATAGATCTCGCCTTTGCAGATCCATACCTTCACGCCAATACGGCCATAAGTGGTATGGGCTTCCGCCAAAGCATAGTCAATGTCTGCACGTAAAGTATGCAGCGGAATTCTTCCTTCCTTATACTGCTCACGTCTTGCCATTTCGGCACCTCCCAAACGTCCAGAGATGTATACCTTGATTCCTTCGGCACCAATCCGCATTGCAGAAGCAATAGCTGTCTTGATGGCACGACGGTGAGAAATACGTCCTTCAATCTGGCGAGCTACAGCATTGGCCACGATCAGTGCATCCAGTTCAGGACGTTTGATCTCAGAAATGTTGATCTGTATCTCTTTCTTGGTGATTTTCTTTAGCTCTTCTTTTAGCTTGTCAACTTCCTGTCCACCCTTGCCGATAATAATACCAGGCCGGGCTGTGTGGATAGTAACGGTAACCAGTTTAAGAGTACGCTCGATGATAGTCCTGGAAATACCCGCTTTTGCCAAACGAACATTAAGATATGTACGAATCTTATCGTCCTCTACAAGCTTACCTGCAAAGTTTTTCCCGCCAAACCATACGGAATCCCATCCTCGGATGATTCCCAGTCGGTTGCCTATCGGATTTGCTTTCTGTCCCATTCAGTGACTAAATTGATTATTCTTAATTTTATATCTTATTGATTCTCTACAACTTGTTCTGTTGTGTCAGCCATATCTACAAGAGCATTTCTGCTATCGATGATCAGCGTCACGTGGTTAGAACGTTTCCGGACTCTGTGTGCACGTCCCTGTGGAGCCGTGTGAATCCGTTTCAACATCCTTCCGCCGTCTACATTAATTTCTCTCACAAAAAGATTGCTGTCTTCCATGCGCTGGCCGTCATTCTTTGCCTGCCAGTTTGACATGGCAGATAGTAACAACTTGTGCACGCGTCCTGCTGCCTCTTTCTCAGAAAACTTCAATGTGCTAAGTGCCTTTTCTACATTCATCCCACGAACCAGGTCGGCAATCAGCCTCATTTTCCTGGGTGATGTAGGGCAATTATTCAGCTTCGCAAAATAGATGCTCTTTTTTGCTTCCTTAAGGGCTTCCGCCGAGTTTTGCTTTCTAGATCCCATCTGTCAATCTTATTACTTATTTCTTACCATCTTTTTTAGTCCCGGCATGACCCCTGAAGATACGGGTCGGAGCAAATTCCCCGAGTTTGTGTCCAACCATGTTTTCGGTGACATAAACAGGGATGAATTTATTGCCATTGTGAACTGCTATGGTCTGCCCGACAAAATCGGGAGAAATCATGGAAGCTCTTGACCAGGTCTTTATCACGACCTTTTTCTTGTTATTGATAACATCCAAAACTTTTTTCTCAAGCTTGATGTCAATATAAGGTCCTTTTTTCAGTGAACGGCTCATCGTTGTGTTTTTAAGCTTTTATTTCTTTCTTCTTTCGATGATGTACTTGTCTGAAGCACTCTTCTTGGCGCGTGTCTTATATCCCTTGGCCGGAATACCCTTACGGGTTCTCGGATGACCTCCGGAAGAACGGCCTTCGCCTCCACCCATTGGGTGATCGACAGGGTTCATGACAACACCTCTTGTTCTTGGTCTGCGTCCTGCCCAACGGCTACGTCCGGCTTTACCACTCTTCTCGAGACTGTGATCAGGATTTGAAACCATTCCGACTGTAGCCTTACAGGTCTGCAAAATCATACGGGTCTCACCTGAAGGCATCCTCAAGATGGCAAATTTACCGTCCCTTGACATGAGCTGGGCGTAAGAACCTGCACTTCGTGCCATCTTTGCTCCCTGTCCGGGCTGTAACTCAATGTTGTGAACAACGGTTCCAAAAGGAATCTCGCTTAAGTACAAACTATTGCCAATTTCAGGAGCTGCACCTTTGCCAGAAATCACTTCCTGACCTACTTTCAGGCCATGAGGGGCAATGATGTAACGCTTCTCTCCGTCAGCGTAAGTTACCAGGGCTATCCTGGCAGTACGGTTTGGATCATACTCCACAGATTTTACAATCCCGGGGATCCCATCCTTGTCACGTCTGAAGTCAATGATACGGTAAATTTGTTTGTGTCCACCGCCCATGTAGCGCATGGTCATCTTACCTTCATTGTTCCTACCACCGCTGCGTTTGTTAACTCCGCCTAAAAGACTCTTTTCAGGGGTCGCAGTCGTGACTTCATCGAATGTGCTGATGATCTTAAATCGTTGACTGGATGTCGTCGGTCTAAACTTCTTTAAAGCCATTTATATTAGATATTGCTGTAAAAATCAATATTTTCACCTTCAGCTAAAGTAACTATAGCTTTTTTCAGAGCATTGGTACGGCCTGTAACAAAACCCGCTTTTGTATAACGGCTTTTGGCTTTACCTGCGTACCTGATCGTGTTAACGGACTTAACCGTTACTCCGTATAGCTGCTCGACGCCTTTTTTGATCTCGAGTTTGTTGGCCTCCTTCTGGACGATAAACCCATATCTATTGAGTTTCTCTCCCATCGCGGTCATCTTCTCGGTGATGATCGGTTTAACAATCACGCTCATCGCTTCTGGTTTTTATTTCGGTTATTATTAATCTGCTATTTGTTCAATGTCCTTGATGGAGCTTTCCATGATAAACATGGTATTCGCCTTCAGGATGTCATATGTATTCAGATCTAAGGCATTGGATACCTCTGTCTTCTGGAGGTTACGGGCTGAAAGAATAATGTTCTTATCTACACCGTGTGTAACCATTAAAGTACGTTGACCTTCGAGTTTGAAATTCTTCAACAAATCGATATAATTCTGGGTCTTTGGTACATCAAAGCTGAAATCCTCCAGAATAAAAATCTGATTCTCCCTGGCTTTGTAGGACAATGCTGACCTGCGGGCAACTCTCTTGAGTTTCTTGTTCAGTTTGAAACTATAGTCTCTTGGCCTCGGACCGAAAACACGTCCACCACCTCTGAACAAAGGACTCTTCATACTACCTGCACGGGCACCGCCTGTACCTTTCTGACGTTTCAGCTTTTTGGTTGTACGGGAAATCTCCCATTTCTCTTTTGCCTTATGGGTACCCTGGCGCTGGTTTGCCTGATACTGCTTGGCATCAAGGTAAATAGCGTGGTCATTGGGCTCTACATTGAAGATCTCATCATCCAGATTAATGCACCTGGTGGTCTTCTCCCCATTTTTATTATAAACTGCTAGCTCCATCTTTCTAAGATTAAATATGAACCATTAGCGCCGGGTACTGCACCCTTAATCAGGATCAGATTGTTTTCCGGAATCAATTTAACAATCTGCAGGTTGATAACCTTAACACGGTCAGTTCCCATGCGGCCAGCCATACGAATACCTTTAAATACCCTGGAAGGATATGAAGAAGCACCTACAGAACCTGGAGCTCTGAGCCTGTTATGCTGTCCGTGAGTTGCCTCACCAACACCCTGGAAGTTATGTCTTTTCACAACGCCCTGAAATCCTTTTCCCTTGCTGGTTCCAACGACGTCGATAAACTCTCCTTCGTTAAAAACATCAACAGAAACAACATCACCGAATGTCTTCTGGTGATCACTTTCGAAACGCGTAAACTCAACAACGATCTTTTTGGGAGTCGTGCCGGCCTTTGCGAAATGACCCTTTAATGCATTGGTGGTATGCTTGTCTTTTTTCTCGTCGAATGCCATCTGAATTGCTTCATAGCCGTCAACTTCCATGGTTCTGATCTGTGTCACAACACACGGGCCGGCCTCGACAACGGTCACGGGGATATTCTTCCCGTTCGCATCATACACGCTGGTCATGCCGATCTTTTTTCCTATTAATCCTGACATCTGTCTTTTCTTTTATTGGATGTAATACCTTTCGGAATCGTTATACTTTGATCTCCACTTCCACACCACTTGGCAACTCCAGCTTCATCAGCGCGTCAATCGTTTTTGATGTTGAGCTGTAAATGTCCAGCAGGCGTTTGTAAGTGCAAAGCTGGAATTGCTCCCTGGCCTTTTTGTTCACGAACGTGGACCTGTTGACAGTAAAAATCTTCACGTTGGTGGGCAGCGGAATAGGTCCGTTAACCACAGCTCCGGTTGATTTTACCGTCTTAACGATCTTCTCGGCTGACTTGTCAACCAAGTTATAGTCGTAAGATTTAAGTTTAATTCTGATCCTTTGATTCACCTTTATTCAGTTTTAGGTTTTTCCTTAGTATTTTTCAACGTATCCTTTAACTCTATAAATAACCTCTTCAGCTAAACTCTCAGGAACCGGCTCATAATGAGAAAATTCCATCGAAGAATTCGCACGGCCTGAGCTCATGCTCCGAAGATGGGTAATATATCCAAACATCTCTGACAAAGGCACAAATGCCTGAATCATATGATATCTCAATTTGGGATGTATACCTTCCAAATGTGCTCTCCTTTTGTTGAGATCACCGGTTACATCACCTACATACTGCTCGGGGCTGCTCACTTCAACATGCATGATAGGCTCCAACAAGATGGCTTTGGCTTTACGACAAGCATCTTTGAAAGCAATGCGGGCTGCAATCTCGAAGGCAAGCTCATCAGAATCAACCGGATGAGTAGCACCGTCGAGCAAAGTAACCTTCAGGCTGTCCATAGCATAACCTGCAAGAACGCCGTTCATCATTGCTCCTTCAAAGCCAGTCTGTACTGCCCTGACATATTCTTTTGGAAGCGCTCCACCCTTGATCTCACTGATGAACTGTAAACCCTTCACACCAGGATCGGCAGGACCTACTTCCACAGTGATATCGGCAAACTTACCGCGTCCTCCTGATTGTTTTTTATAAACTTCGTGATGTTTCACAGCTGCCGTAATCGCTTCTTTGTAAGAAACCTGTGGCGTTCCTGTGTTACATTCGATTTTGTATTCTCTCCTTAATCTGTCAACGATGATCTCCAAATGAAGCTCGCCCATCCCGCTGATGAGGGTTTGTCCCGTCTCATTGTCAG
Source organism: Bacteroidota bacterium (assembly GCA_037132075.1). Lineage (GTDB taxonomy): Bacteria > Bacteroidota > Bacteroidia > Bacteroidales > CAIXZF01 > JBAXPV01. Next base: position 19,175 of record JBAXPV010000047.1, read on the forward strand.
TCCTGACAGCGAAAGTAGGATCCTCTTCAGATAACTTGTTCAAAGCAATAGCCAGTTTGTCGATATCATCCTGAGACTTAGGCTCAATGGCTGTGTTGATCACCGGCTCAGGAAAAATGATGTTCTCGAGCTGAATCGGACTTTTGTCATCACATAATGTGTCACCGGTACGGATCTGTTTAAAACCGATACCTGCGGCGATATCTCCAGCAAAAATCTCATCTGTAGGCGTTTGTTTGCTGGCGTGGATATAGAATAGACGTGTAATTCTTTCTTTTTTACCTGTGTTCACATTCAAAACTTGTTCTCCGGCTTTGAGGCTGCCAGAATATACCCGGATAAAAGCAACACGACCTACATAAGGATCGGTCATGATCTTGAATGCGAGTGCTGAATAAGGCTCTGAAATTTCAGGCTTACGTTCTTCTTCTTTACCTGTGAAAGGATTAATACCCTGAACCGCAGCCACATCCATTGGACATGGTAAATAGTTCACGATACCGTCGAGAAGGGTTTGAACGCCTTTATTTTTGAATGAAGCACCACAGAAAACCGGGGTGATTCTCATTTCCAAAGTAGCTTTACGAATTGCAGCAATGATCTCTTCAGGACTGATTGAATCCGAATCATGCATGAACTTTTCAAGGAGTTCAACACTTTCCTCAGCAGCGCCTTCTATAAGTTTTAAGCGATATTCGTTGGCTAATTCAACATATTCTTCAGGGATTGGCACCTCGTTGTAGCTGGCACCGAGACTTTCACTATCCCATTCGTAGGCTTTATTCTGTACCAGGTCGATGATACCCGTGAAGTTTTCTTCTTCTCCGATAGGAATCTGAACAGGAACAGGTGTTGTACCCAGTTTTTCATGCATCTCATCGAGGACAGCAAAGAAGTTGGCTCCGGTGCGATCCATTTTGTTGATGAAGCTGATGCGGGGTGTATGATATTTGTCAGCTTGTTTCCATACAGTCTCACTTTGTGGCTCAACACCACCAACAGCACAGAAAATAGCGATGGCACCATCGAGGACTCTCAGGGAGCGTTCCACCTCAGCGGTGAAATCGACATGCCCGGGTGTATCGATGATGTTGATATGATATTGTTCGTTGTTGAGTTTCCAGAACACTGTAGTGGCGGCCGAAGTGATGGTGATGCCCCGCTCCTGCTCCTGAACCATATAGTCCATGGTGGCGGTACCATCGTGTACTTCGCCCAGCTTGTAGTTGATGCCCGTATAGTACAGAATCCGCTCCGTTGTCGTGGTTTTACCCGCGTCAATGTGCGCCATTATGCCTATGTTTCTTGTATGTAAGAGTTTGTCGGACATCAGTGTTTTCTGGATCTTCTCAATTAGAATCTGAAATGGGAGAAAGCCTTGTTGGCTTCGGCCATTCTGTGAGTATCTTCTTTTCTTTTGAATGCGGCACCTTCTTCTTTAGCGGCAGCCATGATTTCTGAGGCCAGTTTCAGCGCCATTGATTTCTCATGACGTTTCCTGCTGAAGTTGATCAAGGCTTTCATCCCGATAGACTCTTTACGTGCAGGCCTGATTTCAGAAGGAATCTGGAAGGTAGCTCCCCCGATCCTGCGGCTTCTTACCTCAACGGAAGGGGTAACATTAGCAAGGGCTTTTCTCCAGATCTCCAGACCATTTTCAGTGGTCTTTTCATTGACGATGTCGATGGCATCGTAAAAAACTTTAGAGGCTAAGTTCTTCTTCCCTTCAAACATAAGGTTGTTGATGAACTTGGTCACACGTACGTCATTGAACCTTGGGTCCGGGGGCGTAATACGTTTTTTCGGTTTTGATTTCCTCATCGGTATGCTGGTTTACTCTGTTAACCCTTATTTCTTTTTAGCTGGAACTGCTCCTTTTGCTTTTGGACGCTTGGTTCCGTATTTTGATCTGCGTTGGTTACGACCATCGACACCGGAAGTATCGAGGGCGCCACGAATGATGTGATAACGAACACCTGGAAGGTCTTTCACCCTGCCGCCTCTGATCATAACGATCGAGTGCTCTTGTAAGTTATGGCCTTCACCGGGGATATAGGCATTGACCTCCTTACCGTTGGTCAGTCTAACCCTGGCGACTTTACGCATCGCGGAGTTTGGTTTCTTAGGGGTTGTTGTATAAACCCTGACACAAACGCCACGACGTTGTGGGCATGAATCCAGTGCTGGAGACTTGCTTTTGTCGATCAGTTTATTTCTTCCTTTGCGTACTAACTGCTGAATCGTCGGCATATTAAGCTGTTTGGTTCTGTTTTTAACCTTTATTTTTGGGACCGCAAAAGTAGAAAATATTTTTACACATCCAACACAGAAATGTAAAATATTCTTCTTCAGCGATCTTTTGTTCGTTGAAAAGTGAAAAAACGCAAGGAAATTTGGTGGGCTCTGGGCATAAGACCGGTCAGTTCGAAGGACAAAAATCCTAAATCCCGAATGAAGGGGATTCTGACGAAACCTATAGTGTCTTATTTATCAGGTTTCCTAAAGCTTTAACAGCTTTTCAATACAACCCTAACCGATCCAACCGAAGTTTTCCTGGTTTTGGGGCTGCAAAGGTAAGAAGGTTTTGATTTAATGCAAGGAATATTTTATTTTTTTTGTGATGGGGTGATGGGGTGATGGGTGATGATAGATGGTCGGGACATTCTTGCATTCTGCATTCTGGCATTCTGCATTAATAAAATCATGGAATAGAACACTGATGACGCGGATTGGGCTGATTAACACTGATTTGGAAAACAATTCTCTGCGCCTCTGCGCCACCGCGAGAAAAAAGAAAAGATCTCACGCAGGGGCGCAGGGACGCAGGAAATGAATTGCAACAAGCCAAGTCTAGCCTATGCAAATTCTTTGAGGATGGCTAAACGCCACTGTAACTATAATGGTTGTTACGAAAACACAAAGAATTACTTTAAAAAAGTCATTGAACACATTGCTATTTAACCAAATATACTTTCACATAACCATTTTTATCATGCTAATCTATACAAGAAAAACAGTATGAATAATTTTATTAAATTGCCACAAATATCACATGCAGAAAGATTGCATATTAAAAATACTGTCTGTTTCATAATTTATTTCATTGGAATTGAATTTTCCTATGCCCAGAACTACTTATGGGAAAATCATTTATGTACTAATAACATAACCGGTATTGAACAACAAGGCAGTTCCTATTGGCTAACCACTTATGGTGGCGGACTTGTTGAATACAAGCCATCAACTGGAACAACAAATTTTTATTACAAACACAATTCCGGAATACCCTCTGTATTTTTAAGTGCCATTGCCATTGACTCCTCCGGCAATAAATGGTTAGGAACCAGCGATGGGACTACAGGGCTGATATACTTTGACGGAAACAACTGGACCAGTTATAACACCTCCAATTCACCTTTGCCCAGTAATTTTATTCAATGTCTCTATTATAAAGCAGGGGTATTGTGGATAGGGACAAAAATGAGTCTTGTTAGTTTTGACGGAACTACCTGGACAGGATACACAATCGCCGTTACAGCCACAAATAGCTATGTTATTGATAATGTGAAAGATATCGAGATTGATGCTATTGGGAATGTTTGGATCTGTTGCTGGGGTATAGGACTAATGAAATATAATGGAACAGGCTGGATTGTTTATAATAACAGTAATATCCCATTATTAGCTACTAACAATTTCAAAAGTGTTACATTTGATAATGTCGGAAATGTTTGGGTAGTAGAAGACTGGGTTGGTATTTGCAAATTCAACGGGTCTAATTGGTCTTTCAATTTTACCAGTGGATGGATGGCTGACGTTAAATCAGATTCCTCTGGCAATATTTTTGCATTAGAAACAAATGGGACACTTAGAAAATTTTCTGGCAATGTATGGCAGAACCTTGGTGTCGCAGTTAATCCGCCCTATATTGCCCCGCCTACCGACTGGTTGTCAAATGCCAACAATCTTTTTGTAGACGATTCAAATCATGTATGGGCAGGTATTGCTATCGGACTTGAGAAGTATGATGGATTATTAACAGACTGCAGCCCAGCGATTGCGTCTGATTTGACTGCAAACAGCGTTACTTCTCTAAATTATATTCCATCATCACAGTCCTTTTCAATTGCTGAAGTCCTTTCTAACTTTGACGTTGATATTTCGTGGAATTACATATTGAAAGGCTCTGGTTTGACACATTATAACGGAAGTGTCTGGAACCAGTTTAATGTGACAGATTCATGCTTCAATAGCCAAAGGAATTGTGTAAACTGCATGTCCGCCAAGGATTCCACAGTATGGATGGGAATACGGAATGGAGTCGCCTATTATAATGGCAATAGTGTCAGCAAACATTTTTGGACAACGCCCTGTAATGAGAATGAGAGGACTACCGCCATTGAAAGGCACTTTAATACTGTATTTGCAGGCACCAACAAAGGCAGGCTCAATAAATTTGATGGGACGAATTGGTCTATAATAAGCACAGCCCTTGCGACATTACCGGGTTCGTATATCAGTAGTATGGCTTATATGGATAGCACACTTTTTGTCGCGAGTCAAATGGGGTTGCTTTCCTGGTATGACTCTGCTGTTAACTTCATTTACAACTCCTCAAATTCCGGGTTAGCTTCGGATACCATCAATGACATCCTAAAAGGCAAGCCCATTTGGCTGGCAACAGATCAAGGCCTGGTGAAAACAAACCTGGTTAACTGGACCGTTTATGACACCTCGAATTCAGGGATTCCTAGCAACCTGGTCAGTTGCATCACAAAAGACAGCCTGAATAACCTGTGGATTGGAACAAAAGACAGCGGTGTTGCCATGTTTGATGGTAACAGCTTTACGATCTATAACACATCCAATTCAGGATTGACCAGTAATAAAATCTTTGATATTGTGGTTGATAATTCCAACGACATCTGGATTGGCACTGCTGACGGTGGATTATGCAGATACAGATACGGATTATGGTTATCAGAAAATCCTTCTTTCTATTCTTTGCCAATTGATCGATCTTTCCCGAAATTAACCATTACTCCTAATCCTTTTCAGTCAACCACAATAATAAATATTGCCTTGCAAAAACCAGGTAATGCATCCTTGTACATCTTTAATGCCATGGGGCAAAAGATTAAGTCCTTTTTTATTAATAAATTATGTCCTCAAGAATTTACTACAAGCTGGGAAGGCACCAACGATGCCGGACAACAAGTTTCACCTGGCATTTACATATGCACATTAAAAACTTTGGATGGGAATGTAATGGAAAGGATATTAATGATAAGATAGATTGGCTTCAATCATTTCTCTGACTCACAAAGCTTCCTTTTAAAATGCAAGCTTTTTGCAATAATCTTCTATTTCAAATAGAACATGGACCCAAATCCCAAAAACCGCGTCCGAACCCTGGCATTTAACGCATTAAAACCCTTTACAACAGTCGAAAGGCGGACATCTTTCATATTGTTTTCAATCTTAGAGATTTGGGCTTTTTGAACCCCTACCAGCGTACCTAACTGTTCCTGTGTCAGATTTTTCTCTTTCCTCGATTTCCTGATAAAATACCCCATAACATCGAGTTCCAGCTCAAATTCAAATTGTTCGCGTTCTTTCGAGCCTTCAATACCAATATACTTATCGGTTAATTCTTCTAAAGTCTTTGTTTTCATATTTTGTTGAGTTCCTTATCATTATAATAAGCTTGCCGGATATTACATGCTTTTAAAATTTCTTTACGAGGCGTTTTTTGAGTCTTTTTAACAAATCCATGAGTAATATTGACAATGCTCTGACTTTTATCCCAAAAAGCCAATAATCTGATCTGTTGAGCCAGGTGTTGAGTCCTAAACTCCCAGATTTCAAATGATAGCTTTCTAAACAATTCAGGATCATTCGTTTTCTTCGATTTCCAAATATTATAAAACACTTTATATCTGGATTCAACATTAAGTTGATCAAGAAAACCAAAAGCTGATTCAAGAAAAATCAAATCAAACTTCTCCATACCTCCTGCACTGTAAAGATAATACTTATTTCCCTATCGGGAAACTTAATTATTTAAAACCTTGAAAGAATTTGAAAATCCTATATCCCCTTTATCCTTATCAGGGCTTCAATACTTTTATAGACGAAAAACTGGCCATCGAGTGGAAAAGAAAATGAAATTATTTTAAGAAGAATCAGCGAAACCCAGTTACTGCGTATCATTGATCAGATCGATTGGCTTCAGTCATTTCCCTGACTCACAATGCTTCCTTTTGAAATGCAAACTTTTTATAATAATCTTCTATTGTTACTGTTCAGGGGGTAGACAGCTGAAAATCTACAGGGCTACCTTCGAGT
>JBAXPV010000048.1:0-25406 GCA_037132075.1 Bacteroidota bacterium
GTGGCCATGAATTTTTCGCGCCCCACTTCCACATTGCCGATGGCATGCCTAAGGTTCTTCACATTGAAGCAGAACATGGAATCATGCACATTCTCGCAGTTATGGGAAAAGTAAATGCCTGAGCAGTCGCGGCAGAAGTCCGCCTCAAGGCACCTGGACAGCTTCACGGAATTGAAGCAGCGTATGTTGAACTCCGAGGAAAGCAGCGCGCTGAGCGCGGTCCAGTCCGATTCACGTATGAAATTCACACGGCTGCCAGTTTGATGTAGTGCTTTAGCCATAGGGGCAAAGTTACCAATTACTTTTACATGACGGCATGACATTGGGTGATAAGGAGACCAGGTGATAACACATTCTAAACAGCTATGTTTTAGCATACCTGCAAAGAATAAGTATATTTGCCGTTCAAAATATTGAATCCTCATGATCAATTTCGAAAATACCGAAAACGCTTTTCGTTATAAGTCCAACAGCGAACTCAACAGCTCTTTTTTCCTGTTCCGGGTGCTGTCGCGCAACTGGCTCGTCAGTATTGTAAATAACTTCTTCAAAGCCGGACTGGCACTGCATTTCCCACTGGACTGGATCGTGAAACCAACGGTTTACAAACAATTTGTGGGTGGGGTGAACATTACGGAATGTGAACCTGCCGTGCGGAAACTTCAGAAATTCGGCGTCAAAGCCATCCTCGACTACAGCATAGAAGGGGGTAGCTCACTCGAAGAAATCAATGCCACCCTGGCCGAAACCCTTCGTTCAATAGACAATGCCGGGAAAGATCCCAACATCCCTTTTGCTGTTTTCAAACCCAGTGGTTTTTGTGATGTCAATACCCTTGAAATCCTTAGTCAGCAGGAAAATCCGCCAGCTGCTGCCATGGCTGAAGGAGAGAACTTCCGACAAAGAGTTAATATTTTATGCCAAGCAGCCTTTGACGCTGGTGTGCCTATCCTTATCGATGCGGAGGACTCCTGGTATCAGAAGTTTATCGATCAGGTCGTCGATGAAATGATGGCGAAATATAATAAGGAGCGGGTTATCGTTTTCAATACCTTCCAGATGTATCGCCACGACCGTACCGTTTTTCTCGGAGTCACCCTGGAGAAAGCCAGGCAGGGCAATTACTATGCCGGACTGAAGTTCGTCAGGGGTGCCTATATGGAAAAGGAACGGGCAAGGGCTTTGAAAATGGGCTATCCGTCCCCGATTCACAAAGACAAGGATGCTACTGACAATGCTTACAACGAGGCCTTGCTGCTTGCTTTAAAGAATATCGACAGGGTCATGGTCTTCAATGGCTCTCACAACGAAGACAGCAACCGCATCCAGGCTGACTTTATCCTGCAAAGCGAATTGGATAAGAATGACGCCAGGATCTGGTTTTCACAGTTATATGGCATGAGTGATCATATAAGCTTTAATCTTGCTGCAGAGGGATTTAATGTAGCAAAATATGTCCCATATGGTCCTGTCCGGCATGTCATGCCTTATTTGTTCCGCAGGGCGGAGGAAAATACGTCTATTGCAGGCCAGACCGGGCGTGAGCTAAGGTTGCTTGGCATCGAGAAAGCCCGGCGCAGGAAAAAGGCGTAAGAAGTTGGAATAGGCAGAGGGGCCTAGCCAAAGGCCGCCATAAGCAATTCGATGTCCTGGCTTGGAATGCCGAAGTTCTCCCCAATAAACTTATTCACCAGGATGCCATTGAAGAGATATACACCTTGCAACAGGCCATAATCTATCTTTAAAAAGCGTTCAATGCCGCCTTCTTCGCCCATGGTGAGCAAAATCGGGACAAAGAAATTACTCAAAGCATATGAGGCGCTATTGGGCACCCGGCTTGGGATATTCGGGACACAATAATGGGTAACATCATGTTTTGTATACACAGGATTCGAGTGCGTCGTGATTCGTGAAGTCTCGAAACAGCCGCCCTGGTCGATGCTGACATCGATCACGACGCTGCCGCTTTTCATCTCCCTGACCATAGCCTCTGTAACAACACAGGGAGTCCGGCCTGCCGGAGCATGGATGGCGCCTATTACGACATCCGCAGTGCGTAAGGCTTTCAGCAAAACTTTCGGGTGGATGATCGAGGTGAATACACGGTTGCTGAGGTTGTCCTGTATCCTTCGTAACTTGTAAATGTTGTTGTCAAAGACTTTAACCAGGGCACCCATTCCCATGGCTGCACGGGCAGCGACCTCACCAACGGCGCCGGCGCCAAGGATGACGACTTCAGTCGGGGTGATACCAGGGAAACCACCCAGGAGTCTTCCTTTTCCATAATCGGGATGACTAAGGTATTCTGCGGCAAGCAAGACAGAGCTCGTCCCTGCAATCTCGCTCATGGCCCTGATAATGGGAAACGATCCCGTTTTATCTTTGATGAGTTCAAAGGCAATCGTCGTAACTTTACGGATCATGAGTTGCCGGAAATATTCAGCAGATTGCGTACCCATTTGCAAACTCGAGATCACCGTCTGCTTTCCTTTCAAATAATTGATTTCCTGGAACGAAAGTGGTGCTACCTTGAGGATGATATCGGCTTTAAAAACCTCTTCGGCATTGAAAACGATATCGGCCCCGGCTTCTGTGTATTCCATGTCGCTGAAATGCGCAGGGATTCCGGCCTTGGCTTCATAGATGACTTTGTGTCCGTTTTGTGTCAGCACGCTGACGGCCTCCGGCACCAGGGCCACACGCCTTTCTTCCAGTACCGTCTCCCGGGGGATGCCGATGATGAGTTTGCCTCGTTTCCTGCCTACCTCCAGCATTTCTTCCTGGGGCATCAGCGATGAAGCACTGAGATTTAGAAATCTTTGATTGCCTGCCATGTCGTAAAGTTACGAAACAGGGAGGCTAAAAAGCAAACCTCCTTAAACCTTCCGGCTCTGTTTCTTCAATCCTCACTTCTACGCTATCTTCAGGTAAAAGTTCGGTGATCTTTTCAGGCCATTCAATGAAACAATAATCTCCACTGAAGAAATAGTTCTCATAACCGATGTCATAGGCTTCTTCAACTTTCTTAATTCTGTAAAAGTCGAAATGATAAAGACGCGAGCCCTCAGGGGTAAGATACTGGTTTACAATACTGAAGGTCGGGCTGCTGGCTTCATCCACGGCGCCAAGCTCCTGGCATAAAATTTTGATAAAAGTTGTTTTCCCCGCACCCATGCCCCCGTAAAAGGCAAAGATACGACGATCAGGATATGCCGAAAGCAAAGCCCTCGCAATGGACGGCAAGTCATTCAGGTTCTGGCAAAGCAACTCCATATCACAAAACTATTTGGCTTTCAGGCTCACGAAGGGAATCAGCATCTCTTCCATAGAAATGCCACCATGCTGGAAGGTGTTCCTGTAGTATTTGGCATAGTGGTTATAATTGTTCGGATAGGCAAAGAAATCCGTCCCCCTGGTAAACACATAAGAGCTGCTGACATTTGTTTTTGGAAGAAAAATATCTTCTGGCCGCATCACCTCATAGACATCCTTACGGTTGTAGTCGAGGCTTCTGCCGGTCTTATAACGCAAATTGGTATTGGTGTTACGGTCGCCGATGATCTTTACCGGATCCTGCACACGGATAGAGCCATGGTCAGTAGTGATAATGATCGGATATCCTTTGTCAGCAAGGAAACGAATCATCTCAAACAGTGGTGAATGCTCAAACCAGGAGACCGTGATAGAACGGTAAGCGGCCTCGTCTTCGGCAAGCTCACGGATCACTTCCATCTCCGTTCTGGCATGTGAAAGCATGTCGACGAAATTATAGACAATGATGTTTAATTTGTTCCCGCTCAGGTTGGGTAAGTTCTCCAGCAAACGCTTGCCGGCATTCAGGTTTACGATCTTGTTGTATGAAAATTTGATGTCTTTCCCGAAACGCTTCAGGTATTCGGCGAGCAGCTCCCCTTCGAATTGGTTTTTTGTGCCTTCATCCTCCTCATTGACCCAGTATTTCGGATATTTTTTCTCGATTTCCATGGGCATGAGTCCTGAAAAGAATGAGTTCCGTGCATATTGCGTGACAGTTGGCAGGATGCTGTAGTAAATCTCATCGCGTTCGACACGGTAATATTCTTCAATCAAAGGTTGAATCGATTTCCACTGGTCGTAACGGAGGTTGTCGATCAGCAGCAGGTACATCGGAGCTTCGTCATTCAGGTATGGGAAGACCCTTTCTTTTACGAGGTTTGGCGACAGGGTAGGGCGATCCGTCGTTTTTCCCTGGAGCCAGCTTTGGTAGTTCTTTTCGATGAATCGTGAAAATACCTTGTTGGCTTCAGATTTTTGCATGTTCAGGATGTCGAGCATGGAGTTGTCGTCCGACTTTGAGAGCTCCAGTTCCCAGAAAACGAGTTTCTTATAAACGTCGATCCATTCCTGGTGGGTCAGGTTGTTGGTGATCTCCATACCGATGTTTCGGAATTCCTGCTGGTAGGCTGACGATGTTTTCTGACTGATGAGTTTTTTGTTTTCCAGGTTCTTTTTCAGGCACAGAAGGATCTGGTTTGGATTTACCGGCTTGATCAGGTAATCGTTGATGTTAGAGCCGATGGCTTCCTCCATGATAAATTCTTCTTCACTCTTGGTGATCATCACCACCGGGAGGTTGGGTTGCTGGTTTTTGATGAGACTCAGCGTCTCGAGGCCTGACAGGCCAGGCATATTTTCGTCCAGGAAAACGATATCGAAAGGTTTGGTTTTTAATAGGTCGATGGCTTCATCGCCGCTGTTGGCGGTGGAGACTTCATAACCTTTTTCTTCAAGGAAGATAACATGAGGCTTCAGGAGATCGATCTCATCATCTGCCCATAAAATATTTACTACTGACATATATTGGTTTAAATTCTAATTGGTTTTTGCGTTCAAACATTGTACCAAACGGATGACCTGACAAATAATTGTATTTATACGCATTGGTCCACGCAAATTAAGGCAATGTTTCACGCAAAAGAAGGCAAAGTTGTTTTACTTTGCGTGAAATATCAAAATCAAATATTTTTTGGCTACCCTCATCAACAAACGAAAGATCTTCAACGACCCTGTTTACGGTTTCATCACCATTCCTGATGACCTCGTCTTTGACCTGATCGAACATCCGTTTTTTCAGCGTCTGCGTCGTATCAAACAGCTTGGACTTACACACCTGGTATATCCCGGTGCTTTGCATACCCGTTTTCATCACGCCCTTGGTGCATTTTATCTTGGACGCCTGGCCGTGGAGACATTGAGGCTGAAAGGCCATGAAATCACTACTGAGGAAGAGCAGGGAGTCTCTATTGCACTCCTGCTTCATGACATTGGCCATGGTCCCTTTTCTCACGCCCTCGAGCATTCAATTGTTTCCGGCATGACACATGAAGATTTGTCACTGCTGTTTATCAACAAACTGAATGAAGAATTTGACGGAAAACTCAGCGTGGCTGCCCGCATCTTTACCAATACCTATCCCAAGCGCTTTCTGAATCAACTGGTATCAGGCCAACTCGACATGGATCGTATGGATTACCTGAAACGCGATAGCTTCTATACCGGCGTTTCTGAAGGAGTGATCAGCTCCGATCGTATCCTGAACATGCTCAATATTGTGGGTGATGACCTTGTAGTTGAAGCAAAAGGGATCTATTCGGTGGAGAAATTTATCGTGGCCCGCAGGCTGATGTATTGGCAGGTGTATTTACACAAAACGGTTCTGGCTGCTGAACAAATGCTTGTTTTCCTGCTACGCCGGGCAAAAGAACTCGTGATGCAGGGTGTGTTAATTTTTACAACCCCTGATCTGCTGGCCTTTTTGCAACATGAATATAGTTTGTCGGATTTTGAAGAAAACAGGGAAATCCTGGAACGCTTTGCCAGGCTCGACGATTACGATATTTATACCTGTATGAAGATATGGATGAATGCTGAGGATAAAGTGTTGTCATATCTTAGTAAAGCTATCGTCAACCGTCACTTATTCAAGGTTGAAATTCAGACCAGGCCTTTTAGTCCGGTGTATATTCGTGAAATTGAAAATGAAGTTGCTGAACGTGACATCGTTCTGAATATCAATGAGATACCATATGTGGTTTACCATGGCGAGATTACAAATAACGCCTACAATCCCAGGAAAGATAAAATCAGTATTTTAAATAAAGATGGTAGCGTTTCGGATGTCACCGAGGCTTCTGCCCAACTAAATATTTCCATTTTATCGGAAACGATCACCAACTATTATCTTTGTTATCCAAAAAAATAAATGATGGAATTTACTGCCCAGCAAATCGCAATACTTATCGGAGCTGTAGTCGATGGAAATCCCGAAGCAGCGGTCGACCGACTTGAAAAGATAGAAACTGCAACTGCAGGATCCCTGGCATTTCTAGGAAATCCTAAATATACCCCCTTTGCATACACAACCCAGGCAAGCATATTGATTGTTGCGGAGGATTTTGTTGCTGATAAGCCAGTTACACCCACCTTGCTCCGTTCTGCAGATCCCAGGGCTGCCTTCGGAAAATTGCTGGAAGCTTACGAAAAGGTGCGGATGAATAAAACCGGGGTTTCTCAATATGCCTTCGTGGCAAAAAGTGCTAAAATTGGCGCTAATGTATATGTTGGTGAATTTTCCTATGTAGGCGAAAATGCTGTGATTGCAGACAATGTGAAGATTTTTCCACAGGTATTTGTTGGAGATAATGTTGAGATTGGCGTTGACAGTATCTTACATCCCGGAGTAAAAGTCTATTATGACTGCAAAATCGGCAATCGTTGTATTTTTCATTCGGGTGTTGTTGTTGGTTCTGACGGCTTTGGTTATGCCCAGGATGAGAACAAAGTCTATCAGAAGATCCCCCAAACAGGAAATGTCGTGATTGGCAATGACGTTGAAGTTGGCGCCAACTGCACGATTGACCGTTCCACACTGGGATCGACACTCATAGGAAACGGCGTCAAACTCGATAACCTCGTACAGGTGGCTCACAATTCTGAGATTGGCGACAATACCGTTTTTGTTTCACAATCAGGCATTGCCGGTTCAGCAAAAATCGGGTCTAATTGCCAGGTTGGCGGACAGGTTGGCATTGGCGGCCACATCACTATTGCTGACAATGTGAGGATTGGCGGGCAGAGCGGCGTAAATGCAAGCGTAAAGGTGCCAGGCTCCATCGTTATGGGCACTCCGGCAATTGATTTTAAGACCTTTCAGCGATCCTCTGTATATTTCAAACGATTTGCCGAGATTGTGAGCCGGCTTGAGGAATTGGAACGTAAGATTAAATAAATAATCACACTGATCCAGGCAGCCAGGAAACACCAAACTGACAGCACGTGATCATTGAAGAACATTTTCGATACCACCCAGGCCATAAAATTTAACAATCCGAATAGCCAGATTCCTTTGGTTTTTGACACCATCGTCGATAAAACAGTAGGGATCAGGTAGATCAATCCGCTAAATGCCCTGGTTTTAAAGGGGTGATGGATGTTATAATACATGTGGTATTTCCTGATTTCAGGAGTGACTTCATAATTAAATAAAATGTAAGTCAGGTAAACAGAGATAAACACGCCCACAATCAAGAATGGAATTAATAATTGTTTGGTTTTTTTATCCTTTTCAAACATGATCAGGGCGAAAGGGACCCAGCTAGGCCAGAATACCTGCGCGAAGAACAGAAAAAAATATGTTGCCTGGACTTGCCAGGCCGCAATGGCAGGACTGACAAAAGAAAGCCACACAAATCCTTCAGTGATCTGCTGAATTGCAAAGATAAATGGGATGGCAGCAAAATACTTTTGAGAAGGATTGGCTGCTTTCCTCACAGTAAAAACCCCCGCAATGCATAATACAGCACCTGCAGTGAAACTAGCTTCTGCTGAAAAACACATGTGGAATTTTATTAAGGTTGTTTAGAAATAGATTGCTTGCGAAAGTAAGCAAATTACGGTGTACCATTTCAAATTCAAACGTATAGGAATTTTTTATTTATAATAGTTATTAATTATGCTGTGTTTTTTGTACATGTTTTAATATTTTGTATATTGCACTACGTTTTTGAAAATGTTTTTATAGAATTTAAGCCAATTAATAATGGAACTCAAAGAAAGTAAACAAGGAAATGTTCTGATTCTTGAACTAGTAGGTCGCCTCGATACTTCAAATTATGCTGAAGTTGAGAAGAAAATTGTTGCCCTGCTGGATGCAGGTGAAAAATATTGTTTAATTGATTGTAGCAAGCTGGATTATATCAGCAGTTCAGGTTTGCGTGTGCTCCTGGTGACCTTGAAGAAATTGGGCCAAAGCAATGGCAAGCTTGTTCTTTGTTGCCTGAATGATAGTATTGCTGAGATTTTTGAGATTGCAGGATTTAATAATATTTTTACGGTTGAGGGTTCTCTGGAAGCAGGATTGGCAAGTTTTTGAGAGTTTAGTATTTACATAAATAAAATTCTTCGCTATGAAAAAAAAGGTACTTATCATTGTTTTAATTGTGGTAGCTGTTGCTGCTGCCATCATCATTGCTGCAATTTATTCGCCTAAAGTTCAAAGTGACCAGGCTGCAGGGACCATCGGAAAAGCGGAGAAACTTCGAAAAGGCCAGTTTACTACTGAAGATATCTTATTGCGGGATGATATCCTTAAAGATACTGCCGCCGTAGGCAGAACCCTGGAGCAGGTGTTGGCCTTCGGAAGCTATATGAAACAGCAAAAAATTATCATTGACACATTATGGATCAAAGAAATTCAGAAAAGCTGCCCTGTGTATGCAGGCTGTACCGGTTGTGCCAATTGTCAGAAAGCAACCCAGATTCTCAGGGACTATAGCAGCTTCCTCGGAAATAGTCTTGTCACTGTTAAGGCCACCTGTGAGATCCTCCTTTCAGCTTATAATGGCAAGAAACAAGATCTTAGTGGTGATGTCGGCTTTAAAATGCTGAGCTTTGTTCAGGTTGTCGATGAGATGGTTCAAAGGGATTCAGTCCTTAATGCAGCCATCAGATGTGTCGACGAATATATTTCTAATGACCATTCAACGGATAAAAAGCGGATTGATCAGATCACCCGAATGAAACAAATCCGTGATCATATGGTCCTTGACAATCTTATGTTTGCCGTTAAAACAGGTGACAAAAAACACGGAAAAGCCGCAGCCTCATTTACCATGCTATCAGTCGGAGAAAGTCTTAACAGTGTCCTTACCGGAAAAGATCAGGGCATAGGTTCTGCCGTGATTCAGAGTTCTCAGGGGCCCGTGGGTGCTGTGCTGACGAATAGTAGTGTGTCTAATCAGCTTAACTTGAGGAATACTGTCCTTGGCGTTAATTTAATACAGGGTGTGCCTTTGGGTGTCTTTAATGCCAACAGAATTGATGCCGTTCTTATCAGCAGCTCCTTAATCAGCGCTAATGCTATAAATTCCAATGTTGTTGGTATTATCTTTGGTATGAATATGAATGTTGTGCTTTCTTCAATTGGTTTAGCAGCAATTATCAGCAGTGCACAACTCAATAATGCACCTCTTGGGGTTTTGCTTTACAGTAGCCTGCAAAATGTTTATAGTTCATCCCAGGTGATGAGTATGTATCAAAGCAACCTTCAAGGTATTTTTAATTCGGCAAACTTGAATGTCATTCTATCCAGCGATCGCAATTAATATGTTTTTTCTGTCTGATTCATTGTTGAAATCATGAGAGAATAATACTGACTCATGGCAGGTTTAGGAGTAAAGCTGCCATGAGTCAATATTATGGGCTGTTTCTGCATATACGTATCCTAGAGTTTTAACCCATTATCCGGGGGGAGGTTTAAAACTTCGTTTTTTTTCGTGTTTTACCTTAATTAATCATATCTGATCAGGTTTCCAATCTACATTCATTTCGATAAAGATGATTCACAATAATATTTTATAGATATCTAAGCATATAATTTATGGAACTCAAAGAAAGTAAACAAGGAAATGTTCTGGTTCTTGAACTCGTAGGACGTCTCGATACTTCAAATTATGCAGAAGCCGAGAAGAAAATTGTTGCCCTGCTGAATGCAGGCGAAAAATATTGTTTAATTGATTGCAGTAAACTGGATTATATCAGCAGTTCGGGTTTACGGGTGCTTCTGGTGACCTTGAAAAAACTGGGCCAAAGCAATGGCAAGCTGGTTCTTTGTTGCCTGAATGATAGTATTGCTGAGATTTTTGAGATTGCAGGGTTTAACAACATTTTTACTGTTGAGCCTTCCCTGGAAGCTGGCCTGGCAAGTTTCTGAAAGCATAAGTAATAATTTTAGATTTTAACCTTTTCGGTATGAAAAAAAAGCTACTTATCATTGTATTCATCGTGGTAGGGCTTGCTGCAGCCATCTTTATTGCTGCAATTTATTTGCCCAAAATCAATAGCGATCAAGCCGCAGGAACAATCGGGAAGGCTGAGAAACTCAGAAAAGGCCAGTTTACAACAGAAGATATCATGTTAAGGGATGATATTCTTAAAGATACTGCTGCCGTTGGCAGAACGCTCGAACAGGTGCTGAGCTTCGGGAGTTTTATGAAGCAGCAAAAAATAATCATTGACTCCCTGTGGATCAAAGAGATTCAAAAAAACTGCCCTATTGATCCTTCTTGCTCAGCGTGTGCCAATTGTCAGAAAGCTACTCAGGTTCTTAAGGACTATAGCAGCTTTCTGGGAAATAATCTGCCTGTCGTTAAAGCGACATGCGAGATTCTGTTGGCTGCGTATAATGGCAAGAAACAGGATCTTAGCGGAGACGTTGGTTTTAAGATGCTTAGCTTCGTGCAACTTGTGGATGAGCTGGTTAAAAGAGATTCCGTTCTCAATACAGCAATTAAATATGTGGATGAGTACATCTCTAAGGACAATGCGTCTGGCCAAAAACAAAAGGAACAATTAATCCGCATGAAACAAATACGAGATCATATGGTCCTCGAGAATCTTATGTTTGCAGTTAAAACAGGGGATAAAAAACATGGCAAGATCGCCGCTTCACATACCCTGCTTTCGTCAGGGGAGTATCTTAATGACGTTCTGACCGGGAAAGACATTGATAACATAGGTTTTGAATTTAAAAATGATGGACCCCTTGGCTCCTTTATGAATGAAGGCAATCTAAGCTCCTTTATGAATGATGGTAATCTTAGCTCCTCATTGAATGATGGTTCACGGCGGCCACTCAGTTCATTGGTATATGTCACTGCTAATGAAAAATTGGACGGGGGGGGGCGCTTAAGAAATAGTGAATCAAATCAGCTTAACCTGATGAATAGAGTTATTGGCGCGAATGTGATTTATGGAACACCATTAGGAATTTTTGATGCGTACCGAATTGATGCCGCTCTTTTCAATAGCTCCCTGTTCCAGTCGACGGTTGGGCCTGTCAGTGCAAGTGGAAAACTGGATATGATGATTTTCATTAACATGAACGTCGTGAATTCTACTGTAGGAATATCTGCAATAAACACCGGTCAGCAACTTAATAGCACTCCCCTTGAGGTTGCGCTTAACAGCAGCCTTCAACCCGCTTATAATGGTTCTCAATCAGTGGGTATTTATGGTAGCCATGTAGAAAGCATTTTTAATACTGAAAACCTGCATATGATTCTTTCCAATGAGCATAACTAAATGCCTCTATTTACCCAATTCATATTGAACCCATGAAGAATTTAAAAGGACTTGCTTTTTGCTTATTGTTTTTATCGTGTCTGAAGGTCACCGCACAATTAACTTTGTATCAGACACCCAAAATGGACCTCATCTATCCGTCAAAAGGCGTCTTTTATCTTGTGCCTCACACTGCACGCTGTTTTCAAAATGCCATCACTTTTCATGAAAAGTTCTGGGATTATAAATCTCATGAACCCATTACCATCATGTTCAACGACTTCACCGATGTCGGAAATGGCGGCGCCAGGGTCACCCCACAGAATTTTATCAATATCGCAGTCGCTCCCTTCGACTATACTTTTGATGTACTGCCTGCCAGTGAACGCATGAGCTGGCTGATGAGTCATGAGAACACGCATATTGTCATGTGCGACAAAGCAAGCCGTACGGATGCCACTTATCGTAAAATACTTGGTGGTAAAATCATGACAGAACAGGACAATCCGCTCAGCATGATCTACAGCTATATGACCACCCCACGTTGGTATAGTCCCCGCTGGTATCATGAAGGGATTGCCATCTTTATGGAGACATGGATGTCAGGCGGAATGGGACGTACGCTGGGCGGTTATGACGAAATGGTGTTCAGGACCATGGTCAGAGACAGTTCATACTTCTATCGCCCAATTGGTCTTGAAACTGAAGGGACTGCCATCGACTTCCAGGTCGGCGTCAATGCGTACCTCTATGGAACACGTTTTAATACTTACCTGGCCTCCCAATACGGTGTCGCAAAATTGAAAAATTTTTATTCACGCTCCGATTCCAGCAATAGGTTCTTTGCCAAGCAGTTTAAGAAAGTGTATCACAAGTCTGTGGAGAAGGAATGGGATTCGTGGGTTAAGCTGGAAAACCAACACCAGGATTCTAACCTCAGAAAGATAAAACAATATCCGCTTACCCCTGTGAAAAAGCTGACACCTTTCGCCATGGGCTCCATGTCAAGGATGTTTTTGGATAAAAAAAACAGGAAGATCTATGCTGCAGTAAACTATCCTAAGAAATTGGCTCACATCTGTGCCATCGATATTGACAAGGGAAGCATGGAGAAGATTGCATCGGTCCCCACACCTTCCCTGTATTTTGTGACGAATATCGCCTATGATGACTCGACGCAAACGCTCTTTATCTCTGATAAAAATAACAACTGGCGCGGATTGCGGTCAGTCGACATCAAAACCGGGAAGCAAACGAAACTGATAAAGTTCTTAAGAGCCGGCGACTTTGCCTTCAACAAAAAAGACCGTTCCCTTTATGCAGTTCAGTCTATCAGCGGTAGGGTTAATGTCATCAGGTTGCTGCCTCCTTATAAACAATCCTCCAACGTCTATAGCCTCCCGTTCGGACTCAACCTTTACAACCTGGATGTCTCACCGGATGGGGAATTGCTGTCGGCAACCTTATCCGACGTGAATGGAAAGCAAAAAATCGTCTTTTTAAAACTCAACGAGCTGTTATTGGGCAAACCATCTTATACAGAGATCTATGAATTTGCTGATAACAATGCTTCAAATTTCATCTTCTCCCAGGATGGGAAGTCTTTGTATGGAACGTCCTATTATACTGGCGTTTCCAATGTTTATAGGATCGATATCGCTACGAAAAAAATGGAATTGCTCACCAATACCGAGACTGGTTTTTTCCGTCCTATGGAAATTGGACATGACTCGCTCGTAGTGATGGAGTACCATCATGACGGATTGCAACCTGTCCTGATCAAGGTGCACCCGATTGAAGATGCCAACGCAATTGAGCTCCTGGGGCAAAAAGTCGTTCAGAAAAACCCGGAAGTCGAAACCTGGATGCTCCCCCCGCTTGCAAAAATTAACATCGATTCTATGGTGAAGTTTGAGGGAAAATATAACTCATTTCGTAATATGAAACTCAGCTCAGCTTACCCAACTATCCTGGGATACAAAGATGAACTTTGTATCGGGTATCAGCTCAGTTTTATGGACAATCTTGGGCTCAATGCGCTTAAATTGAACCTGGCTTATTCGCCTACCTTATTGAAGGACTCTTTCCCTGAGAAACAACGTCTTCATGCTTCAATGGATTATTCTTATTTACATTTCTCGCTCTCAGGTGCTTATAATAATGCCAATTTCTATGACCTCTTCGGGCCTACAAAGCTTAGCAGGGCTGGTTATTCTTTGACCTTGACGTATAAAAAAAGTTTCTCGCTGTTCACGCCATTAAATTATGGTTATGCAATTAGTACTTCCGGATATTGGAATCTTGAACAACTTCCTGGATATCAGAATATTGCCGCCACCGAAAAGACTTTATATACTGCTATGGTTCGCGGTAACCTCAGCCGATTGAGGAAGTCACTCGGGGCTACTGATTATGAAAAGGGATTCGACTGGAGGGTATATCTTCAGGGCAATTATGTAGGATCTGAGTTCTTCCCGTCGGTATTCAGCACCTTTGACCTGGGCTTTTTATTGCCCTGGAAAAATTCGTCATTCTGGATTAAAACCGCTGGAGGAGAAGGCTTTGCAGAACGAGATAATCCCTTTAGTAACTTTTATTTTGGCGGGTTTCAATACAATTACCTGGATACGAAATCAGGTTCACGACAAAATGCCCGTGACGCCTGGGGATTCCCGGGTCTCAATATCGACGAAGTTGGTGGAAAGAACTTTATACGAACCAAACTGGAAGTCAATCTCTCACCCCTCCGCTTTAAAAAGATGGGATTTCTATGGGGTTATGTCACCTATGCCCGCTTAAATCTCTTTAGCAGTGGCCTGATCACAAATTTTGACGTTCCTGATGATAAGACTCTTTCGAACCAGGCAATTAATACCGGGGCGCAACTTGACTTTGAACTGGTGCTGTTTTCATTGATGAAATCTATCCTTTCTGTTGGATATGCCAGGGCATACCCGAATGGACTTCCTTCACGTGATGAATTCATGGTCTCACTTCGTATTCTTTAAATCACTGAACGATGACCTACCTATTGTTTTTATTGCCGGTGCTTCTATTCGGACTTCTTTTGTTGTTGCTGGATAGCTTTAAGCTGATCAAGACAAAAACATTATTGATCTCCAGTATTTGGGGGCTGATCAGTGCATGGTTGTCACTACGGATCAATGTTGACCTGATCGATTTTTCCTGGCTTAAATTTTCGGATTATTCCCGTTATGTTGCGCCCTTGCTTGAAGAATTTCTCAAAATGGCTGTCTTTATCTATTTGATAAAAAAGGGGAAAGTCGGGTTTATGATCGATGGCGCCATCTATGGTTTTGCAGCCGGGGCTTTGTTCTCAGTGTTTGAGAACATCACTTATTTTATGGCATATGAGGATATGAATATTATGGTGATGATCATACGTGGTTTTGGCACAGCCCTGATGCATGGAGGCTGCACAGCCATCATCCTGATGTTTACCATGGGCTCATTAAATACAAAACATAGAGTCTTTGCCGCACTGGCAAAAGGAACGCTGATTGCAGCGGTCATTCATTCAGGTTATAACCAGCTCATGTTTGTCGTTTCTCCTTTGTGGCTGACCATCGCTGTTGTTATCAGCATCCCTTTGATTATCATGATCGTCTTCATGTTGAATGAAACAGGACTGCGAAAATGGCTGGATGTAGAGCTATCGCAGGAAGTTGAGCTACTGAAGATGATGCGGGAAGGCCGGCTTGGACAAACAAAGACAGGCGAATATATCATCTCAATCAAAAAGAATTTCTCTTCGGAAGTGATCATGGATATGATGAATTACTTGAGATTGTATTCAGAACTCTCACTTCATGCAAAAAAAATTATACTACTTAAAGAAACGGGGTTTCCGGTAAGTCGTGATGAAGAGACAATTAGTAAATTAGCCGAATTAAAAGCCTTGAAAAAGGAGATTGGACAAACCGGCATTATCGCGATATCACCTGTTCTGAGGATGAGCCAGAAAGATATCTGGAAAATTAATATGTTGGAAGCTTAAATGAAAAATAATTGTACCTTGACAACAAATTGTAGATGACATATGGAAACAAATAGGGTAAAAATTTTGGTGGTCGATGATGAGGTTGACCTGGAACCGATGATGCGTCAGAATTTCAGAAGACAAGTTAGAAACGGTGATTATGAATTTGAATTTGCACATAATGGACTGGAGGCTTTGTCGAAGTTAATTGAACATCCTGAGATCGGGATCATCTTGTCGGACATCAATATGCCTGAAATGGATGGTTTGACGCTCTTGCTAAAACTAAAAGAGCTGCAAAACCCATCACTGAGAACTGTAATGGTCTCAGCTTATGGGGATATGGATAACCTTCGCACCGCCATGAACAGGGGTGCATTTGATTTCGTCACCAAGCCCATCAATTTTGAAGATCTTGAGATTACGATCAATAAGACGATGGGTGAGATCCTGAATCTTCGGAAAAGCGAAAAAGAACATCTACAGCTGGTCAACATTCAAAGTGATTTAAAAATTGCCAATGAGATTCAGCAATCGATTCTTCCCAAGATTTTTCCGCCATTTCCCGATCGGAAAGAATTTGATGTTTATGCTTCGATGATTGCGGCTCAAGAAGTTGGAGGTGATTTCTATGATCATTTCCTGATCGACGATGACCACCTGGGTTTTGTTATTGGAGATGTGTCAGGGAAAGGTATTTCTGCTGCGATTTTTATGGCTGTTAGCCGGACTTTTATCAGGGTTACCGGTCAGCGTGGGCTTTCCTCCGTGGATACAATGAATTATGTCAATAACCTCTTGTGTAATGACAATGGGTCCTGCATGTTTGTTACCGTTTTTTATGGCGTGTTGAATGTACGCACCGGTGAACTGGAATACGTCAATGCCGGCCACAATGCACCTTATTTCCTCAGAAGTAATGGAGGTCTTGATAAACTTCCGATGACAGGCGACAGGATCGTGGGATGTTTTGATAATTACCAGTTTAGATCCAATACGATCAATATGCTGCCTAGCGATATCCTCTTTATGTTTACAGATGGCGTTACTGAAGCATTTAATAAAGCTGGGGAAGAATATGGTACCCCGCAAGTAGAAGCAGATTTGGCAAGCATCGACCGTTCTTCTTTAAGCGGTATCGTCAAAACCATGATTGACAATGTAAACCAGTTCTCAACTGGTGTCAAGCAATCCGATGATATCACAGTGCAGGTAATTCAATACTACGGACATTAGAAAACGCTTGATTACATGGGAGCCATCAGCATCGATTTAAAAAACAGTATTGATCAGCTTGAGAAACTGGAACTTAGCCTCGAGCAATTGGGGGAGGAATGGGAGCTGCCGCTGAAAACCATCATGAACCTTAATGTGGTTTTGGAGGAGGTTTTTAGTAATATTGTTTTCTATGGATACGAAGACGAGAACGAACACCTCATCAAAATAAATATTGAGAAGACAGGTGATGACCTTTATGTTCAGATCACCGATGACGCCAAAGCCTTCGATCCGTTGAATGCTTCTGAGCCTGACCTTGATCTTAAAGTCGAAGACCGTCAGATCGGAGGCCTGGGCATTCACTTTGTGAAAACACTGATGGATGAAGTCAGCTATGAGCGGAAGGACGGAAAAAATGTGCTGAGTTTGGTGAAAAAGCTCTGATAAGCTTCATTTTCTGGATGAGGTGCAGTGACACCAAAGGTGCCGGGAGATGAGGCAAAACCCTCTATAAAAAGAACAATTTCTTAGCCGGCCTCTTCCCCATCACAAACGTAATCGTGCCCCCTTGTCTGATCTCTTCATGATATAGGAAGTGCTGGTTTCTCTCTTTTCCGTTGATGAGGATCTTTTGGATGTAAACATTTTCCCTGGATTGGTTTTCAACCTTGATCACCAGGGTCGCATTGTCCTCAAAATGTACTATTGCCTTTGTCACCAGGGGACTGCCAATCTCATATAGGCTGCTGCCCGGAGTCACCGGGTAAAACCCCAATGCACTGAATATGTACCAGGCCGACATCTGCCCGGCGTCATCATTACCACAAAGACCATCCACATTACTTCCGTACATGCTGCTCATGATCATTCGAATACGTGATTGAGTCTTCCAGGGTTCAGAAGTGAAATTGTAGAGATAGGGAATGTGATGCCCCGGTTCATTCCCCTGGTTGTAATTCCCTATGATGCCGTCGCGTGTCACGTCCTCGGTTTTTTCGATGTATTTATCATCCAGCTTCATTGTAAACAAAGAATCCAGGCGGTTGATGAATTTCCGATCTCCGCCCATGAGCTGAATGAGTTTTTCAGGCTGATGCGGTACAAAAAAGCTATAGGTCCAGGCATTGCCTTCAATAAAGCCCTGGCCTTCAGTGTTAAGCGGGTCAAAGTCTTTCTTCCAGGAACCGTCAGAAAGCCGCGGTCGCATAAAGCCAATAGAGGCATCGAAAATATTTTGATAATTTTCTGACCGCCTTGAATATTCAATAGCAATTGCATTGTCTTTTGTCCGATTGGCTATTTGTGAGATACACCAGTCGTCATAGGCATACTCAAGGGTTTTTGATGCCGAAGAATTGCTTTTATCCTCAGCAACATACCCAAGTTTCAGATAGGAAGAAAGACCATCAAAATAGCCAACCTTCGAAGTGCTGATTGCCGCTTCAAGCGCCCTCGGATCATAGAAGGTTCTTTTAATGATTGCATCAGCGATCACTGATACCGCATGATAACCGATCATACACCAGTTTTCATTGGCATAATGACTCCAGATCGGCAACATGTGATGCACACTCTGCTCATAATGTGCCAGCATCGACTGAATCATGTCCCTGTTGCGGGAGGGTTGGATGAGGTTAAAAAGAGGATGCAAAGCCCTGTAGGTATCCCAAAGGGAGAAAATGGTGTAATTGGTAAATCCATCGGCGTGATGAATATTCTGATCCAGGCCACGGTAATTCCCATCAACATCCTGATAGAAAACAGGGCTCAGCATCGTATGATACAAGGCTGTGTAAAAGGTGACTTTGTCTTCAGAAGTCATCGTCTCCACCTCGATCTTCGACAATTCTTTATTCCATTTTTTTTGGCTTTCTTTTTTTACGCGCTCAAAATCCCAATCCGGAATTTCAGCTTTTAAATTCTTCATCGCACCATCTGTGCTCACCCCCGACAACGCCACTTTCACCTTTAGTTTTTCACCTTTCACTACCCCAAAATTGAAATACACCCGTATATTCAGTCCCGCCATCTCCGGAAAGTTTTGTGCTTCATCGAATTTCCGGTAAAAGCCTTTGTAAGGACTTTTGTCATATTTCTTATGGCCATAGGAGACAAATGGCCTTGAGAACTGTATCACAAAATACACCGTCCGCGTGCGCGCCCAGCCCCGTGTTTGACGATAACCTGTTACAGTAGAATCATTCTCAACCCTAATAAATGTCCAGATGTTTTTATCCTCGTAGTTGTAGATATTCGCCATCATATCCAATAAGATATGGACACTGTCGGAATTGTTAAATGTGTATTGATGAAATCCCACCCTGTCACTTGCTGTCATCTCAGCCAGGATGTTATAATCCTTCAGCAATACCTTGTAGTAGGCAGGCTCCGCATATTCGTCTTTATGTGAGAACTTGGAATAATAACCGCTGTGCGGAATTCTTGCATTGCCTGGTTCCAGTTGTAAAGCCCCGCTTTCAGGCATGATCAGTAAATCGCCAAGGTCAGAATGACCGGTGCCGCTGAAGTGCGTATGACTGAACCCAAAAATAGTGCTGTCTTCATATTGATACCCGGAGCAGTATCTGTAGGCCTCCGGATTGTATTTTCCATCGATATACATCCCTGGATTGTTGGTCTCCGGGCTAAGCTGCACTGCCCCAAACGGACATGTAGCGCCAGGGAACGTATGACCCATATTTTTCGTCCCGATGAAAGGATTTACATATTGAATCAGATTGCCTGTATTATATTTATCCTTTGGATTTGCATAAATAGTCGTTTGCGCGTATCCTATATATGAAAATAGGAGCAAAATAATAATTGAAAAAAAAACACCTGACTTTCTCATGAAATGTATTTAAAAAAAACAGCATCCCTCTGCGATACTATCCATGTTGCACATACGGAAGCCCATGCTTTTCAAATTTAGACTTTTTCTGGTGAACTACGGAGGATAGTATGCCATTGAATTACATTTCTCATTTTTAACACCAACTGAATAATTCCCCACCCCTTCCATTGGTATATTGGTATATTGAAAATTGGTATATTGATACATTATGAATGTAAATACCAAAGTCCAAATAACAAAATCCAAACAAAATCCAAAATTCCAAATTTCAAACACCCTTCGATCTGGCTTTGGCCGAGGATTATTAACTCATTTAACGTTTGTGTTTTTTAATTACTAAGCCTTTTAGCCGGTAATATCATCCCGTCAAGTGTTGAATTTAAGGATTCTGCTTTTCCTTCTTTGTTTAAAACAAATGAGATCTTACTGGCAACCTCCATGGCAAAATAATCCAATTCACTGGTGGGAAGTAACTCGTATTTAGGCATATATGGCGTTAATACATATAGTTTATCATTCTCTTTCCGTATCTCAATTACGTAATTGTTTCCAAAATCATATTTACCGGTCAATTTGTCAAAAAAGTCAGGGCTGATTTTTACAGTAGTTTCATCTTTAAGTCTGGTGGCTTCAAAGAATTGACCGTCTTGATATTGAAATAAACGATCAACAATAGAGGATGAGTCCGTTACGAATTTGATTCTGGCATTCCTGGCCTTGAAATAAAATTCATTTTCAGAAATGGGTGTCAAAGGACTTGCTTCCAGGGCTGTCATTTGTGCCAATAATTGTTTGTCTTTCAATGTTACCAGCATGGCCATCCCTTGACCATAATTATACCTGCCCACATATTTCTTCAATAGGGTCTCACTGACAATTTTACCCACATAGCGCTCCTGTTTTTCCATTTTATTCTGAAGGACAAATACAGATATTGCCTGACCATTTATAATTGGATTACTACTTTCGGGTGTTGGGAGGGAGTTTAGCAAAACACAAACTGTTAGTTTGTTTTCCGGCTGTCGTTCAAGATATCCACAAAAACCAGAGACACCACCTGAATGTTGAATGAAATTGAGTCCTCTGTTGGCACTTAAGAACCAACCAAACCCATAGTCAACCCTGCCCCCGCTTTTTAAAATTGTCTGTGTGAAAGCTGTTTTTAAAGTGGCATTTGATAATACTTTCCCATTAAAAATAGCTTCGTTCCATTGATAAAGATCCTTTGTGGTGGAATAAATACTTCCAACGCCTAAGGTCCACGACATTTCCTGAAAGTCAGCTTTATTTACTGTTTCTCCATTCATGCTGTATCCTTGCGCTTCGTTATTCAATACAATATTGGATACATAAAGACCTGTATTTTTCATGCCCAAAGGTTTGAAAAATGTTTCGCTTAAATAATCACTTAAAGTTTTACCTGAAAGTTGCGAAACGAGATAACCTAAAATGAAGTAAGCTGAATTGTTATACAAATAGCGTTCGCCAGGATTAAAATCGAAAGGAAGTTTTTTAATAATATCAACCAATGCTTGCGGATTGACAGGTTTGGACATGTCAAAATTGGGTGTCGAATTATAATCATGGATTCCTGATGTATGGGTAAGCAGCTGATAAATGCTTACTTCATTACCACGAGGGAAATCAGGGATGTACTTAGATAATTTATCTTCAACTTTTATCTTGCCTTCTTCCTGAAGTTTGAGAATAGCAACAGCTGTAAATTGTTTTGAAATTGACCCTATTTTAAACTTTGTGTCAGGAGTGACCGGAATTTTCTTTTCAGTATCGGCATACCCAAATCCTTTTTGGAAAATAATGTCTCCGTTTTGGGCAATCAATACCGAAGCTCCCGGCATTGTGCCGGTTTGTAAATTTTTAAACAGGTTGGAAATGTAGTTGTCTAAGCCGGGAATTTCATTCTTTTCCTGAGCTTGCAGATTAATACTAACTATAAGGCTAATCAATATGATTACAGACGAAAAGAATCCAAATTGTTTCCTCATAATCATTGTTTATTTTTTTATGATTTTCACCCTGTATGTTATTTCATTTTCATCAGAAAGAATCAGGAAATACATTCCTGGTTTTCGCTCACATAAATTGAAAGAATAGTGTGTTCCTGCATCTTTGATTTCACCACGTTCAAGTTCCTGGGAAAGGCTTGATATCATTCTATACTTGAAATGCGTTCCTTTCGGCATTGTTATACTCACAATCCCATTTGTCGGGACAGGGAAAGCATGAATAGAAGAGTCCTCAGCGATATAATCATGGATTCCTATTGCGTTTTTGCATCCTACAAAACTAAACTCAGCAGCCGAGGCCCAGGGGCTGGCGTTAACTTCGGATAAAGCTTTCAAACGAAAATAATGTCCTGTAACTGAAGAATCCAGAACAACTGTCTGTGGTGCTGATGTGTTTACGAACTGGCCTATATGAACAGGGCTTCCCCAGTTCAGGCTGTCATCACTGATATACAGCTCATAATCTTTAATCCTGCCATTGGCACCATCCTGGCGGGTGAGGTAGGTGAAACTATAAATTCGGTATGATTGTCCAAGGTCGATCTGGATCTCATGGGGATAAGGAACATCACCGGTGCTCCATGCTGTATGCCATATCGTATTCGGGTCGTTGTCAAAACTCATTGTTGCCAGGCCGGGATAATTGATCTCCTGGCTGTCAGCATATTTTAAAACCCAGATGTTCTTGGGGATTTCTGCCGGATTGCTGCAGTCGTCGATGGACGGACAGGTGGTGGCTGAGACAAAGTTGTTCAGTGTTTTCTCAAACAATAGCCCATTGACGGTTACTGAGTAATGTAAATTGAATGAGCCGGGAGATCCCAGCACTACTTTTGGATTCCGGGCATTGGGATCACTGATATAGGATGGCGTTGGAGAAATGTCCCAGTGCCAGGTCGTTCCACTGTGATTGAGGATAGAATGATCCTCAAGATATAAGGTGTCGAGCATGCAATTATAGTGTGCTTTTTCTATCCAAGGGTTGAGGATGGGAAAGAATTCCTCTTCCTGCATCGGAGATTCCCAGACGCCGCCATTACCTGCCACGCGCAGCTTACTGTCGCGGTAAAAAGGCAATGCCAGGTTAACGCCCATGCTTGCGGGGTAGTTCTCGTCAAAAGCGACCCAATTCCCCATGGCCGGTTTTCTGTAATAGACGCTGCCAGGCTTGCCGTTGTTGGCGTTGGTGAAGAGATATACGAGATCCTCCCCCGAGGCAGAAGGTTGCACGACGATACATTTCATGTATTCATCCAGGCTTCCTGTCCAGTCTTCCCAGCTGTTACCGCCATTACCGGAGCGGAAAATTTTTCCGATATCCGATGACCAGCTACCATTTTGAAGGCAGGCATAGATCATGTTCTCATCATAAGGCGAGATGGCAAAGAAAAGCTTTCCTTTCCAATAAGCACTTCCATTGGGTGCCGCAGTCAATGCGGGTTTCAGGGTCCAGCTCATGCCGCCATCAGTACTCTTGTACAAGCCATTGTCCAGCACATCTGCATAGATTACATTAGGATTTGACTGGCTGATTTGAAGATATCTTACAGTGCTGGGGAAATCGTGAAGGAGGTCCCAGCTAATTCCTCTGTCAGTGCTTTTCCAGAATCCGCTTCCTTCTCCGAGGTATATTGTGCCGTAATAATTGGGATGAAACACCATATTGCCACGTCTTCCACCATATTCTTCCATATTGGGGTATTTGCTGAAGATAAAGCGCCCTTGTGGCGGGCCTTCTGCCGTAAGCGGAAGCGTCCAGCCGTTACCAAGGTCATTAAAAGCTACCTGGCGGCTTCTCCCATGGATGACCCAACCAGTGGGTGATTCAGCGCCCCCCATTCGTAATGCTTTGGGTTGGTAAAAGTCGGCCATGGCGGTATTCCCATTGTGGTAACGTCCGCCAACGATGAGGTCTTCATTCCAGCCCTGGTCGAAGCCCCACATGTCGGAGCCGATCAGACCGTTGATCCTGATTTTGTGATTCAGGACACTGGCGAAGTTGTCGGTGGTGAGGTTCATGCCGCCATCTGTAGAGACCCAGGTTTCTCCGGATGCCAGCATTTTAATATCCTGTTGGTCGGGATGAATTTTGAAATTACCGGTATAGCCGCCAATTGCACTAAAGGTAGCGCCACCATTCGTCGATTTATACAGCGTTGTTGTGCCCACCAAAATGATGTTTTCATTGAGCGGCGATACATCCAGAACTAGATCGAAATATCCCTGGCCGTTGTTCAGGCCCAGGCTGCCCGTTTGCCCGGTAGCCAGCAGGCTCCAGTTCATGGTTCCTGCATTAGTGCCTTTTAGCAGGTATGGTATATTGTTTGCACTGAGCAATACTGCCATCAACATCTCAGGATTGGCAGGGCTGACAGCCAAAAGTCCCCCGCTGGATTCTGCATAAGTAGACGGAAAGCTGGATTGAATGAGAAATGTCTGTCCGCCATCTGTCGACTGTATCATGGCAAAATTTCCATTGGCCTTGGTTAAAGCGTAAATGATGCTGCTGTCATTGGGTTTAATCTCAATATCATATACAGGATCCGACCATTTCTGTGACCAGCTGGCGCCACTGTCGGATGTCATATACAAACCGCTTGCTGAAGCAGCATAAAGCCGGGCCATGTTTGAGGGGTCAAGGCGCAGGCGGTCGGCATAGAAAAGATTCGAAGTCTGGAGCAGGGGTGTCCAGTTTAAGCCACCATCAATGGTTTTATGGACCTGGTTCCCGGCGGCAACATATACGATATCCGGGTTTGTCGGGTTGATAGCCACTGCAGTAACTGCCCCGCCAAAGTAATAATCCTGTCCTAATAAGGTCCAATGCAGACCTTTGTCAATGGTTTTGTTTACATAGCCCGTTTCAGTGCCGCAATAGAGGATGTCGTTGTTGGAGGCAGCCACATCAAAGGAATAAACGTTGGCCTGATAGGCTGAGGGCAGGGGTGCCGTTGCTGAACCGCTTTCATTAAGCCAATAGGTCTCTTTGGGGCCTAAGAAGGTCCAGTTGGCGTTGGAGTTAGTGGCCTTGGGTGATTTTGATTTATAGGCAAGCTGTCCTTTTTTTTGGTTCTCATAATATTGAGTAAGATCAGGAAGATGCAGCGTTCCGTCAGGGGCAACATATGATTCACAGGCTCTTCGCCAGATTTTATAATAACGGATGATCGCGCTTCTCTCCCCGGGATTCAATTTAATATAAGACTCGAATTCAGCATTGACTGTGTTAAAGTTGATGTCTTTTTGGTACATCATTTTTGCCCAATCAGGATAATCAGCGCTATAAGCAGGTTTATAGCTTTTGTTGACTCCGGGTAGGTTGTCAAAAGTCGAAAATCTGGATTGACCTGATGTTAGAAAACTAATACTTAGCAGAATTGTAAGTATGTAAAATATTCTTATGTGTGGATACATAAAATATTTTTATTTATGTGAAACCTTAATTTATTCCTTGCTAAGATAATAAAAAGGCTCACAGCTGAGACACAGAGAACGCAGAGTTTCGCAGAGGGAATATTCTCAGCGAAACTCCGAGTTCTCCGCGGCTCCGCGGTGAGTCTTAAAAAAGAATATATGTAAGATTTGACATAAGCATCTTCAAATTACTATATTTGAAGCAAAAAAGTACTAATGTTTTAATAAACCGATTATGACAAATGTTACCAGAAAGCACGAATGCACAGTTTTCGGCAATTAGCAGTGCACAGTT
>JBAXPV010000049.1:0-22423 GCA_037132075.1 Bacteroidota bacterium
CTTTAGGAGCAGCAGTCTTTGCAGCAGCTTTAGGAGCAGCAGTCTTTGCAGCAGCAGCTTTTGTTGTGAATGCAGAGTTTAAAACCTTTTTCATCATTGTTGGGCTGGCTGCTTTTGCTAAATCTTCAGACAGTGATTTTTCACCGAAAACATCTTTAATCCAATTCGAAAAATCATTCCGGTGTGAAGTCACATGATGTGAAAATACATCTTCTGACATATGATGAATTTCTTCGTATAATTCTTTAACGCTACTAATTACTTTGCCAGTGCAAAGGTGAAAAGCCAAACTTTTCTCAACAGATTTCTCTAACTTGTTCATTTTGAATAATATTAATTTCTACTAAATTCGGTGCAAAATTAATAAGTCTAAATAAACTTAACAAGACTCTTTGATTAAGATTCTGTTAAAAAATCTAAAAAAACGCCTTATAAACTGATTGTGGAGCTATTATGGAGCCAGACGACAGAGATTCCAGCTCGAGTTTTTAATAAAATTATAAGCGAAGCGATCGTGCAGCCTGCTTTCCCTACCTTGCCAAAACTCAAAATAATCAGGAATTAATAGAAATCCGCCCCAATCCTGGGGTCTGGGCACTGTATTTTCTTGAAATTCAAGTGTTCTCGCTTTCATCTGTGACTCAATAACACTCCTGCTTTCAATTACCTGGCTCTGAGGAGAAACCCAGGCTCCTATCTGGCTTTCCCTTGGCCGGGATGCGAAATAAGCATCAGATTCTTGTTCAGAAAGTTTCACAATAGAACCTTCAATTCTTACCTGGCGTTCAAGCTCCTTCCAAAAAAACAACAGACTTGCCTGAGGATTTGCTAACAATTCCTGCGCTTTCCGACTGTAATAATTCGTAAAAAACTGAAACCCGTCATTGTTAAAACCTTTTAGCAAAGCCATCCTTACAGAAGGGCGCCCTGATAAAGCGGCAGTCGCAACAGCCATGGCAGTGGGCTCAGGCACTTCTGAATTTAAAGCCTGATCCATCCAGACAGCGAACTGTTCAAAAGGATTGTGATCAAGATCTGCTTCATGCAAAACTCCTTTAATATAATCCATTCGGATCGAGGCAATATGCTTCATAAAGTATCCATTAAAATTTAACCTCCGGCTTTTTTTGCTTTAAAACCAGCGGCTGTCAATGCCTGAAGAACCTTTTCACGATGATCGCCTTGTAATAATATTTCACCATCTTTCACACTTCCACCAGTACCACACTGTGTTTTAAGCTTTCTGCCGATCTCCGAAAGTTCGGCATCCGGCCCGACAAAACCCTTAATCAAGGTAACGACTTTACCGCCCCTGTGATTTTTTTCCAGCCAAATCCGTAATTCTTGCTGCTTTGAAGAAAGAGAAGTGGCAGAAGGAGTTTCTTCATATTTAAAATCCGGATTTGTACTGTAGACTATTCCACCAGTGTTTTTTTTCGATGACATGACAATCAAGGGATTATTACATTTAATGAGGAGGCATTAATGGCAACTTCCAGGTTGCCTGTGATGCTTTTAGGATCACCATCCAGGTTTACTGTCTTTTCTTCAGTACAAAATATTTTTATCACTTTGGCTTTGACAATCTCAACATCTTTGAGTTTGCCGATTTGATTCGTAAACAGAAGGTACGCCATCAAAGGCATTCTATAAATTGGAGGCTTCCCAACTATGCAAACGTCAAGAAAACCATCATCAACAGAAGCTTCAGGAGCTATTTTTGTTTTGTATCCATACTGGTCTGAATTTGCAAATGAAATAAACAAGGCATCACGGCTTATATCCTGACCGTCAATATTCAGCTTATAAGGACGGACCTGGTAGGTGACAAATTCCCTCAGGATCAGGCGAAGATAGGTCCAAAAACCGCGCTTCCTGCTTCCTGCAAATTTCCTGGCAATAGTAGCATCAAAGCCAATTCCGGCAATGGAAATAAAAAAGAGGCCATTGACCGCTGCTGTGTCTATTTGTTGACTATGAGATTGATTAAGAATTTGTACAGCCTTTGGGGGAGACAAGGGAATATTTAAATGATTCGCAAGTCCATTGCCTGAACCCATGGGTACAATTCCTAAACTTACCTGTGTTCCTACCAACTGCCCTGCAACCTCATTTACTGACCCGTCTCCACCCACAGCAACGACTATCTCTGCACCAGATGCGACCGCTGTTGCTGCTAATGCAGCGCCATGACCAGCATACTCTGTAAACAAAAAATGACTCTCATATTTTGAATGATCGATTTCGCGACTAATGATTTCTTCAATCCGATGCTTCTTGCGAACCCCGGAAATTGGATTTATAATAAAAACAATGTTTTTTTTTCGCCCGGCTGTCATCTCATCCAACAATTTTATCTGTCTGTTATTTGCAGGTCTATTTTCCAGGAACAAGACGATTTTCAATCATCCGTTGGTTATATTGTTGAATTACAGCCTTTAGGAACTGTTCAATTGCGTGAAAACCGGCAGGCTTCTGACCAATAATATTATAATGTTGCATCGGGTCAGTTTTGATGTTATACAACTCTTTGCTTTGCACTCCATCAAAAACCAGGGCATAATCCCCATATAGAAAGAAATAAGAATTATTGAGATAACTCAAGGCAAAACCCTTTTCTGAAGGATCGAACACAGAGCGTCCAAAAGCCAGGTAAGGCTTGTCATATCCCAGGAATTGCAAAACAGATGGCATGATATCTGCCTGCTGCACAGGGCTGCCTGAGCGTCCATTCAGCGTAAAACCTGGCCGGTAAAAGATGATAGGCACGCTGTACATCCCAAGCCTGGTTTTATAATATTCATCAAAAGCTTCAGAAGTATGGTCAGCTGTAATCACAAACAAAGTGTTTTTAAAATATGCTTGTTTTGAGGCAGTCTGAAAAAATCGTTTTAGCGCATAATCAGTATAAGAAATCGATTCTTCAATTGGCAACTTCCCTTGTGGAAATTTACCTTTATATTTCTCAGGAATTGTATAGGGATGATGCGAAGACAAGGTAAAAACTGCACTCACGAAGGGTTGTTGTGTTTTTGAGAGCTTCAAAGCAAAATATTGCAAAAAAGGCTCATCGTAAATCCCCCATTGACCGTCGTAATCGTTATCATTGTTGTATTCATTGCGTCCGTAATAATTCTCAAAACCAGCCATTTTCGTGAAGTCATTGAAGTTCATGGTCCCATTGCTTCCTCCATGGTAAAATGACGAGGTATAGCCTTTTGTTTTAAGCAAATTTGCCAGGCTGCAAAATGAATTCCCTGAAAATGAAGACGTGATAAAATCATTATTCATTAATGTCGGCAAACTAGCCAATACAGCGGGGATTCCTTCGATGGATCGTTTCCCGTTGGCGAAACCCTTATAGGAAAGACTTTGCCCGATCAGTGAATCCAGGAAGGGCGTAAATTTCTTTTTTTGTTGGTTTGGAGACTGATAACACAAGGCTCCGATATGTTCAGTAGAGAACGATTCCAGGATAATCACCACAACATTTAACCTATTTCCTGGAGTACTATCAAAAGAACCAATGGGTTTTGGCAATTTTACAGGATTATAGGCCGCAATGAGGCTAGCAGAATCCGCAAAAAAGTTCACCTCCTTAACTTCTCTATTCCCCATGGTTTTTATGATAGAAAAGGGAGTATTCAGGACAAGCGGGAGATTAGCCGGTGAAGCATATTGACCAGCGGAGATCAGGGTTATTGGTTTTAGTTGCATTCCGCCACGGATCGCAATGACACTTAAAACGGATAAAGCAAAAAAAGACAACAGCTGTTTTAATGCATAACCCATGATCACACGTCCTTCCAGTCGCTTATTAAAGGCAATAAAAAGAAAAGTCAATAATACTGAAAGGAGGATGAGTAAAAGTACAGCATACCAGAAATCAATGAGATACTGAGGAATCAGATGCAGCAAATCATTTCCACCAGCCTTCATATAATTGAAGATATCGCCTGTCATCCTTTTTCCTGAAAAGGGAAAATAAGCGGTATCAGCGAGATTAAGCATGAAAGCCAAACTATTGGGAATAACAAAACTCAGCAGGCGGATCATCCGAAAAGCGCGGTGCTCACGAAATGTCAGTGGAAATACATTCAGGATAATAAACAACAAGTTGAACATTACCATGGCTGACAAGTCAAACCTAAGCCCGCCAAAAAAAATCCCCCAAAATTCGCCTTTTGAAAAGTGATCAAACAGGGACAGGTTGAAGAAGTAAAGGCAAAGACGGGTAAACAACCATCCAAACAGGCTTACTGCAAGAAGGTATATTGTCTGAAGAAATGGCTTAAAGGAATGGTATTGAGGTAGTTTTGTCAAGAAGAAATATGGATTGTTGAAAATCAAAGGTACAAAAAAAAGAGGCACCCGCAGGCGCCTCTTCATTTCAATGCAAAAAAGGAAATTAGAATTTCGTTAAAGTAGCAACACCATTGTCAGCGCCACCGCCGGTAGCAAGATAAGTTGCTGTATAGCTAAAGGTCTTCAGTGATTTGGATGCGCCATCATACGTACCTGATCCGGTAATTTTAGCTTCCCAACCAGCTGCCATCCCAGAAGGTGTTTGTTCAGGAATAGTGATAACACCAGCATCGATCGTGGCGGAAACAACAACAGGATTTCCGAATCCACCAAAATTCTTGATAACAATAGTCCTCCACCAGGATCCGGGAGTTGCAGATGAGTCAACTTCAATATCATAAGTATATGTTCCGGCATTTTTACCGGTAACAACATCACTTACATGGTAATTACCAGCGAGTTTGGCAGTTTTAACATAAACTGACCTGAAGGCTGATGCTTCATTACCGGCTTTGTCTGCAACTTTATAAGTTAGCATGTACATGCCAACCTGATTGACATTCACTGTGCCAATAACAGTAACACTGGTAGTAATAACACCATCTTTATCATCGTTGGCGGTATAGCCAGGTTCAGTATACGTTGAACCAAGATTTAAATAAATAGCAGTATCACCTTTCAAAGTGACGGTAGGAGCTGTAGTATCATCCTTTGTACAGGAAGAAAAAGTGACCATACCAAATCCAAGGGCAGCCATTGCAAAAACTACGAGAAAACGTTTCATAAGATTTTAATTTTAGGTTAGTTTTGAAAAAATATATCTTTGTTATTAAGACTGTTTAAAAATCGCGCAAAATTAATCATTTTTGGCAAACAAAAGACAACTTTATTTACCTTTGCGCCAGATTTTACAAACCTCAAATCAAAAATAAAGACCATGAAAAAATTACTGTCATTATTCCTTGTTGCCGGAATGTTTGCCTTCATTGCATGCGGACCAAGTGCTGAAGAAAAAGCTGCAAAAGAAAAAGCATATAACGATTCAATTGCTGCTGTAAACCAAAAACATGTTGAAGATTCCCTGGCCACTATTGAGAAAGTCAAAGCTGATTCTGTCGCTGCTGCTGCTTTAAAACAGCACGTTGCTGATTCTATCGCTGCTGTTGAGGCTGCTGCAAAAGCCAAACCTGCTAAAAAAGCAACAAAAGCTACGCCAAAAGCCGAACCAACCAAGAGTCCTTCCAGACCAGGTGCCACGAAAGTGAAATAATTTTAAAAGGGGGCGCTGCCCCCTTTTTTTTTGCCCCTTCATGATCTTAAATACTTAAATACAAACATGGAACACAAAGTGGAAAAAACAGCTTCAGCCGGAAACAAAGGAAAAGGGATCCGCTCCGATTGCTTCGTCAGCATTGAACTTAGACAGGAATCCGGCTTGATCGTCAACTTACAGAGTAAAGTCGATGTCATGTATGGCAACAGTATCCATGAACTGGCTCTTGAAATATTACATCATTTCGGAATTCAACACGCGATTCTTACTATTGAAGATAACGGTGCCCTGCCCTTTGTGCTCGCAGCAAGAATTGAAGCTTCAATCAAACAGATTATAGATATTGACATAGAATACCTTCCTGCATTCTTGCCCGAAAACTCATATACAACAATAAAAGAAGCGCAGCGGGTTTCAAGGCTTTACCTCCCTGGGAACACACCCAGCCTGATGATCAATGCGGGTTTACATAAACCCAATGGGATCATTCTAGACCTGGAAGATGCTGTTGCCCCTGCCAAGAAATTTGAAGCCAGCTTTCTCGTCCGCAACGCCTTGCGAGCACTTGATTTTTATGGGGTGGAGCGTATGGTCAGGATCAATCAGATCCCAAGGGGACTTGATGACCTCGACTTCATCATTCCTCATAACGTCAACCTCATCCTGATTCCAAAATGTGAAAACAAGGAACAAATCTGGTTGGTCAATGAAAAGATTGACATCCTTCGAAAGAAACATCACATTCGCAATTCGGTTTGGCTGATGCCAATTATTGAGTCTGCTGAAGGTGTTGTGAACTGTTACGACATCGCCAAAGCCTCCGACAACATCGTTGCCATGGCGATTGGTCTTGAAGACCTGACAGCCGACCTGGGCACCCGCAGAACTTTTGAAGGGAATGAAACTTACTTTTCCCGAAGTAAAGTAGTTATTGCTTGCCGGGCTGCTGGAATTCAGCCCATTGATTCTGTTTTCAGCGACATCGCTGATATGGATGCCCTGAAAGAAAATGTACGACGGTCAAAATCCCTTGGATTTGATGGAATGGGCTGTATTCATCCCCGACAGATCAGAGTAATCCACGAGAACTATGCACCTGATTCAATCGAAATTGAAAAGGCAAAGAAGATTGTCATTGCATTCATGGAAGCTGAAAAGAAAGGACTTGGCGTCGTTTCCCTCGGAACGAAGATGATTGACCCGCCTGTGGTAAAACGCGCTCAGAAAACAATTAATCTCGCTCTTGCAATGAACAAAATACCCACTAACTGGATTGAGGAGGAAATAGCATGAAGAAATATGATAATCTGATCATGAATGCTGCAGGCCGACTGGTTCCTGCTGAGATTAATGACAAAGAAGTCATTCCTTTTATGGGAGTCGGTAAATATATACCTACCGGAAGAAAATATGCACCCTATATCGCCAGTTGTGCCAACTACCCTACTGATGGGAACAAAGTACTGAAAAGCCTTCGCGACGCTTTAGAACGTTGTGGCCTGAAAGATGGCATGACGATATCAACCCATCATCACTTCCGCAACGGAGACCTTATCGCAAACCAGATTTTTGATATTGCTTCAGAAATGGGTGTAAAAAACCTTGTTTGGTTTCCTTCAGCCTCCTTTCCTTGTCATGAACCTCTGCTTAAATATCTCGAAGACGGCACAATCAACAGGATTGAAGGCAGCATGAACGGCATTCTCGGAAAGTTTTGCTCAGAAGGCAAGATGAAAGGGACAGGTGTTCTGCGCTCCCATGGCGGAAGATACCAGGCAGTTCAGGATGGTGATGTCGTCATTGACATTGCAATTATCGCTGCCCCGACAGCCGATCCTTTCGGGAACGCCAATGGTGTTAATGGCCCTACCGCATGCGGACCTTTGGGTTTTGCACTTGCCGACTCCGAATACGCTCATAAAGTTATCGTCGTTACTGACAACCTGGTCCCATTCCCCTGTGTACCCTGGCAAATCCATGGAAACCATGTAGATCATGTCGTAGTCATGGATAAAATCGGGCTTTCAGAAAAAATCATCTCAGGAACTACAGAGATAACCAAAAGCCCTGATCGACTGATGATCGCAGAACTTACCTCATTGTTTTGCGATGAGGCTGGTATCGTGAAAGATGGCTTTTCCTTTCAGGCCGGAGCCGGAGGGACCGCCCTTTCCATCGGAATCTATTTCTCAGAAATGATACGAAAACGTAAAATTAAAGCCCGTTTTCTCAGAGGAGGCTCAAATAAATACCCGGTGGCCATGCTGGAAGAAGGGCTTGTCGATTATATCCTTGATGGACAAACTTTCGACCTGGAAGGAGTTCGTTCTATGCGGGAAAATCCGAATCACCTCGCTACCAGTCCTTTTACGTCATACAACTATCATGGAAAAGGGAATTTTGCATCGATGGTTGATGTGGTTATTCTCGGGGCAACTGAAGTCGATGTAAATTTCAACGCTAATGTCGTTACACACTCTGACGGATACCTGTTGCATGGAATCGGAGGCTGGCAGAACTGCCTCTTTTCAAAATGTACGATCCTGCCTATTCCGCTATTCCGCGACAGGATGCCTGTGGTTCGTGACGAAGTAACAACCATCTGTGGCCCTGGTGAATTAATTGATGTCATCGTGACTGAAAGAGGGATCGCAATAAACCCCCTCAGGACTGATCTCATCGACCGCCTCAAAGGCTCTTCACTACCAATAAAAACAATTGAAGAACTTAAAAATGAAGCGGAGAAAATCTGCGGAGTCCCCGCCAAACCTGAACTTGGCGAGGAAGTCGTCGCAGCCGTGAAATGGGTTGATGGCACTGTCATCGATGTCGTCAGAAGGGTCATCGTATAAAAGGCGTAAGCCTTAGTATTTGGTAATTTTTAGCGTACTTACTGCTTTTTCAAAGCGGATCTTTAGAAAATACACCCCAGGAGCTTCATCACTGATGTTGAAT
The DNA here is from genome assembly GCA_037132075.1 of Bacteroidota bacterium. GTDB lineage: Bacteria > Bacteroidota > Bacteroidia > Bacteroidales > CAIXZF01 > JBAXPV01. Next base: position 8,534 of record JBAXPV010000049.1, read on the forward strand.
TGAGCGAACATTAAGTGGTCACAGACCTCTGTTTTTATTTTCTCTCCAATCATCGAATAGATGTCAATCTGTTGCAGGGCTTCAGTCCCGGCGACGACCTTTACTTCAAACACCCCCTTTCCAGGGTTCGGAAAAACACTTACCTTGGGATTGTCATCCTTAAGGTTTGTAATCAGCTCCATTTTTCCACAAAAGGTCTCCGGACAGGGAATAATACTTCCATTGAAGCCACATCCCTCTGCAAGCCAGGTCCAGTCTTTTAAAATGATTTCCTTGGTGGCATACCAGTTCATCACCTCTCCTGTCCCCAGGAGAAAATCGCTGTTATTCCCCGATATAAGAGTTCCTCCAAATACGTCGGGATTGTACCCAGGCATGGGTGGAGGAACTTCCGGATTTACAAAAACGGTATTGCCACAATCCACTACCCTGACAAGCACTTCTGTTTCATCTTTGCAATCAAAACCTGTTTGGACCTGGCAGTTATCATCCCAGATTTTTAGCTTTAGTGAATATGATCCGCTTTGAACAAAGTCATGAGTAAATATCCGTTCTCCAACATAGCCCATCGTGCATTCCGGGTCAGTGTATGGATGACAGCTTTTGTTTGCCAAGGGCAGGCCTCCCGGATAAGTGCTGAGTGACCAGTATGAGCTGGTGATACAAGGGACATTCATCGTTCCGGGTGGGTCCTGACAATTAACTGAACCAAGAACCTGAGAGAAATCATAAAAGCAATTCTGTCCCAAAGGAACCAAAAGCTCTCCCCCATGTTTCTTCTGAATGTTGGCATACATGCAATGCTCGGGCTGAAAAACAGTATAGGTTCGAAAAATTGTACGGGTACAACCGTTATGATCATTAACCATGAGTTTTACTTTATAAGACCCTGTTGTCAAAAAAACTATGGTATGTGGCCCCTGCTGACTACTATTGGTCATTGAGGGTAAAGCCCCGCTAATAGGGTCAGGATATAAGGTCCAGGCAAAATAATATGGTGCCTCTCCCCCACTTGCATCTGCTGAGAAAACATGAGGGGTGCTCACATCCAGTGCGCTCTGGGATTCGCTTCCATCTGCCTTGAGTTTCAGCTGAAGTGTTTCACAGGGATCCCCGGCAATCACCGTTACACCTTCATAACAAATCTCATACAAACCATTCGCATCAGTAATGCCGACAACAAGTGAAAAAATCCCCGATTGTGAATATTGATGTGAGACAGAACTCATGCCTCCGGATGAATTGCCAGGGATTATTGTACCATCACCAAAGTTAAAACTGAGCATGTATGGAGGCGTTCCGAATACAATATCTACCGAAAAATTACAGAGTAATCCAACTGTTCCTATAAAAGGATCAGCATGACACTGTACCACCAGGGGCGGCAGTTGCGGAACAACGTGAACGACCGACGCACAGTTACTGCTTCCCATTGCATTTGAGACACTCAGGTTTACAGGGAAGAAGCCACTGTTCATATAGGTAACGTCCGGAAACGGATCGCCGGAAACAGGGGCTACGCCACCAAAATCCCATTGCCATTGTGTTGGCACTCCGCTTGACAAATCATTAAAATAGACTGTTGAGCCTTCAGCTACTGTGATATTTTGTGGACTAAAGTTACAAACCGGAAATACAGCACCCTCAACAACATGAACTATGCCCGAGGCTGAACTTGTACCCAAGCCGTTGGAGACAGTAAGTGAGACAGGATAATCACCCGGACTGCTGAAATAGAAAACCGGGTTTTGAAGATTTGATGCAGGATTCAACAGGCCGCTAACATACCAGTTCCAGTCGGTGATATCTCCAATTGAGGCATCCGTAAAACTAACAAAAGAACCAGGGTTTACACTGATGTCATGTGGGTTAAAATCCGCCACAGGAGGCGTCAGATCACCGATGGCAATTTTATGCACTTTATCGGGGCCCATGTTCACCGGAGCAGACCATGTGTTACTTCCTGTCCTGAATGGCATTTCTGATGCTGCAACAGGTCCCTGTGCATTTAAAATTTGCAGTGAATTCCCGGCAAGATCTCTCCCTTCGAACCGTAATACCTCAACTCCCTGGTGAAGATAGAATCCAGGTATTGTAAAAATCCATTCAACATTGTTGCTTCCGGGGATTCCTTGTGTATTTTGTCCTGAGTTGTAAGAATCGTAAGCCATGGATAACCATGCCATGGGCTCACTTGTCCTGACAGTAACTTCCAGGTCAGTTCCCCCACAAGCAACATTGCTTTGCACTGATAGCCCCAGTGAATTCCCGTTCCAAAGCCATTCAGCCTTGTAAAATGGGTTTACGTTATTCGTTTTCCTGACTTTAACTTTCTGAACAAATGGGAGAAAATTATCGATAAGGATGACCTGGCTCTGCTGGTTGGTCGTTCCGAAATTAGTTCCTTCAATAGTTTCCGCTCGTGCATGAATTCTGAATTTACCGTCAGGGTACATTGCTTCCAAATTACATTGAGCAAACTGTAAAACTCCACTTCCAGGCATACAATTCATGTGAAGTCGCTGGTAGAAATCAGAAAAAAAATAATCGTCATAGGTGCCACCACTGTATGAATACGGCATGATCCCAGTTGTTGTCACATTTCCGTTTAAACCGGAGCTGAGATCCACTGGATAAATGCTGGTATTCGGCAGGCTTCCCTGGCTTATGATCCCCTGGTAATGAGGTCCAAGCAGGACTTTAAACTGTGAATTACTACTACCCCAACCCGCCGAAGACTCGTTGGCGCCTTCCGGACCGATAAAAAAGCCCACATGATCAATGGCCATCATCATATGTTGATAGCTACTTAATGTGTTCTCCGGCATTAGTGCATTCCCCACCATCTGGCAGGCAAACTTAAGCGAGGAACATTGATCTCCGGCGTAAAACACATTGTTATACTGTGTCGTCAGATGGTACGCCTGACCTAAGCCAATCGTGAGGTTTGACGGCATATGATTTAGAATCTTCAGTGGATCTTTGCAATTTGCCGCATCCTGCACACCACCAGCGGGGTTGACATGGCGATACAAATGAACATGTACATTCGTTGCATCTGAATCCCCCATCGGGGCAAGTCTTTCACCAGCCAAAATCTGATTGGTTGTAACATAACTAACATTTCCATAAGTAAAATAAATACCACTGACAGTACACCAGGCTTTGCCCATCGTTTTATCCAGAATTACTATTGATGAACCAATGCCATTCGGGACATTTAACAATACCATGTCGCCCAAAACTATTGGATTTGGCCATGCCGACATACCCGAAAATATATGACCAAACCCAAGATCATTCGCACCCGGACCATCCAGGACTACGGCAACATAGTCACCCAATTTATATATTTGAGCGATCGTAGCATTAAACGGACTTATAATATGAAATCCTAAATGATCAGGATAAGCCGCCGGGACCAGGTCAACACCTCTGTGCCAGGAAGAATTGAACGTTCCCTGCCGCTTTCCGTAATCCGATGTCAGATCAACGGTACTACTGTTGATCTTGAAATTTACCGGACTAACATATGCCGGACATGTTGAACACGGCAAATATTGTAAATCATACTGAGCAACACTACACAATGGCAGCATTATGGCAAAACAAATTGCCAGCTTTATTGTTATTTTTTTCATTGCATTTCCTCCTCATCTTATCAATCTCTCACTGCAATTATTAATACGAAAAATTTCATTTATTTCATGGGTATCTGTTTAAACCACGAGGATTCAAACTTTTCCCAACGCATGCGTTCTTTGCCTTTGGGCGGGCAGATTACATTCAAAGCATGGATTCTTTCAGCTAAGCTTTTAGTATTGTCAATCAGATTTTTTTGAATTTCTGTATTTGACGGACTAAATTCATACTTCAGAAATTCTCCTTTTGCGATGTCCAGGTAAAACAAAGTATTCACGCAACTATCTGCCTTAAAACATTTCACGCACACCACCCAGGCATCATTAACGCCCATCGTCACAGTATTCATATCCGGATACAGCATCTCAAAATATAAGTTCTTTTCTATATCCAACACACGAAAACCTTCGGGGTATAAACTGCCGTATTCATCACCAATTCTAAAGGTATGAACAATATATCTTCCTTTGGGCTCAATTTTTACATCATCAAAATTTTTATCATAATGAGGAATCTGTTTAATTAATTTCCCTTTTACATCATAAATACGCGCATCATTGATGGCGCCAAGGTCAGCATCATCACTCATTAAATCAAGATAGTAATTCAGTAAAATGTATTGCTTTCCTGGCTCAGATGTCCGTGAACATGCGAGCCCAAATTGCACACCGGCTTCAGGATGAATGCGGTCAGGATAATATTTTGACAACTCTTCTTTTGCTAAAAAATCGCTGATTTTTTTGCCCCTTAAATCAAGGGCCGGACATCCGTTTCCAGACCTGTCCAAAAGCTTCACACCTTCCCTGACAAAAGGATTTTCATGAAGCAGGTCAATTGTTTTGATAAGTTTATTCTTCTGAAGATCCCAGAATTCAATATTTAATACGGTGAGTTTCCCTTTGTCATCCTCCTTGCTGACTTTGCGTATAGCAGCATCCTGTGCATACATTACAGGCAGGCCGGCAAAAGCGACCCATAATAAAAGTGAAACGAAGATTTTACGCCCTATTTTGGCACTTGTTTCCAGTCTTTTTCGTAAGATTTCCATTGTAATTCCTCTCCCGCAAAATCATTCTCTAATGAAATAACCCTCTCATTCATTTTAAAAACTGCTTTATCGCCTAAGTTGGCGTGGAACTTTGTTTTGAATTCATCCGAATAAACCTGGGTGTAAATAAAGACCCTTTTAAAATCAAAATACTGGACCTTAAAACCAGGATTCTCGCTCGAAGTCGCATAGCTGTAGACACATAGATAAGTATCCGTCAGCTTTCTGATACTGGCAGAATCAACAAAAACCTCTGCATATTGGTTGTTTAAACGATCAAAGATCCTTAGACCACTTTTCATCGTTTGCCCATCAGGGGTAGCATACCCAAAGGAATGAACAACATAACGACCTTTGGGAGAGATCACGGCATCATTAACATTGACGTCATATTGGTTGAAATTCAAAAGGTCAACGCCACGTTTGTCGAAATAATTAAAATTGGCGACCATGCCTTCAGTCTTTTTCGATGACATCATTTTCATATTATAAACCAAGAGTGAAAAATATGGATTTTTCTGACAAACATAAAGACTCACGATCCCATATTTTAATGAATCTTTTGGAGATATACTTCCCTTGGTATACCTGGAAGCAAAACTCTGTGGAATCATATCTTCAACTTTTTTACCCTGAAGTAAGATCCGGGGAAACTGTTCATTAGGATCAAACTCAGACTTAAAACCCATTTTTAAGAAAGGATTAAAATCATAAATATCCAATCGCCTGATAACAACTTTATTTAAAGAATCATAAAAAGTAAGTTCACGTAAAAGGTCTTTCCCGCTTTTATCCTTGGTATAGGAATAACGGACACCAAATTCCTGGGAAAACAACAATGAACAAGGGATTAATATCCACAATAAGATGATGGCTAACTTTTTCATGCAAGGCTTATTTATTTAAGGTCAGCAACCTTAAAATCTGTTTTATAATATATTCTGCGATTTTCTTTTAAAATGATGCAATCCGCGGTAAGGTTGAGGATGTTGCTCATATCATTGCCACTCAGGGTTTTCGTATACACTTTACGTGCGCCAATGTCGAAGATTTTATAGTAATAACGGCGCGTGGAATCGTTGGCCTGGTTATCTGTCACCGACATCAGCTTCTCATCGGGAAGAAAATAAAGACCGGGATTGAATTCCTTCTCAAAATAGCTAAAACCGGGGCTTTGGAAGTCGAACATTCTTGATCCAGAAGGCATGTCAATGGCATCTTTCGTAAATTTCCCCGTCGTATATGCCAGGTATCTGCCTGAGGGTGTGAAAAACAATTGAGAGATGACCAATTGAGGTTCATAATCTGCCTTAATCAATTTACCTTCTTTATTAAAGACAAATAATGCAGTTTGTCCGATCTGAGAACCTTCGATGACATAAGACTGAAAGGTGTAATACAATACAACAAAACCAGGATTGTCAACAAACCAGGAAGAAGTAGAAGTACCCTGAACAAGGCCCAGGCTGTGAATTTTACTCCAGTCGGGACGACTCTTGAACAATGAATCGGGAAACACCTCATTCATGGTGACTCCATTAAAATCATATATTTTGTTGGCAGAGCTATCTGGCAAAGCAGGGAATTTAAAATGATTAAAAGGATTTTGTTTAAACACATTGATGGTTTTAAAAACACTGTCCTTCTTCGTGTCGTAGAACTCGACTTTACGAAGCACATCTTTTTTATTCTTATCCCAAACATACCTGATCACAGAAGTTTGTGCGTAAGTTGCCCATGAAAAGCTGCAGCAAAGGAAAAGCAACAAATAAAACAGTTTTTTCATTTTATGTAATGAGTATTTAATGATTGTTTGATTGCACTCAATTCTTCATTTAACCGAATCGTATAGAGACTTAGCTCCTCGATTTTGGTCAGCAAAGATCGGTTAATTTCTCCAACTTCCATGCCATTCATGATAACTTCCTGTTTTGGAGGGATACCGGGTAGATGATGATATCTCTGAATATAATGCTCCAGCTCCGGTAAGGACATCAGTTGATAATCCTTCTCAAAAACCTCATCTGCCCAGTTTTGAATGGTAACCACCAGTTCTTTGCAGGCGACCTTGCCATTCACCGCCAGTTTGTAATTCTGGTGTGGCGACGCAAGTGTGAGCTCTGATCCGATATATACCTGGCCGTTATCTTTGAGTGCAAAACCCTTGGACCAGTCCCAGCCACCAAAATTGTTTTGCGGGGCGATGATCAGGGCATCGCCGATCCATGGCCTGGAATGTAAGATAAAATTGTCACCAGGTTTCCCTAAAACAAGATCTCCATAAACGTCAAGTTTTACGCTTGCAGGACTGATCCCTATTCCAACATTTCCATTCAGGTAGGAGATCCCGTTCTGGTCAATCCCCCATAAAGTTGTTGCGGCGGAGCTCTGCAAACTTCCGTCAGGGAAACGAAATCCCCCTGACAGGCTTTGCACAGTACCGTTGACTGTTAACATTTCTGCCGGATTGGTGGTTCCGATACCCACTTTCCCAACTCCGGCGGGTGTTTCAGTAGATGGTCCTACAAAAAATGTCGGAAGCGTGCTATTGAACCCAACCATCAGTGAATTTGAGATTGAATTTTCTAAATAGCCGTTGCTGCTGCCCATCCCTATCGAAATTGAATTGTATGCAGAAGATTTCACCAGGTTTCCAATCGCCAGTGACGACATTCCTGAGGCATAAGCAGAGGTCCCCAGTGCGATGGCACGATAATTACTCGCCCTGGCATTCTGCCCGAAGGCAATTGAGAGTTCCGCTGAGGCCACTGCATTGGTGCCTAGCGCATTAGAATTCAAACCACTATTGATCGCATTGCTGCAATTCAAACATGACTGAGCCTTGGCTGTGGTGAAGAAAAGAATGATCACCCCGCACAAAATCATTTTAACTCGCATCTTTTCCATCTTAATTGATATTAATTATTGTTTGACCCATTTTCCGGAATAGGACTTTCCCTCCCGGCTTATTAAATTGTAACTGTATATGCCGTGTGGCAAACCTGATACATTAATTTTCAATTCTGTTGAACCCGATTTGACATATTGCAGGCATCGACCTTGAAAATCATACAGAAAGAATGAGTTGATTCCGGCCGGAAGCCGATCCACTACGAGCCAGTCACTCGCCGGGTTTGGACTCAGTCTCAGATTCTTTGCTTCATCAGCGGGTTCATGGGTCTGCAAGATCAGATCGGGTCCCATCAACACAAGGTAAGCATTCGGCTTCCCCAGGATCGGATCAGGGAAACGGGAACCGCTGAGCAAACAACCTCCCAGGGGAGAAGCGATCACACTATGCATCACGTAATGCATATCACCGCCAAAAATCCAAAGATTGCTCTGCTGAAGCCCGTCATCAAACAAGGCAAGGTAATAGGATGTCAGGCTGTATAAGTCCCAGGGAACAGTAAGATCTTTATTACCCCCAATCAGAAAATTGTGGCTATTTACTTTATCCATTCCCCGGCAATCCAGAGAATTACAATACAAACTCTGCGGCTGGCATTGGGCTGAAGTGATGAGCTGGGCCTCGTTATTCAGCCGGCAGATTCCTGGCATCAAATTGACAAGACTTCCGGGTGTAGGCGACAATCCATACAAAAGGAAGGAGTTTGCATCATCCCTGATCACTGTGAAAGGATCAATATATCCATTAAAACTCATCCCCTGGTTTCCAAGATAATGAAATTCACTATCGAGATAATGCACACCCTGCAAAGCCCCCATCGCTTGCCCGATCTCACCGAATAATAACAAACTATCCTCGTCATGGCTGGCAGCCAGATAAACTTCCCTGTCATCATAGCCGGTATTGATATACTTTATCAAAATACTGTCTCCTGATGGCAAAAAGCGCATCAGTCCATAGTCGCATTGATGGGCAGTGTCAGAGAAATCACCACACAGAACCGAGGCCAGAACCACATTGCCATTGTTTTCCACTATTCCATTGGTAAATTGCAGGGCTACATATTTTGACGGCACACTATACATATATTCAGACAAGATATTTAATCCAGTATCGCAATGAACAGTCCAGACCCGGTGGCGGTATTGTAAAAGTGGTGGTAAAGTGTCAAGGGGTCTGTCGCCATATGCCAGGAAAGTCCCGTCCTGCAGACGGATCAGACCGTCGAACCGGCTTCCCGGAAGATTGGGAAAACGATGAAAAAGCGTATCCCCGTTTGGACGAACCCTGAGTAATGTCGCTGAAGATGGCGTGGCATCCACATATCCGGCCACAACATATCCACCCCATGGATCTGCCGCGCCATCCAGCAGGACATCATAATTCTGAACCTGGTTGATGATGATGATCGGTGACTGTGCGTATCCCTGGATAACCATAAAAACAGACATAAACTTCAGAAGTTTGTATCTCCATGATTGACGCAACAATATCTTAAAACGACACATATATTCATTTTTCATAACAATAATATTTAAATGTTAATGCCAGCTAAATAAGGGAGCCGCCAAAGGAAAGCCCGGATCAGTCATATAATGAGGTTGGCCATATTTCACTGTCAGTTTATGCGCCGATGAGCCTGTCAATGAAGGATTCTGGAATGCCGAAATATAATTGGATGTTATCAGTAGTGAAACAAAATGACAGTTAAATTGCGTCAGGCCAACAGGAAATAGCTTATGCCAAACGATATCCCCCAGTCTGTTAAAATAAAAAGTCATTTCCGCAGGACTCAGACATTCATGAAAATTGGGCCATGCCGGGTTACTCAGGTAAACCAGGTAATCGAACTGGTTATCCCCTGGGAAAAGGTCATTGACATTCGGCAGATCATAAGGCTGGGCATACCTGGTAACAAAGTCGGTATAATAAATATTGAAACCGATAGGCACCGGAATTGAAGAGAAAAAGTATGACTGATTCGCCATCATGACAGTTGTTGCATCCGAGCCAAAGTTATTTCCGGCATACAGATCGCATTTCCCTTGTCCAAAGCCCCAGAACCACCAGTTTGTATTGTCGAACGACAAAAGATACGGAGAAGGTGGCATATGCATCCTTCCGAGTTCAAATACTGTCTGGATCTGCTGCTGACCGGCTTGTGACAATGCAAATTTTGACACAGTAACTGACAAAATTCTTTTGTCGAAACCGCTGATGCCGGCATAGAATTTACTCAGGCTATCCATGAGCTGGTTCGCTGTTTGTGCCGCAATCCCTGAATCAACGGAATCCCCGACTATAGGGAAAGAGAGGTATATTGTATCCAGAATCCTGTCTCTTACCGCCTCTTTTGGATGACCGAAAACATAATTCAGGGCTCCTTCTGTGAGCCATAATGTCGTCTTCACTGAAAGAAGGTGAGGATTTAGCGCTTCATGTCCTTCATGATGATGCTGGCATTGGTCAACAAACGACAAGATTTTCTTCTCAATCTCAGCATCTTCAGCTGCAATTGATTTAAGAACAAGCGCCTGTTTGCCCCTGCTTCCTGGTGTTTCATCTTTCCTGCAACCGTAGCTCCCTCCCATGCTCACCATCAATGACAGGATCACAAGAAAACTCATTTGTCTTTTCATAAAAAAGGTTTTTGGTTATATCCTTTATATGAAAAAATGGGGGTGCAGTGGAAAGAAAATGTGAAATATCTTTATTTTTTTTTCAAATGGCTGTTGGGAGATGAGGTGCCGGATTCAAACAACCCTTCTAATCATCCTTAACCTATGCGTGTACCTCTTCTCAATTTCATTATAGATACCCTGGTGATCGAGTTTGTCGATCCTGACAGTGCCTGAAGAATGGATGATTTTCCCACCTTTCAGAATGATACCGACGTGAATGACTTTTCCTTCTTCATTGTCGAAAAAGGCCAGGTCGCCGGGGAGTGCTTCTTCCGGGAAACTCAGGATCTCCCCCATAAGCGCCTGTTGCCAGGCATCACGCGGCATCTTTTGCTGGTTTACCTTATAGACTACCTGGACAAAACCTGAGCAATCCAGTCCGAAAGGACTACGTCCACCCCAGAGATAGGGAGCACCCAGGTATTTTTTCGCAATGGCGATGATTGAACGACGGCTGGTTTGTTCATGGGGCTTGTTCAACTTGCCCTTAAAGCTGAAAGAATGATCCCCGGCTATGAAGTTAGCACGGAGCATGCGTGGAAAAGAAGAACCCAGGACGACAGGAATCTTCATTCCGGCCTTTTCTTCTTTCACCAGACTCACAAGATCTGTTGCACAAAAACTCCAGGATCGCAGATACTGATCAAAGGATTTCTGATCGATAAGGTAAAGCTGGGAGTCCGAGATCCATCCTTCATAATTATCAAAAGTCATGATGATCTTCAACCATCCTTTTTTATGTTCCAGCACATTGACCAATTCTCCAAACAAAAGTTGTGATATCATTTCAGACCGCTCGCTTGGTTCTTTCCTCACGGGAACACTACTTAGCAGACAAATACCGTAATTCTTCATTGCAATTTTTTTGATGGAATAAAAGTATTGATTTTGGCTGAAATTAATTGATCTTCAGCTCAACCAATTCCTGCCCAAGTTTGTGAATCCCATTTACAATACGTCGTGATTGGGCAGTTGAAGGAGTTTTAATTCCTTTAATATATTGTGCCAGCAAGCTTTGGTTCATGCCAATACGTTCACTCAGTGCTTTTGCGTTGATAACCCGGTAAAAACTAAAGAATTGAGGAATATCAAGCCTGATCAGAAGGTCATTTTCGCGCACCACCCTCCCCTGCTCAGAGAAATATAAATTCAATGATTCAAGCATCCCTTTCTTTAATTCATCAAGGTTTTTACCTGCTGTAAAGACAGGATATTTTATTGCATAAGCCGAAAAACCCGTATTGGTTTTTTCCAAGATCATTGTTATCTTAGTCATATCAACATTTTTAATCCTGCAGCTTTAAGGATCTTATTCTCAAGCCCCTTACCCATTTCCATACGACCATGATTTGTCATCACAATCTGACCCTTTTTCATAGGATGGCGCATGATTAAATGGCTTCCTTCCTGTCTTTGTACAAACCAACCATCTCGCAACAATTTCCTTAAAACTTCACTAAACTTCATTGCAAATGTAATATATTTATTACCTGATTCAACAATAAATAAGCGAAAGCAAACCTGCACTTTTTTCATTTATATGTAAAAACCCGCTATAAGTGGAAATGAAACCGGACATTTTTTCAAACTAATACTTTTCTTAAAAAGAATAACCCAGCGAATCCACCCAAAGAACCAACGATTCCACGCAATAACGCCACAGGCACAAGCGCACCCGGGCACACGATCCACACGTCATTTTTATGACTTCCCGCTTCACCCGGTCCCTGAGCCTGTCGAAGGGACTCTTTTTGTCCCGCTTCGCTCGACATTTTCCCCGATGGGGACAAAAAAAGCCTTGAAGAAAGTGAATCGGTTAGCATATATGATAACCCAATCTGTGTTCTCTGTGCGTATTTCTTTGTGATCTCTGTGAGAAAAAAACACAAAACTCTTTCCACTCAAGACCTCTTTTTCCGTATAGAGATATGATTGACAAGCAAAAAAATATAATTATGCAAAACCACCCGTCATCCGTCAAAATTGTCGCCAGTCTGCGACATTTCTTATTAAAACTGCCTAAGAACGAAGCCGATCTCAGATTTCTGAAAAGCACCAAAAGGGCAAAGTGGGACTCAATGTCTTATTGCTGGGTTTTACCCCGCTCAGAGGAGATCCTTCAAAAGCTCAGGTACCATTTTGGGGAGCGTCTGATTTGGGAAGAGGAAGCAACTGTGGATCCTCCAGTTAAAAAAGATACCTCAGAACCGAATGAATTAAATCCCCGAAACTCCGGATCCATAACACATATACCGGAAAACAACTTACAAATCGTAAAATATCACCATGGCCGGATCCGTCTCCTTTTTAAATATGACTTAAAATTAATTGCATTGATTAAAAGACTTCCCTTAAATGAATGGGACAGCATTAACCGCTGGTGGAGTATTGCGCATACGGAAGCCAGTCTGGCTAAACTGATTTTTTTTTGTGAAACGAATCATTGGAACTACAATTATATTGACGACATCCGAAACCTGAACCGTAAACCCAAACCCAATCCTGACAGCATTCCAAATTACCAGCGATGTCCTGATTCCTATAAAGCCAAAATGATTGTCTTACGATACAGTCAGAATACGATTGATACCTATTGTTCCTGCTTTACCGAATTCATCAACTATTTCCCGGACAGGGAACTTAAAGATATAGGTAAGTCCGATATTGAACAATTCTTACGATATTTAGTAGAAGAACGTTGTATTTCTTTGTCTTATCAAAACCAGTCCATTAATGCCATTAAGTTTTATTATGAGAAGGTAATGGAAGGTCCCCGAAAAACCTATTATCTCGAGCGGCCAAGGAAGGAGCATACATTACCAACAGTGCTCAGTGAGCAGGAAGTAGCAGCGATCATCAATAGTATAGACAATCTGAAGCACAAATGTCTGATTACACTCGCATATTCGGCAGGATTAAGAATAGGAGAATTATTAAACCTTAAGCCGGCTGACATTGATTCTCACAGGATGTTGATTATCGTCCGGGGTGGAAAGGGAAATAAGGACAGGGTTACTCTTTTGTCTAAAAAAGCGCTCGAATTACTCAGGGTATATTACAAAGAGAATAGGCCTTTTCCCTGGCTCTTCATCGGCCATATGGGAAGCAAATACTCAGAAAGTTCTGTCCAGGCTATTTTAAAAGCCGCTTGCAGAAAAGCAAAGATTCACAAACATGTAACCATGCATACTTTAAGACATTCATTTGCAACGCATTTACTTGAGAATGGCACGGACATAAGGTACATCCAGGAATTGCTGGGGCATTCCAATCCAAAGACAACCCAGATCTATACGCATATTACGACCAAGGGCCTTGACCAAATAAAGAGCCCGTTAGACAATTTGAATATTTAATTTTCGTAGGATTGTCAAATATTAAACTACAATGATGTACTTTAGTAGGATGAATGTAAAACCGTATGCTTCACATATTCCTTCAAAAAAAGATATATGGCCACTAAACCCAATTACGTTTATCCACCCAAATCAGCCTGCTAAACCCAATTAGGTTTGCACAAACGTTGAACTAAACCGCCGCTGGCGGTAGCCCAGGCCCAAGATACTTATTCCATCCAAATCGTACATTTCGGTATGTTAAACCCTTAA
>JBAXPV010000050.1:0-20922 GCA_037132075.1 Bacteroidota bacterium
CTCGAAGGTAGCCCTGTAGATTTTCAGCTGTCTACCCCCTGAACAGTAACAGATATTGAATGGTTTTTAAAAATAACTGATGTCGATTATTATTGTAGTTTTAACCTTTTATAGCGCAGATTTCGATGGAAAAAAGACTTGCAATTCTTTTAATTGACATTCAAAATGATTTTTGTCACGATGGTGTTTTACCGGCAAAAAATACTTTTTCATTGATTCAACCACTCAACAGACTTATTTTCTGGGCACTAAAGCGCAATTATCTTTGTATTTATATTAGAGACTGGCATCCATCAAACCACTGCTCTTTCAATACCTTTGGGGGCACCTGGCCTCCGCACTGTATCCAGGGAACACATGGGGCGAATTTTACTGACGGAATTCTGGTTCCCGATTCATCATATATCATTGATATTGAAAAAAAGCCGGATCAGTCTAATTTCACCTATTCTGCTTTTGAGAATTCATCATTAAAGGAGGATTTGCATCGCCTGAAAATTAACCATCTGGCAGTAGCGGGAATTGCAACAGAATACTGTGTAAAAGCCACAGTTCTTGAAGGCCTAAAGTTTGGGTTCTCATTTACAGTGTTTTCTGATTTGGTTCGACCGATTAATATGATGCCCGATGATGACCTGAAAGCACTGGATGAGATGAAAGAGGCAGGTGCTGAAATTCAAATCAGTGATGAATGGATACGTTCAATCGAATTATTCTCTATTAGTTAATATCACTTTATAATCGAAATCCATATTGTTTTTAGGATCAAGGATGTGCAAAAGGTAGATTCCTCCGGGAAATTTGCTGAGGTCAATGCAAATCGTACTTTCATTTGCAGATGCTGATTTGAAGACGACTTTCCCTTGCTCATCAAATAAACTGATCTCATAATTTGCCGAATTATAGTCCACGAATTGCACGAATAAGCTGCCATTGCTTGGATTGGGATAGATTTTTAAGTTCAGATTTTTATTAGCAAGTGCGATACCAGTTCCGGTACCCGTGTCAAGATCTTGCTTGTAATACCTGATATAGTCAATATCCAGTGAATTGGGGAAAACTGTAGTAGAGTCCGGGGCAAATGCACCTGTTTGTATGGCAAGATTGGTGATTATATTCATAGAATCAACAGGAAACGTTTTTTCAAGAATATAAGTGCTGTTTGCCACTACGCCGTTACAATCCACAGTTTGGCCGATAATATTGTTAAATTTCGAAAGTCGTTTTTTTAAAATACTATCGACATACCATTCAATTTTATATTGATCCCAAACAACTTTATACGTATGAAATGCCAATGAATAGTCAGGTCCGCTGTAATTTGACCCACACATCATTCCGTTATAGTGCGCGGTCATTTGATGCTTTGCGGTGTTCCCATCTGAAAACTCAAACACATCAATTTCGTTGTTGACCGTTGAATCGATGCCATACATCCAGAAAGCGGGCCAAAAGCCTTTCCCCGAAGGAATCCTGCAGCGGATTTCATAGATACCATGTCCAAATTTATGATTTGTCCAGATATTCGATGATGTAAAATAAAATGTCCTGAGGTTTGGCATACTATCAGCAAGAATTGCACTGTCAGGTAACCAGCTAATCGCTTTTCTGAGCACTGTATCTTGTTTTGCAATAATTGAGCAAATACCCGATGAAACAGAGACGTTGTCCAATGAATAATATTGCTGTGTATTATCCCCGCTGAGAGACCCTTGCCCCCAGGCCTGTATTTGCCATTTCGACAAATCCAGTGAATTGCCGTCAAAATTGTCTTCAAAAACCAAAACATAAGGCATGTTGTTGCATTGTCCATCTTGACTTGCAACGAATAGTTGCGGATGGCAGATCTGTCCGGATCCGGTTTTCGTTATCAATTGGACCAGAATCAGAATGGCAATGATTTTCATTTGCATGATACAGTTTTATCAAAGTTAATTAATCCTCAAACGATATGCGGAAATTTGATTTTTCATCTGCTGTATTTTTAATAGTCAACATCAGACAAATTTATTAATAAAGGCAAATTTTAATTGGCAATAATAGCTATGTCTGAATTTTAGGCTGTACAAGAATTTGTATATTTGTCAGAATACAAATACTTAAAATGTCGAAAAATCAGGCTTTCAGAATCATTCAATGACACAAGCTAAACCCCATTCTTGTATCATATTTGCCAGTTTATTGGCGGTGATTCTGCTTGCAGGTCAGTCATCTGTTTTCGGTAGAAGCAAATCTGATAGCCTGGAGGCAATAATGCGCATTGCCAGGATCAGTTGGTCAAAAGGAGCGTTGAAGCAGACCTTGATCAAGAGTCAGCAGGCAATGGATCTGGCAGAACATGATAAGCTAGAAAAAGAATATGTTGAAGCATCTATATTAAACGCATATGCATATGATGCCCTGGGTGATTACAAGAGAAGCAGCGAGCTATTCTTTACATGTTTAGAGAAAAGCGAGAAGATAATTGATAAAAAGCTGATATATAAATCATTATATGGAATTGGCTTTTCATGCTTTAGCCAGGGGAATTATAACAAAGCGCTTGAATATTACCAAAAAGCGCTGAGTCTGAGCCGGGAGATAAAAGATACCGCAGGGATTTCAGGTGCCTTAAACAATATTAGTGCTGTTTATGGAAGCCTAAATGACACGCTTTTCATTGAGTCATATATTCGGCAAGCCCTTGCAATCAATCTCCGGATGAAGAATTATAGCTGGGTGAGTATTAACTATGGCAACCTGGGACAATTCTTTTTAAAAAGGAAAACATATGATTCGGCTTATGCCTGTTTTCATAGATCCTATGAAATCTCAAAAGTCAATGGTGACGTAAAGCAGCTGGCAAGCACATCTGCTAACCTGGCAAATTTTTATTTTGTGAGGGGCGATTTTGGGAATGCCCTATTATATGCACAGGAGTCATTCAAAATAAGTCAAATTTCTGGTTTCAGAAAGAATGTCTACGAGGCTTCCCGTTTATTGAGAGATATATACCTTCAGAAAAAGGATCTGGCTGAGGCTTACCATTTTGATACACTCAGGTTTCTTACAAAAGACAGCCTCGATTTAGACGGGAGTAAGGCGACGATTTCCCGTTTAGAGTTGAATTATGAGATGGCCAGAAGTTTGCAGGAGCGGCAGTTAAAAGAATACAGGTACCAGGCAATAATCCTTATCGCTTTGATAATCGTAGCCTCATTGATTGTGATTATCGTATTACTTTACAGGAGGCACGGGCTAAAATCGCGTTATCTTCAATTGGAAAAGAATAAGTTGGAAGGTGAGCTGGAGTTTCGCAATAAAGAGCTGGCTTCCAACGTGATGTCGCTTTTGAAAAAGAATGAACTTCTGGCTGTAATAACACAAAGGCTTCTTGACGTGTATCAGAGGACAGCAAATGAGGAAACGCGCAATGAGATAGAGCACATTGCACACGACCTTCAAAAGAGCATAGGCGTTGAGATCTGGAATGAATTTGACGTGCGCTTTAAGCAGGTTCACAAAGATTTCTATGATAACTTGCTTCGGAAATTCCCGGATCTTTCACCCAATGAACAAAAACTATGCGCATTTCTGAGGCTCAATATGTCAAATAAGGAAATCTCCGAGTTGACAGGGCAAAGCATAAAGGCTCTTGAAACAGCACGTTACAGGCTCAGAATTAAACTAGGAATTTCAAACTCAGCCCAGAATCTCATTGCCTATCTTTCTTCATTTTAAATGGATCTGCACCAATTAAAGCCTTTGTAGTGGTAATGTAGTGGTCGTATTATAACTTTGGTGTGTTTTTGCATGACAATGAGGTGTTGATTTTTTGCTTTTCATGATGATCTTTGTCTTACGAAAAAGCAAACGCTGATGAACAAAGACAAAAAGGATAATCCGGAAAACCAAAACCAGGATCAGTCTAACGAAGGGAGCGAGAAACTGAATAGTCTTCTCCAGGCAAGCTTGTTACACGATGCCGTGCTAAAAAAAATGCTGACCCAAATCACAATCGAGCCCAAAAACGCTGACGTCAATAAAAGAAACAATCAAAACAAAAATTAGATACGTGTATTATGAGAAAAACCTTACTATTAATCGGTTTGATGTTATTCCTTGGCAGTTTAAGCCAGGTTTCCGCACAGAGTACCAATTCATTCATTTTCGAGGAGAATTTTAATGCCTGGACGAATGACTCGGTAACTTTAAACGGGTGGTCAACAGTCAGTAATTCCTCCTGGAACTATATTTCCCCATCAACGGGTCAGATGTCGTTTTTCAAACAGTCACTTGCTGATTGGGTAATGCTGGTTACTCCTGGGATCAATCTCACGGGCGCAACCTCCGTGATTTTTGATTACCAAAGTGGTTCGGGGATTACAGGAAAGCAAATTCAGATCGGATATATGAATGCACCCGGTGACACCAGCAGCTTTACCTTATTACAGACTATCAGCGTTGATAACAGCAACATTCAAACCGATACCGTCATTTTACCTGGGATCACTGGTGTTAAATATATTGGGTTCAATATCCTGGGGCCTATTCCGTATACGTATGTTTATATTGACAATGTCATTGTATCCGATCAGAATGTCGGTGCGCACTGGCCTTCTTTTGTCACCAACCTCAGTGCCAGTTCAGCTTCCTTTGGCAGTAACAGTGCATACGTTACCTGGATGAATCCGTCAATTGAGGCTTGCGGCCAGCCCTTGACCGATCTCGACTCCGTAGTGGTTTATGCTAACGGCGTAAAAGCTTTCACGCTGAATAACCCAGTAATCGGGCAACCCGGGATTAACCCGGTTCCGGTTCCTTCTGCAGGCATGTATGTTTTCTCAGTCATTGCCTATAATACCGCAGGCGCAAGTGTTTCCGTCAGTGCCGATACCATATGGGTTGGGCTGGATACGCCAGGGCCTGTCCATAACCTGACGATGACCGTTGTAAACGATTCATCCAGCAGCCTGACCTGGTCTCCTCCCACTTTCGGCACACACGGTGCATTTTACAACAACGTTGTTGGGAACTACGTTGTTATCCGGGCTGATGGAACCCAGTTTACCCTGGCTGGAAACGTTTTAAACTTTTCGGAGACTTTAAGCACTCCGGGAACCTATAATTATACTGTTGTTCCGATCAATGCAACAGGACAAGGGACAGATACCTCTTCTAATGCCGGGGCTTTCTATTTTGGTGGGTTTCTGCTTTGGGAGGATTTTTGGGTAGGTGCTCCGGCCTTTGGTTGGAGCGAATCCGGTGTATCGCTATATCCGGTATGGCATCAGGGTAATGGTGGCGTATCCGGAGGGACCCCGCCGGAAGCTTATATGTGGCCCCATTCCTGGGAACCTTTTAACGGAACAGAAAAAATGGTGAGCCCGCCAATTAACACAACAGGACAAACAGCCCTTTCTTTGGATTTTACGCATTCCATTGACTGGAATGCCGGATCTTTTGTGCTTTTAATCGAAACCACCAGCGACAACGGGATTACCTGGCATAAAGCATGGAGTGATACCGTTACCCAAAGCCTGACAGCTGAAAACCTGAATGTGCTTTTCAACACGCCTGATGTAGGTGCTCCAAACATGCAGTTTTCCTTTACATTTATTGGGAACAGCCTGAATATGAATACTTACTTTATTGACGCCCTTAGATTGTATCCTGCAGTAGATGTTGATATTGCTGCAATTTCTCTTAATATTCCTGAATACCTTCAGCCGGGAGACATCATAACACCCTCTGCATTGATAAAAAGCTACGGTTCGCTGGATACCTCATACAGCGCGACTTTGCAGTTTATGCAAGGCACCAACATTGTCTATAACTCTGTCAAAACCCAATCCATCGTGGCCGGGGGTACCCAGTTGGTCAATTTCGATAGTTGGACTGTCCAGGAAGGCGATTTTGTTGCCCATCTCACGCTGAGTTGCCCCGGGGATCAGAATGTCATGAATAATACAAAGTCAAAGAGCTTCGGAGCCTATACCACTGTTGGAAATCGCACCTTGGTGGTTTGCGAAGACTTTACAGGTACCTGGTGCACCTATTGCCCCAGTGCAGCCATGGGTTTGGATGAGTTGGTTGCCAACAATTGGCCAGTGGCAGTAATTTCATACCACGGAGGCGATCCTTATGAAACCACAGAAGCAGCAGCCAGGAACACCTTCTATGATATCACAGGATATCCTACAGTAGTTTTTGATGGTTTGGACCAGGTTGTTGGCGGAAATCAAGGCCAGAGCATGTATCCAAGCTATGTACCCTATGTCCAGGCAAGGCTTGCCATGCAGGTAAATGCCAACGTGGCAATATTTAACATGGATTTAGTTGATTCTACTTTGACCGGCAATGTCGCATTGCAGTCAGGGTCTCCCATTCTGAACCCGAGCCTGAAGCTCCTTGTTTTGATCACCGAATCGCATATTCCGGAAGCCTGGCAGAACATGACTGAATTAAATTATGTGGAACGGGCAATTTTCGGCGGCCCCTTTGGAGTAGCGGTTGATCTTTCAAGCAAGCATGATACCATTTCCTTTAGTATGACAAAGTCACAACTGTGGAACCAGCAAAACATGGAATTGGTTGCCTTTTTGCAGGATACTATTACAAAGCAAATTTACAACGGTTGTAAGATGAGCCTTGCCAATGTGGGGATAGCGGAAATAGAACCCATAGTAAGCATGTATCCAAATCCTGCTTCTGATGTATTCATGATTCAATGTGATAAAAGGATAGAGCAAATTGAGATCTATAATTTACTTGGAGAAATTGTAAATTTGCAAAAAGTCAGCAGTCTCAATCCTGTGATTAACGTGGCTGCTTTACCTGCTGGTCTATACATCGTGAGGATTAAAACTCCACAGGCTTATGCTGACCGCAAGCTCATAAAAAGATAATTTATCTGACAAATTGAAGCATGAAAAAAACACTGATTACACTTGCCTTACTTGGAATTGTATTATTCGCCAATGCACAATCGCTGAGTTTATCTGATTCATTGGGTCCCATTGCCAATAATGGGGATGTTTATATTTCGACCAATTTGGACCAGGAACTCGTAGCCTTAGTATTTGTGACGAATAATGCGGCTACGTCTAAAACAATAGAATGCAGGAAAAAGGAAATCTATAAAGTAACAGGTTCTGTCAATTATTTTTGTTGGGGAGCCTGTTACCTCCCCAACACCTTCACCGGTAGTGTTCATGTCCCTATTCCTGCAGGCACAACAAATCAGAACAATTTTTCAGGCCACTATGCCTGCCAGGGTAATGGAGGGATCTCAATAATCCGCTATACCTTTTTTGATGTGCAGAACCCCCTCGATACCGTTTGTTATAATGTCCATTACAGTGGCTGTACTGTTGGCCTTGACGAATTGAGTGAGACGGCATTGGTTTCTGCGCCTTATCCAAATCCGGCCAATGAATCTATAGGATTTACTATTGGAAGCAATGTCTTTTGCAACAGAAACTCATTTCTGGAAATCAGGTCGGTGCTTGGTGAACTTCTTTGCAAAATCAAGGTCTCTGAGGGGAATCCTGTGATAAAAATCAATACATCTTCTTTTGTGCCAGGGCTTTATTCCTGGACACTTATCATGGATGATTCGCCCCGAATCAGTAATAAATTTGTCGTGATTCACTAAATTATCGAATTAGGTTCAGGCGCCAGGCATTGAAAAGATTATATTATCCGACTGACAGGACTTGGAATCCTTCGTAATTGGGAACATGAGGAACTTTACCAAAATAGCGCAAGGATTATTTTCCATCATTCTGGTTGGAGCTGTTCTCCTGATTTCTGATAGATCGAATCGTACAAAAAACACTTCCCTGTCAAAGGAGAACTTCAGAATCGCCCTTGTTCAATGGGTTGACATTCCAACCCTGGAAACCGTTGAAGAAGGCGTATTGAAAAGCCTGGGAGACCGAGGCCTGGTAAGAGATAAAAATCTGAGCATTGATGTATATAAAGCCAGTGGAGATATCACCACCCTGAATAGTATCCTGAACCAGGTTAAAAACGAAAACTACGATTTACTCCTCGTATCCTGTACCCCGGCCTTGCAGGCAAGTTTGAAAACAATAAAAACCATGCCTATTGTTTTCACTGCAGTTGCTGACCCTGTTCTAGCAGGAGCAGGAACTGATTTTAAACACCATAAAAAGAACATTACAGGCTGTAGTGTCATTTGCGATTTTGAATCGATGATGCAATTGATCAAAGCGAATGCCCCCAAGATCAAGACCCTGGGGACTGTCTATTGTCCCGGGGAAATCATCTCAGTTAAATTCAAGGCAGCGTATACAGGTGTTGCGGCTAAATATGGCTTTTCTGTTCAGTTTTTTCCAGCCTCCAATGCTTCAGAACTTCCGGATGCTGTTCTGGCAATGACCACCGCCAATATTGACGCCGTATGTCAAATGGGGGATAATCTGATGGCATCCGGCATCTCAACATTGATTAAAGCTGTTTCAAAGAAACAAATTCCCTATTTTGAGTTTAATTCCAGGCCTAAAGGAAGCAAAATGGAAAGCCTGATCCAGATAAACCTCGACTATTATCAAAATGGGTATGATGCGGGTTCTATGGCCGCAGATATTTTACTGAATAAAGTTGATCCGGGGACAATCCCTTTCAAAGTGACTTCAAGTTCTGTATTGGAAATCAATCCTGTGAAGGCGAAGCAATTTGGAATTCAATTCACCGAAGCTACAAGGAATAAAGCCAGTATCATTTTGGGAGAAAAGGAGCTTTTTCCCCGAAAAATTAATATTGCGATGGTGCATTATGCTTTTTCGGAGGATTGTTTTGACGTGACTCATGGGATTTTGCAAGAGTTCAAAGAAATCGGACATGTCAAAGACAAGGATTTCTCCTTCGATGAATACAACGCCAATGCAGACATTGCAACGCTGAACAATATTGTCAATGCAGTCGCTAATAAAAAATACGATCTGATCTTTGCCACGACATTACCAACTACCCAGGCATTGCTTTCAAAGATAAAAGATGTTCCCATTTTGTTTACAGTGGTGGCAGATCCGGCCGGCAACGGGCTTGGGAAATCCTATTCTGATCACTTACCTAATTTAAGTGGAATCGATGCTTTAAGCTATACTGACGAGGGTGTTAAGCTCGTGTTACAATACCTCCCCAACACCAAGACTATAGGCGTGCTTAGCTCACCAGGAGAACCTGCTGCCATCAGCGAGGGCATTGCGCTTAAAAAATCATGCGATCAGAACCACATTAAACTGGTGAGCATTCCGGTAAACACTGTTACAGAAGTCGTTGATGCCACTACCCTCTTGTGTTCAAAAAACATCGATGCGATCCTTCAACTTCCAGATGCGTATACCATCCCTGCATTTTCGAGTATGGTTAAAGTCACAAGCAAAATGAAAATTCCTTTGTTTTGTTTCATCAGCAGCCAGGTCAAAATGGGAGCTGTTGCCGCAATTGCAGGGGATTTTATTCAGCAGGGGAAAGAGATTGCCGACATCGGAATTGCTGTAATTAAAGGTAAATCACCGGCAGACATCCCATTCAGCCGGATCAAACAAATTAAAACCGTGATCAATCCTGCAGCAGCGACAACCTACGGCATACAAACTCCAAAAGACTTACTGAAAACCGCAAACGAAGTCATTGTGAAGTAATGGCAATACAAAAGCGGGATTTATCCCATCAATTCATCAAGTTTGATCATCTCCAGTATCTGTCGGACTGCATCAGTGGGATTGATGATGATCAGGGAATTTTCTGATCTCTTTACCAATCTCTGAGAAGAAATCAACAGCCTCACGCCCATGGATGATAAATAAGTGACCCCGGCAAAATCGAAATAAACCGACTTCTTTACATTATTGAGCAAAGCGTACACCTTCGTTTCTATTTCCCCGGCACCCAATGTGTCTAATTTTCCAAAGAATGCCAGCTCAAGCTGCTCATCATCGTCAATGATAATCTTGATTTCCATATTTCAATATTAGGGAGTAAATCTCTGAAAAAATAATAACATTGGGATGGGTGAGGTGATTTTTTTCCATTTTGGTTAAAATTATACAGAATCTGAACTTGTTTGCGAAAAATCAGCGCAGGCAGAATACGATCTTGGCCACCTAAATGATAGTTTGATCACTATGAAAAACCCAATTCTTCTACTGGTGATAAAGATTTTGCCAGTGAATTCAGCGCTTTCCTCAGCGTTGACTTTGTACAGGCAATGTTCATCCGCATAAAGCCTTCTCCTCCAGGACCGAAATCCGTACCTGGGTTTAAGCCTAGTCCTGCCTCATGGATTATTTTCTGTTTTAGCGCTTCATCATCTAACTTGAATTCCCTGAAATCGAGCCAAATCATATAGGTGGCTTCAGGACGGAACATCTTTAATGCAGGGATGTTTGCTTTGATGAAATTTTCTGCAAAATCTATATTATCATTCAGATATTCTATGAGTTGCAGTCTCCATGGCTCGCCATGAGTATAGGCGGCAGTGGACGCAATACTACCGAAA
This sequence comes from Bacteroidota bacterium, assembly GCA_037132075.1. GTDB lineage: Bacteria > Bacteroidota > Bacteroidia > Bacteroidales > CAIXZF01 > JBAXPV01. The sequence continues at coordinate 10,511 of JBAXPV010000050.1, forward strand.
AGGTTTCCCATCCCAAGGTGCATTTTTTCTACAAAGTGTGAAAAAAGAGCTCGAAGTTCCGGGTTTGTAATGATGACAGACGAAGTTGCAAGCCCTGCCAGGTTGAATGTTTTGCTTGGCGCATGTGCCGTGATGGTGATTTCCGCAACTTCAGGTGATAGATTGGCGAAGACCTGGTGCCTGTGAGCTGGCATTACCAGGTCAGCATGAATTTCATCAGAAAGCACCAGCACATGGTGTTTTAAACAAATCTGTGCGATCAGGTCAAGTTCTGAACGTGTCCAGCAACGACCCACCGGGTTGTGCGGGTTACACAGAATCAGCATCTTTGAGTCTTTCGCTTGTTCTTCAAGCAAATTGAAATCCAGCTCGAATGTGTTTTCCTTTTGAATTAACTGATTGTAAACCAACACCCTGTCATGATCCCGAACGGCTCCAAAAAATGGGGGATATACAGGTGTTTGAATGATAATTTTATCACCGGGTTTTGTGAATGCCAGGACTGCAAAATTGAGTGCGGGAACTACCCCCGGACAAAAAATGATGTCATCATTTTTGATCGTCCAATCGTGATGAGAGTGCATCCAATCAATAATCGGCTGATAATAAGATGGATTCCTGAATGTATATCCATAGATAGGATGCATGGTCCGTTCTGTAATGGCATCTCTTATAAAATCAGGAGTTTCGAAATCCATATCGGCAACCCACATGGGAATCACTTCACTGTTGCCGAATACTTTTTCTCTTAAGTCATATTTAACACAAGAGGTATTCGTACGCTCAATAAATCTGTCAAAATTATATTTTACCATCTTTGTTTTTCGTTCCAAAACGCTTCGTCAATTTTTCATCCTTAATCGTGAAGGACTAGTTCTAGCAGGCAAGCGATTTTTTATGGTTTCTCGTTAAAAATATTTTCTATCCACTTCCCGAATTTGGAAGCCCCTGAATTTACTGAGGTGTAAAGAGATAAAATGACGAAAACCATCACGATGAGGACTGCCAGGATAATCAGAAATATTGTCATTTGTGGTAAATAGTTTTGGTATTAAAAGTTTAACAAAGTTAGTTTCTTCATGGCAGAAAAAACTTTGTTACATTGCACCCATGTCCATTTTTCTCGCTTCACTAAATTCCGGCAGCAACGGCAATTGCTATTATATTGGCAATGAGCAGGATGCAATATTTGTCGATGCTGGAATTTCCTGCAGGGAAACTGAGCGGCGCATGTTTAGGCTGGGTTTATCGATGGAGAAAGTACGCGCTATTTTTATTTCTCATGAACATACGGATCATATCCGTGGTGTAGAGTTCCTCTCCAGGAAATTCAGGATCCCTGTTTATCTCAGTTCTGTAACTTATCTAAACAGTTCGCTGGATATTGAATCAGGATTGTTGAAGATTTTTTCAGGAAATGAAAAGCTAAAAATTGGCAGCCTGAATGTCTGTCCCTTTCCTAAATTGCACGACGGCGCTGATCCCTTTAGTTTTACAGTAATCGCTGATGGAATCACGGCTGGTGTTTTCACTGATATCGGGGAAGCTTGTCCATACCTTATTGATCACTTCGGACGTTGTCATGCGGCTTTTCTGGAAGCCAATTACGACGAGGAAATGCTTAACAATGGGAACTATCCAGTTTATCTCAAAAACCGGATAAAGAGCAAAGTGGGCCATCTCTCCAACCGTCAGGCCCTCGATCTTTTCAACAGGCATAAAGCGCCCTTTCTCACCCATCTGATTCTCTCCCATCTCTCAAAGCATAACAATCACCCTGCCGTTGTGAACGAGGTCTTTGCACCTCATGCCAAGGGAACTTTTATTGAAATCGCCTCACGGGATGAAGAGACAGGTGTGTTTCGCATCAATTAAACTATTCTACTGAGTGGTGAATTTTCAAAATCATGCGGATAAAATTCAGGGGCATGCCCAGGCAATTTTAGCCCAGGATCATGGTTTTCACCTTGTTGTATAAGAACACTTCAACAAGATAAGAGAAGGCTATCATGATAACGATGTAGAGTCCAACTTCCAATCCCCTGTTATTTAGGAATTTCAGATACGTAGCATGAACAACCAGATAGTGATGTGAAATATAGATCACATAGGAGCATGGCGCGATGTATTTAAATATTCCGAACAAAGAATTAAATCCGACCCACTTGAATTTCTGCCACATAAGGGATGAAAACATGACGATGAGGGCAAAGGCAAAATGCCTGAATTCAATGATCGGATACGCAGAATAGGGATAGACATAAGTATGGATCAGATCCCTTTTCAAGAAGAGGTTTAAGGCAAGGATCAATGTCATGCTTAGCAAAACCCCGGTATAGGGTAAATAATCACGGATCGCAAATTTTGCACCTGCCAGGTAAGTAGTCGCAAATTTCACACCAATCCACCAGATGGCAAAATACATGACCAGGCGGTTAATAAAGAACGGATAGAACAAATAAGAAACTGCAGCAATAATTGTCAGCGTGTACACCCAGGTATTGAGTTGTACACTTTTAATTTTGGTAACGAGAAGGAAAAACAGCATATAAAACCACCACTCGTAAGAGAGCGACCACAAAGGGCCATTTGCAAGATAGACACCGCAGAGCACGTTTGGTTTTTGTGTGGCAACGTCCTGCAACATGAGCAGATTCCCGCCAAGTGTTAACAATTCGGGATTTGTAAAGGTTCCTTCATCTAAACACTTTAAAACATATCCCAGAAGAAAGATTGCTATTAATGGAACATAAAGCCGTAAAAACCTCCGGATGAAATAGGTCTTAAAGGTTTTGTCCCGTGATTTTTCATAGGTGTATTTGATAACAAAGCCTGATAGAATAAAAAACAAGATCACTGATTCCGGACCGAAACGGAATAAAATGCCAAAATTGATTCCCCACAAATAAAAACTTTGGGGCAATACGTGAAAGAATACCACGTAAAGCGCCGCAAATCCCCTCAGTGCTTCTAATTTTTCGAGTTTCTGTTTTTTCATCGAAGACGGTATTGATGTAATATGTGTTGACAATTCAAAAAGAATGTGAATCAGGGTTAAATGTATTAATCAATAAGCAAATAATGGTAAAATGAAAGTGTTTTAGCAAGAAATGCTATTTTTCAAAATGATTCATACTATACAAATATAAAAGAATTATACCAACAGTGAATAGGTTCGTAAAAAATCGGCGTTTTCCTGTGGTGTCCATTTTTTTATTAGCTTTGAAAAGCATTTTATACTTAATTTAACGTAGCTATATATTTTATACTTGATGATATATAAAATATTCCCCGATGATACTAATTGGAAGCATCATAAAAACTGGCTTAAGATTCATTGATTTATAGACATATTATGAAGAACATCATGCGACTAATGATTCTTGCTTTCTTGCTTTCCTTGTTTGGATGTGCAAAAAAAGAAGAAACAATTACCAGCCTTCAAATGCTTGGAGGTGGGAAAACGATCGCCGTACCCTCAGGTACTGCGGCAGATCAGTTTGTAAAGAAGCGGTTTGCTGATGCCAAGGTCATTTACTTTAATGACGTTCTGGATTGTGCGATGGCAGTTAAAAAAGGAACTGCCTCTGCAGCTGTTTACGACAAGCCTGTTTTAGAAAACATTGCAGGTAAGAATGACGGTCTCGTGGTCCTCACGGAATTACTGGCTGATGATCAGTATGGTTTTGCCTTCAGGATGCAGGATACTTTACTTAAAAAAGGAGCAGACGAAGCCATATCAGAATTGAAAGCGAATGGCACCTACGATGATATGATGAAACGCTGGTTTCCTAAAAAAGGATCCCCTGCCCCTATTCCGAATGTTGCCCCGGGTAGCCAGAAAGATGTTCTTATTTTTGGCACTGCTGCGGTTACTGAACCTATTTCATTCAGAGATGCCAACCAGGGTATAACAGGATTTGACATTGAATTGGCCAGGTTTATTGCCAAAAAATTAAACAAACGCCTTGAAATCATTGACATGAAGTTCGAGGCGATGATCCCTGCCCTCATTGCAGGAAAAGTTGATATGATAGGTGCGGGCCTGTCGATAACAGAAGAAAGAGCCAAAACAGTACTTTTTAGTCAGTGTTACTATAAGGGAGGATTGGCTGCCATTGTGAAAAGTGGCAGTGAAGCTGCCGCTACCCAGGGCGTGTTAAAAATGCGTGGGGTTGATGACCTGAAAGATAAAAAGATCGGAGTCTTGATGGGTTCTGTTCATGACAGTTGGGCAACCAAACAATATCCCAATGCGGAAATTCTTCAGTTCCAGAACATCAGCGATTTGATCAATTCTCTGAATAACAACAAAGTAGATGCTATTTTATATGACCAGGTATCTGCAATAGAGGTTCTAAAGAAAAATCCTGAATTGGGAATCCTGGCCAAAGATGTGTTTGTGGTACCAATTGCAGCAGGATTCAACAAAGAAAGCACAGAACTGCGCAATCAGTTTAATGCATTTCTTGCCAAAATCAAATCCGATGGGACTTACAAGAATATGGTTGACCGTTGGGTTGACAGAAGTGTCGATTCCATGCCTGATATCCCAGTGAGTTCTGCGAATGGCACGTTAAAAAACGGCGTTGTTAGTGATATCGGGATGCCTTTTACGATAATAAAAGATGGAAGCCTCGCTGGGTTTGACATTGAATTGTCAAAACGTTTTGCGTTATCCATCGGGAAGGAATATGTACCTGTAGATATGCCATTTGCCAGTTTGCTGGCATCCATTTCAAGCAAAAAAATTGATTTGATTACTGCCTCGATGATGGTAACTGAGGAGCGCAAAAAACGGATTGATTTTTCTGACCCTTATTATGAATCCGGAGTGAGTATCATTGCACAGAAAAGCATGATCGCAGGCAGCGAAAATTCTCTTGTGAAGGGCGAAAAAATCTCTTTTTTCGAAAAAGTATCTCGTAGTTTTTACAGCAATATGATTGTAGAGAAGCGATATATGCTCATACTGAATGGCTTACTCATCACCATCATCATTTCCATATTTGCAGCAATATTTGGTTCTGTTTTCGGAGGGTTGATTTGTTATCTGAGGATGTCAAAAAACAAGATTTTCTCAGGGGCTGCTCTTTTATACATCAGCCTGCTTCGGGGAACACCTGTGTTGGTTCTGTTGATGATCATTTACTATGTGGTTTTTGCCTCGGTTAACATAAATCCTGTCGTTGTTGCCATTTTTGCGTTTGGCTTGAATTTCGCTGCTTATGTATCAGAGATGTTCAGGATGTCGATCAGCAGTATCGAAAAAGGTCAATGGGAAGCCGGGATCGCCGGAGGTTTCACCAAGGTCCAAACCTTTAAAAATATCATTGCACCCCAGGCATTGCGACAGGTACTCCCGGTCTATAAGGGAGAATTTATTTCCCTGGTAAAAATGACCTCGATCGTTGGGTATATTGCTGTCCAGGATTTGACAAAAGCAGGTGACATTGTCCGAAGCCGGACTTTTGATGCATTTTTTCCTTTGATCATGGCTGCAGTGATATACCTGGCATTGGCCTGGATTCTTACCCGTGGACTTGATTACATAGAAGTAAGCGCTGATCCGAAAAGAAAACGTAACAACAGATAAAGGGAGATAAAAAAATGATAAGTGTTCGAAATCTTTCAAAGCATTATGGGGAGTTGGTTGTACTCCGCGATGTGAATATTGATATACAGAAAGGGGAGGTTATTTCTGTGATTGGGCCATCCGGGACCGGGAAAAGCACGTTCCTGCGTTGTCTGAATCTGTTAGAATCGCCAACAGGCGGCAACATCTTTATTGACAATGTTCCCTTGCTCGACAAGACGACTAACGTGCCTGCAATCAGGCAAAAAATGGGGATGGTCTTTCAGTCATTCAATTTATACAACCACCTTTCGGTTATGGGAAACCTGATCATTGGCCCGATGAAACTGCTTAAACAAGATGAGGCAGAAGCCAAAAGAAAGGCCCATGAGCTTCTGAAGCTCGTTGGACTGGGAGAAAAAGCCAACAGCTTTCCTGATGAGCTTTCGGGTGGGCAAAAACAGCGGGTGGCAATTGCAAGATGTCTTGCGATGGAACCGGAAATTCTGCTTTTTGATGAGCCCACTTCAGCACTTGACCCAACGATGGTAAGCGAAGTATTGTCTGTGATACGGCGCCTTTCAAAAGAAGGGATGACGATGATCATTGTCACGCATGAGATGGAATTTGCAAAGAATACTTCCAGCCGTGTATTTTATATGGATGAAGGAATCATCTATGAAGAAGGAACTCCTGAGCAGATCTTTGAGCATCCTTTGAAAGAAAAGACCAAAGCATTTATTCACAGGATCCGGAGGGTGAACTATCATATTTCAAGCCCTGAATTTGACATTTATGCCGTACAAGGTGAAATGGGGATTTTCTGTGAAAAGCATATGGTTTCCCGGAAATTAAGCGAAAGCATCGAACATGTTGTTGAAGAGGTACTCAGCCTTCAGCCTGAATATAATAACATTGACATCAGCCTGGATTACTCGGAAAAAGATGGCAGCCTGGAATTGCTTTTTGAGAACACTTGTGCGCCAATCAATATCCTGGAAGAAAATCCGGAAGCGGATAATCTTGCGCTAATGATTATCCGTTCTAAATGCAAGAGCATGGATTATAGCTATACAGATGGGAAAAATGTCGTTTTGTTAAAACTGCATGTTTAGCATAAAGTTACCTTGATTAGAGATCTCTGGTTTTAAACAGAATAGGGTTCATCTGCAGTACTGAGTTCCTCAATGCTTTCATAAAGAGAGGTTTTCCGGGAGATTTTTCCTGTAAAGGCTTCCATCCCCTGTTTACGTAACATATCGCGGGCATCAGACAGTGCTTCAACAAACCTCAATTGAATGTCCCTGTTTTTTAACTCCTTCACCAGATTCATGAGCATTTTGGAGCCTCCTACATCCAGGACCGGAGCGGCAGACATTTCGAGGACCAGCCATTTTATTTTTTCTGTACTTGCATCCAGTTTTGCGATGATTTGTTCGTAGACATAGCTTTCATTGAAATATAGAAGGGACGCTTCGACCCTTAGAATCAGTATTCCCGGAATCAATTTGTTGTCGGGATGGCGGACGATATCTGAAAACATCTGGGTGCCGGGTATCAGGCCCAATGTGGCCACAGGAGGAACCGTAGCTTTTTTGATGATCACGAGTATTGAGATCAGTGATGCCAGCATCACTCCTAAGAGGATTCCAAGGAAAAGGACACCCAGGAGTGCGACCATGGCCACGGTAAATTCTACTTTTGAGAGGCTGTATAATTTCTTCAGTGATTTGGTTTTTATCAGGCCAGATACCGCATACAAAACGATGACAGCGAGGACTACTTCCGGCATATTCTTCAGAAATCCGGTAAAGAATAGCAGCATGATGATGAGCAACAGAGAATGAATGATCAGTGACATTGGTGTTTTGGCACCTGCTTTGTCGTTGACAGTCGATTGCGAAAGTCCACCGCTAACGACATACCCCCCGGCGAAGGCAGAAGCTGTGTTGGCGGCTGCCATAGAAAGCAACTCCTGGCGCGGGTTTATCTTGTATCCATATTTTTCAGCGAATATACGGGCTCCGGAAATTGTCTCTATATAACCCATCAGAAAGCACCCCAAGGCCAAGCCAAGAATTCCTTCTACGTCATGGAGATGTAAAACGGGTTTCCCTAAAGCAGGAAGACCGGCAGGCATCTTTCCCGCCAATTCTAAGCCTAATGACTTCAAGGATGTATAGGAGATTAAAAGAATTGCGACGATCACGACTCCGAGAGATACCGGTTTTCCGGGAAACAAAAAGTGGCCTATTATAAGAACCATCAGTGCAGCCAGCCCAAAAAGGAGTACTGCAGTATGCGTACCTTCTAGGTTCTGAAATAAGGTGTAAAGACGTTCGAAGAAGTTGGATCCGCCTGCCTGGACGCCAAACAGCTTGGGTAACTGCGTGGACATGATTGACAAAGCGGCACCTGCCTTAAATCCCATCAGAACCGACTCACTGATGAAGTTGACGATAACGCTGAGCTTCAGAAAGTAGGCAATCACGGCAATTAAGGCTACTGCAAGAGCAGTGAGTGAAGCTATCTGTATCCATTGCTGTGGATCACCACCCGACATTGTGGCAACGGTAGATCCTATCATCAATGAGATGGCAGAAGTGGGCCCGACAGCAAGCTGCTTTGAAGTGGTAAAAAGCGCAAAGAAAATCCCGCCTGCCATGCAGCAGTAAATGCCATATTGTGCTGGAACGCCTGCAAGTGATGCGTAGGCCATTGACTCCGGAAAAACAAAAGATGCCAAAGTAATGCCTGCGAGTAAGTCCCACTTAAATAGACGGAGGTCATAGGAAGGTAGCCATTGTAAAAAAGGCAATATCTCCTGAAGCCGGGTCATCATCTTAGCATTACTTTCACCATCAAGGGGCATATTATTCCAGGATTAAATTATGGGCATAATTAAGTCATTCCAATTTGAATGATTTGAAAAATCAAATAAACATACGAATTTACTAAATTTACCGACAAATTGATTCGCATGAATGCAATGCCTTTGATTATCAGTGCACTTGCGATATTTGCACTGGCTTATCGATATTACTTTAGTTTTATAGCTGCAAAGGTCCTGGTGATTGACCGGTCACGCATCATGCCTTCCGGGCGTTTTTATGATGGCCAGAACTACTTCCCGATGAGCAAATGGGTATTGTTCGGACATCATTTTGCTGCGATAGCCGGGGCGGGTCCATTGGTAGGACCGGTACTGGCGTGTCAGTTCGGGTATTTTCCCGGATTTGCATGGATGGTAGTCGGAGCTGTCATGGCAGGATCGGTTCACGACATGGTGATCCTTACTGCCTCGATTCGTCATGATGGCAAGTCACTGGCCGAAATCACCCGGGTTGAAATTGGCAAAGTCACCAGTAGCGTCACCGCATCCTTAGCAACATTTTTGATTATCATCATCGCAATGGCAGGACTAGGACTTGTGGTGGTGAATGCCCTGAGCGAATCCTCCTGGGGACTGTTTACGATAGCATCAACCATTCCTATCGCCATTTTCATGGGAATCTGGATGTTCCGTTTTCGGAAAGGGCGTGTGGTTGAAGCGACGATCATGGGAGTGATCATGCTCACGGCTGCCGTGATCTTTGGTCGTTATATCCCTTCCTCTCCCATGGCCTCATGGTTTTCCTTTGATCATAAAACTTTAACGATACTGTTGGCCACTTATGGATTTATTGCCTCGGTATTGCCCGTATGGCTCTTGCTGTCGCCCCGTGATTATCTGAGTTCAATCATGAAACTGGGTGTTATCGCGATGCTTGCCATAGGCATCATTATCGTGGCACCCACTTTGAAGATGCCTGCTTTTACATCCTTTATCCATGGTGGAGGACCGATAATTCCCGGAACGCTATTTCCCTATCTGTTTATCACCATTGCCTGTGGTGCTATTTCAGGATTCCATGCACTGATCAGTTCAGGAACTACGCCCAAGATGATTATGAATGAAGCCCACATTCGTCCGATCGCAGTAGGATCAATGCTTGCGGAAGGAATGGTAAGTATCATGGCGCTGATTGCTGCCGCAAGTTTGCATCCATTGGATTATTTTCAGATCAATGTATCACCGGAGAAGTTTGCCCAGATTTTGCCTCAATTACAGGCTATGGGTTTTACCCATTCCGAATTGCCCAAACTTGCTGCAGAAGTCGGGGAGAATATTGCAGGACGCACCGGAGGTGCGGTTTCCCTCGCAGTTGGGATGGCTCAAATCTTCTCTGCCATTCCCGGCCTGGACAAGCTCATGTCGTATTGGTATCATTTTGCCATTATGTTCGAAGCCTTGTTTATCCTCACTACTATTGATGCCGGAACCCGTGTTGCCCGATTTATCCTTCAGGAATTATTCGGGAAAATATACAAGCCATTTAGCGAGACAAACTGGTTGCCGGGGAACCTGATTTGTAGTGGATTGGTCGTCATTTTTTGGGGATACTTTATCTATACAGGAAGCGTTTCGACGATCTGGCCCATGTTTGGAACAGCCAATCAGCTGCTTGCTACAATCGCACTGGTTATTGGAACTTCCTATATCATCAACCATGGAAAGGCAAAGTATGCCTGGATCACCATTGTGCCCCTGACTTTTGTCGGGATCACAACAATAACGGCCGGCATCATGAATATGTGGGTGATCTATATTCCTCAAATCGGAATTCCAAAAAATCATGTACAAGGGATCATCAACCTTGCGCTAACCCTGGTAATCATGATTTGTGTTGTCATTATCCTGAAAGATGCGATACCTGCCTGGATAAGAGCAATACGAAAACAAAAAAGGTTACTGTTCAGGGGTTATTAACATGTTAACCAACCAAAGTTAGGGAAT
>JBAXPV010000051.1:0-20761 GCA_037132075.1 Bacteroidota bacterium
CTATATTCAGGGAAACCTCTTTGCCATCACTCAGCTTCACAGTTGCGGAAGGCAGTTCCAGGTTGTTGAGAAGACTTGAAGCCTGCGACGTGGTCCCTGTAAAAAGACTTGTCATTGAAACCAGCTTATCTAGCTCGGGAGGCAGTATGTGAGCGCTGTTTCTGAAGATCTGCTCAACAGAGAATTTGTAAGGTTCCAGGCCATTTTCGGCCTTCAGGTAGGTTGCAAATTTTTCTTTCCCCAGGTTGAGGATGTCTGTATTAAAGAAAGCCAACCTGGATGAAAGATCAACGCCGAGGTTTCTCAATTCGCCGTTCATGGCCTGGAATTTCGTATCACCGACATCCATATTCGCCTGGTTTGAGGCATAGGCATAAAGACGACCCAGCTTTTCTCCAATTTTGTCACTGAACTTCATAAACACAAGCATTTTCGCAGAACTACTCAGCCAGTCTTTTGACAAAGCAGGAATCTCCGCCATAGAAGCAATAAGTGATTTCTTGTCAGCTTCCCATGCCAGGTCGCTGGCATAAAGGTCTTCTATATTCCATTTATATTGAGAAGGGACCTCTTTACGGTCTGTGGATGAATAATCGGGGATGACTTTCTGGGCCTCAGCCCTGAAGGTGGAAAATCCAAGAGTGATAAGGCAAATCATGGCAAATGAGTAAGTTTTCATTGTAAAATGCAATTAAAAGGCTGCAAAAGTACAGAGAATATTCAGACCTTAGCCTTTATTCGTAAGTAAGAATCAAGCCTTAAGTTTTGGGTCAACAATCTAAGCAAATTCCGTCGGCCAGATCAAGGCTTTCACCGTCAAAAATGCCTTATCAGTCTATTAGGAAAGGGAAAACACATGGCTTGACCATGTAATTCTGTAACTTAGCTTGATTTTAAGGCTAAACATGAAAAGAAATCACATCGTCCTCCTCCACATTATCTTCTGGATACTGTTTTCAATCATTCCGGAATTGCCAATTATCTTTCCGGACAAAGATTATCCCAGCTGGGTTTATTACTATAATTTCAGCACTGAACTGTTGAATATGATGAATTTCTACATCATCTATTTCAGCATCTCCCTGAGTTTTTTCAACCGGAACCGCCTCTGGCAAAGCCTGGGACTGGTTGCGCTGTTTATCTTGATATTTGCGGTTTTCAGGATGTTTGTCATTCGGGAAATCTATTGGTATATCATTAAAATGAACGAACTCCCTAAGCTGAGATTTTACAACATCACGATGGAGTTGGTGAATAGTATGCTGTATTCTACGCTTCCTATCTGTATCTGGTTTATCATTGACTGGTTTAACACACAAAAACTTAAAGCAGAACTCATCCACCAAACTAAAACCTCAGAGCTTGCCCTGCTTAGGTCTCAAATCAATCCTCATTTCCTCTTTAATACGCTGAACAACCTATATTCACTGGTTTACAAGAAATCGGATGAGGCTCCGGATGTCGTCATGAAACTGAGTGATATTATGCGGTATATGCTGTATGAGGCTGCTGCTGACAGAGTCCCGCTGGAGAAAGAAATAGAATATCTTGAAAGTTATATTCACCTACAGACTATCCGTTTAAACACCGACCGTTTCATTGACTTCAAAGTAATCGGAATAAAAGAAGGGAAATCAATTCCGCCGATGCTGCTGATTCCTTTCGTCGAGAATGCTTTTAAACATGGGAAGAAAAGTGTCACACCGCCTGGAATTATCATCATTTTAACGATTAATGAGAAGTCACTTGACTTTGAAGTCAAGAATTCTTTTTACAAGAACGACATCAGCCAGAAAGATCCTAACCAGGGAATAGGTTTGAATAACGTCCGCAGAAGGCTTGAGATCCTTTATCCGGAGAAACACAACTTACAAATCACTACTGATGACGGATTATATAAAATTAACCTTCATATCGACGAGCTATGATCCTCAAATGTATTGCTGTTGATGATGAGCCATTGGCGCTCGACATCATTGAAGATTATATCAGCAAGGTACCTTTTCTTGAATTGATGAAGACCTTCACCAATGCGATGGAATGCCTTGATTACCTAAAGAACAATACCGTTGATCTCTTGTTCCTCGACATCCAGATGGAAGAACTCAGTGGGATACAGCTGCTGAAAGTGCTGAAGCAAAAGCCGGATGTGATCTTTACCACAGCCTACGACAATTTCGCTATTGAAGGCTATGAGCTGGATGTGGCTGATTACCTGCTGAAACCCATTTCTTTTGAGCGTTTTGTCCGTGCCGCAGATAAAGTTTATGACAAGGTTTGCAGCAGGCTTGTTCGCCCAATAAGCTCAGAAGAGTCAGGACATGGGCATAAAGGAGATTATTTCTTCGTGAAAACTGAGTTTCGGCTTCAGCGGGTAAATTTTGATGACATCCTTTATGTTGAAGGGATGGGTGATTATCTCCGGATTCATTGTAAGCATGAGAAGATCATGACCTTGCAAAATTTCCGCAACATGGAAAATATGCTCCCGGAGCAAGCCTTCCTGAGGGTGCATCGTTCTTTTATCGTGGCACTGGATAAGATAGAATCCATTGAGCGGAACCGGATCAAGATCATGAATGAACTGATCCCGATCGGAGAAAATTACAAGACTTCTTTTTTTAGTGTTTTGAATAAGAAGAAGCTGGAATAAGGACTTATTGGCAATGCCTTTTTCGCCTAAGTCCTCCCCGAATCGGGGAGGACTTAGGTGGGGTTATGGTATGTAGGAACCATTCACATCTCCACGACACACTGCTTTGATCGGGACAACATATGTCAGAGGAAAAAAGGCATTGACCGTTGGGTTTTCGATGATCCAGTCACTCGCAGGGAAAGAGCTGATGATCCCGACAAATCGTTTGGACACCAGCTGGGCATCGAGGCTGTTGACAGCACCATCGCCATTGGCATCAGCGGCCTGGAGTGCCATCCCGCTAAGTGTCAGTATCCCCGTGTAATGTTTCATGATCATGATGGCATCGACAGAATTCCCGCCTCCCCAGGGTTTGTTGATGGCTGGCTGGAGTGTATAAGTCCCTAATGGAAAATCGGTAAAGATGCTTTTGCCCAGCGTGTTGGTATTTTGTTGTTTTACGATGACGGCCCCTTGTTTTAAGCGTATCGGGCAGGAAGTGATGGGTGTATTTGTGAGGTTGTTATAGGTAAAATTCGCAATGATGATCGGACTTTCCACCGTGAGTGTTGCACTTGCAGTTGCCAGCGGGCCGCAACCGCCATTGAGAACGCATCTATATTGAAATTGGTCCATAGTAAAATTGGCAGGTATGATTGAAAGTTGATTTGTAGTCACGCCTGAATAGGGTGGGGTATTCTGAAGGTCGGCCCAGCCGGCACCTCCGTTGGTGCTATATTGCCATTGAAAAGTCGAGGGACCCGGACCCGTGATTACTGTGGAGAAAGAAGTACTGTCACCACTGAGAACGGAAGAATTTAAGGGTGAAGAAGCGCTAATAACAGTGCAGGGCACAATATAACCCGGGCTCAGGATGGCAGGAACCGGGCCTGAAGCAGTATTGCTGAACAAACCTGAAGAGGAAATACTCATGGTTGCAGAGTCCTGTATAACAAGAAATTTTACTTCCAGAATTTTATTTAACCCGATAAAGCTAACTGAGTTCAGAGAAAAAAATGACAAAATCCAGCTACCTGAAGGGCCAATGACATAAAAACCATTGGAGCCTAAAATACTGTTAACATTATTGGTGCCAATCATTTGCAGTTTCAATGGGTCAAAATCACTTACAATATCAAAAGAAGCTACATCCAGGATATTTTCAAAATACAGGGAAAGGGAGGCATAACTACCGTTTTGCGCATAAACCGTATCCCAATAAGCTCTTTGTGCATTAGCATGAACTGAAATAACACAGATAAACCCAATCAGAAAAAGCATTTTAACACATTTCATGGGGCTGATTTTGAGGACGATAAATATACGGAAAATTAATGTCTTTGTCGTATAAAAATGAGATCGATGCGAAAATTTTATGTGGGAATGTGCTGGTGTGCACGTTTGCACGTTAACAAAACAAGAAAGCAGCCATGGGCTGCTTTCTTGTTTTGTTGTCCGACCAGGGCTCGAACCTGGACTCGACTGATCCAGAATCAGTTGTGTTACCAATTACACCATCGGACATTCTGGAGGTGCAAAGGTAGAAGTTATTTCATGAAGAGCAAGGCCAGGAACAGATTTTTTCTACTGTGTTTTCCCGTCTTTTTCCATCTTCGACCAACTATCTTTTAAAGTCACCGTCCGGTTGAAAACCGGGCTCCCACTAACAGAGTCAGGATCGACATTAAAATACCCAAGTCTTTCAAACTGGTAATTGGTAAGCGCAACAGCATCTGCCAAACCTGGCTCTACAAAAGCCGTAATGACTTTCAGCGAGTCGGGATTGAGATTCTGTTTGTAATCTTCTCCTTCTGGCACATCCTCCGGACTTTCAATCATAAACAGTGGTTCGTAAAGCCTGACCTCTGCCTTGACAGCTTCTGCCGCAGAAACCCAATGAATTGTCCCTTGCACCTTTCGGCCATCGGGGGCATTGCCACCATAGGTTGCCGGGTCATAAGTACAATGAATCTCGGTGACATTCCCTTCAGCATCCGTTTTATAATCGACACAAGTCACAAAATAACTATAACGTAACCTGACTTCACGGCCTGGAGCCAGACGGTAGAACTTCTTAGGTGGGTCGATGATGAAATCATCTCTTTCAATATAAAGTTCCCGTGAAAACGGAACCTTGCGTTTACCTGCTTCGGCATCTTCAGGATTGTTGACGGCATCAATCTCCTCAACTTTTCCTTCAGGGTAGTTGGTGATGACGACCTTCAGGGGATTTAACACAGCCATGACACGTAAGGCCCGTTTGTTTAAGTCTTCCCTTAAACAATGTTCCAAAAGGGCAATGCTGATGACGTTTTCGCGCTTGGCAACCCCTACCCTGTCGGCAAATTCACGAATCGACTGAGGGGTATAGCCTCTTCTCCTAAGTCCGCAAATGGTAGGCAGACGGGGATCGTCCCAGGCTTTCACCAATCCGCTGGTCACCAGTTCAAGAAGCTTACGTTTGCTCATGACGGTATAGGTCACATTGAGGCGGGCAAACTCAATCTGGCGCGAGGGAAAGATCTCAAGTGCACGGAGAAACCATTCATACAATGGGCGATGAACCTCAAACTCCAGGGTGCAGATAGAATGCGTAATCCCTTCCAGCGAGTCACTCTGCCCGTGGGCGTAGTCGTACATGGGATAGATGCACCAGGCCGTTCCTGTGCGGTGATGGTCAACATGCATGATACGGTAAAGCACGGGATCACGCATATGCATATTCGGCGAAGCCAGGTCGATTTTGGCCCTTAAAGTATGACTACTATCAGGAAACTCCCCGGCGCGCATGCGGCCAAAGAGATCAAGGTTTTCATCCACACTACGTTCTCGGAAAGGGCTGGGCGTGGCAGGAACATTTGGCGTACCGCGCATCGTGCTGATTTGTTCTGCGCTAAGTTCACAGACATAGGCCAGCTCTTTACGAATGAGCTTTTGCGCAAATTCATAAAGGGTCTCAAAATAATCTGAAGCATAGAATTCGCGACCTTCCCAGTCGAAACCCAGCCAACGCACATCTTCTTTGATCGAGTCAACATATTCCTGTTCCTCTTTGCTTGGATTGGTGTCATCAAAGCGCAGGTTGGTTTTTCCGTTGTATTTTAGGCCGAGGCCGAAGTTCAGGCAGATAGACTTTGCATGACCAATATGCAGGTATCCGTTGGGCTCCGGGGGAAAACGCGTATGAACACGTCCCTCGTTTTTTCCATTGCGGATGTCTTCTTCGACGATCTGCTCAATAAAATTCAGTGATTTATACTCTGGGACAGTCTTGTCTGTTATTTCTGACATAATAAATTATTAATAATCAATTAACTCAGGCTTTCTGGCTGAGGCTAAATTTCTCCGGATGTTTCGCTGTCTTATCACGATAAAAGTCTTCAATGATCTTAAAGTCTTTGTCGAAATCCCCGCTTGGCTCAATGATGATGCCAATGCCTCCTTCTTTTTTAGCATAATCCAGGTATCCCAGAACGATTGGGACTTTTGCTTTCATCGCGATAAAATAAAAGCCCTTCTTCCAGCGGTGATTTGGTTTCCTGGTACCTTCGGGGGTGATGACAAATGCCAGGTCGTCATATTTGGTGAACAAATCAGCGACAAAATCGACCATATTGTTACGCTGGCCCCTGTCGACCGGTATGGCGCCCATTAATCGAACGATGAGGCCCAAAGGGAAGAAGAAAATCTCCTTTTTGATCATAAAGCGGGAACGCACACCCAAAGACCTCAAGCCAAGCCAGCCAAAGATGAAATCCCACATGCTGGTATGTGGTGCTGAGATCACCACGCATTTCTTTAAATCATGCGGATATTCTCCAGTGACTTTCCATCCGAAAAGCCTTATAACCAGCCATGTAAATGATTTAAGCAAGGCGAAACTTATTAATTTCTGTCGAGACAGTTGAGGTTGGTGAAGGCAACTTTCAGTCTTTCAACCATCGATTTCTCACTTTCACGCACCCATGCCCTGGGATCATAGAATTTTTTATTCGGTTTCTCAGCGCCATCAGGGTTTCCAAGCTGTCCCTGGAGGTAAGCTTCGTTCTTTTTATAGAACTTCAGCAAGCCTTCCCAATAGGCCCATTGGGTATCGGTGTCGATATTCATCTTGATTACTCCGTAGGTAATGGCTTCTGCAATTTTACTGGGTTCAGAGCCTGATCCGCCATGGAAAACGAAGTTGACAGGATTTACACCCGTTTTAAAATGTTCCTGGATATACTCTTGGGAGTTTTTCAGGATGACCGGTTCAAGTTTTACATTCCCGGGTTTGTAAACTCCGTGAACATTCCCAAAGCTGGCGGCAATCGTGAATTTGTCGCTGATTTTGCTAAGCTCTCTGTAAGCAAGTGCCACATCCTGAGGTTGGGTATACAGGCGACTGCTGTCGATGTTGGTATTGTCGACACCATCTTCTTCTCCTCCCGTGACTCCGAGTTCTATTTCGAGTGTCATTCCGATGCGTGACATCCTTTCCAGGTAACTTTTGCAGATTTCAATGTTCTCATAAATGTCTTCTTCGCTGAGATCGAGCATATGAGAGCTGAACAGGGGTTTCCCGTGTCGCTCATAATGTTTCTCACCTGCATCAAGAAGGCCATCGATCCAGGGCAATAATTTCTTAGCCGCATGATCGGTATGAAGAATAACAGGTACCCCATAGAATTCAGCCATCTGGTGGACATGAATCGCACCGGCAATACCGCCGGCAATGGCGAGTTTCTCATTTTCATTTGAAAGAGATTTCCCTCCATTGAAGATACAACCTCCATTTGAAAACTGAATAATGACCGGAGAGTTGACCGCTTTTGCGGCTTCCATAACGGCATTAGATGAAGAAGATCCCACTACATTGACTGCGGGGATTGCAAATTGTTGTTTTTTGGCAAGACGAAAAATCGTCTGTAAATCATCACCGGTTACAACACCGGCTGATACATGGTCAAGAACTTTATCGGACATAATTTAGATATTTGCAATGAATAATTAGTTTGCAAAAGTAATACAAAACAAGCTTAAAATTGCATAAAGACTATCGCATCAGGGTGACTTCACCTGTAAGCTGATGTTGCACATGAGGAAAGGGAAAACTGGCCCCAATATACTTTACAATATAGAAATAAACGCCATCGGGGCAGTCATTTCCACGGTTGAATAAGGACCCATCCCATCCTTCTTTAAGGTCTTCTGACTGATACACCATCTTTCCCCAGCGATTATAAATTTCGATGGAATAGGTCAGGATTTCGCCTGCGATAATTTTGGAAAGAAAACGAGGATTATAGTTATCACCATTGGGTGTAAAGATGTTTGGCATCCATAATTCGCTGCAGGCTTCCACGAGGATAGAATCTTCGGAATAGCACTGTTCTTTGAAGACTTTCACATTATACACTCCCGGCTCCATGACTGTGAAATAACGACCACTGCTGCCATCGCTCCATAAATAAACGAGTGTATCCTGAAAATCACCTGCATCGAGTTTGATCCCTGAAGCATCACAAAAATACATCGTATCTCCGATCTGTATTTTGGGCATATATATTTTGAATACCGAGGCAGAGCCTGTCATGTCTGATTTACAACCCGTTGTAGTGTTTATGGCATGAATAACATATACACCTGAATCCTGAACAGGAGAAAACGATAATGCTGAACCAGTTCCAATACCGGTAATGCTTGACGGATGCCCGTCAATATATACCATATAGGTTACTCCGGATTCTGAACCACTTAAATCAATTGATAATGGATCGGCGCCCAAACAGTAATATCCGCCGCCGCTAACATTAAATACTGTGGGTAGCGGATTAACTTTTTGGATGCTCGTTGTATCAGCTGTACAGCCATTAGCATCTGTGTATGAATACTTTATAATAAAATCTCCAATCCCTGAAACAGATGGGTCAAAGGTAGTGCCACTGACACCAATCCCTGTGTATGTCCCGCCAACAGGTGTGCCATTTGACAAGATAATTGCCGGGTTGTCGATACAGATTCCTGATAATGAGCCTAATTGCACATAAGGAATCGGCAAGACTGTAAGTTTCTGGGTTGAGTCATTGGTACATCCATGTGCGTCAGTGAAGGTGTAGGTGATTGAAAAGATGCCCTGACCAGATATTTCCGGATCAAAGAATCCATTAAAGACACCAATTCCAGTGTAGGTTCCGCCTGTCGGGCTTCCTCCTATCAAAACGAAGGATGAGTCATTACGACAATGGCTTGGGACAGAAGTAAAATTCACTACAGGCAATCCATAAACCTGGATGGTCTGGTTGGTGTTGTCAGAACAGTTATTTTGATCGCTATAGGCATAATTGAGGGTAAAGGTCCCCACTCCTGATAGAACTGGATAGAATTTCCCGCCAACAACCCCTGTTCCAGTATATACGCCACCGCCTGGAGAGCCTCCTGTAAGTGTCACAGGCGAGCCATTCAGACAGACACCAGGTAAAGTGCTGAATGTCACCGTTGGACCAGAATTAACAACGACTGTTGCCGTGGCTGAATCAGTACATCCTCCTGCACTGGAATAATGATAGGTTATCACAAAGGCCCCTAAACCGGTAGTTCCTGCTGAAAAAGTACCCGTGCCCGAAATGCCAGGTCCTGTATAATATCCACCAAGCGGAGATCCTTGTGTAAGTGTTATTGGTGGTGAATTTAAACAAACGGGGGGCACCGGGTTAAATACGAGAGGAGGAATAGAAAATACCAGCACGGAAGTAGGTGCTGAATTATGGCATGAATCACTATTATAAATTGTATAATTAAGTATATGAGTCCCAGGTCCAGCAGCACCCGGATCAAATTGATTGCCGGTGACACCCGGTCCTGAATAAGCACCTCCTGTTGGCGTTCCTGGCGGCAGCTGAATCGGAGATTCATACTGACACATGGCAGGCAGTGAAGGAGCAGCGGAAACAGCAGGTGCAAAATCCTGAACAACGACACAGGTCGTTGCCGCAAGTCCGTTGGCATCCTGGACCGTCACACAATAGGTACCATCGCAGAGCCCGACAGCACTGTCATTAGTTTGGGCCTGCCCATCATCCCAGATATAGGTATACGGAGGAACGCCACCGCTTACATTAACAATTGCCATCCCGTTGCACGTAATAATAGGAGCAGGAGCACAGGCAGCATTACAGGTTCCATAAGTTGCAGTACCACCCTGGTTAATTACCCAGTTGCCGCCATCTGGTAAGCGACGGATACTTTGACCAATTGGGGGGTCATTGGCATAAATATAATTCTTTCGTATGGCAGGTATATTGGTATAGGAAGGCAATGTCCCAGTAAACGGACAGTTTCCAACTGGATTACAGGGTGTTCCACCGGCGGAGGTATTGGTGTGCCAGGAAATCGCATCCTGGGGAACTCCAAATCTGTTGTAAAAGGCGAACCATCCGCCCGCATTGGGAAACCAAAGACGCCAACCACCACCGATACAAACGCTATTCCCTGCGGTAATAATGACTTCAACTGTATTTCCTCCATTCTGAACCAGCAAATTAGAAGGAATTGCCGGAGCATTTTCGCCTCGCACCACGCAAAATCCACGAGGAGGTACAATGGTTCCGGCCGGCAATTCAAAACCGCCACCATAAGTGCTGCTTCCATTGCCGTCAGGGGAATTGTTTCCTAGAAAATAACAGGAGATATCAACCGATTTGCATAAATCAGGGTTGTAAAGTTCGATCCACTCACCAGCCTGGGCACCTGAACCCTGACCCTGTCCATAAATAGAACCATCACCTGAAGAAGGATGGATCATCACCTCATTGATCAAGATGGATGGGCCATAATATTCACATCCAAAGCCATCACATTTGGTGTTAATTTTGGAACTGGTTGTCAGGTTAAGCTGAGCATTAACATGCATCCCTGAAACAAAGATAATTCCTAAAATGAATAGATATCTTTTTAGGTGCATAGGATCAATTTTAATTACATATTCAATAATAACAATAATAGATTGTATAATGTTTTATCAAATTATGGACCAAATAGGCCCAACAGCAAATATATGAATGTTATTTTAAGTTAATCCCTTTATTTCAATAGAAGAACCATCCCTTGCTTTTGGCCTTTTAAACCCATGTTTGTGTTGTTATGTGTTGTGTATACAAAATCCCATTCCAGTATCCAGCTATAAACATCACAAGGAGCAGGAGAATTCCTATAAGTCCCGTCCCATAAAATATTGAGATCGTTACTTTCAAAAATTTGTTCTCCCCATCGGGTAAAGACCCTGAATTTAATTGAAACTGGAAAGGCTGAGATCGGGCCAAAGAAGTCATTCAGCCCATCAAAATCAGGGGTGAAGGCATTGGGGACATATATCGCAGGAATCTCCACTACTTCAACCGTATCTTTCGCTACACAAAAAGTATCCTTCACACTGAGCCAATAAAGACCAGGCTTTTGAACCGTGATCCACTGACTGGTTTCTCCCGTTGACCATAAATACTGAAAGGGTCCGGAAAATGACTCAAGCTGTACCGGATCACCTGTCATCATCCAAACAGCGGCCGGCAAATTGATCACTGGCAATGGAATTACACTGACCCGGCATGAATCAGAGTCTTCGCATCCGTGAACATCAATACCGGTCACATAAAAATTTGTCGTTTGTATTGGACTCACAACAATCTGGGATGCATTGGCCATTGCCGGATTCCAGTTATAGTTCAACGCTCCTGAAACAAAGAGTGTGGATTTGTCGCCTTTACAAATAAGTGGAGGATTCGCATTTACATGAACTGAAGGATTTGGATTTACAGTCAGGATGGCGGATGTATCATCTGTGCAGCCTTTCAGATCTGTATATGAATACGTTATTGGGAAATCACCATCCCCGGAGAGCACTGGATCAAAAAAACCTCCTGATACAGCATTACCCAAGTAGGTTCCCCCAGAAGGTGTTCCGCCGCTGAGCATAATTTGAGGACTTTTTTCGCATAGTTGTTGAAAAGGACTAAGCCCCATGACCGGCAATGGATTGACAGTGATTTGCATGGTGGCCTGCCCCTGACAAAAAGAATTGCTTTGATAATCATAGCTTATTGTAAAAGTTCCAGGTCCGGATTCCACTGCAGAAAAATAATTATTCTGAACGCCACTTCCTGAGTATGTCCCTCCGGCAGGCGTAGCTCCGGAAAGCAAAAAAGGAGGTGTATCAATACACACATTCTGAGGTGATGGCATGGAAAAATCAACACCCTGGACGACGGTTATCAGGCTGCTGTCGATACCGTAGCACGAATCAACATTGTACCAGGTATAAAAAATTTTATGTGTCCCCTGGCCAGCTGAATCAGGATAATAAGTCAAGCCCGACACACCGTCTCCTGAGTAAACTCCTCCGGCAGGACTGCCATGAGTAAGCGGAAACGGCGGTGCGGATTCACAAATTGAATCAAAAGGCGCCAAATTCACATTAAGTTTATAATCAAATACCTCGACACAAGTCTGTGCTGTAACTCCGGCTGCATCTGTGACTGTGACACAATAGGTTCCTTCACACAAGCCTACAGCGGTATCATTAGTCTGACTTTGCCCGTCATTCCAAATAAAAGAATAGGGAGGAACTCCGCCACTCACGCTGACACTGGCTTTTCCATTGCAGGTAATAACAGGTGGGGGAACCGGCGTAGCATTAGATGTAGCATAAGTGGGGGTGAAATTCTGATCCACTGCCCAGGGTCCGCCATCCGGCATCCTGGCTTCGCTAAAACCAAGGCTCAAATCAAAGCTGAAAATATATTTTTTATGGTCTGAAGGGATCTGATCGTAGGCTGGTAAAACGCCATTATACGGACAGTTACCGGGAGGATTGCAGGGTGGATTATTATAAGCCGGAACTACACTCCAGGAGATCGCATCCTGCGGAACTCCCTGTGTATTATAAAAAGCAAACCATCCCCCGGCATTGGGAAACCATAATCGATACCCCCCTCCAAGACAATAGCTTGAATTGCTGTTGATGATTATTTCGATGGTTTTCCCCCCATTTTGAACCAATAGATTGGAAGGAACGGGATCTGCATTCACGCCTCTGACAACGCAAAACCCGCGGGGTGGGACAACAGTACCCTCCGGTATTTCATATCCACCTCCAAAATAATGACCCCCCAGGGAATCTGTATCCTCAGTATTGTTGCCAAGAAAATAACATGAGATGTCAACAGCCTTGCACAAATGCGGGTTATACAACTCTATCCACTCACCAGCCTGTGGATTTGTTGAATTATAAGCATGACCAGCCATCGATCCGTCACCACTTAGCGGGGAAATCATTACTTCATTGATCAGGATGCTCGGGCCGTAGTAGTTACAACCGATGCCGTCACATTTGGTGTTGATTTTTGAGGCTGGGGAAAGCTGAATCTGGGCAGTAACCTTTTGAAGAGGCACACCTGAAATTAACAGTAATAACAGGATGATACTAAAATACTTCAATCCCCATTGTTTTTCTAATACAAAGATAACTCAAAAATAGTGATTTAGATTTTTATACTTTTGCAGCCAAGCATGAAATTACACCCTTATGCCGGAAGAAAATAAAATTAGCAAGCTTTTTCAGGAATTCAACAAAAAGAACGTGATGATCATCGGTGATGTCATGATCGATGCTTACCTCTGGGGAAAAGTGGATCGGATCTCACCTGAAGCTCCGGTTCCTGTAGTCGCTTTGCATAAACGGGAAAACCGCCTGGGTGGTGCCGCCAATGTTGCGCTGAACATCAAAGCTATGGGGGCAACACCTATCTTATGCACCGTAATAGGCAACGACAGACAATCAGAGATCTTTTTCGAACTGATGGAGGTTGAGAAGATGAAAACTTGCGGACTGATCCGCAGCAACGACCGGCTCACCACTACGAAGTTCAGGGTTATCGGAAACAATGTCCAGATGCTCAGGGTCGATGAAGAGACGACATTGGATCTCAATGCAGAAGAAGAAAAAAATCTGTTTGAGGAAATCTCCTTAATCATTGAAGAAAATGAGGTGAGTGCTATTATCTTCCAGGATTATAACAAAGGCGTTTTAACACCAACCCTTATTAAGAAACTCATTCAACTTGCCCGTGAAAAAGGGATTCCAACCACAGTCGACCCCAAGAAACAAAATTTCCTGGCTTACCGCGGGGTCACTTTATTCAAACCAAATTTAAAAGAACTACGGGAAGGCCTGAAGATGGATATTGAAGCCAGTCAGCCTGAAGTCTTAGAAGATGCCTCCTCACGCTTTCAGGATCAGCAAGACATTGACATAATGCTACTTACGCTCTCGGAACATGGGATCATGATCCGAAAGAAAGGCACTGACAGGCAATCAGAAACACATTTTATTGCGGCTCATAAAAGGAATATTGCTGATGTAAGCGGTGCCGGAGATACTGTAATTAGCCTGGCTACCTTATGTCTGGCATCAGGATGCAGCCTCAGGGAGATCGCCGCCATCTCAAACCTTGCGGGGGGATTGGTATGCGAAGAAGTCGGCGTGGTGCCGATCAAAGGTGATCGGCTGTTGCAGGAGGTTCTGCGGGAATTGAAAGAATAATGATCATTACATGAATAAAGATACCACACAACAAGGCGGAAAGAAGGAAAAAGTCAGAAATATGTTCGACTCAATTGCAGGGCACTATGACTTTTTAAACCATTTCCTCTCCTTTGGAATCGATAAACTTTGGCGCCATCGCGTCTTGAAATATGCCAGTCAGCAGAAGCCTCAAAAGATCCTGGATGTTGCCACAGGCACGGCTGACCTGGCCATAACCCTCTCAAAATGCCAACCTCAGCAAATTGTTGGGGTCGATATTTCCGAGGAGATGCTAAAAATAGGAAGAGAAAAGATAACAAAGAAAGGTCTTTCCGGACTTATTACGCTTAAAAGCGGCGACTCAGAAGCACTTCCTTTCAGCGACCGCAGCTTTGACCTCGTCACAGCAGCTTTTGGCGTCAGAAATTTCGAAGATCTGGATAAGGGCCTTCGTGAGATGAACCGGGTGCTCAAACCCGGGGCAAAACTGATGATCCTGGAGTTCTCCAAAGTCAGTGGCTTTCCCTGGAAAATCCTGTTTAACTTTTATTTCAAATTTATCCTTCCAACGCTCGGCAGGTTGATCTCAAAACATGACTTTGCCTACTCATATTTGCCTGAATCTGTCAATGCTTTTCCTTCAGGAGAGAATTTCCTGGAGCACCTTAAAGCAGCGGGATTTGCGGAAACCCGCCAGGAACGGCTAAATGGAGGAATTGCCTCGATCTATTTCGGAGAAAAGAAATAGTTCTAATTTTGCACGTTTTTGAGAAACAGATACTAAGCTTTTAAAAAGCTCGTTTTCTAAACTTAACCCAATTGACCTCTTTGAGACGAATTTCTTATAGCCTGGCATTCCTGATCATGATTCTCCTGGTGGCTTCAACCCATTCGCAGGCTCAACATCGTCAACCGGAAAACCTTCCAAAATATGACCTTGCACCGTATCATTTTGGGTTTACTCTTGGATTCAATAATATGTTTATGGTGATCCACCCCGTTAAGGACTTTGCTTACCTTGACACGATTTATACTGTAACCTGCAAACCCGGAAGTGGATTTAACATTGGGATTGTCTCTAACCTTCGCCTTTCAGAATACCTCGACTTGCGCTTTATCCCTACACTCTCATTCGGGGATCGCACCTTGATTTTCACTCAAAAATACAACGACACGATTTTTGAAGATGTCCCGAAAAAAATCGAATCAGCTTATCTCAATTTCCCATTTGAGCTGAAAATAAAATCCAAACGACTGTACAACTCCCTTGCCTACGTGCTTATCGGGTGTAATTTCACTGCCGATATGGCATCACAGTCTAAGAAGAAACAACAAAACGAGGAAATCCTGATCAAGTTAAAAAAGAACGATGCTGCCTTAGAAATCGGTGTCGGCTTCGATTTTTACACAACCTATTTCAAATTTGGCACAGAGTTAAAGATGATGTATGGTGTCAGGGATATGCTTTCCCATGAACCAACTGTTTATGCGAATAGTATCAACTATTTGAATTCAAAGATTTTCCAGCTTA
The DNA here is from genome assembly GCA_037132075.1 of Bacteroidota bacterium. Classification (GTDB taxonomy): domain Bacteria; phylum Bacteroidota; class Bacteroidia; order Bacteroidales; family CAIXZF01; genus JBAXPV01. The sequence goes on from JBAXPV010000051.1 coordinate 15,724, forward strand.
CTTTTACTTTTGAGTAAATCCGCCTGGGCTAAGCCGCTAACGTATGAAAAAAAATATTGAGCTGGTCCTCACGCCCCAGCAAGCTTTTGGCGAACCAAACCTCCTGCATCCACTAGCGAAAAAGCTCCGGGTACAGCGGGATGAGATCACTTTTTACCAGATCCTTCGAAGATCTATTGATTCCAGACAACGGATGATCTGGGTTAGAGTCCAGGTAGAAGTCTGGCTTCATGAGAAATACATCGCAGAGGATATAATCCCGGCAGCTCGTCAACATGTCCACAACAACAGCAGGGTCATCGTCATTGGTGCTGGTCCTGCCGGCCTGTTTGCTTCTATAGAGCTGATCCGACAAGGATATAAGCCCATCCTGCTTGAAAGAGGAAAAGACGTTCATGAACGCAAACGTAGTATTGCAGATATTAACATCCGACATACCGTTGATGCGAACTCCAACTTTTGTTTCGGAGAAGGCGGTGCCGGAACATTTTCTGATGGGAAACTCTATACCCGTTCTACCAAACGCGGTAATGTAAGAGACATTCTGAAAACATTTGTCGAACATGGTGCCACCGAAGACATCCTGATCGAGGCCCATCCACACATTGGGTCCGACAAGCTTCCGGCTATCATCGAACATATGCGTGAACATATCCTTGAGGCAGGAGGAGAGGTTCATTTTGGGATAATGATCAATGATATTGAGTATTCGGGGGATCGGGTCACTGCTTTGATCGACCAAAAAGGAACCCGCCACGAAGGACAAGCCTACATCCTTGCCACGGGACATTCTGCAACAGATATCTATGAACTGCTCGACCAAAAAAAGATCGCATTGGAGTTCAAGCCTTTTGCCATGGGCATCCGGGTTGAACACCCACAGTTACTGATCGACCAGGCGCAATATCATACCAAAGAAAGAAGTGAATTTTTACCGGCAGCAACCTACTCCCTGGTGGCACAGGCAGCCGGGCGCGGTGTCTTTTCATTTTGCATGTGCCCGGGCGGCATCATCGTTCCTTCTGCTTCAGGACCAGAGCAAGTGGTCGTAAATGGGATGTCAAACTCCAGGAGAAACTCGCCTTTTGCCAATTCCGGCATTGTCGTTTCTGTTGAAGCATCCGATTTTGCAGGTATTCCAGGTGACAGCCCGCTTAAAGGCCTCCGATTCCAGCAACAGATTGAAAAGCTTGCCTGGCTTGCCGGCGGAAGCTGCCAGAGAGCACCGGCACAGCGGCTGACAGATTTCCTTAGCAACAAACAATCGCAGTCGTTGCCCGACACTTCATATCATCCAGGAACAGTTTCTTATCCAATCAACCAGGTTTTGCCTGAATTCATTACCTCAAGGCTTAAACTTGGATTTAAGCAATTTGAGGAGAAGCTGAAAGGATTTATCACTGATGATGCCGTGATCCTGGGTGTTGAATCCAGAACTTCATCACCCGTACGGATTCCCCGTGATCCGGAAAAGATGCATCACATCCAGTTAAAAAATCTATATCCTTGCGGGGAAGGCTCAGGGTATGCAGGCGGGATCGTGAGTTCGGCGATGGATGGGGAGAATGCTGCACGGTATTTGGGGGAGAGCCTTCGGGGGAAATCAATTTAGTTTGACTCGTCCTGAATTTTGTTTACCGACAATTTTAATTTTTTACATTCCTGTCCACGAAGCAAGAAACCTGACTTGCGCGTAGCTGCTGTTTATGGCTGGAGTTATATCCCCTGAAAGCTTAATTGTCGGACTTAAGCATTAACTTTTTTTTGTCGTACTGTCCTTGGCCTCCTAATCTGATTCTTAATGTTCAGCAATTTATGAGCTTTTATAAATTCACTAATTGCTTTCTCTTCTTCATTTGTCATGGGATCTTGGCCACCAATAAAATCCACATCAAGTTCTGTCAATTTACGTTTCATTTTGGAAAATATTTATTGATGAGTTTTAATGCAGCATTTGTATCAATTATCATTACACGCCCACCGACATGTATTGCACCTAAAGTGTCAATGTAATGTTGAACAAGCCAATTGCCAGCCATTTTTCTTGGTAACAGTCTTGAGGTCTGAAATTGAAATAATTGTGATATCGGTTGCAAAAGTGTCGCCTGAAAACACGTTTTCTATTGAGTTTGTCAATTTATCAACCTCAAAATCAAGTCCTATTTGTTCGCGCTTTCTCACAACCCAAAGATACTAAATAAGTGTCAAAAACTCATGGTTGGTCTGAAAGCTTTATATTCACACAGCGCTTTTCACACTTGCCTTTAACGGTTTGGCCTGCAGGCGAAGGGCGGGGTTTTCTTGTTGATTCTTTGCTTTCCCTTGCTCATTTAAAGGTTTGGTGAATGCCTGCCTCCGGAAACCGCCCAACTTGTCGCCTGACGGCTCGTTAGCGGTTGTGCCTTTTTTAATGTTTTTGTATTTCTATCTTTTTGATATTATTCAATTTAATTGGTTTAATATCTGTCCCAATAAAGTGATCATTTTTCCCTGTAACAATGCTATCTTTTATTAGCATGGTGTCAAAATAGAAAGTCTTACATTTTCCATCTTTTTTTGTTATCCTTATACTTGTTTGCCTTTTCACTGGTATTATGCATTCTTTTTCATTTTTATCAAGGACTTTTATTTCTGTCATAGAATTACCAGTTACGACTCCCGGGAAAAAGAAATAAGGATAAACTATTAACATATTTACTTTCGTTTCTGGTTGATTATTAGCAAGTTGTTCTAATAAGCTTTGAGTGGTTACATGATATGTAGCACAACTAGAAAAACTGAAAACTAGAATTACTAAGGCCCAATTATACTGTTTTTGAATACGCTTTATTGTTGTCATTGAATTGCTATAATTTTCAGAATTACAATTGGCATAGCTGCTAACGTTCTACTGCAAGGCCTGGAGCGGTGGGTGCGGGACAAACATTGATATCATCGAATTTATCAGCACCAGGCTTAGCAGTTCGTTTGGGGGTGTTATATTTCAATCGCAATGTTTACTTTACCTCCAAGGCCCTTTTCGACGATATCATACAATGTTTTCAGATTCATGTTGCTACCGTCATTTTCAACCCTTGATATGTAACTCCTTTTCTTTGAAATAATTTTTCCTAAATCTTCCTGGGTCATATGTTTTGACTCACGGGCCTGACGAATTAAAACGCCGATTTTGAAGGCTTCGAATTCCCTGTCTAACTCATCTCGCCGGGGAGTACCTTTTCCTCCATAAACGTCATCTTTGATTTTTGTCCAGGATTTAATATTTTGATTTTCTTTTTTCATAATTATCTCTTTCTTTTTTCTTCGAAATATTCTTCTTTCAACCTTAAAGCTAATGAAATTTCAGATTTTGGTGTTTTCTGGGTTTTCTTTTGAAAACCATTGAGAAGTATTACAAGTTGACCTTCATCAAAAAAGCAAAAGACCCTCCAAATATCGGATCCAAGCGAATATTTAGTTTCATAAAGCCCATGTGTGTCCTGTAACAATTCCAGGTACTTTGAAGGAACATGCTGTTGAAATTCAATGATTTCTAAAATTTTGTAAATCTTGTTTTGAACCTTAACTGGTTGACTTCGAAGAAATTCCTCGAAGTAATGTTTGTAAGCGATTATGTTTCTAATCTTTTCCAAATCAGAAGGTTTTGGACAAAGGTAACTTATAAGTTACATGATTGCAAGTATTGAAGGATTTTTTTAATACCCCCTAACGTATTAGGAGCCTCAAGTTTTCAGATTATTTTTAAAATAAAAGTAAGTTTGCGGGTATTGTTGATATAATGGATATCTGATTCTGTATGTTTTGAGAGCGTCACGATCATCCCTCTAAATTACACCTTATTGTCTAATATTGAGCATCCTTCAGAGAAATAAATATTTCATTTGAGGGTTTTATTCAATTGATTTTCTCACAGAGGCCACGGAGGTTAGAAGACTCACTGAGGTCACAGAAATATATTCATGACGAACATTCCTTTGCGAGTGAATGCAATATTATACTCAGGACTATTGTGTCCTCCTATGTGGTGAAATAAATCCTTAAGTTTGACCCACAATTTATCACCGCCATGCAAGACGCCAAACAGCCCGCCAGCACCATCGAAGCCCTCATTTATAAAGCTACCCTGAAACAGGATGTCTACCAGGACACTCTAAATACCTTCCAGCTTTTCAAGAAAGTGATCAAAGAGCTGGTCGATACAAACAAGACGCTTGTGCGAAATGCCAATCCGACCATCATTTTAGACTATGAAGACCCGGGAGCGTTTGAGATCACCCTGAAGTTCGGCGGAGACTATCTCATTTTCCTCATGCATACCAATATTTTCGAATTTCCACGGGATCATGAAGTCATGAAAACTGCATATATCAAGGAAGATCCGAGCCGTTCTTATTGCGGGATGATTACCATTTACAATTTCCTTGCTGATTCATTCAATTATCACCGGGAAAGTGACATCGGATATATGATTGGAAGAATTTTTGTTAACAAAGACCTGCATTATTTTATTGAAGGAAAAAGAGAGATCGGGATGCTGTATAATAATTTCCAAAGCGCTGAGATCAATGCAGATACTGTTAAACAACTCGTTGAATCCGCCATGACTTATACCCTAAACTTTGACTTACTTACACCTCCCTATGACAACATGAAAGAAGTCTCGGTTGCTGAGATGCAGGCCACGCTTGAAAATCTACCAATGGCAACAGGGAAGCGGCTTGGGTATCGGTTTACGGCGGATACGGATACGGGGAAGTGATTTTTATTTTAATGTAACAATATAGCAATATTCGATATGCCAATATACCAATTGATCGCAACTCTAGTATTGCCGGCCCTTTGCCAAGTCGCCAGGTCGCCAGGTCGCCAAGTCGCCATCAATTCATCAGCAAAAATAATTCACCTCAGATGAAAAATATTTTGGAGTTGATAAAATTAGGTGTATCTTTGCACTCCCAAAAATGAAACGGGGCGTTCGTCTAGCTGGCCCAGGACGCTAGGTTTTCATCCTAGAAATCAGGGGTTCGAATCCCCTACG
>JBAXPV010000052.1:0-20501 GCA_037132075.1 Bacteroidota bacterium
TGCTTTGACATACTATGATAAGGCAAAGAAATAATATAAAGGTATATACCGCTGAAAATTGGCAATCAGTGTTGAGCAGACAGAAAGGCCATTTCCCGGACCAAAATTTTGTAAGTCGACTCATTAACAGGAATAAGCGGAAGTCTAAGGATATTATCTATCGTACCGGTCGAATGCAAGGCTGCCTTTACTCCAGCCGGATTCCCGTCAATAAATAGCGCATCAAACATGGTTTGTAACCGAAGATGCAATTCCGCAGCTTGTTTAAATTCACCATTCAAAGCTAAATGTGTAAGACTGGCAATCGCTCCAGGTACCGCATTGGCAGCAACAGAAATCACCCCGGCTCCGCCTATAGCCATCATGGGCAAAAGAAGACTGTCATCACCAGATATTACGCTGAAAGCTTTTGGTTTATCCCGCAGAATTTTTGTGATTTCCCCAAAATTACCTGAGGCTTCCTTGGTTGCAATCACCTTATCAGAAGCACGGGCAATGCGAAGAGTCGTTTCCGCAGTCATACCAACAACTGTTCTTCCGGGTACATTATAAAGAATAAGAGGCAACGGACTGGCCTCGATTATGGACAAAAAATGCTGAAATATACCCTCTTGTGTAGGTTTGTTATAATAGGGCGATACCGATAGAATTGCATCAACTCCTTTCAAATCATACTGATGGAGGCTTGAAATTACCTCAGTCGTGTTATTGCCACCTACTCCAAGGACAATTCCAGCCTGTGAACCATTGGCTTCGATGACAAATTGCAGGACTTCTGCTTTCTCCTCTTTTGACAAGGTTACCGATTCTCCGGTAGTCCCTAGTACGACAAGGTATTCAATTCCATTGCCAATAACATTTTCGACAATATGCCCCAACGCAGTGAAATCAATTTTCCCTTGCGCATTAAATGGGGTGACCAGGGCAAGCCCGGTACCTTCTAAGTTGGTTTTCATGCTAATCACTGTTTTTTAACATATTCAGATAGCGGGCTGTGTTCTCCAGGAATTCTGCCTGGCTGGTATTGTCTTCCACCTTAATCATGACATCGTAGAAGGCTGTATGCTTTTCGTTGAAACGGCCAACCTTCATATAGGCTTTTGCCATGGCTGAAATGTATAATAAAGGATAATATTCCTTGACGCTGATATTCAAAAATAAGTCGAAATTTTCTTTGAAAAAATTGTTAACATATTGATTGACTGGCTTTTTATACCAGTTCAGATCTTTTTGCATGATAATGCTGTTGTAGATAGACTGGTTCAGGTAGCTGGGCAATTTGTTGTCATCATAATAACCCAGGGCAATGACAGTTTTTTGTTCTGTTTTTATCGATTTGAGAAAGTTAAAGATTACTTTGTAGGTTTCTTCATCCGGAATAGAATAAAGAACCCCTATGGTTTTTGCGTCATTCAGGGAAACCGTTTTGCGTACCCTGAGCTGGTTGATCAGTTCTTTTTTCAACTGCCTGTTGGCGATGAAGCTTTTAATAGTGTCGAGTAGATTCACGTGGGTGGATATTTGGCACTAAATTACTTATTATTTGATAATTTACCAATATGCCAATTTTCAATATACCAATGTCCCAAATACATGGGGTGCAGGTATTATTCGGTATTAATGGATACTTTTGTGATTAATTATTAATTCAAATCCCTTGCAAATCACTTTCCTCGGCACCGGCACCTCCCAGGGAGTTCCTGTTATCGCTTGCGAATGTGATGTTTGTATGTCGAATGATGCCAGGGACAAAAGGTTACGTTCTTCAGTAATGGTTCAGACTAAAGAAACATCTATCGTTATTGATACAGGGCCTGACTTCCGCCAGCAGATGCTTCGTGAAAATGTGAAACGATTGGATGCCATCTTGTTGACCCATGGCCATAAAGACCATGTTGGTGGATTGGATGATGTTCGGGCCTTTAATTATATCCAAAGTAAAGCAATGGATGTGTATTCCAGCCCAGAAGTTCACGAAGTGATCCAAACCGAATTCTCCTATGCCTTTGCCAAGGACAAGTATCCTGGCGTTCCTGAAATCAAATTACATAATGTAGGTGAAGCTCCTTTTCTAATCAATGAACTTAGTGTTTGCCCGGTTCATGTGATGCATTTCCGCTTGCCTGTCCTTGCCTACCGCATAGAAGACTTTGTTTATATCACCGATGCCAGTTTTATTTCACCTGAAGAAATACTTAAGATAATGAATTCAAAAGTATTGGTGGTGAATGGTTTAAGAAAACAAAGACATTACTCGCACTTTAACCTGGAGCAAGCTTTGCATTTGATAGAACAAGTGAAGCCAGCAAAGGCTTTTATCACACATATGAGTCACGCCATGGGACTTCATGATGAAGTTCAGAAGGAATTACCGGAGAATGTGTTTTTGGCTTATGATGGATTGAGGGTTGAAAGTTAAACGACTTAGCGATATGGCGACTTGGTAACCTGCGAATCTAATCTAACGACTAACTACCAAAAACTAACATCTACCGCTTGCGAACCTTTTTCAAAGTAAGCAGATTCATTGCATTACATCCCAAGCCTTCAACATTTTTAGCCCTGAAACGAAGCACCTGGTCATAATACAGCACCACAACCGGCGCATTCTCAATGATGATCTTGTCCATCGCCTTGTATTTCTTGATGCGCAAGGTATCATTCAGCTCTTTCTGCGATTCTTCATAGAGTTTGTCGTAGTCCGGATCAGAGAAGTGGGTGTAATTCGGACCTTGGGGACTGAAATTCCTTGAATAGAACAAACTCAGGTAGTTCTCTGCATCCGGGTAGTCTGCAATCCAGGAAGCGCGGAAGAAGCCGAGCTTTGCCTGCGCCAGCATCTCGCGCATACTGGCGGCCTGGTGGACATCCAGCCTGACCTTCAAGCCTAAGTCTGTCAATTGTTGCTGGATATAAGTGGCCAGGTCGAGATACGCATTGTTGGTTGACAGTACGATCTCAGGCATTCCCTTGCCCCCCGGAAAACCGGCAGAAGCCAGGAGCTGTGCAGCTTTGGCAGGATTGTAAACATATCCCCTGACTTCAGTTGAGTCGAAACCAGGGATGCCAGGCGGGATAAAGCCATAACAACCGGGCAATCCGATGTTATTCCGTAAATAACGCATCATCTTTTTACGGTCAAAGCCCATATTGATAGCCTGCCTGACTTCTTTTTTCCGCAACGGGCTGTCTTTAAAGCGTTCCAGCCCAGGATCAACCTGGAAACCAAGGTATTCAGTATTCAGATAGGGTTGCGTTGTCAGAATAAATTTGTCGCGGTATTTTGGATTTAAGGCGCCTGAAGGAGTCAGTAACTCATCTTTATAACTTGGGTCGAGCCCAGATAGAAAATCAAGATTCCCTTTCACAAGTTCCAGAAAAGCTGATTGTTTGTCGACAATAAAAGTAATGGCAACGGCATCCAAAAAAGGAAGCCTCTCCTTCCCATCATATTCAAAATAGGTCTCGTTTTTAAGCATAACAAGCTTGATTCCTTCTTTCCAAAGTTTAAAGTAAAACGGCCCTGTTCCCACAGGATGTTTCCGGAAGTCTTTCCCATAATGCTCAACAATTTCCTTTGGAACTACCGAACAATATTGCATCCCCAACAAACCCAGGAATGCAGGGAATGGCTGTTTAAGTTTAATGGTGAACGTGCTGTCGTTCAGTGCATTGAATCCATAATTAGTGTTGAGGCTATCCACCAGAGTAAAGATCCATGCACCCGGAGATGCTGTTGCCGGATTCATGAGCCTGGCAAAACTATAAACAAAGTCATCCGCAATGACTTTCCTGGATTTCGTTCCACGAAACAAGGGATCATCATGAAAAAGGACATCCTGACGTAGGCTAAAAGTGTAGAGTTTTCCACCTTCAGAGATTTTCCAATGCCTGGCGATGCAAGGACGGATATTCAGCTGATCGTCAAATTGGACCAGGCCGTTAAACAGCTGGTTGATGGCCCAGATATTTGCCTGGTTCCTGGCAAAGGCCGGATCCAATGAAGTGATCCCGGAAGCTTCATTGTAACGGAACACTGATTTTCCTGCATCCGATTGTCTTTCTGAACAATTGTAAAGAAAAAAACAGGCCAGTAAACTAATATATATATTGATGTGTCTTGATGAAATCATTGAGCAAAGGTATCTTTTCCTCCGATTGCATAAAAACAGTAATTTAGGCCCTCTGATTTTTTTATTCTTAACCATACCAATTATGCTGAAAAAGGCGATACAAAAAGCGTTCGTAATTATCATCCTTACATTTCCTGTGGCAATCTTTGCCCAGCAATCAGAAACGTTACTGACCCATGAGATGAGTCCGGCAGAAGCTTTAAACAAGGGCTCAATCGGCAAAGCATTCGTTGAGACTCCCCCACCCTTTGCCAATATTCGCAATGTGGCTGAGTTTGAACCTATGGAAGGAGCATTGGTCCGCTATCCTTTTGGGATTCCATACCCGCTTATTGCGGAGATGTCACAAAATACCATCGTTTGGACCATTGCCAATGGCGCCTCAGCGATCGCAACTGTCACCACAAATTATACAAGCAATGGCGTAAACCTGGCCAATTGCCGCTTTATCAATGCCAACTCAAACTCATATTGGACAAGGGATTTCGGACCATGGTTTATCCAATATTCCGACAGTAATTATATAAGACAAACTGCGATTGTTGACTTTCCCTACAACCGTCCACGCCCCTTAGATGATGAGATCCCCAAAATCGTTGCTGATTCACTGAATCTTCCCTGGTTTGGGATGAATGTCATCCATACTGGTGGCAACTATATGACAAGCGGGATGGGAAAATCTACTTCCACTGACTTAACTGTCGTTGAAAACCCAACACAAACGGTGGCTCAAATCGATCAAAAGATGCACGACTACCTTGGAATCAATAACTATGACATTGTTGCGGATCCCAACCTTTCTACCACAATCGATCACATCGACTGCTTTGGCAAATACCTGGCTCCTGACAAAATCCTGATTCGTTCAGTCCCTCCGACCAATGGTTCCTATGCCGCATTGGAGGCCACTGCGCTACATTATGCCAATGACACCAGTCCCTATGGAACTCCATTTAAGGTATATCGGGTTTACACTCCGAACGACCAGCCCTATTCAAATTCAGTGATATTGAACAACAAAGTTCTTGTTCCTACGATGAATCAAATACAATATGATACAGCCGCATTGCATGTGTATGAACTGGCCATGCCGGGTTATAGCGTATTCGGATTCAATGGACTGAGTGGTGGCGATGCCTGGATCTCCAGCGATGCACTGCATTGTCGCGTGATGGGCTTGGCTGACAGAGGCATGTTGTATATCGAGCACAAGCCGATTTCAGGCAATCAGCCAGTGCTGACACCTTATCCCGTCAATTGTAAGATAGAGACCTTTAGTGGACAAGGATTGTATGCAGATTCAGCCCTGGTTTATTATAAAGTCAACAACGGGGCATATAGCAGTATTCCATTGACATCCCTGGGAAATCATCAATTTACAGCTAATATCCCTGGCCAGGTGAATGGCAGCACTATTTATTATTATATACATGCCGCCGACTCATCGGGTCGTCACGCCAATCACGCCCTCATGGGGCAGGCGGATCCACACATATTTTATGTGGGTACCGTTGGAATTACTGAACCAACTTTTGAATTAGGAGGTGTAGCCGGGATTCGGATGGTATCACCCAGTCCGTTCAATCACCTGACTTTATTTGACTTTTCCATAAAAAGTCCCATTAATGGTGCCGTTGAAGTTCTTGATCTGCAGGGAAATATAATTAAGACTTTGGTAAAACAGCCCCTTGGACCGGGTTACTACTCTCTTGCCTGGGATGCCACGGATGACCATGGAGCTGTTGTTGCAGCAGGCTGTTATTTTATCAGGCTCACAGCCAATGGTTCTCAATCTTCGAGAAAAGTTATTTATACCAAATAACCTATTCCAGATTAAATTTTAATTGTTTCAATGAAAAAAACGATTTGTCTTTTGTCTTTGCTTTGTCTTAGTATTTCAATGTTTGCCCAGGGCGGTGCCGAAATGTGTTCCCGCCGAAAAAGTAATATGTCACTGGCAAAGCTTGGATCACTCCTTTCACCCAATTCGCCACAACATAAGTTTGATGTATTGAATTATAAATTAAACCTGAATCTGTTTAGCAACTTTTCAGGAAGCTATCCAAAAAGCTTTGCAGCAACAGAGGTGATTACTTTGCGTGTTGATACAAGTCTGACCCAGCTGAGTCTTGATGCTGTAAATTCTTCACTGACAGTCAATAGTGTGGGAATGGCAGGGCAGAGCTTTTCACATTCAGGTGACATTTTAAATATTGTGTTGAATCAGCAGTACAATCCCGGAGATACCATAAGCATCGCCATCACCTATATTCATAAGAACGTGAATGACAATCATTTCTTTGTTGATAATGGATTTGTTTATACCGATTGTGAACCTGAGGGAGCCCGTTGTTGGTTTCCATGCTGGGATAAGCCTTCTGACAAGGCTACAACCGACATTACAGCCAAAGTTCCTGTGAATGTCAAGCTAGCTTCTAATGGCAGGCTTGCTGACAGTATTATCAACGGCGATACTGTAACCTACCACTGGATCAGCCGTGATCCCATGGCAACTTACCTGGTCGTTATCACGGCCAAAGTGAGTTATATGCTTGATATCATTTACTGGCAGAACCTTTCAAACCCCAATGTTTACACTCCTGTTAGGTTTTATTATAACAACGGAGAGACTCCGGCCCCCATCGAATTCATGATGCCCTTAGTCATGACATATTTTTCAACGATTTTTTGCGAGTACCCCTTCGAGAAAAACGGATATGCCACCCTCGATCCAAATTTTAGTTGGGGTGGCATGGAAAACCAAACGATAACAAGTCTTTGTCCGGGATGCTGGAACGAATCGACCGTGGTACATGAATTTGCACACCAATGGTTCGGGGATATGATCACCTGCGGGACCTGGGCCGACATCACACTCAATGAAGGATTTGCAACTTATTGCGAAGCTCTTTGGTACGAGCATGAATACAATTATACAACATACAAGCAGCAGATTCAGGTTAATGCCAACAAGTATTTTAATACCAATCCCGGATGGGCCATTTATAACCCGGACTGGGCAGTAAATACCCCTTCAACCAATGCGATGTTTAATACAGCGATTACTTACTACAAAGGCTCCTGTGTCCTGTCAATGCTGCGATATGTTATGGGTGACAGCCTGTTTTTTCAAGGATTAAAAGATTATTGCACTGATACGGTGAACTTTAAGTATAAAAATGCGGTACTGCAGGATTTCAATGCAAGGATGAATCAGACCTACGGGCAATCCCTCGACTGGTTCTTTAACGAATGGTATAAATTCCCAAACAATCCAACGTATCAGAATTCTTATAACATTGTTGATATGGGTGCCGGCACCTGGAAATTGAGCTTTTTTGCGAAACAAGTTCAGACAGGTGCTACCTTTTTTAAGATGCCACTCGATTTGCAGATCTCCTTTGTGAGCGGCAATGACACCATGATCCGGGTAATGAATGATGTGAATGACCAAGTCTTTTATTTCTATTTTCAGAAACAACCCACCCACCTGGTGTTTGATCCCCAGAACGATATCGTTCTCAAAGAAGGAGGAACAACCGTCAATATTGAAGATCCCGCCTTCACCCCTAATGAATACCTTTTGTCGCAAAATATTCCAAACCCCGCCAATGAAACTACCATGATTCAATATGAGCTGCCCCAGAGATCTGATGTAGACATTAAATTAATGGATATCACCGGCAAAGAAGTAAAGATATTAGAGCATAGAACAAAGAATGCAGGGATCTATCAGATTCATCTTAATACCAATGAATTACAAAGTGGTATCTATCTCTACACAATCAAGGCAGGAAGCTATTTTTGCTCGAGAAAAATGATGGTATATTAGTGTAGAAATCCCAATTATATCTTTATTTGTTGTGGCACCTCATCCCCCAGCCCAAGGGGTTGCGGGATGAGGTGCAAAGACACAAATCCTTCATGAGAATGGGTCGGGGATGAGGTGTAAATCTACGACAGTTTCGTAATCACTGCCCTTGACTATTCCTTTTGAAGCGCCAGCGCAACTACTTCCGACATTTCTTTGACATAATGAAAAGTAAGCCCTTCAATATACTTGGGTTTGATTTCCAGGATATCTTTTTTGTTTTCTTCTGAGAGGATGATCTGGGTGATTTTTGCCCGCCTGGCAGCAAGGATTTTCTCCTTGATCCCTCCTACTGGCAATACCCTTCCTCTGAGTGTGATTTCGCCTGTCATCGCCATTCCCGGTATCACTTTTCTACGAGTATAAGCTGAGGCCAGTGCTGTAAACATGGTGATTCCTGCCGATGGGCCGTCCTTGGGTGTTGCTCCTTCTGGAACGTGAACATGGACATTGAATTTTTCAAAAACGCTTTCATCGAGGTCAAGCATAGAAGCATGAGCCTTAAAATATTCATAGGCAAGGGTTGCCGATTCTTTCATCACATCACCGAGGTTACCGGTCATGGTCAACAGTCCTTTTCCCTTGCTGATACTGGCTTCTACGAAGAGGATCTCACCACCAACCGGTGTCCAGGCCAATCCTGTCACCACGCCGGCTTGTTCGTGTACAATTTGCTTTTCTTTTTGATAAGGCGATGGTCCCAGGATTCGTTCCAGGTCTGCAGGACTAACCTTTTTGTTGTATTTCTCATGCTCCACGATAAACCTGGCGTTGCTACGGATGATCCGGGCAATGATTTTCTCCAGGTTACGCACGCCTGATTCACGGGTATAATATTCAATGATGTTTTCCAGGATGTCATCACTGAATACCAGTTGTGATTTCTTAAGTCCGTGTTCCTTAAATTGTTTCGGGATCAGGTGACGTTTGGCAATTTCGATTTTCTCCTCAATCAGGTATCCGTTGATTTCGATGATCTCCATCCTGTCGAGCAGCGCCGGGTGAATCGTACTCAGCGTATTTGCCGTGGAGATGAACATAATCTTGGAAAGATCATAGTTTACCTCCAGGAAGTTGTCGTAAAAAGTGGAATTTTGTTCCGGGTCCAAGACTTCTAGTAAAGCTGCCGAGGGGTCTCCGTTGACATTCATGCCCAGCACTTTATCAAGTTCATCAAGAACAAATACGGGATTGGAGGATTTGGCTTTTCTCAGGCTCTGAATGATGCGGCCTGGCATCGCTCCAATGTATGTCTTGCGGTGTCCGCGGATCTCTGCTTCGTCACGCAAACCACCCAGCGACATCCTTACATAGTTTCTCCCAACAGCTTTGGCGATAGACTTTCCAAGGGAGGTCTTTCCAACGCCGGGAGGTCCAACCAGGCAAAGGATCGGGCTTTTGATGTCTTTCCTGAGTTTCAGAACAGCAAGGTATTCAATGATCCTTTCCTTGACTTTCTCTAGCCCGTAGTGATCTTCATCGAGCACTTCCTGGGCATGTTTCATGTCGAAGTTGTCGGGTGTCGTCTCATCCCAGGGCAGTTCGACCAATACTTCCAGGTAATTTCCCTGAATAGAGTATTCCGCAGCCATCGGGTTCATCCGCTGTAACTTCTGCATCTCTTTGGTGAAGATCTCAGAGACTTCCTTTGACCATTTCTTGTTTTTGGATTTTTCTATCAACTCCAGCATATGCTGGTCATTCGGGTTTACGCCCAGCTCTTCCTGGATTGTCTTTAGCTGTTGACTAAGGAAATAGTCTCTTTGCTGTTTGTCGATGTCGACTTTAACTTTATCCTGGATTTGATTCTTAAGTTCCAGGATCTGAATATCTTTCGAAAGCTGGGTAAGGACTTGGCGTGCTCTGTCGACGATATCAACCAATTCCAGCAGTCGTTGTTTTTCTGCATTGGAAATGTTGAGGTTGGAGGCGACGAAATTCACCAGGAAAACAGAACTCTCAATATTTTTTATTGCAAAAACAGCATCTGAAGGGATTTGAGGAGAAAGGTTAATGATCTGAACTGCTAAATCTTTGATTGAGCCGATAAGGGCTCCAAATTCCTTGTCCCGGGCTTTAGGCTTTTTGTTGTCATAGCCACTGACTTTTGCTTTAAAGTAAGGTTCATCCTGGAGGGGCTCCAGCATGGTAAAGGGTTTCTTACCCTGTATAATAGCGGTTGTGTTGCCGTCAGGCATTTGTAGCAGACGTAAAATTGTGGCAACAGTTCCGATGGTATATAAGTCACTGAAATTAGGATCCTCGATAGTTCCATCTTGCTGAGCGACAACACCAATAACTTTTGTCCCGCGATAGGCATCTTTGATTAGTTTGATGGATTTATCGCGTCCAACGGTAATTGGGATGACGACACCCGGGAAAAGCACTGTATTTCTCAGAGGCAGGATGGGTAGTACATCCGGAACCTTTTCTGCGTTCATCAAATCTTCGTCTTCTTGCGACAGTAATGGAATGAACTCAGTCTCACCATCTTCCATCCCTGATAATTGATTGGGATTGCTCCCGAAAAAGATATCCATTAAAATTCCTTTCTGCCACTATGGCATAAAAATAACATAAAAACTTGGGTATATGCTGGGTCAAGTACTATGCCATACTGCATCACTATGCAATAAAGGCATGCTAATGGAACAAAGATCTTCAGGCTTTGTTGCCTGAATTATTTGTCTTTTCTGTAAGTAAAGGTGATGTTGAAGATTTCATGAAGGATTTCTTCCTCAATCCAGTTGAATTCTTTGTTGCGACGTTTGAAAACCTGTTTCACCACTTCAATGGCTTTATCATATTTATATGTTTTTACGCCGGAAGGGCCGCCCCAGGTGAATGAAGGAATAAATTGACGGGGAAATCCTGAGCCGTAGATATTGGCAAAAACGCCAACCACAGTGCCTGTATTGAACATGGTATTGATTCCTGATTTTGAGTGATCCCCGAAGACCAGGCCGCAAAAACGCTGTTCTGTATTGACAAAAGACTCATCAGGATAGAACCACATTTTTACTTCTGCATAAGTGTTTTTCAGGTTAGAACAGGAAGTTCCAGCGCCCATATTACACCACTCCCCTATGACGGAATGTCCGATAAAGCCATCATGAGCTTTGTTCGAATATCCGAAAAATACACTTTGGCTGACTTCTCCGCCAATCTTACAAAAAGGACCGATGGTAACAGGGCCATATATTTTTGCACCCATTTTGAGGGTAGAACCTTCCAGAATTGCAAAAGGTCC
Organism: Bacteroidota bacterium; assembly: GCA_037132075.1. Classification (GTDB taxonomy): domain Bacteria; phylum Bacteroidota; class Bacteroidia; order Bacteroidales; family CAIXZF01; genus JBAXPV01. The sequence continues at coordinate 11,255 of JBAXPV010000052.1, forward strand.
ACGAATCATGGCCCCTTCCATTATTTCTGCATTCTTCCCGATGTAAACAGGACCTTCACTGGCATTGATAATTGCAAACTCAACTTTCGCGCCTTCTTCCAAAAAGATATTCTCTGCGCCAATCACCCGGTTTGTTGCACTAAGGGCTTGTGATTTTCTGCCTTTGGTAATTCTTTTATAATCTTCAATGAGGAATTCTCCATTTCTAATAAAGATGTCCCAGGTGAAGCTAATTTTGCGGACAGGGAAATCGAGTTGTACCTCCACTGGAGTTGAGGAAGTTTTGCTTTGGGTATCAAGATCTTCATCAGGGATATATTCAGCAACCAGGAAATCCCCTTCAACGAGAACTTCCCCGGGTTTCAGATTTAGAACTTTTGCAGCAAGCTTTGCGTCCGGAATTACACAAGCGTTAATCAGGATATTCTGTGTTTTTCTAACTAAAGGGAATTTGGTGGAAAGATAAGACTCTGTGAGTGTAGAGGTGCTACACCCCAACATAGCCTCCCATTTTTCCCTGATTGTTTGAATTCCGATGCGTATATCAGCAACCGGTCGGGTAAATGTGAGGGGAAGAAGATCTTTTCGCTTGGAATCGTCAAAGAGGATGAAGTTCATATCATTGAAAACAAATAACTTATAAATATCTACCTGTAAATTTTATACTCCATTAAAGTACAAAATTATTTATAGCAATATGATTGTTTGAAAAAAAAAATCCCGGAAAACCGGGATTCTTTTTAAACTGTAGAAAAACAAAATTATTGTTGTCCTTCTCTCTTTTCAAAATGCTTTGAATAACGTGTTTTAAATTTATCAACGCGACCTGCCGTGTCAACAAGTTTAATCTTACCTGTATAGAAGGGATGAGAGGTATTCGAAATTTCTAATTTGAATAAAGGATATTCCACACCATCATCCAGCGTGATCTTATCTCTGGTTTGCACACAGGAGCGGGTTACGAAATGATCTTCGTTTGACATGTCTTTGAAAACGACTAAACGGTACTCTTTTGGATGAATATCAGCCTTCATTGTAAATCTATTTTTAGGGCTGCAAAATTATAAAAAAATCTTATAAAACACAAAGCAGAAATAATTTTCTTACAAATTCAATAAAAATTCCATAACATCCACCCCGTCGGCATAGTCAGAAAGGCCTGGTTGTTGGGACTTTCCGAAGGAAACAACCGCACAGGGCAAGGCTGCTTTACTTACCACACACTGAATGTCATTTACATGATCCTGAATGAGTTTTTGTATGTGATCTATTGACTCATATTCTTCGTAAAACACTACAGAAACGGGGCTTACAGCAAATCCTTCTGTTCGTTTAAAAAGCACCAAACCGGCTTCGTAGAAGTCGTCTTTGTTGATCAGGTAGATTGATTTATAGTAGTCGTAATTGTTCCGGTATTTGTTGTGTTGGGCCAGTCCTTCATATTTGCCAAAATATTTAAAAATTCTACGCACATCAAAGTCTTTAGGCACAAAAACTTTGGTGACGGATCGGCAACCCATGCCAAAATACAGGAAAATGTCGTCTGTCAGGCCCTCAAGCTCATCATCGGTTTCATTTCCTGTGATGACAGCGATTCCATTCCTGTTCTTGCGTAAAATCCTGGGGACATCCCTGAAATAATATTCAAAATAGCGGAAAGAGTTGTTACTGCCAGTAGCGATAACAGCATCTTTATTTTCGATTCTGCCTTCAGTAAACACGATACGGTCGCCAAAAGCAGGTTCCAGGTCAATCAGGATATCAGCCAGGGCCGGAAGTAAAAACAAATCATTGGATGACAATTTCCCATTGAAGTTAAACCCTGCCATCAAAACACAAAGAAAGTCATGGAAGCCAACCATTGGGATGTTGCCTGCCATGATGACGTTGATCGTCCGTGAGTAACTATCCGAAGAATCGATCTTATAATGATCTGTCCAGGCATGGAGCGCATCTTTATCCAGCATTTTAGCCAGGGCGAGGAATGAATATAATTGATTTTCAGGGGTGAACCAGGGGTTATAAATGGCTGCTTTAGCAACGACTTCGTCAAACTTTTCCAGTGATGACAAGGGAAAATCAGTTGGGATTACATTCTTTGATTTAAAGGAATGATAGGTGTACAGGAAACTGCCGAGGCGGGCAAAGGCCTGGATCCGTAAATTAAGGCTTGGATTCATTTTATTTTTTTCTGGCAACAAAAGTAGAAAATATAGAGGGATTATCTGTTTCCGATAGATTTGCTGTCTTATTGTGAGTATCTTTATAAGTCATATTGTATGAACAACCTAAACAATCGCGGTATGAAAATGAAGCTGTTTTTTATCACATTAGCGGTATTGCTGTTTATTGATAAACCCATACATGCGCAGGGTATTGTCCTGACTGAGATTATGTATGCGAGTCCTGCCGCCGGAGGAGGTAATGATACGCTTGAATTTTTAGAGTTTTATAACAATACAGATTCAGGAATCAACATGACAGGATATACCATTTCGTCAGCTGTAACCCACACCTTTGCCCCTCTGATTTTACCATCCGGAGGATATATCGTTGTGGCAAAGAAAGCTTCTACAGCTGAGAATTTCTATGGTATCAGCAATGTAGTGGAATGGTCTGCCGGTGACCTCCCAAACAATAACAGTGGGTACATCCGTCTGAGAGACAACTTTGGCGTTTTGCTTGATTCCGTTAAATATGCGTGGAATGCTCCATGGCCGGCAGGATCTTCGGTAACAGGATCTACCTTAATGCTTTGCAATCCGAATCTCGACAACAGCTTCGGAGCCAATTGGGTGATTTCAACGCCACTGAATGCAAATTCATATGGGCTTATCAACAACAAATATGTTTTTGGAACCCCAGGTCAGGCCTGTATTTCAAATCCCCCCTATTTCCCTTCCTGGGCAAGCATTCCTTTTTACGAGAACTTCGACAGTAGCTGGCTCACAAAAAACTGGATGCATGACGTGCCTGACCATCATTGGTTAAATACTCCTGAAAAAGGCAATAGGTCCTGGCGGCGGAATGATGACGGCATCAGTGCAAGCTGGAATAATCCTTCCTCCGGAGCATATGCGATACCAGGTGCACTTGGAAGCATGCATTCAGCAAGGTTTCCTTCAAGTATTATCGTCCCAGGGAATCATGGGGTATTAGACCTCTACCTCGATTGTAATGTTTCCGGAATAAAACGACTAAAGTTCTGGTATAATAATTCGGATGGACCGGATAGTCTTTCGATATTTATGTCAGCAGATAGTGGGCTGACTTTCAGTTTATTAAAAAGCTTTTATTCAACAAGCACACAAAATTGGGAAATAAAGCAAATTGATCTCGGCATCCTTATGTCGCCTCATGTTATAATAAGATTTCAGGCAAATTCCGCAGAGCAGGGCTTGTTTAATATCAGTAATATTGGCATAGATGAAGTTAGCGTTAGCCTGGTGCAGGAAAATGATGCAGGGATTCTTGCAATTACACAGCCTATGCATGCTACATCCTTAGTAACTGATACTATAAAAGTCACGCTAAAGAATTACAGTTCGAATCCACTCAATTCGGTGGATATCAATTGGACAATGAATGGTATCTTTCAGACTCCTCTTCATTGGACCGGTCTCATCCCACCCATGAGCCAGCTAAATGACCTTTTGGTGGGATTTTATACTTTTCCTCCGAATCAAAAATACGAGATTAGGGTCTGGACTGCCCAACCCAATAACACATCCGATCCGGATGTTAACAACGATACTTCAGTCAAGCTTGTTTTTTATCAGAAATATGCCTTGCTGCCTTTTATTGAACATTTCGACAGTAGTTGGGTTGACCGGTTTTCTGTTCATGACAGTCCTGATGAGTATTGGAATAACGTAAATCCTTATGGCAATACCTCATGGCGGCAGGCAAATGACGGGGCCTCAGCTGGCTGGATAAACGCCTCAGCGGGCGCTTATACGCCATTGGGTGCTAAAAACACCATTCAATCTGCAAGATTTCATTCTGCAGGAAACCAAAGTGACGCCCAGGGTATTTTAGATCTATTTCTTAACTTTAGTCTTCCCGGAATTAAGGAATTGAGGTTTTATCAACGTAACAATGATGGATCAGATAGTCTTGATATTTTGATATCCACCAATGGTGGTAAAAGTTTCCAATTTCTAAAGACCTTTCATTTTGTTAGTACCTGGACCCAAAGAGTTGTCTTACTGGGAAATAGCCTGTCGAAAAAAGTCGTACTTCGTTTTAGAGCTACTACGGATTACAATGCCACAACTGATATTGGTCTTGATGAAGTTTCTGTGAATCTGATCCAAGCCGATGCTGGTATTCCACTGGTTGTAAGTCCTGTTGACGGATGTGCACTTACTTCCACCGAGACCGTGAGTGTTTTTATAAAGAATTACTGTAATAAGGCTTTGGATACTGTACCTGTGTTTTATAGAATTGACGGGGTTTTGGTCAGTGATACGATGGCTATTCCTCTACTACCCGGGGATTCTGTACTTTTCAGCTTTAATCAGACGGCTGATTTATCTGCTTTGGGGCCGCATAATTGTAAATTTTACAGCGGGGCCCCGGCTGATGCGGAATCATTGAATGATAGTCTTTCTCTTATCATTTATCAAAAGCCTGTGATAAGCTCGTTTCCCTATTTACAGGATTTTGAGTCGGGCGGATATACAGGGTGGAACAGTGCCTTTATTAGTGGTATGGATGAATGGGTACTGGGGACACCCAACAAGCCACCCATGATGGATTCAGCTCATTCCGTTGTCAATGCCTGGGTCACCGGACTCGACACCTATTACCATAAAAACACCAATAGCTATGTATCTTCACCTTGTTTTGATTTTAGCAATTTAAATGATCCGGGGATTTCCGTGTGGTTAAATTTCATTACCACTTCCTGGGCTGCCATGGCCCTGGAGGCTTCCATTAATGAAGGCCCCTGGGTCAAAGTTGGCGACACTTCATTGTATAACAACAAAGGAAATCATAATTCGCCCATAGATCCCCCGAACTGGTCAGGTGTTTCAAATGGATGGAAGCATTATTTCGCAAACCTGCCGTCATTGGCACACCAAAGCAATGTTGCCTTCAGGTTCAGGTTTCAGTCTGGTGATTTTTTAGGTGGTGTTGAAGGATTTGCCATTGATGATGTAATTATCGGGGATTCGTTGACAATGAATATCAATCAGTTGGCAGAAGAATCACTTTTTATCATTTATCCTAATCCCGCTCATAAGCAGGTGATTCTTACATTTGGAGCTTATTTAGGGAATGCAAAAATTGAACTGATGAATAGTTACGGTCAAATCGTTTTCCAAAAAAGCATAGCAGGTAGTTCGATGGAATATATTGATTTACAGAAATTTGCTCCCGGGGTTTATGGAATTATTCTCAAGTCAGGCAATACAATCCGGTGTAGGAAAGTTATTAAGCTCTAACGACATTTGTGCTTATATGGTAAAAAAACTGTCTTTTTTTTTCTTGTTAATCCTGACTACCAATCTTTTTGCACAAAGAAATAGCAATTTTTCCCTTGCAGAAGACAGTTTGAAGCACCTCTCCCACCAAATCCTCAGTGCTCCTGAGGAGTTTGTGCGATATGATGCAGCCAAACGCTTCGATTCGCTGATGTTTGAGACTTTATCAAATCCTGATTCCTGGGATTATTCATTTGATTCGCTGAAGTCGGTGAGCAAATTAGTCTCTGATGATGAGGTATTCAGGATATTTACCTGGGGGATTCCTAAGCAGGACGGCACCTATGAATATGCAGGTATTCTGCAATTGAGGCAGGACAAGAAAAAAAGCAGGCTTTTCAGGCTGAACGACCTCTCGCTAGAGATAAAGAAACCTGAAGAGGTGATTCTTGGTCCTGACAATTGGTACGGCGCCATTTACTATAAGCTGATCACTACCTCCTACAATGACATGACCTATTACACCTTGTTGGGCTGGGATGCCTGTTCTGTTCAGACAAGGAGAAAGGTAATTGATATGGTATCGTTTGACAGCAAAGGTGAGGTGGTTTTTGGCGCAGCCATCTTTACTCATTTTCCCAGAAAAGTGAAGCGGGTACTCTTCGAATATTCTTCCAAGGTAAGCATGACGCTTAATTACAGCGAACAGGGAATAAAGGAAAAGACAGGCACAGGCAAAAATGTAAAGACCAAGGAGTCACATAAGGAAATGATCGTCTTTGACCGTCTTGTGCCCCAGGATCCGCAGCTGGAAGGGATCTATGCCTATTATGTTCCGGAAACCAATGTTAATGATGGTTTCCTTTTTGAAAAAGGAAAATGGCAATTTGTGAAAGAAGTAGACGCACGTAACCCGAAGCATAGCGGAAAGCCCTTGCCAAAATCAAAACAAGAACGAGATCTTTTACCCCCGGCAAGCCCCAAAAAATAGAATCCCCTCTCAACTTCTTATTGTACAGATTAAACATGCTAAAAAGAGCACAGTAAGCTTTGTTACTTAAATCACAAAACCACTATCTTTGCATGGAATTGAGAAAATCATTTAAACTATAATACTATGAAAAAGCACAATTTTAACGCGGGCCCGGCTATTATGCCCCGTATCGCTGTAGAAAACACTGCCAGCGCTATTTTGGAACTTAATGGAAGCGGCATGGGACTCATGGAAATTTCCCACCGTTCTAAAGATTTTCAGGCAATCATGGATGAAGCTGTTGCGCTTATTAAAGAATTGCTGAATGTTCCTGAAGGATACCAGGTCTTATTCCTTGGAGGTGGTGCCAGCATGCAGTTTGCCATGGTTGCCTACAACCTTTTAGGTAAAAAAGCCGCTTACCTGGAAACGGGTGTATGGGCTAAAAAAGCGATTAAAGAAGCAAAACTGTTTGGTGAAGTTGTGGTCGTTGCCAGTTCAGCTGACAAAAATTTCAATTTTGTACCTGCTACCTATGAGGTTCCTGCAGATGCTGATTATTTCCACATCACCACCAACAACACCATTTATGGTACAGAGCTTCGTACAGATCCCCAAAGCCCGGTTACGATGGTTGCTGACATGTCATCCGACATTTTTAGCCGCAAAGTTGATGTAGCGAAATATGGCCTGATCTATGCGGGTGCTCAGAAAAATGCTGGTCCTGCAGGAGTAACCTTAGTTATTGTTCGTGAGGACATTCTTGGACAAGTTGAACGAGTGATTCCTACCATGTTGGATTATCGCACACACATTAAAGAGGGTTCTATGTTTAACACGCCTCCCTGTGTCCCGATTTTTGCTGTCAAAGAAACCATGAAATGGGTGAAATCCCTGGGTGGTGTCGAGGCTATGGAAAAACGCAACTTAGAAAAGGCTGATCTTTTGTATGGTGCTATTGACAATAGTAAGATGTTTATGGGTACTGCAGAGAAAGATTCACGTTCCCTGATGAATATCTGTTTTGTAATGAAACCTGAGTACCAGGAAAAAGAAGCAGACTTCCTTGCCTTTGCCCAGTCAATGGGGATGATTGGCCTCAAAGGTCATCGTTCTGTTGGTGGTTTCAGGGCATCCTGTTATAATGCACTTGATTTGGAAAGTGTCCAGGCATTGGTTGCCTGCATGAAAGAATTTGAAGCTGCCAATGCATAAAAAGCTAGAGAAAGCGCGTTAAGCATAAGTATTTTACAAGATTTGGAGATAGCGTAAGAACATAGTTTTTACGCTATTTTTTTTGTTTTAAAGACTTTTGTTATATCTTTGTATATTGTGCTTACTAAAATCACTAAAATCCTATGCCGATGACAAAAGTACTAATCGCTACCGAAAAGCCCTTTGCACCGCAGGCCGTTGCGGGAATAAAACAAATAATCGAAGAAGCGGGTTTCGAAACTGCAATTCTTGAAAACTATACGGATCCCAAAGATTTTGTGAATGCTGTTAAAGATGTGGATGCCGTTATTGTGCGCAGTGACCTGGTCACCCGTGATGTGGTTGAAGCAGCCCAGAACTTAAAAATAGTAGTACGGGCCGGTGCCGGCTACGACAACCTTGATTTGGCTGCCTGTAGTGAAAAAGGCATTGTCGCCATGAACACCCCCGGGCAGAATTCCAATGCAGTTGCAGAACTGGCTTTTGGCTTGATGCTCTATCATATCCGCAAGAATTTCAGCGGAAAGTCAGGAACTGAACTTCGTGAAAAGACCCTGGGCATTCATGCCTACGGTAATGTTGGCCGTTATGTTGGTCAGATTGCCAAAGGATTTGGTATGGATGTTTATGCCTTTGATCCTTTTATTCCACAAACTGCCATAGAAAGTGACGGAATAAAATGGCTTGCTACAGCTGAAGAACTCTATAAAAAATGCCAGTATGTTTCTTTACATATACCGGCTAATGCTCAGACGAAGAAGTCGATCAATTATGATTTGATAAATCTGATGCCCAAGGGAGCAACCCTGGTGAATACCGCACGTAAAGAAGTTATTGATGAAGAAAGCCTGCTGAAGATTTTAGCGGACAGAAAAGATTTTTCTTATCTTTCTGATATTGAGCCGGATTGCAAAGAAAAGGTCTTGGCCGAATTTCCAGCTAAAGTGTTTTTTACAGCAAAAAAATCCGGCGCTCAAACAGATGAGGCCAATGTAAACGCAGGCTTGGCTGCAGCCCGGCAAATTGTCGGATTCATTTTAAAAGGTGACAAAACCTTCCAGCTTAACAAGTAGTACTGAAAATTACTAAAAATTACTATTATGGAATTTGATCTTGAAAAAAACCCGACCTTCTTTCGTTTTGAAGATCTTCGTATTTATAACAAATCCCTGGATTATACCCAATGGGTGTTCCATATTGCACAGCAAATCCCTGTAAACTCAACGATAGGTTTAATGGAGCGTTTTTTTAACTCTTCTCAGAATATCTCTTTGAATATTGCAGAAGGTTCATCCCGTAATAAAAGCCAGTTTGTTTATTACCTGAAGATGGCCAAAAGTGCAGTCAGGGAATGTGTCGTGTTTACCACATTATGCCAGAGCCTGGGCTATTTGAGTGAAGATTCTGTAGAGACCTCAAGAACTCAGCTCATGGAAATGACGAAAATGCTGGGTGCACTGATCGGGTCGCTGCAAAAGAGCTTTCCTGGTGGCATGGATGACGACGAATAGACCTATTCCTTTTTTTTTCTTATAAATACTCAAGCTTTTAATCATGGCTATACTAAAACCATTTAAGGGCATCAGACCCCCTTCTGAAATCGTTAAAGATCTGGCTTCCAGGCCCTATG
>JBAXPV010000053.1:0-19653 GCA_037132075.1 Bacteroidota bacterium
CACTCGAAGGTAGCCCTGTAGATTTTCAGCTGTCTACCCCCTGAACAGTAACAATTTCAGCTTATAAGGCTGGTGACAATTATAACTGAGGGTTTAAAAAATTGGGAATCAGATCATTGATAATCTTTTCAAATTTCCCCCCGGAGATTTGTACAAGACTTAATATTAAAACAAACCTACATCCATTAGATTTTGCTAATCAAAGATACAGTAATTTTATCGATTGAATTGTCTACCCATTTGCAATTTTGCCAAAACAACAAATCCTATGTCAATCCAAGCGCCCTTACCTGATTTGTTAAGACCCGAATCCCTGGACGAATTCCTTGGCCAGCAACATCTTACAGGACATGGTTCCATTCTCAGAAATGCAATTGACACCGGGAATATCCCTTCAATGATTTTCTGGGGTCCACCCGGTGTTGGGAAAACCAGCCTGGCCAATATCATCTCAAGAAAGACAAACCGCCCGTTTTATACCCTAAGTGCAATAAGCTCTGGGGTTAAAGACGTCCGCGAAGTCATCAGCAAATCCACTGAATCCGGTGGAAATGCGATTCTTTTCATTGATGAGATTCATCGTTTCAGCAAGAGTCAGCAAGACTCCCTTCTGGGTGCTGTGGAGAAAGGGATCGTAACACTTGTCGGGGCAACAACCGAAAACCCATCTTTTGAAGTCATTTCCCCATTGCTCAGCCGTTGCCAGGTTTATATTCTAAAGCCATTGTCGGAGGAGGATCTGCTGCTCCTGCTTGATAAAGCAAAACAAAAACTGGAGGAAGAAACCGGCGCAACGATCAAACTTGAGGAAACTGAAGCACTCCTTCGGATTTCAGGAGGTGATGCCCGTAAGCTGATCAACGCTTTTGATCTGGTGGTTAAAAATGCCAGGGTACAAAATGGGATCATCACACTTACCAATGATACCGTGCTTAATTCCATTCAGCAGAATCTCGCCATGTACGACAAACAAGGCGAGATGCATTATGACATCATCTCGGCATTTATCAAATCCATGCGGGGCAGCGACCCGAATGCGGCGGTATACTATCTCGCACGAATGGTCGAGGCCGGAGAAGATCCTAAATTTATCGCAAGAAGGATGCTTATCTTAGCTTCTGAGGACATCGGCAATGCCAATCCCAACGCTTTGTTGCTCGCCACAAATTGCTTTCAGGCGGTTGATGTCATCGGGTATCCTGAATGTGACCTGATCCTTTCACAAACCGCTATCTATCTAGCCACTTCTCCCAAAAGTAATGCTTCTTACCTCGCAATAAGGGCAGCACAAAAGAAAATTCGGGAAATCGGCGACCAGCCTGTCCCATTGCATCTGCGCAATGCACCTTCAAAACTAATGAAAAACATTAATTACGGGAAAGATTATCAATACGCACACGATTTTCCAGGCAATTTTGTTGAGATGGAGTTTCTCCCCGACAAATTGAAAGGGACAAAATTTTATGAACCACAGGATAATCCCAGGGAAAAGGAAACCAGGAGACACTTGTCAAATCTGTGGAAAAAGAAATATAACTATTAAACAGTTATTTTGTTTAATGCCTATGAAATTATATACTTTACAACAGAAATTGTTTGTTCCTGTAAGCCTTGAGAAAGCATGGGATTTTTTTTCAGACCCTGAAAACCTTGCAATCATTACACCACCTGAGATGAAGTTTGTGACGACTTCAGCCCCGCAACACGATATGTATCCTGGACAGATTATCAGTTATACTTTATCGCCATTGTTGTTCTTTCGGATTAGATGGGTAACGGAAATCACCCATGTCGTCGATAAACAATTCTTCGTGGATGAACAACGCTTTGGACCCTATAAATTCTGGCATCATCAGCATAAGTTCAAAGAAGTGCCTGGTGGCATTGAGATGACTGACCTGGTGCACTTTGGACTTCCGTTCGGCATTCTGGCAGCACCGATGGTCCCGTATATCAGAAAAAAAGTGGCAGGAATTTTTACATACCGAGAAAAAGTAATTAAAGAAATATTTCCTTGATCATCCTCGAAAAACCATACGTTTCTGAATTCCTGCAACAGACTGTTGTGGATTTACAAATCCCTGTGCTGGCTACCGATTTCTCAAAAAGCCTGAAGCATGCCCAAAAAATGAATTTGCAGGAAAAAGAAGTGTTTTTCAACATCCTAAAGGGCACTTCAAATCCATTGTTGTATAGCAATTCAGAAAATGCCACAGAATTATTAAACCGCTTTGTACCGGAACTTGAAATCACCAAAAATGTCAATTTTTTTAAAGACAAATCAAAGCTTCGTGACATCTTTTCAACGCTCAATCCGGACATGTGGTATAAAAAGGTTTCATTAGAAGAACTGGACGAGCTGGATGTTGGAACCCTCACCTTGCCCTTTGTCATTAAACCACTGAGAGGATTTGCAAGCATTGGCATTCACGCCATTCACCAAATGGACGAGTGGAAACCCGCAGTGGAAAGCATTAAAAAAGAAGTCATCCTGATGTGTAATATTTTCCCTGATGTTGTGGTGAGTCTTAACGAATTCATTATCGAAAAATGTATTGAAGGAACAGAAATCGCCATCGATGCCTATTATGATGACAATGGCGAACCTGTGATCCTGAATATCCTAACACATCTGTTCGGTTCAAAATCAGACATGAGTGATCGCCTCTATATGACTTCTGATGACATCATAAGAAAGCACCACACCTCTATTCTTGTTTATCTTGAAGAAATTGGCAGGATGAAACGGCTGCGCAACTTCCCGTTTCACCTGGAAATGCGACAGGAAGAGAACGGAAATTTTGTCCCGATAGAGATTAACCCGATGCGATTTATGGGTTTCTGCGTTGCAGATGTTGAATATTATTTTTATGGAATTAATCCATACGAATATTATTTTAATCAAAAGAAACCCGATTGGAATAAAATTCTGGAATCCCGCAACGACAAGATCTATGGCATGTTTGGCATCGACATTCCAAAACACCTGGACAAGCGTAAGATCACCTTCGATTATGAGAAATTTATATCACATTTCTCAAAACCTCTTCATTATATCAAACAGGATTACAGGACCTTACCTATGGCTATTTACCTTTTTGCAGAAACAGAGAAGAAGAACTTTGCTGAGTTTGAAGAGATCTTATATTCAGATTTGACCGAGTTTATAATGACATCATAATGCAGGCTGGCCTTATTTCAAAGCTTTTCTTGCCTTAAGAATATATTTAGCAGTATCCAACGGGCTTATCCCCTGGTATGGACGGATCGCTCCCTGTTCATCTGTACATACGCTATATCCATAAAACCTCGTGGATATCCTCGCTTTTCCACCTGAACGTGAACTGAGTTTCACCGGGTAATCAAGAGACGTAGCCAGCGGAAAAACCCCTAGTAATCGAAATTTCCCATCTTGTAGTACCGGACTTTCAAAAGTACCACGCATGCGTGTGATATCGCTGGTGATTGGCCCTAACAGATCTTCTGCAGCAATAATCTGGTAGAAGATCATCGGCTCAAGCAAGGCAGTACCGGAATGAACCAGTCCATCCATGATTCCCATTGGGGTTGCCACTGTAAAATCCCCCGGCCTTGAATGCATAGGATGATCATCTCCTTCTATCAGTGTAATTTTTATGTCGGTAACTTCCCAGCCTTTGATTCCTTGCTTCAGCGCATTGGTAATGCTCCTGGCAACTTCATTCTGGTATTTTTGCTGCACATCATTTACCGAAAGTTTGCTTTCATAAAATACACCACTTCCCCTCTCGCCCGGTTCGATGAGAAATTTCAAAATAGCCCAGCATGGTTTGGGCATCCAATAACGCACAAAACCTTCTGCGGCAGCATTTGGGGTCTCCTTATAGATCACCGTTGGGTTTTCGAAGCGGGCTTCAATGCCAAAACGATCTGCCAGGATGCGTTCTAATACCTCCATCTGAATCCATCCCATGATTTTAAGCTGTAATTCTGAAGTTTCTCGCATCCAATCGAATTCCAGGGAAGGATCTTCTGCGTTCATCTCAAGGAGGGCTGCTGCCAAAGCAGGATATTCAGCTGAATTCAAGGCTTTCACCTGAACCAGGATCAAAGGGGTGCTCATTTTTACCTCATCTGGAATGCCCGGATCAGGTAAGCCAAGCATGTCCCCGACAGCCACCTGATCAAATCCGCTGATCCCCGCGATGTCACCGGCTTCTACCCTGGCCATGTCCTCATATCTGCCTGGAAATATCATTCGAAGCTGGGTGACTTTTTCCGCTAGTTGACGTGTTGCATTGAAAATGATTTCTCTGTTACTGATGCTACCCTTGTAAAGACGAACATGGGCAATTTTTCCACCATTTTTGTCATGACTGATGCCGTAGACCAAAGCAGATAAAGGGCTCAGAGGATCTCCCACCGGATCAGGCAGGTAATTGACAATAGCATCAAGCAATGCCTCCATGCCGAGGCCCAGCTTTGCTGACCCAAACCAAAGCGGATAGATCTGTGTTGTTTTTATCAGTTGGCTCAATAGTTCGTCAAGCTCGGAGAATGTAGGGATAGAACCTTCCAGGTATCGGGTCAATAGTTTTTCGTCACAGGAAACGATCACTTCAAGTAGGTTCTCCGCCATTGCCCTGGCAGACCAGCATGAAGAGATTCCCGCTTCAGCCTTACCTTCGTCGGACACTTCCGTCATCAGCAGTGGACTGAATTTCAATTCCTTTTCGATGGACTTGCAAACAGCTTCGGTGTCTGCACCAATACGATCAATTTTATTGACAAACAAGATTACAGGAATCCCCCGATTCCTAATCGCATTCCACAACACCTCCGTTTGAGCCTGAACTCCTTCCACCGCAGAGAGTACAAGAATAACACCATCACAAACCCTCATGACCCGTTCAACATCTGAAGAAAAGTCAACATGACCGGGGGTATCGATCAGATTGATTCGTGTCCCCTTCCAGCTAAAAGGAGTATGGGCTGAGCGAACAGAGATGCCCCGCTCCTTTTCAACAGCAAGAAAATCAGTACTTGCAGTACCCTGGTCAACATTTCCGAGTTGCTTCGTTTGTCCGCTTAAAAACAGAAATTGCTCTGTGACTGAGGTTTTGCCGGCATCAGCATGGGCCATGATGGCAATGTTTCGAATCGATCGCGGCATCATTCCCTTTATAATTTACCGCTGGCTCTCAGTATCTTTTCAGGTGTAATCGGAAGGTCCATGCAACGATAACCACTCGCCTGGAAAACTGCATCAGAAATTGCCGCGGCTGTGGGTATTACCAGACCTTCACCGGCTTCTTTTGCACCAAAAGGCCCTTCAGGTTCGTAGGTGTCAATGGATGCAGAAATAATTTCAGGCATGTCTTCTGCAGCCGCAATTTTGTAGTCGAGGAATGAGGTATTTAAGGTTTTTCCGTCACGCATGGCAAACTGTTCGCAGAGCGTATATCCCAAACCCATCTGGATAGCTCCTTCGAGTTGGCCCTCAACACCCAATGGATTAATGATAGTCCCGCAATCATGGGCTGTCGAAATCTTTTCTACACTGACAACACCCGTATCCGGATCAACGTCAACTTCAGCAACCTGGGCGCCAAAGGAATAGGCAGGCGTCGTGAGGCCCATATCACGCGGCGTATAATATCCACGGGCCGTCAGTTCTTCGCCACGATTTAACTTGACCCACATTTTTACTGCTTCACCAAAAGTGATACCCTTTTTGGGACTGGTCTTGGCAAAAACCCTTTCATTCTCAAAATCAACTTCATGAATAACATTGAGGTCAAATTTGAGAGAAACGATCTTAGCCAACTGCTCCTTAATCTTCTTTGAAGCATCGAGTATGGCATTGCCGTTCATCAGCGTAACACGACTTCCCCAGGTTCCCAGGTCGCATTTTGGGGTCATGGCTGTGTCGCCGGCTGTCAGCCGAATTTTGTCGACCGCCAGTCCTAAGTCAGCAGCAAGTATTTGCCTGAGGACCGTATCAGAACCTTGTCCAATTTCAGCAGCCATAGTCAATAAATGGGCAGTACCGTCATCATAAACCCTGATTTCACAGGAAGAGAAATTGTATTGGGTGTTGAACCAGTTAAACACACCCCCGGAAATAAAACTATAACAAGCAATCCCGATTCCTTTGTTTTTGGGAAGGTTCTTTTTCTTCTCCATGAAGTTGGTCATTTCCGCAACCTTGGTGATGGATTCAACCAAGCCAGCCGAGGAAATGGTAGTCACACCTTCAATCTGATCACCAGTGATCATGGCATTCTTTAAACGGATCTCTATTGGATCTAATCCAAGATCAGCAGCTGCCATATTCATCTGTGTTTCTGAAACATAGAGTGCCTGTGGGGCTCCGAATCCCCTCATAGCACCGGCAGGAGGCAAATTGGTATACACATGATATCCACGGTAACGATAAACGGGGTAACGGTAAATCATAGCACCAAAATTGCCACACAAAAAGGCGGCGGTCGGTCCCATTGAATTATAAGCACCACCGTTAAGATAAGCCTCAAAATCCTTGGCAATGATCGTTCCATCTTTGTTAAAGGCTACTTTTGATCTGATCTTCATCGCATGACGCCTGCGCCCAACAGCCAGCTCCTCTTCACGGGTAAGGACAATACGTACGGGCCGACCTGTTCTGCGGGCCATCCAGGCTGCGCAAAAATCCCAGGCTCTTAACTCCATTTTGCCCCCAAAGCCACCGCCAACAGCTGGCTTGATGACTCTGACATAATTTTCCGGGATCTCCATCGTCGATGCCAACAGACATTGAACAATATATGGGGTTTGCGTTGAAGTATATAAGGTAACCCTTCCTTCGGCATCAACTTCAGCCAGCGAGGCACAAGGCTCCATATAAGCATGCGATTGGGCATGCACCAAAAAAATATCCTCACGAATATAATAAGCATCTTTAAAAGCTGTGTCGAAATCTCCGACATCAATTTGCCGATCCAGGCTGATATTGCTTGTCAGATCCGGGTTTTCCTCATGAATCATAGGAGCGCCCGAGGCCAGGGAATCATCAAGATCAAAAACGGCTGGGAGCACTTCATATTCGACCTTGATCAGCGCCAAAGCTTCCGTGGCTATATCTGCTGTAATAGCCGCCACTGCAGCAATTTCATCCCCTATAAAACGAACCTTATTCAGGGCCAGGGGCGTCTCATCCTGGGTTTGGGGAAACAAACGCCAGTTTCCAAATTTAACATTAGGCGTATCCTTTGCTGTAATCACATCTTTTACCCCGGGAAGTGCCAGGGCTGCCGAAATATCAATATTCAGAATTTTTGCATGAGCATGCGGACTCCTGAGAATTTTTCCATGAAGCATGCCTGGCAAAATAAGATCACCGGTATATAGCGCTTTGCCGCTCGCCTTAGCCGGTCCGTCAATCCTGGGAATTCCTTTCCCAATGAGACTGTTTTTTTTTATTTTCCCGGAATCCATCTTATTTGCTTCGTTGTTTTGCAGACTCAAGACTTGCATTCAGAGCCCGCAGCGTTAATACTTCAACCATGGCCTTACGATAATCAGCAGAAGACCTCATGTCAGAAATCGGGGCTGACGCTTCACGGGCAATTTTCGCAGCTTGTATTAGTAGCTCAGAGTCCGGCACAGTGCCTGTCAACAATTCTTCTGCCTTATACACTCTCATAGGAATTGGAGCGACAGCCCCAAGGGCAATCCTGGCTTTAAGGACCTTGCCGGATGAGTCAAGGGAAATTAATGCAGAGACACAGATTCCCGCAATATCAACCTTGCTCCGCGTTGATACTTTCTGGTAACTGGATCCACTGATGGAACCCGGGAAAGGGATAAGTATCTCTTTAACAATGTCACCCTGCTCAAGGATTGTTTTTCCCGGTCCGGCAAAGAAATGGTCCAAAGCAACGACTCTTTCTCCTGCTTGGTTTACAACAACAAGCTGAGCATCATAAACCAATAAAGGGGTTGCATTATCCGCGGATGGGCTCGCATTGCAAATATTTCCAACCAGTGTCCCCATGTTTCTTATCTGGACTGTTGCCGTAACACTGGCTGCATGAGCCAAGGCAGGAAAGTGATTGATGATTCCTTCATGTTCAGCCAGTAAGGAAAGTGTTGCCATGGCGCCGATCACAACTTCGGTTCCAGCATCTATGTTTATGTGATCAATTCCGGGGATTCGGTTTAGGCCGATGACATAATCCGGCTGTAAAACCTGGGCTCTCATTTTAACAAGCAAATCCGTTCCGCCAGCAATAATACTGGATTTTGCACCATGCATGGCTCGAAACTCAAGTGCTTCAGCCATTGTTTTGGGTTCTAAATAGATAAAATCACGAATAGACATATTATAATTCTTTGAGTGATTCATTCATTGTTTCACTGACGACCTGCACAGCTTTAACGATACGCCCGTAACCTGTACATCTGCATAAATTGCCCGACAGTCCCTGCCTGATTTCAAGTTCAGAGGGTCTGGGGTTTTTATCGAGAAGATGCTTCACTGACATCACCATGCCCGGGGTACAGTATCCACATTGGATTGCACCTTCTTTGACAAAAGCTTCCTGGATCGGATGTAACTCATCACCATGAGGTGCAAGACCTTCAATCGTTGTGATTTCTTTATGCTGAGCCTCAACAGCCAGGGTAAGACACGAACAGACAGACTTTCCGTCAAGCAGAATTGTACAGGCGCCACAGTCACCTGTCTGACAACCGATTTTTGTCCCCATCAAATGAAGGTCTTCCCTTAAAACCTCAACCAGGGTTTTTGAGGCTTTTACGGCAACTTCATAGAGGTCTCCGTTCACTTTAAGTGTCACTGTTATTTTTGACGACATATCATTATAGGTGCATGGATAAATAATTCTATACAAATTCAATCAAAAAATCAATGTGAACCTATAAAAAACTAAAATAATATTTCTATTCTCCTTTGGTTATGTTAAAGCCTATTGGTTTTCGTTCCTTTTGTTTGGTTTCAACTTTGTCCTTTTTCAACAGGTAGTTCAGGGCATCATAAACTTCCTTGAAATGTCTGTTGTATAAAGCTTCAAGCTCATGTAGCTTCGACCTTAAATCTTTATGACCCAAAGCGTATTTCCTCATAAAAACAAAGGCTCTGACAATTTGAATGTTCAGCCAGGTCAAAATCCAACATGACCTTCATTCCCCTTCCTTCATAGATTTTGGTTTCAATTTTTTGCAGCATCATTTCCTTGAGATTTTTATACTTATATATATAAAAAAATGAGATTGAGTAGAAAGTATTTACAGTATATTTACAGTTAAATCAGGGGCTTAGCCCCACATCAAATTTCAAAAATGTCAGAAATTAACAAATCACATAAAGAAGAACATTTAGGAAGCTCGGCTTTTCTCACCGATATCGTCATTGGAATGTCTGATGGATTGACTGTTCCTTTTGCCTTGGCTGCCGGCTTAAGCGGTGCTGTACACAGCAATGCAGTCGTCATTACGGCTGGTATTGCAGAAATTGTTGCCGGAAGTATCGCAATGGGACTTGGCGGTTACTTAGCCGGAAAAACTGAGCAGGAACATTTTCAGTCGGAGTTGGACCGCGAATATGCAGAAGTAGAATTTGTACCTGAGAAGGAAAGAGAAGAAGTAAAACTGATTTTTGCTGAATATGGATTAAATGAGCACACCCAGGATGCCATAGCTGATGCCTTGGCAAAAGATAAACATAAATGGGTTGATTTCATGATGAAATACGAATTGGGGCTTGAAAAGCCAGATGCGAACCGTGCCAGGAACAGTGCGGCCACCATTGGTATTTCATACATTATTGGCGGGTTAATTCCGCTAACAGCCTATTTTTTCACAGCAACACCCTATGAGGGATTGGTCGTTTCTGCGATACTCACGATCATTTGTCTTTTTATCTTCGGGTATTTTAAAAGTAAGGTAACCGGGCAGCCGCCCTTGAAAGGAGCTTTAAAAGTTATGCTGATCGGCATTACAGCAGCTGCAGCAGCCTTTCTGGTGGCAAGATTATTCAATGAGCTGTTTTAATCAAATTGTAAACATACGAAATTGACATCTTTGAGTGGACACTACTGGAATGACAAAATTTAAAATAATAGCAAAATGAAAATAAGGAATAGCGAGGATTTGCGAACAAAAGAAAAGGAAAATTTGCAAATCAGAAACAGCAATCATGTTTATAATAGTCTCCTGAAACAATCAGAAGTTTTTGCGATATGGAGTACCCAAAGAGTCGGCACAATCGGCTTTTTCTTTTGTATCTTTTTATGGACAGTTTGCTGGCTGAGTTGGAATATGTTTGCCCCGAAAGCCTTACGGTTCGACCCTTTCCCTGCCTTTGTTTTATGGCTATTTATCTCCAATATGATCCAGATATTTCTCATGCCTTTGATCATGGTGGGACAAAACCTGCAAGGCAAGCATTCCGAAATAAGGGCTGAGAATGATTATGAAATCAACCTGAAAGCTGAAAAGGAAATCGCAGCGCTTCAAAAAGACTTAACTGAGATAAAAAGTCTTCTCAAGCAATATCTTGAAAAGGGGGCATAGTGCCACAGACACGTTTATCCTGAATTTTAACAAAATTCCGAAGTAACGACTTTAGGTTCAGTTAATATGTTGATTCTATATTTGATAATTTTGCGTGCCTTTATCTATCAATAACAAATTTCCCTAAACGGACCTTGTCATTTTGTATGGCTTCAAGAAAGAATATCCCGTTTGGCAAATCGGCTACATCAATCTTTAACAATTCGGAAGGCTCCAAAGATTGCTTTATTGTTTGTCCGATGCTATTATAGATTCGCCATTGATCATAATGACAATTTTCAAGCTTTTTCACACTGATATAATCACTGGCAGGATTGGGGAAAATTTCAAATGAGTTGTTCGTGGGGATCTCAGTGATACCTGCAGTCGGGCCGCGGTTAATCGAAATGTCAAAAAGATAAGTACCCGTATTCCCTATAAAAAAAGGAGCAACTTGAAATGTCACTGTTCCACCATCATAGACATTGATATTCCCCTGCATAACATCATCATAGGCTGACGACCAGGCACTTCCGGAATTATACGACCAGAGTACATCAGCTGTATAGACATTCCCGTTCCCGCTGTTGTATGAGTCGTGAGCCCTTGCTGATATGTAATAATTATAGCCGACAGCCAGATTTAATTTATAGAAATCATAATCGGTGTCAATATGAATATTAGACCCTGTTGTGAGTGGGTGGGCATTGTTATTGACCCAGTTCAATGGCAAGGTGTAAGCTGTTGACTGTGTATTATTATTCTCATAAATATCGGGTGCTAATGGTGGTGCGACAACATCAATATTCACTGGTGTTGAGAAATATTGTCCTCCGATGAGATACCAATTTGAGGAGCCACTTTCCAATTCTAATATAGCCAAGATGTAAGTGCCAGGTGCGGCAGTAATGGAAGTTGTCGTAAAAGGAATATAAGGTGCTAAATAAGAATACCCTGGTGGAAGCCCCGTTGTTTCATTATAAGTTCCTATCGTTTGGACAAAATTGCCATTTAGGTCATAAAGATCAGCTTTGTACTGACCATAGTAAGTGACAAAATTGTCATTGATTATATTTACATGTACCGTAGCTGCTTGCCCTTGAATAAATGTAGCTGGATTTGTTACAATGCCGGAATATTGCTGGATGTAATCCACAGGAGAATTTATATTGACACTAATTGGATTTGTATAGAACCCATCCCCTGACAATTTCCAATTACCTCCGAGGCTTCGATAAAAAATCCCGACAAAATAACTCCCGGGAACCGACAAAATACCGCTACTGGAAAAGGTGAGCCCACCATTATAATGGTAGCCCGATAAAAGCGGGGAACTATTCGTAGAAAGAATCTGAACGAAATCGACAAAATCACCTGCGGCGGTAAAAATAGCTGCACAAAAATCACCTGAAAAAGATGATGTCCCATTATTGATCACATCAGCATTCACTGTAAATGGAGAGGCAAAATTTATTGGATTTGGGCTTACTGTTATTGAGGAGTACATATCTATCGTCGAATTACCGCTTGCTAAAGCAGGTTTAATTCCAATGACAGCCTGTTGACTGGAATTGAATCCACCTGTTCCGCCCCCAGTACCAACACCGCCAGGATTAAGAGCATCAATGGTAAAAAAACCATCATATGCCCCACCCCAACCCCAATTCATATGAAAAAAATCACCCACATCATATCCATCACATACGAATGTATGCCCGCCTCCGCTCCCAAAACCCGCATATTGAAGTGGTCTGCTATTATCCAAATCATTTTTTAATAGCGTTTTCCAGTCAGTAGTTGAATAATTGCTTCTTTTTAAACCCTGAAGGGTCGTTGAGTCATATCCAAAATACTTTTTATAGGCATATTCGCAGTTGGCTGTAGGAGTAGGACTGTTAATAATAACGTATCCGGCACTCAGATTGGGCCCATATTGCATATCAACACTAATCCCACAATGTAACATTAAAGTTGCAACAGCACTATTAGATGATGATACGTTATTGGGCATCGCGCCCCAATTATAAGTTGTTGCCCCATAGTTGGCAGATAGTGTACCATAGGCAGGATGATTATAAGAATGAAAACCCGAGCCAGAGGTAGGATAATTCCAATATTTCATTATTTGAGCCATTGCCGTGGCTGGGCAGCCGGTGACGCAATGTTGGTTATTTGTATTTGCAGGATCATAAGGACAGTATTCATTATAATAGGGCTGCTGGTCCCAGGTTGTGGTACACAATGGATTCACAGTCTGCAAGTTTGATGAATTTGATTTACTGACATTGTTAGAAATTAAATCACGCCACAAGCTTACTATTTCGGTAGTTGGCTCCATGGCTTCTTCCTGCGCATATTGGATTTGCTCTTTATAATTCTCCAGCCATTTCACGAAAGCAGGCGGCAAGTTATTCCCATTATAGTTTCCGGTATTGCCATAGCCAAGCACGGGTGTAACGATGTCATCTCCGGCAATGATCACGAAACCATCATTTCCATTCACATTGAAAATGTAATACAAAATCACTTCATTCGTCGTGGTCTTGGAGTCTGAATTTCTTACACCTCTTTTGAATGCAAGTGATAATTTTATACTATTCTTATCAATTCCTTCATGAATTAGTGCCCTGGAACTGTAAAAATTTCTGGCAACACTCATGGCTGTTGCGAGATTAACCTCTTTCGCAAAAGAAGTCATCCCAACAAATATTGAAATGGTGAGTAACAGAATTATCTTTTTCATAGGATTATATAATAGCTTGTTAACCAAACACTTAAAAATCAAATACATCAAAAACACAAAACTATTTATATTCTCATTCTTTGCAGTTATGCCATAGTATCGCTACTTAGAATGTGTTATGGATAATATTCAATGAGGCGCTCTGTGACATAGGCTGGCTTCTTTTCTGCATCAAAGGAGATTTTCTTTAACCAATTGCCCGCAGCGTCGAATTTTAAGTATTGACTGCTCTGGTCATAATTACATTTTCCGTCCACATAGTCTTTTCGCTCAATTTGATTTGAATTGTCGTCATATTTAAAGGTGCTTTTGTCATAGAAACTAACATCAGGCTGAAAATTGTATTTTGCAACCATATTGCTATTGCTATCAAATATATAGGTAGTTACAAACCATAAATCGCCATTGGCCTTATAGTTATCCCATTCAATTATATTCCCGACCGAATCATATTGATAAACGCTTCTATCCGTCACCTCACCCTTTTCATCATATCTGACAGCTTTAATAATATTTCCTTTGGAATCACATTTATCGGATTCCTTCTTTGCAGTATTCCCATATCTGGCATTGATATTGAGGGATTCGGAGCCTTTGACAAAACCCTGACAATTAAACTTAAAGATCGTATTCCATGAAGTCTTCTCATAAGGCACAGAACCATGATAAGCACTCACATTGCCTTTGGTATTGTAATCCGTAATCACAATGCTGTTAATGACACCCGTCTGAACTTCGCCGTCCTTTTCAATGCCATCAAAGAGGGTCGATGTAATTATCTTTACCTTTCCCTTTAAATTGGATTTTGACAAATCGCTCTTGTATGGCACAGCAACTGATTTGGATTTGGATGGAAAGAGCGGAGATTTATTAACTGAGCAACCCATAAACAGCAGGCATAAGCCAAACAGGAAGATTACATTCAGAATTCTCATGGTTTCATATTTTTATTAAAAGTACAACAATCTTAATGCCTTTACAATATCCAAGACTAAATATTACGTGCTTAAGGAGTGCTCGCTATACAATCGACGGATTTGAAACCCTTCTAATCTTGCAATGCTGAATTCAAATAAATTAATAGGTATAGGCGTTTAGGTATCCTTTTTTTGCTACTTCAAGCCATAAAAATGAGAGAAATATTTAATTCGGGTCAGGGCTTACCCAAGAAATTATACCTCGATTAATATATATTATTTATGTACATTTACTATTCAACGTTACCAAAAGTAACGTTGAAATGAAATTTACTTTACTGAAGTTTCGCATGTCACGAGAACCCGCAATTTAAAACGTTTTGTGAAATATAAGCAATAGCCTATTATGTTAATTTGTAAAAGACTTTGCAACTGCCATCCTTCGACTCCGCTCAGGATGACGAGTGGTTCTCAACGTAATGCAGCATTACATTGAGAATATATTTATATATTATCAGTATTATTTCAATGTTACCCATAGTAACATTGAAATCCTTCGTCATCCTAGCGGAGTCGAAGGAGGGCTGTTCTACAGTTTAGTAACGTTCATTATCTACATATATGTCATACAAAGACATGCGAAACTTCAGTTAATAACCGTGGGTGACCACCCACGGTTATTGACATTTAGCTCCTCCGGAGCATGTGTAGCGAGCAAGCTATTGAACTTTGCAAAAGCATATTCTACAATAATATATATATAAATAAAGTATGAATTATTACGATAAGCCATTTTTTTAATTTCAAATATAGTACAATTAGTATTTTTCGTCGTAATCACAGGTATAAACCCCAGGGCAAGCCCAGGACCTTTTTGTATTAACGATTCAATCATGTTATGCACGAGGTAAAATTGGATACATTTGATGCTATACTTCGGCTGATCCCCAAGATTAATCCATTCGATATATCAAATAGTAAAGATTTATCGTTAAAAAGTAATATTAAGCTTTAGAAACCTGCGACCATCAATTCGTGTTGCAAGAATGAATTGAAATAAAAAAACAACAACCAAATTATGAAAAAAATCAGCTTATTTGTCAGTATGTTCCTCCTGTCACTCTCGATGATGGGACAAGGAACCGTTATTATGAAATATTTTAACCAATATGCTGATAACGAAAAATTTACAAAAGTTTCCGTGAGTGAGAAAATGTTCTCGCTGTTTACGAACCTGGAAGCAGGCAGCCCTGCCGAAAAGGAATTTCTGCAGGCGGTTAGCAAGCTGAAAGGTCTGAAAGTTATTATGGCCGACAGCATTCCAAATTCTGCAGCTCTTTATAAGCAAGCCATTGCCGATGTTAATAAAGCCGGATACGTAGAGTTGGTGTCCGTAAAAAATGTCCGGGCGAACATCCAATTTTCAATTAAGGAAAGTAACGGCAAAATTTCGGAATTGATTATGGTAGGCCTGATGAACCAGTTCGTTATGATCAGTGTTTACGGCGATATTGACCTGAAAAACATTTCGAAGATTGCCCGTCAAATGAATGTACCCGGAATCGACCAACTGAAACATATTGACGATGTCAAACATAAGTAAGGTAATCCTGGTTTTCTGGCTGCTTGCAGGGCTGTTGCCTCCGATCAAAGCACAGGAAACACCTTTTAAAGTTTACGGTGATGCGCACAAAGAACGGAAATACTGTTTTTATCCCAGCACATTGCGCATGATCAATATTTCTCATAACTCCGATTATAACGAGCTGGTAAACGGAATCGAAAAATTACTGGTTTACTCGCTCGACACATCAGCAAAAGCCGGTCAATCCTATAAAAGCCTCATCACTTCGTACAAAAAAATCGGCTTTGAGGAATATGTAAGCATGGCTGGTGGAAAAACAAATCTTATTTTGTACGGAAAAGAGAACAAGGCTGAAAATCAATATGTAGGCGTGATGAAGAGTGAAGATGCCATGTATGCTTTTTATTTGCGGGGCCGGATCGGATGGCATAAAATCCCGGCTTTGATGCGGAGTTTTCAATCGGGTGACATGATCAATATTTTTGAACTCAACAAACAGAAAAGTGCAAAACGTCCTCAAGATAAATAGCCTTTCAAAACACTTTGGAAGAATACAGGCAGTTGACAACTTGGACCTGACTATTACGCAAGGCCAGGTTTTTGGCATACTCGGACCTAACGGGAGCGGCAAAACCACGACACTCGGGATGATCCTGGAGGTTGTTGCGCCAAACAATGGTTCGTTCCAGTGGTTTGGTGATGCGTACGGTGCTGAAGCCCGGAAAAATATCGGATCGATACTCGAAACACCCAGTTTTTATCCTTACCTCACCGCGGTGCAGAACCTGCGTATCGCTGCCCACATCAAGCAATGCGGAACCGGAAGAATTGAAACGGTGTTGGCGTTGGTTGGTTTGCTGGACAGGAAAGATGATAAATTTAAAACTTACAGCCTGGGGATGAAACAACGCTTGTCCATCGCCTCAGCCTTGCTTTCTGACCCGCCTGTCCTGATTTTAGACGAACCCACCAACGGACTCGACCCACAAGGAATTGCCGAAGTTCGCAACCTTGTTAAAGAAATTGCTGCCCAGGGGAAGACCATTATTATTGCCAGCCACTTGCTCGATGAAGTTCAGAAAGTCTGCACCCATTTTTGTGTTTTGAGGAAAGGAATTAAGATTCATGAGGGCAGTATTGAGGATACTATGAGTGAAATAAACCGCGTGGAAGTTGCCGCTCAGGATTTGGAAAAGCTTGAAAAATGCCTGGGCAGGTTCCCCGGCTTTGACTCCGTTCAAAAAACAGGGAACAGCCTGTTTGTCGATCTGAAGCCTGGGTTCACTTCGGCAGAAATCAATGATTATTGTTTTAATCAAGGAATCGTTTTAAAGAAATTGGTGATGCAGACCAATTCGCTGGAAAAAGAATTCCTCAAAATACTGAAAGAATATGATTAGGGTGCTGAAATTGGAATGGCTGAAGATTAAGAACTACCGCCTTTTCTGGATATTAATCGGGATGTATCTATTAGCTTTACTCGTGATTGCATCTGGTGGCGGACTGTTTTTGGCATGGATGAAAAGTGAGGGGGGTAATTTCAACGGAATCGATCCAACCATCTTGCCGATTTACGATTTCCCTGATATCTGGCAGAACATCGCCTATCTCGGTTCCTTTAACAAAATTCTGCTGGCATTTATTGTGGTTATTTCCGTTAACAATGATGTGATTTATAACACCATGCGTCAAAATGTAATTGACGGCATCAGTAAAAAAGAATTCCTGATGAGCAAAATGTCATTTATTGTGATGATGGCGGCAGTCAGCACGCTGTTTCTTTTTGTTGCCGGGCTTGTTAATGGCACTATTTATTCACATGTGTGGGGTATCCGATACATTTTCGACAAAACAGAATTCCTGGCAGCCTATTTTTATGATATCCTGGTTTACTGCACCCTGGCTTTCCTCGTATCGCTTATCGTCAAAAAAGCCGGTTTCATTATTATTGCGCTCTTTTTATACACCATTATGTTTGAGCCGATCGCTACTGCCATTTTTCAAAATGCGCCTTACTTCAAGGACGGAATCATGCCGGAAATTGTCCAGTATCTGCCCATTAAATCCTTAAATAGCCTCATTCCTTTCCCTTTCAGCCGCTATGTTTTTGTGGAGATTGATGATTTTGTTCCCCTAAAAGCAATCATCAGCAGTACAGTCTGGTTCGTCATTTATCTTTTTTCAATCGTTTTTATTTTAAATAAGAGGGATTTGAAATAAATCAGACAGTTTGCTGGTGTGTTGGGGTGATGATGTGATGGGGCGATGGTTACAGTTTAATTGTTTAGCTGAGATTACCTATCAAGTTACTCTAAAAGTTGAAGCTGTCTAAAACCTTCGCTTACGAGAGGCAATATCGCATGTAAGCGATTCATTGTTTTCTATTTGTTCCATTTCGGCAGTTTTCCAGTTTGGGCAACAAAGTCTTTTAGCATTTCAACTTGTTCTTTCTTTTGAGCGTCTTTTCCATTCGTTACATACCAATAAATATCAAGTGCATCTGTTTTGTCTTTTAACATTTGGTAAGTCCATCCTATTTTTCTTGTGTTTTTGTCGTAATGAATTCCATTAACGATTTCGTTAAATAGTCCGCCCGAGTTCGAGTAACCGACATAAACCAGGTTAATTTTTCCATTTCGCAATTCTAAGACTTTAAAAACACCGTCCTTGTCTTTTGGTGCATTGCATACTTTTTCTAATTCTTTATCTGATTCGAAAAAGAAATGGTCATTGTCTGTATAATTTTTTGGCTCTTGAAACATTATATTAGTTGTTATTTAGAAATTATTACAAACATGATCTTTGCCATCATCGTCTTTCCAAAGTGAAGGTAAATACCGGTACTGGTTATGACGTCACGATCGGTGCAATCTTTGATTTTTATTCTCGAAAATTAATATGCTTTACCAGACCAAATAGAAAGTTCACAACTCATCCGTCCGTTTGGGTCACCGCCAATTAAGAAAATTTTTATTGTTTTTCCGAATATCATTTGTTTAGGTTTTCTGTTTTATAATGACCATCAACGGTTTGGCCTGCAGGCGAAACGCGGGTTTTAGAAGTGAGCTGATTGAATTAACAATCATGTGGATAAGCATTTAGAAACTATCGTTGCCGATTACCCCCGCCTTGAGCTTGCAGGCTCGTTACCGGCAGGATGATTTCATATTAAACAAGGCTAGCTTTTTGGTCCAGAAGTTCAATATTAAAGTTAATCTTAGCATTTAAAGCTCTAAAAACCTTGATTATTGTCTCAAACCTGGCATCAGTTAACCGATTCTCCAATTTTGAGATTTGCGCTTTCTTGACCCCAACAAGTTGCCCAAGTTCTTCTTGGGTTAGGTTCCGCTCTTTTCGGGCTTGTTTAATTGCCTCACCAATCAGATCAAGTCTCAATTCATATTCAAAAGCATCTCTCTTTGGCGAACCATGCTTTCCAATGTGTTTATCTGTGATCTCCTCCAAGCTGTATAATTTCAATTTTTGGTTTTTCATTTTGATTGATTTTTTTGAGCAAAATAAATTTTTCTTAAATTTTCGGCTTTAGCAATTTCACTTTGAAGTATTTTGTTTGTTTTTTTGATAATTCCATGGGTGGAAATTACTACAGTATCAGTTTGTCGCTGGAGAAACGTGCTTTGGTGACGTTATAGATGATTTTATCCCTTGTCTTTTCATCAAGGTCATCAAGAAAGGCCGAAGCTTCCTCCAAAAACTTAACTGTAAATCTCTCAGTCATTTGCCAGCGTTTCTGCAAAGATAATAGTTTCTTTATCAGGAAACATAATTATTTTAAGGTTAATAACCTTTTTTTTGCCGGTAACGTTTAGGATTTTATCTGAAAAACGCGAAAAAAATAATCGGGAGATATATGT
>JBAXPV010000054.1:0-17547 GCA_037132075.1 Bacteroidota bacterium
GGAAAATCGTTTTACTGGGAGGGTTCAATTATTAAGTATTAGTGGTAATGAAAATGAATTGTTTGTTTAAGATCAGCATGAAGGCTCTTTGCAACAGGACAAGTCTTTGCAGCTGTTTCAATATATTTTTTTTCTTTGTCGGAGTAATTATTTGCCGGGAAATCCAATTCAATGAGGACTTCGGCAATCCTGCGTGGGTCATTACCCATGATTTTGGTGACTCTCGCAGTGGTTCCGTCAATACTGAAACCTTCGCGCCTACCCAAAATCCCCATGATGGTGAGCATACATGAGGCCAGGGCTGCGGCTAAAAGGTCAGTGGGAGAGAAAAACTCCGCTTTACCGTTGTTATCAAGCGGTGCATCCGTTGTGATTTCCGAACCTGAATACAGATGTGTAGCCTGGGTGCGAAGATCTGTCGTATATTTTGTAATAATAGTTTCCATAAAACTGAATTGATCTACTGCAAATATAATCATGACCACCCATACTTGAACCATGTTGCGAAAATCTTGTTAATAGTTGGGGAAAACTTCAAGGCTTAACCGCAGAAATTTTGTCTATTTTTGTTTAACTAAAAGGAAAAATCCGCATCTATGGCGAAAAAACAAATTCAGGCTGCTTCAGGCCTGTTGGCAGACATTATTATTCACGGCATTCAGGAGAAAAAAGGAATGGATATCGTTGTGATGGATCTCAGAAAAATCCACAATGCCATGAGTGATTACTTTATCATCTGCCATGGCAGCTCGAAGACTCAAGTCGATGCGATTGCGGATTCCGTGGCTATGGAGGTAAAAAAAGCCATTGGAGAAAACCCTTTTCATAAAGAGGGTGTTGAAAATGCGGAATGGATTTTGATGGACTACTTCGATGTTGTCGTTCACATCTTCGAGGAAAGCCGTCGACACTTCTATAACCTTGAAGGACTGTGGGCTGACGCAGAGATCACTAAAATTAAAGGGGAAGATCGCCCATAGTATTGATATTTATTTCGGACATAATGACAGAACAACCAAAATATGACTTTCAGGACAAAGAACAAGGTAACCCTGAACAAAATTCTCCAGAACAAGGAGAAAACAAAGTGGGCGGAAAGAAATCAGGTTTCCCTAAATTCAACTTTTACTGGATCTATGCGATTCTTGCCGTAGTTTTTATTGGCCTTCAGTATTATAACTTCAAAGGTGAAATAAAAGAAATTGACTGGAATGCTTTTCAGCCCATGCTTGAAAGGCATGACGTTGAAAAAATCGTTGTAATTAATAAGCAGAACGCAGAAATCTATATCAAAAAAGACAAGCTGGCTTCGGTTAATGACAGCTTATATAAAGCATTAAAAGGCAATGCCTCTGCAAAGTCAGGCCCTCATTTTACCATGAAACTCCTCAGCGTAGAAGCTTTTCGTGATGACCTGAAAGATGCCCAGGATCGGATCTATGCTCAGGACACTGTAGGAAAAACAACGGAACAAAAACAACAACTACGTGAAGCAGACCGCATCATCATCACCTCTGATGAACGCCGAAACTGGGGTGGTGAATTGATCGGCTATATTCTGCCTATCCTGATCCTGGTCGGAATCTGGTTCTTTATCATGCGGATGATGAGCAAAAACAGCGGTGGTGCAGGCCAGGTATTTAACTTCGGCAAATCAAAAGCCCAACTTTTTGATAAAAACACCAGCGTCACGATCACGTTTAAAGATGTAGCCGGGCTTGAAGAAGCCAAAGTCGAAGTGATGGAGATCGTGGATTTCCTTAAAACACCTAAGAAATACACCCAATTGGGAGGCAAGATCCCAAAGGGAGCTTTATTGGTTGGCCCTCCTGGTACCGGAAAGACCTTACTCGCCAAAGCCGTTGCAGGTGAAGCCAAAGTCCCTTTCTTCTCGATTTCAGGATCTGATTTCGTCGAAATGTTCGTCGGTGTCGGAGCTTCAAGGGTAAGAGACCTTTTCAAACAAGCGAAAGAAAAAGCACCTTGTATCATTTTCATCGATGAAATCGATGCCATTGGGCGTGCCCGTGGAAAAAATGCCATCACAGGCTCAAATGATGAACGTGAAAACACGCTGAACCAGCTCCTCACCGAGATGGATGGCTTTGCAAGCAATACCGGGGTTATCATCATTGCAGCAACCAACAGGGCTGATATCTTAGACAGGGCATTATTACGGGCAGGACGTTTTGACCGGACTATCAATGTTGAACTACCAGACCTGGAAGAACGCAAAGCTATCTTCAGAGTTCATATGGGTCCGCTCACCATGGATGAGACCGTTGACGGAGATTTCCTCGCCAAACAAACGCCTGGTTTCTCTGGAGCTGACATTGCCAATGTATGTAATGAATCTGCATTGATTGCCGCAAGAAACGGAAAAACTGCCATCCAGAAACAGGATTTCCTGGATGCTATTGACCGTATTGTTGGGGGCCTGGAAAAACGGAATAAGATCATCTCCCCGGAAGAAAAGAAAGTGATCGCCTACCATGAAGCAGGGCATGCCTCTGTAAGCTGGCTGGTCGAATTTGCACATCCCCTTGTTAAAGTCACAATAGTACCCCGCGGAAAAGCATTGGGTGCAGCATGGTACCTGCCTGAAGAAAGACAGATAACCACCTTTGAACAGATGTTTGATGAAATGACAATGGCATTAGGCGGAAGGGCTGCAGAAGAAATTGTCTTTGGCAAAGTATCAACCGGCGCATTAAATGACCTTGAGAAAGTGACAAAACAGGCATTTGCGATGGTCGCTTTCTTCGGCCTGAACGAAAAAATAGGCAATGTCAGCTTCTATGATTCCAGCGGTCAATCTGAATTTACCTTTGGTAAACCTTATAGCGAAAAAACAGCTGAACTTATTGACTTTGAAGTACATGCGTTAATCGAAAAAGCCTATCTCCGTGCAAAAGAGATTCTTCGTTCTAACAGTGAAAAACTTAAGTCTCTGGCAGAATATCTATTGAAAAAAGAAGTGATCTTCAAAGAAGACCTGGAACATATCTTTGGGAAAAGGACTTTTGCGAAAGACATTGAAAATGAAGCATTGGAGACCTCACAGGCTGCAGCTTTGGCGGGAATCCCTCCTGCAATGGAGCCTTTACATGATATAAACATTTCGGAAGTTAAACCTGACAGCAATCCCTCATAGACCATTATGGAAGAAAGCACCTCCAAGGAAAAGGTCCTTAAAAGCATTCGTAATGCCCTGATCAATGTGGCTGAAAATCCCTTTCCACAGGTTGATTTTACAAAAGCAATCTTTAAGGAATTTGAAGATTCCCTGGACGTTAGCTTTGCTACCGAATTTACCAGAGTCGGAGGAAAGTTTGTTTATTGTGAGGATGAAGATGATTTCATCCAGAGCTACAGAATCCTAAGTGAACAGAGCGAATGGCCTCCAGCCTTTTGTCTCGACGACAGAGTCACCAAAATGCTGAAGCGGGGTCAGATCCCTTACTCTTCTACTGAAGATGACTTTTTAAAAATGAAAATCGGGATCACAGCATGTGAGAACCTGATCTCAAGACTTGGCAGTATCATGGTTTCTTCAAGACAGTCTTCGGGTCGAAGAATGAATGTTTTCCCGGAAATGCATATTGTGGTTGCTTAT
This sequence comes from Bacteroidota bacterium, assembly GCA_037132075.1. GTDB lineage: Bacteria > Bacteroidota > Bacteroidia > Bacteroidales > CAIXZF01 > JBAXPV01. The sequence continues at coordinate 3,617 of JBAXPV010000054.1, forward strand.
ACCTACCAATTAGTGCCTGACCTGAAAAATGCCTTTGCCAATCTCTCTAATAAATATGGGAAACGCTTACCATCCATGATTTCTATCATCACAGGGCCTAGCCGGACTGCAGACATAGAAAAGACGCTGGTAATGGGTGCTCATGGTCCCCGTGAGCTATACCTCTTCCTGATAGACCAAACAGAATAAGCACATGAATAGCGACAACTGGACCAAAATCTTCAGCTATTCCTCAGAAGCCGAAGCTGAGCTGATGAAAGGATTGCTGTCAGAGAATGGAATTGATGCCGTCACCATGAATAAAAAGGACTCTGCATATCTCTTTGGAGAAGTAGCGTTATATGTTCAGGCACAGGATGCACTCGTCGCCCTACAGTTGATCAATTCTCAATCTGTATGAATAACTTACTGACCCGAACACTAAGCGGTGCCGTTTTCGTAGTCCTGGTTATCGGTTCTATACTCCTTGATCCCCTGGTTTTTGCCGGCCTTTTTTTCATGATTACAATCCTGGGTTTGTGGGAAATCTATGGGATCTTCCGACTGAAAGCCTTTAGCCCAAACCGCTGGATAGGTACAATTGTGGGCGGTTTATTGTATTTATCGATTTGCCTTATTCATCCGGCTTTAGGTAAATATTTCTTCGATCTCGATAGTTTCATGGGCGCCTTTGCCTACGTGGCGTATTTTGCGGCAATCGTTTTGTTCCTGATCCTGGTACTCTTTGTGCTAATGCTGGCTGAGATCTTCAGGAAGCAAGATCATCCTTTTGAGAATGTCGCCTTAACTTTCCTGGGGATCATTTATGTAGCACTACCGCTTGGGTTGCTGAATTCATTTTTTTATATTAATCCAACATCCATTGCCTCCCCTAATATTTTGCTGGGTGTTTTTCTTTTAATATGGGTGAATGACACTTTCGCTTACCTAAGCGGAATGAGCTTTGGAAAGCACCCTTTATATCCAAGACTTTCACCAAAAAAAACATGGGAAGGAAGCATTGGGGGCGCAATTTTTGCGCTAATGACTGCCTTTTTGTTGAGTACGTTTTTCAAAACGCCAGGCACCTTAGTGTGGTTGATCGTTGGGATGGTATGTATTATATTCGGAACCTTGGGCGACCTGGCAGAATCAATGCTAAAACGAAGTTTTAATATAAAAGATTCAGGAAACATCATGCCCGGTCATGGAGGAATACTCGACAGGTTTGATGCGGTACTGATGGCAACACCCTTTGTCCTTCTAATTCTATTTATTACTTCCTTATGAAAATCCACAAAGAAGGTTACAACCTCATTCTATTTTTCTTCTTGTTCTTTGCAACAATTGTAACAATCATTTATTTATTTAGTCCGGACATTACGCCTATTGACTGGCTGATTTATCTTGCCTGTCTTGGATTCTTCCTGTTTGTTGTTTCATTCTTCAGGATGCCTAAACGAGTTCTCACGCCACGGCCGGGTTCCATTGTTAGCCCTGCTGATGGCAAGATCGTCGTTATTGAGAAAGTATTCGAGGAAAAATACTTTAAGGAAGACCGCATGCAGGTTTCTATTTTCATGTCTCCGTTCAATGTCCATGTAAATTGGTTTCCAATCAATGCGAAGGTTGAATACTATGAATATCATCCAGGTAAATACCTTGTGGCCTGGCACCCAAAATCCTCAGATGCGAATGAAAGGACAACGGTTGTTTTAACTAATGAAAAGAAACAGCGTATTTTAGTTCGTCAGATTGCTGGAGCAGTAGCACGTCGGATCCATTGTAATGCAAAGGAAGGACAGGAATTCAAACAAGGTCAGGAACTTGGATTTATCAGGTTTGGCTCACGAGTCGACTTGTTTCTACCCATTGATACGAAAATAACCGTCGACAAGAACCAGATTGTCAAGGGTTTAGAGACTGTAATTGGGTATTTTCCTGAATAATTTGCAACAATTAACTATACATTAACAAGGCCAATACAACAGTGTATGAATTAATTGCGTTATTTTTGCATCACGAAACCTTAAACTAAAAAACATATATGAAAAAGTTCGCAATTGTTCTCTCACTGATTAGCTTCGTAGCTTTCATTGCATTTAGCACTGCAAATGCTCAGGAGCCACAGAAAACCAAAGAAGTAAAGACTGAGAAAGTTTCTACTACTGACAACACCGCAAAACCCGCTTGCAATCATGACGCAAAAGCAGCAGGATGCAACCATGACGCAAAAGCTGGTTGTTCAAAAACTTGCAGCGATAAAGAAAAAGCAAGTTGCAGCAAAGATGGCAAAGCAAAAGCAGGTTGTTGTTCAAAAGATGCTAAGAAAAGTGCTGAAGGCAATTTGAAATAAATTTCAATCTCTTTCAAAAAAAAGGTGTCCCACTCGGGCACCTTTTTTTTTGCTCAAGATTGATGTTTTATCTTTTCATACAATTTCACCATTGACTGAAGGAGTTCTGAAGGCGTTGTTAAAATCTGATAGTGATTCTGCCCAAACATCTGTGGCAAATAATATTTCGCTTGTGCTTCGATGGCCAATGCATAGGAATTAATCTTTCTCTCATACAATTCACGTAAAGCTTGTTTCACGTCATTTATTCCATACTTTCCTTCGTAACGGTCGTAATCGTTTGGTTTTCCATCTGAAATCAGAATCACCCATTTATTTTTAGTGCTGCGTTTGTCGAGCATAGCCCCTGAATGCCTCAGTGCAGCACCAATTCTCGTATACCCCTGAGGTTCAATCGTACCTATCCGATGTTTCGCTTTATCCCATCCTTCATCAAAATCCTTTAAGGTCACATACGATGAGTAATTCCTTGTCTTTGAATAAAAACAATTGATTGAGAAATCAATATTAAACTCATTCAAAATTTCCCCGAAAAGAAGTGACACTTGCTTCTCAACATCAATTACTCTGTTACCTGCCGCATAACCGTCGCTCGACAAGCTTACATCCAATAATAAAAGGACAGACAGATCCTTTTCTTTCTTACGGTTCGAGAGGTATATTAATTCCGAGGGCGTACGGTGTGAATGTACATCTACGACTAAATCCGTGATTGCATCAATATCAAACTCATCCCCCTGAGCCTGGCGTCTTTGCTGCTGGACTTTATTGTTAAGGTTCGTCAGCATTTTTCGCAAACCATTGAGTACAGTAGCATTTTTACTCAGGGTTTCTTTGTAGTAACTGTAATTGGTCTTTAACTGGATAATCGGGTAAACTTTACAAAACTTCTCCTTGTAGATACGTTTTGTGTAGTCCCATTCGTCATAGAGAACATGATAGCCTTTTGAATCATATTCAGCACTCTCAGAGATGCTTGTATTTTCGACAAAATCAGCCTGGTAAACAGAATGGGCTACGTCATCAACTCTTACAGTAAATTTCATGTTTAGTTCATCCAGGGCTTCCTGGTGATCTTCCAGTTCATCATCACCATCAAAGTCGCGCCACCCTCCATTAAAATCATCAGCAGTGTCAACTTTTTCGAAATTATGAGTCAGTATATAATCTTCCTGTTGTTTTTTATCTACTTCGATACTAACTATTTCTTCTGAGGCCTTCGTTTTAATAAGCGTTGTGGCATTCTTTTCAATAGCTTTTTTTATCCTGTCGGATACATTTTGCAATTTATTGCCTGTAAGTTCTGGCTCGTTTCTCATCCATTTCCCATATAGCCAAGAATAATCAGGCATACTTTTATCTTTTACGTTTGATTTCATTTTCGCCCTAAAAGACTCATGAAGTTCATTCGCTAGTGGAAATTCATCAAATAACAATTCTAAAACTCTCGGTGAACATTCCAAGGCTTTTTGTTGTGAGGATTCTAAGGAAGGGTCTGAGCCGCCGTTCCAATTAAGATTAAGTTTCCTTTGAACAGAAAGATACAAGATCCTGAAAAAATAATATGAAAGGTTTTCTTCCTGTGAAGACAATTGAGAGAAAGAAGCCGGCAGAAAAAAATTATTGTTTTTGTATCCTCCTTCTCTTTCAGCAGGATAAATTTCAATTGCTGCACCAGTTATTGCCCTGGCGAGTATTGTCAACCTGGGCTTGAAATCTTCCAGAAGTATCCCATTGGCTTTAGAGTCATTAGAGGAGGCTTTCCTGTTTTTAAGGAACCCGGCAACTTTACTGAATAGATATTCGTCAATAGCCATTATATCAACAGGTCACATAAATCTCCAAGTGCCTGGGATACTTCGAGATCATCAGTTAATGGCTCAACAATAGCTACTTTTACAGCCTGACGCCTGGCTAAACCGCTCCTAATTAATTTAGCCGCGTCGACCAACAAACGTGTTGAAACGGTTTCGGACAAGCCTAACTCTGTCAGGTTGCGTATTTTATTTCCAATTGCGACAAGTTTCTTTGCATCAGCATGCTCAACATTTGTTTCCTGGATGAGGATTTCTATTTCTATTTTGGGTTCAGGATAACTAAATGAGATTGCTATGAATCTTTGCCTTGTTGAAGGTTTGAGTTCTTTAAATCCTCTCTGATAACCTGGATTGAATGATGCAACAAGCATAAAATCATCATGTGCCTTAACGGTTTCGCCTAGTTTGTCAATATACAATTCACGACGATGGTCAGTTAAGGAATGGATTGCTACTATTACATCAGGTCTGGCCTCAGCAACCTCATCAAGGTAAATAATAGCCCCTTCTTTAACTGCCCGGGTTAGTGGACCGTCGATCCATACGGTTTCTGCTCCTTTTATCAAGAAACGCCCAATCAGGTCTGTAGATGAAGTCTCCTCATGACAACTGATCGTTATCAGGGTTTTGTCAAGCTTGTGAGCCATATACTCCACAAATCTGGATTTCCCAGTCCCAGTGGGGCCTTTAAGTAAAAAAGGTATTTTATTTTCAAACGAATGTTTGAAAATTTCTATTTCTACTCCAACAGAATGATAATACGGCGCTTCAACAATCATGACATTATTTTAATTTTAGCGACACAGGCCTAATTTCTAGTTTATGCCTGTGTCGCTAAAGAAATAAATAGTGAGCTTTTGCTCAAATAAATTAACCCGGAGAAAAATTAGTTTTCACCCTTCTGAAGGATTGCCTCATCGGTTGGTCTTCCATGCCTGATAAACTCATAAATGTATAAGCTAATGCCAGCAGTGAAAAGTGTCGCACAACAAATCAGGACAAAGAAGTGAACTTGCAATTCAGTCTGAACCGCACCAAATTCCATTCCGACTTTTCGCTCCAGGTAGACCTGGGCAACACCAGCCACACCAAAAGCAACGGTCATACCTAACATTCCAATATTTGACAACCAAAAGGCCAGTTGTCCGGTCATGGTATCAAACAATTTCCTGCCGGTCATATTGGGCAATGCATAGCTGATGATGGCAAAAACAATCATACCATAAGCACCCCAAAAGGCAAGGTGACCATGCATTGCTGTGACCAGAGTCCCGTGGGTATACATATTTACTTGCGGAATGGTATGAGCCATTCCTAACAAACCTGCACCTACAAAAGAAAGTATTGCTGTTCCTAATGTCCAGCTCAATGCGATTTTATTCGGATGCTTTTTTTCCCCTTTTCGATACATACTAACAGCAAATAATGCCATTGCCAAAAAGGCCAGCGGCTCCATAGCTGAGAAAATGCCACCTACTATAAGCCATACTTTGCCTACTCCAATATAATAATAATGGTGACCAGTACCTAAAATCCCTGAAATGAAAGTCAATCCAACGATTACATATAACCATTTTTCAATAACCTCTCTGTCAACACCAGTGATTTTTATCAAGAGGAACGCAAGGATACCACCCATGATGAGTTCCCAAACACCTTCAACCCAAAGGTGAACTACCCACCAGCGGAAAAAAGAATCCATTGTCTGATTATCAAACCAAATCATCCCGGGCAAATACAATAAGGCCGCAAAGAGAAGTCCCATACTCATGACGAGGGCTGTAGTTGTTCTAGTTTTACCTTTATATAAAGTCGTCAAAATCAAACCCAGAAAAGTCAGAACATTAACAACAACGAGGTAATCAAGTGGTCGTGGAATCTCGAGGAACTTTCTGCCTTCCCAGTAATTTAGGTGAAACCCGACAACAGCAGCAACACCTACCAAAGCCAGTGATATCAGCTGAATGTATGCGAGCTTTACATTGACAAGCTCATGCTCAGCTTCTTCCGGAATGATATAATAGGCAGCGCCCATGAATCCTGACAGAATCCAAACGATAAGAAGGTTTGTGTGTACAGCACGGGCTGTATTGAATGGAATAAAGCTATGAAGGGTATCAAAACCCATATGGGCAAAACCCATGATAAAACCATAAATAATTTGCAGTGCTAACAGTAGCATTGATAATGCAAAAAACCAATATGCAACTTGTTGGGATTTATATTTCATATAATTAATATTTTAAGTGCTTATTATTATTGTTTCAAATCCGGTTTGGGCGGAAATCCGTTTAGGTCCGTTTCCCCAATCCATTTAAAGAAAGCGACTAGATCGTTTGCGTCCGCCTCAGAAAACCCGTAGGCACGCATTTTACGTCCCCTTGGCGACCAAGGCACTTTTGCCGTCAGGACTGCCTTCATATAGCCTTCCCCTCTCCTTTCGTAAACCTTCGTTAATTCAGGCGCATAATAGGCTCCTTCTCCCAGAATGGTGTGACATCCCATGCAATTGTTTGATTCCCATATATGCTTACCACGGATCACCTGGGGTGTCAGGTTCTCGACGTGTGTCCTTTTGGGGACTTCATTAACTAAAGAAGTCCACGATAATCCCAGGAACACGGCAAAGGTCACTATGGTACCTCCCAGGAAAAACGTTCTCGCTTGCGATTTTGATAACATATTCTATTGGTTTTAGTGGATAATATATTGACTTATAAATCCGGGATAATACCGGAACTTGGTTCATTTTAGTACAATTTTCTTAACATTGATCTGATCAAGAAGATCATCCAATGATGATTCCAGAACAGTTTTAATGAGGTCCTCTTTTACTTGTATATATTTCTCATGCACTGGACATGGGTTTTCGCAAGAACATTTTGGAAGACCTAAAACACAATTGGTAAAGATGCCTTCTCCATCTATTGCCTTTACAATATCGATCAGATATATTTTCTCTCCTTCTCGAACTACAAAGCCTCCTTTGGCACCAATGGTTGATTGCAGGAGGCCATTTTTCCTGAGCTTCTGTAAAATTTTAGCAGTAAAGGCAAGAGGAGAATCAATCCCATCAGCAATTTCCTGTAAGTTGATTTTACGACCAGATCCATTGTTGGATTGGATGAAAAGCATTGCTTTAATCGCATATTCACATGTTTTGCTAAACATATACTTGGAGTTTGTGGCAAATATACATGAAATTAATTAATTCGGACCTATTTGTCCGAATTAATTAATTTTTATTTGACATCAATCAAATAACATAGTATCTTTGCGATATCATTTTAATATCATATATCATGAAAACTGAAAAGATTTTTGCACCCATGTCAGGTTATATGGGATTATTGTATGGACTGATCCTTTTAGGGATCGCGGCAATTGGCATTGCTGCTTATGAACAAGTATGGACCATTGTCTTCGGCATCCTGGGCTTCTTTTGTATCCCCGGCTTTGTTGTTATTAATCCCAATGAGTCAGCAGTACTGACTCTTTTCGGAGATTATAAAGGGACAATCAAAGCCAATGGGTTTCATTGGGTGAATCCATTCTTCATGAAGAAGAAGATTTCACTTCGGGCTCGTAATTTAAACAGTGAGCCTCTGAAAGTAAATGACAAAATCGGAAACCCGATCATGATTGGCGTTGTTTTGTTATGGCAGGTTGAGGACACCTTTAAGTCAGCTTTTGAAGTTGATGATTATGTAAAGTTTGTCTCCATTCAAAGTGAGTCTGCGATACGAAAACTGGCAGGGCATTATTCGTATGACAATTTCGATGATGAACAACTGGAAATGTCACTTCGGGCCGGAGGAGAAGAGGTAAATCATGTGTTGGAACGCGAATTGACAGAACGTCTGCAAATTGCCGGCATAAAAGTTATGGAAGCACGTATTGCGTACCTGGCTTACGCACAGGAGATCGCTCATGCCATGCTTCAGCGTCAGCAGGCTACTGCAATTGTAGCGGCACGTTTCAAAATTGTAGAAGGTGCGGTTTCGATGGTCGAGATGGCACTCAACCAACTATCTAAAAAGCAAGTAGTTGAATTGGACGAAGAAGCCAAAGCCAATATGGTGAGCAACCTCATGGTGGTGTTGTGTGGTGACAAGTCGGCCAGCCCGGTTGTCAATACAGGAACATTAAACCGATAGATTATGTCGGAACGGAAACCCTTTGTGCTGCGAGTCAAGCCCGAACTTCTTGACAAGGTCGAGAAATGGGCCGGTGATGAATTCCGCAGCACTAACGGGCAGTTGGAATGGATCATCACCCAGGCATTGAAGCAGCATGGCAGGCTTAAGGTGAAAAAGAATACGGGTTCTGAATAAAATAATATGCCTTGGGGTTGCACACCTGTATATCAGCCAATGAGCCTTATGTAAACAATCTTCCCTGGTATGTCTGTCTTTCTTCCAGTCGTTTCTCAACCCTGACAAGAATCTGATCGTTTCGGATTTTACCCCAACCCGGCCCAACCAGAAAGCGAGGGGGAACTTCTCCTGCAAAACGCTCAACCACGAATGAAGGATTAAGACGTTCCAGGAAATCAACGATTAATTCGATGTAGTTATCCAGGCTAAAGAATTCAAACTTCTCAGGTGTTTGCGCATATTCTAAGGCCATTTTTGTCCCGTGAACGATCTGTAGTTGGTGAAGTTTGATAGAATGCAGGGGCAAGCCTGAAATTTCTGTAGCCATGCCAATCATTTCATCCCGGCTTTCCCCAGGCAGACCCAGGATAAAATGTGCAGCAGTCCTGATTCCCAGGGCTGCTGTTTTTTTAATTGATTCAACAGACTTAGAATAAGTATGACCACGATTGATGCTCAATAGTGTTTCTTCCTTAATACTTTCTACTCCATATTCTACCAATAGAAACGTTCTTCGATTCAAGGATGCAAGGTAATCCAGGACTTCATCAGGTACACAATCCGGACGGGTCCCGATTACCAGGCCAATGACGCCTGGAAAAGCCAGAGCCTCCTCGTATCTTCCTTTCAAAATCGCGAGCGACTCATAGGTATTTGAATAAGCCTGAAAATAGGCCAGAAAGTTTGTGGCTCGCCTGTATCTTTTCAGATGAAATGCCACACCTTCTTCGAGTTGTTGTGTTATACTTTTTGAAGGGGTGCAATAAGAAGGATTAAATGCATCATTGTTGCAATAGGTGCAGCCCCCGACGCCTAAACTTCCATCACGGTTCGGACAGCTAAAACCGGCATCCAGGGTCAACTTCTGAACCCGACTGCCGAATTCCCTTTTAAAGAATTCAGCATAAGCGTTAAACCTGCGGGAATGACCCCAATAATAATCTATTGCCAAATAATTTTCTTTTAGAGATCCCCCAGCCAAATGTCGCAAAAACATGTCAAAACTATGCTTTTTCTATTAGATTTGTAAACCTATTATGAAACACCCCTACAAAATATTTTTGCTTCTTTCTTTACTGCTGACAATATATTCAGCCAGCGATTCTTTTGGCTTTTCAATCAAAGGCAGTGTTACAGATATTAAAGGAAATTCCATTGCCTATGCCACGATTTTTATCAAAGAACTTAACAAAGGTGTTACCACAGGAGAAAAAGGCAACTTTACCATCCCTGTGGAAAACGGTTCTTATTCCATAAAATTCCAATGTGTCGGCTACCAGCCTGAGTTAAAAAGTGTGGTGGTGAACAATTCAGATGTCGAAATCAAAGTGATACTCAAAGAAATGAATTACACTTTGAATGAGGTCGTTATTTCAGGCAAGGAAAATCCAGCCAATCGGATCATGAGGGCGACCATTACGCGGGCCCAATTTTTCTTTAAAATGCTGGAGTCTTATAATGCAGATGTTTATGTAAAGGTAAATTTCAAGATCGACAAACTTTCAGCACTTGTCAAGTATATGACAAAGGATGAAAAAGAGATACCTAAAATAGGGAAACTACAGTTTGCTGAGTCACACAACCTGGTTAGCTACCTGGCGCCCAATCATTACACACAAAAGGTTCTGAAGGCAGAAAAATCCGGATCCGCTTTTGGCCCGGATGGCATCCCTGGCGTACAATTTTTGGCCTATAGTGTTTATGAGCCGAAATACGGTGACATCCCCTCTCCTTTGGGAAGGAGTGCCTTCTCTTATTACAACTTTTATCTCGCAGGAATCTCTGTCATGGGAAACTATTCTATTTACAAGATAAAAGTTAGTCCTAAAAGACCCGGCATTTTCTTCGAAGGTTATGTTTATATAAACAGCAGCAATTACTTTGTAAATAATCTTGACTGGAAGTTGGATGCCTCCTTCCAGAACTATACCCTGAAAATGGATTTTGATGTCTTCCAGGATGTAATAGCCTTGCCCAGCAGTTATTATATTGACTTCCACTTTGAAATGATGGGGAACAAACTTAGTGGCATGTCATCCAGCTCACTTAGATATACAACTTTGAAGCTTAACGAAAAAGCCCGGATTTACGCAAAAGAGTCAAAAAGTGATGAAATTCCTGCAAAAGCCGAAAAAAGGGCAAGCATTGTAAAAAAACAACAAAAGCTTGAAGATGAAGTAAGTAAACTCATGAATAAAAAAGAAATGTCATTAAAAGACATGAATAAGTTCATGAGGACCATGAAGAAACTTGACAAGGCAAGTGAGAAGGATACCTCAAAAAGCCTGGAAGTAAAAGACCCGGTTGTTGTAATAAAGGATAGTTTATATAATAAGCACGACACCCTTTACTGGCAACAGGTAAGGCCCGTAACACTATCCAGAGAAGAACGAGTAGCTGAACATGAGATAGATTCTGTGTACCGGGTAAAGTTATCTGATACTGTCGCCGGAAAGGCAAAAAAAGACAGCTTACACAAAGTGAAGTTCAGCGACCTAGTTACAAGAAGTTTATTGGGAGGCAACCTTCACAATGACTCAACTTATCAATTTCATGTATCAGGCTTACTTGGAAACAACACATATTTTACTGCTGTCGATGGCTTTACTCTTGGTGCTAGCTTTTCATATTCCCGATTCAGTGAGAAAAAAAACAAAAGAACAGAGGTGTCTTATACGCCGTCCTATAGTTTTATCCGCCAGGAACTTATGACAGAAGCAAGGATCGGGAGAACTTTCTCGCGAAAGAAACAAGCTTCTATCTTTATCGATGTATTTTCAAAAAGCCGGGATTTCAACACACAATATCCCGTTGATCTTTTTCTCAACAGCATTAGTTCGCTATTCCTCTTCGACAATAAAGTCAAACAAATCCATGACCAGGGTTTTAAAATCACCGGAAAACTTGAACTTACCAATGGTTTGATTTCAACAGCCAGGATTGAATACCACAATCGTGAAATCCTTGAAAACACTACGAATTATTCTTTTTCAAAAATTGACACCATTTACAAGCCGAATAACCCGCTAAATGTTTACCAAAGCAACCATCCTTTAGCGAATCATGAACAGTTTTTCTTGCAGTTTGGGCTTGAATATACCCATAGAAACAAATACATGATCAAGAATAACAGGAAACTGAATTTGGGCTCTTCTTATCCTGTACTTGGAGTCAATTACATACAGGGAATTGAAGGCATTGGGAAAAGTGCAAGTAATTTTAGCAGCGTGTCAATCAGCATAGAACAAAGAATAGACCTGGGTCTATTTTCTGAGATCTGGTACAAAGGGATTGCTGGGAATAGTTTTAATACAGACAATCTTCAAATTCCTGATTTTTATCACCCCAATGTGACTGCATTTGTTTTTGACTTCAGAGACACGAAGTCTTCTTTTTTACTCATGCCTTCTTATGTTTACAGCACCCCTTCCTGGTTTGTTGATACTCATTTTCATTACAAGTCATCCTGCCTGATCTTTAAAAGATTGCCATGGATTGGGGAAAAGCTTTTCACCGAGACTATTACATTGGCTTATTTCCACAGCGAGAAATATCCGAATTATATCGAAGCTGCCTACGGTTTTGGGAACATTCTCTTTGCAGGAAGCATCCAGGCTGTTGTTGGTTACGAAAACGGAAAATACAAGTCCTGGGGGATCAGGGCGTTCTTTGGGATTAAGTAGAGAACTGGGCGACAAGTCGAAGGATGATGCTTATTGGGTTACCTTCTCCAGCCGCTTTAATATCGTAAAGATAAAGGCCGCAGAAACGAGGCAACAAACTATAAAGATCAGCCAAAGCTGCCAAAGGTCAAGTTTGCCCCAGAAATCGCTGCCGATAAACAGCAACTTATTCCCTACTGCAGTTGCCAAAAGCCATCCACCTTGCATTAAACCCTGAAAACGGACTGGTGCCACTTTAGAAACAAAAGAAAGACCCATTGGACTGAGAAACAACTCTGCAATCGTCAGGATCAGATAGGAAGACATCAGCCAGTAAGGCATAACGCGAGAACTGTCGGGAACCGGATTATATTTTACGGCTCCGGCCGCATCTACAAATCTCAATTCATGTGGAGAGATGAGGTTGAGAGATGCAACTAAAATCACCACAAATCCTAATGCTGCGATGATCATTCCGATTCCGATTTTGCGCGGGGTAGAAGGCTCCATTTTCTTTTTATTCAGCCATGCAAAAACTGCCATAACGGCAAATGTCAGGGATACAATAAACAAAGGATTGAATGACTGAAATACCTCCGGAGAGATTGAATTCTGTGCACCGGCTTGTTTGTAAAAATAAGTACAGGCACTACCACCTGCTATAAGGAGGGCGCCTCCGCTCAGGCGTGAATTCATACTGCTCTTTTTACCCAAAAGAAGGAAGAATCCTGCCAGCAAAGCAATGACAGAAAGTATATTCTCTAGGGTAAAGAACATATAGGTAAATGGGGCAACTGTTTTAACAGTATAATCCCGGGCAAAAAATGTAAGTGTTAAGCCATTCTGATGGAATGACATCCAAAAGAAAACGACGACAATGAAGACCATAATTAAAGCAGAAACCCTTGGCTTTTCCTCTTTGGTGGCTACAGAAATGATATAGGTGATAAACCCGGCAAACAGTCCGAAAGCCAATCCGGTTTTATAATCTTTTACCAGATAAATGAGGAACGCGACAACTGCAAAAGCTGCGACACTAGCAACGATGGCCATGGGTTTGCGTTCAACAGCAGCATTTTTATCTTTTGCGACTTTTTCCTTATTGGGAAGGAGTTTACTAAAAAAGACATAGACGAGAAGTGATACTACCATGGCAATTGCAGCAACACCAAATGCATAATTGTAACCCCTGGAAAAAACGTCCAGATAATTTTGCGCGAAAGCAGTAAGGTTGGTTACCGGGCCGTTCATGCTAACCTGGTTGGCCAGCTCCTGGAATTTCACAGTGTCGGTGAGTTCCCCTTTTTGAAATTGCTGACATAGACAGTTCTGAGATCATCAGTCAAAGGCACATTGCCGAGGCAGTGCAATATAGGTCTGGTGCAGGATAGAAAAAATAGGATGCAAGTTTTTCATCTTGGTCGGCGAAGATAATAGTATGGAAGGAGAACTAAGATGAAAAACATAATTAAAATGATTACTACAATGTTCAGGAGTCTCAAGAATTTTGATGAAGTTGCCAGAAGAGCCGGCGCTATCTGATCAGGGTGCCGGCTTTTCGTTTTTCCCCGCGTATTTGACAAATAATACTTCATATAGTAAACTATTTATCAGGTGAACCATTCGTCTCATAAAGGAATATATGGAAAACAATGAGTTTGAAAAATATTTAGATAGGTTGGAATCTGCTTTAAATGGTTTTATGAAAAGCATGGCAGCATGCATAAATCAGGATATAAAT
>JBAXPV010000055.1:0-17300 GCA_037132075.1 Bacteroidota bacterium
ACAGTTTATCGACAAGGCACTGCTAGGCTAACATGGGGTTGGTGGGGTGGATACGAACGCAATGCTATACAACGGTAACAGATATAACTTCAGAAAAAAAGGCAGAAAAGGCATTGAAATACTCATTGTCGACGCTGGAAGCCACGATAGAATCGATTTACAATGGAATTCTTGTTGTTAGTATGCAGGGTAAGGTAATCAGGACCAATTCTCTATTCGCACAGATGTGGGACATACCTGCTGAAGTTTTATCCTCAGGGGAGGATAAAGCTCTTTTGGATTATGTTTTTAATCAGCTTTCTGACCCACAAGAGTTTTTATCAAAAGTCGATGAAATATATAAAAATGCTGAAATTGAGACTTTTGTTCAGATTCTTTTAAAGGATGGGCGGATTTTCGAACGTATTTCAAAACCCATGCATCTTGATGGCAGACCAGAGGGAAGAGTATGGTCTTTCCTTGACGTTACAGAACGGACAATTTCAAAATAAAAATTAGTGCAGTTAATTTCTGAAAAAGACAAGTTTTTCTCTATCATTGCCCATGATCTGCGAAGCCCGCTCACTACCTTTCTAGGTTTTACGCAATTGCTGGAGGCAGAGCTTGACACCATGACATTAAAAGAAATTCAATTGATCGCAAAGAGTATGAGAAGCTCTGCTACCAATCTTTTCAACTTATTGGGAAATTTGTTGGAATGGTCAAGAATGAAAAGAGGTGTAACCCCATTTTTTCCTGATACTTTATTTTTACTTGATACCATAAGTGGAGGTTTGCAAACAATTGCAGACTCGGCGCTTCAAAAGACCATAGCGGTTCAGTATGACATTCCAGGGGATCTGCAAGTATTTGCTGATCAGTTTATGCTGACTTCCACTGTGCGTAACCTCGTTTCAAATGCCGTGAAATTTACCAAGCCTGGCGGTACAATCTCTATTTCAGCAAATTCATCAACTGCCAATTGGGTAACAATGTTTATTAAGGATACAGGCATCGGAATGGACCAGGAGACACTTTCAAAGCTCTTTCAACTTGATGGACAAATTAATCGCATAGGCACAGAAGGCGAGCTCAGCACAGGTCTGGGATTGTTGCTCTGCAAAGAATTTGTTGAAAAACATGGCGGAAGCTTATGGGCTGAGAGTGAAGAAGAGATCGGAAGTACATTTTGTTTTACCTTACCGTTCAAATCATAATCCCTTTACATACTGGCTGAATGTCGTCGGACCGATTTTCTTATTGAGTTCTTGTGCAGACCCGGAATTTCCAGCCAGCAGCTCCTCAAAACACCTGATCATCAAAGGCTTTGCAGGCTCAACGACTGATTTCGTTTCTATATCCCTTAAATCAATAAGGTAAGTGGAGAAATAGTCTGGAATGTCAGTTACAATGGCTGTATTCAGATAATGAGACTCATGGTAGACATGATGATAGTTTCCTTTCGTTTTGCTGATCAAAGAGGATACTGACTTTAAATCGGTGATGGAAGCAGACTTCTCACAGTTAGAGATGCAAGTATCGTCAATTCTGTTTTTCTCGCAAGCTGTGACCTGGTGAAACAGGCATTGCCGGCTTGTCATCAGCTCGATCGGATGGTAAATGCTAAAGAATAAATCAAAATCTGCCGGTTTTTTAATTGATTTAATCTGTGCATAATTAATTTCATTAGAGATAAATGCGCCAGAACAATTAAAGTTAAGCTTTAAAGATAATAAACTAAAGGAGTTGACAATATTCATAAAAGGACCTGCGATCCACTTGATTCCCTGCGTATGTGCCTCATTAGCGATACCAGTATTATTGCTCACAATTAACTCCGGGTTCAACTGCCTGAGCAGGGATACCGCAGCTGTATAATCGTCACCGATGAGAACCGCAGGAAACCAGGGAATCAGCCTTTTGTTATTCCTGAACAGCGCCAATAATTCGTCTGATTCATCTTTAAAACAATTGGGGATTTGAAAATAGATGCTTGCCGATGTCTCCTCTAAAAGGTATAGGTCATCTTTGGATGCTATTAATACGGTAAGATTTGGCTTAATCGTAGTTGTGTTGTGTTTTGTAAGCACAGGAACATCAATGGGGGCAAGCGTTTCTCTTGCTCCATTCAGGATGAATAGTATGTTGTTCTTTAGTGATGTGAGTTCTTTAAATGGTAAAGAGAGGTTTTGCTGAAGCGATTCTGTATCAATGTGTTCAATAAAATATTCAGTCTCATTTAAGGCTTTCAGTCTTTTTAAGATCATCTCGTGGTCAAGTGATTCTGTGAATACCTTAATAAGTTTGCTTTCAGAAAACACAGAAAATGAGGCATCAGGCGTATTCACAGTTATTTCCAAACGGCTTCCCTCCTCCCCTGCAAGTCGTATAAACAAAGGTGCTTTGGCACTATTTAGTTGTTTGATTTCAGCTTCCAGCGAATTGATGATTCCTGTTCTTTCATGGTAAATATCGCCCTTTGCTTTTTCCAGGCTTTCTTCTGTGGAAGCTTCGGTAAGGCCTGATAAATGAATAGCTGAATGATCCCGTGGATTGTCAATGAACATATCTTTGCTGAGTTTCCCGCTCAGGAAATCATTGGAGAAATCACGGTTAAAGACTTTATAAAGTGCAGTATTGTCTTTGTTTACTTCGTGGGTATGGTAAAAATGATCGAGTTGTTTTCTCCAGGCATCAACGACAGTAAACACATAATGAAATTTCTTGATCCGGCCTTCAATTTTGATGGAATCAACACCAGCCTCAGCCAGTGCGCGCAGATCACCATAAGCGGAATTGTCTTTCAGGTTTAGCGGGAAGTCTTTGCCTGTGGGTGTTCTCAGATACTGATCACGGCAAGGCTGGCTACAACGTCCGCGATTCCCGGAGTTTCCTGAGTGAACAGAGCTCATATAACATTGGCCAGAGAAAGAGATACAATTGGAGTCGTGCACGAAGACTTCTGCCAGCATATTTTTCATATGACAAACGGCAGTCAGGTCTTTTATCTCATGAATATTGATTTCACGTGACAGATTGATTCTTGTTACAGCCATTTTGCATAAAAAGCTGACCTGGCCTGGATTGTGTGTTGTAAGCTGGGTTGAGGCATGGATTTTAAGTTGCTTGAAATATGTGGATAAGATATATAACAAGCCCAGATCCTGGACAATAATTCCATCAATACTGGTATTGACTAATTTATTCAGCAGCTTAAACAGTGCAGGAATTTCGCTCTCAACGATAATAATGTTCAGCGTAAGAAAAACCTGGCAGTTGTTTTTGTGTGCGAGCTGCAAGATCCCCTGCAAGTCATCAAAGCTGATATTTACCGCCCGATTTCTGGCATTAAACCTGTCGAGGCCACAGTAAACGGCATCAGCGCCGGCAAGAATTGCTGCTTTAATGGAATCAAGGTCTCCGCCGGGGGCAAGCAATTCGATGGTTTTTTGCATGGGGCAAAAATAGGATTAAAAAATGGGACTCTTTAAGCCTGAATCTTCGTAAAGCTGTTCTTGTGGGGAAAGAAAGATTTTTAAAGTTTTTATTGGCAAAACAAGGAGGGATTCCGGAATCCTGTCAATTTTTTTATGTAGAACCTTGACTCAGACGGGAAATAATTTACTTTTGAAACCACAAAAATTGATTCCAAGATTTCATTCGGTTAAGGGGGTGCTGTTTGATTTGGTTAAGTCCACATGCTATGACCCCAAGAAAACAAACAAAAACAGCGGTCCCTTCTGCTGCCCGGGAATTCCCCCCGGAAGCGACGAAGCATCCTTCATTTTTTCCATTGAACAATGTCGCTGTCATTTGCCTGATCATCGTGTTTAGCTGCCTCGGGATGTATTTCCGAAGCTTGTCCTATGACTATTCCTATAATGACGATGATGTCATGATCCTGGACAATGCTGCATTTTTGCACAATCTCTCCAATATCCCCCAAGCCATTGTCTCTGATGCCTGGTTTAAACACCAACAGATAGAGCTTTACAGGCCTCTGCAAAATGTCACTTTCATGCTGGATGCGGCTTTGGGGAAAGACATCATTTTCTCAACCCATCGGACCAACCTCATCCTCCATATCCTATGTTGCCTGGCAGTGTTTTTCCTCTTACAGCTGTTCCGCTTTGACCGCAAATATGCCTTGTTCGGGGCCTTGATCTATGCTGTACATTTTCTGTTCCTGCATGCTGTCATCTGGATTCCTGCGCGTGGCGATTTGTTGCTGACGCTCAATGCGTTGCTGACCACCATCACCTTTTTATTGATTCTTCGGTCGGGAAAATGGTATCATTATGTATTGAATGTCCTGGCTTTTGGCCTGGCTTTGTTTTCGAAAGAGTCGGCCATCATGCTGCCGCTTATTTTTGTGGTATACCTAATTCTTTTTTCACGTAAAACTTTGTTTACCAAAGAGAAGGGCTTGCTGGGAATTTTTTACCTGCTTAAGCACCTCGACCTCCCGGCCAGACATATTGAATTAATCTCTACATTTGCATTTGTGGCAAATTATTATGCGAGAGATTGTCGTTGAAGGTGCGTATGAGAACAATTTAAAAAATGTTTCGCTTCGTATCCCACATTACCAGCTGATCGTGGTAACAGGGGTTTCAGGAAGCGGAAAAACCAGTCTTGTCTATGATGTTCTTTGTGCCGAAGGCCAACGGCTGTTTTACGAAAATTTTGCCGGGGGCAGGCATACTTCAACAAAAATATCACGACCAAAAGCGTCACGTATTGAAGGCTTATTCCCGGTAATATCCATTGGGCAAAACAATGTTGTCAGAAGTCCGCGCTCTACTGTCGGCACACTTACCGGCTTGTATGATATGTTTCGCCTGCTCTTTGCCAGGTTGGGAAAGTCCTCCTACCCTGAGCTGCATCCTTACCGCAGCCTGTTTTCATTCAATCTCCCTGACGGATATTGCCGCACATGCAAAGGTTTGGGTGTGCAAGATCACATCGACCCAGAGCTGCTGATTGCGGATGCCACATTGACGATCCGGGAAGGGGCATTCGCCTTAACGACGCCCAATAATTATATCATCTATTCGCAGGTAACCATGGATGTCCTTGACCAGGTTTGCCATGCAGAAGGTTTTAGCGTTGACATCCCATGGCAGGATCTGAGTATTGAGCAAAAAAATGTCGTGCTTTATGGTTCAACAAAAATTAAAGTACTCTTTGGAAAGCATCCGCTTGAATCGCGTCTGAAATGGACCGGGATCACGGCTAAGCCTCGTGAAGAGGATTTTTACAAAGGGATACTGCCTGTTATGGAAGATATCCTTCGACGCGACCGCAATCCAAACATCATGCGCTTTGCACGTTCACAATCCTGCGAGCATTGCGGCGGAAAAAGACTGAATGAACAAGCACTGTCGTTTCGCCTCTGGGACAGGGACATCGCTGCCTTTGCAGCCATGAGTATCCGGGAGATCCATTCATTTTTCAGCGGGCTAAGCATGGATGACAATGAATCAGCCATAGTCGGACCTGTTCGGGAGACAATCCTCAATCGAAGCAGACTCTTGCTGAGACTTGGCGCCGCTCATCTTTCCCTGGATCGCGAATCTCTGACGCTAAGCAGTGGTGAAGCACAACGCATCCGCCTGGCAAACCAGGTATCCGGCGAGCTAAGGAATGTACTGTATATCCTCGACGAGCCCAGCGTGGGACTTCATCCCACAGAACACCGAGATCTGCTGGAAGTGCTGCGCTCATTGGTTGGCAAAGGGAATACCGTTTTATTGGTCGATCACGATGAACAAAGCATCAGGGAAGCCGACTGGATCATCGACATGGGGCCAGGTGCTGGTGAATCAGGTGGAGAAGTGCTTTTTAATGGTCCTGCAAGCGTATTTTTCGAGGAGCCTCAAGCAGCAAGCATCACCCGGAAGTGCCTTGCCGAAGATAAGCGGATGATGCCCAAACCGCCGAAAACGGATCGTGGCCTCTTCTTTAGTGTCGCAGAAGCCAACAAAAACAATCTGCAGAACATCTCACCGCGCTTCTTAATCAATGCTTTTAACGTAATCACCGGTGTTTCAGGAAGTGGAAAAACGAGCCTTGTTGATTTTCTCCTTGAACATACGCTTAAAAACAAATTGGGCGGGACAGCCGTTTTTCGTAAGGTAATTCACCTGGATGCAAGCCCTATCGGACGTACGCCGAACAGCAACCCTGCCACGTATACGGGCATGTCGGATCATATCCGCGACCTGATGGCATCGCTGCCCGAGGCCCGTCAAAGAGGCTACAAAAAAGGTCAGTTTTCTTTTGTGGTCAAAGGTGGACGTTGCGAGAGCTGCAGTGGCGCCGGCGTACAGCAAATCGGGATGCATTTCCTGGGAAACGTGGAAGTGCTTTGTGAGGTATGTAATGGCAAGCGCTTTACCGACGAAACCCTGGAAGTTCGCTATAAGGGACTTAACATATCCGACATCCTTGAGCTGACTGTTGACCAGGCCCACGATTTCTTTGAAGGACAAAAGAAAATTACGGCTATCAGCGGGCTGCTTTCTGCACTGGGACTCGGCTATCTTAAACTTGGACAGGCTTCGACGACTTTATCGGGCGGAGAAGCGCAACGTGTTAAACTGGCTTTTGAACTCTCTCGAACTGCTAGCGGACACACTCTCTATATTCTCGATGAACCAACCAGCGGCTTGCATATGGCCGACGTCGAAATTCTGCTTACAGCGCTGAATAAGCTTGTCGACAACGGGAATACCCTCTTATGCATTGAACACGACCCGGCTTTCATTCTTCAGTCAGACTGGATGGTCGACCTGGGTCCGGGAAGCGCCGGCGAAGGTGGAAAAATTGTTGCTGAAGGCTTTGTGGAAGTGCTGGCAAATCATCCTGAGTCGCTTACAGCTTTTGAACTCAGGAGATACCTGGCACAGAATACTTCTGCCAAAAACGAGTCCAAAAACAAATGCACTGCTGAAATAATTGGAGCTCCCCTCCTATTATGCGGCGTAGAGACCAACAACCTCAGAAACATTGACGTGTCTTTTGCCATCGACAAAATCACAGCAGTGACCGGGCTTTCAGGAAGCGGTAAGTCATCCCTCGTTTATGGAACACTCTATGCCGAAAGCCAACGAAGATTCTTTGAGGGAATGTCATCACACATAAAACAGTTCTCCGTAAAAGCCGGAAGTCCGGTTCTTGACGATTGCCAGGGATTGATTCCGTCCATTTCCTTACAGAAGAAAAATGCGGTAAAAAACCCTCGTTCCATCATTGCAACGTATTCAGGACTTTATGATTTATACCGATTGCTGTATAGCAGGCTGGCAAAAGACACAATGGATAAGGGAAGGCCAATGTCAACAGCATTCTCATTCAACAGTGAAGCCGGTGCATGCCTTTTTTGTAAAGGGCTGGGCAGCCTCACGGTTTGTGATGCAGCCAAGCTGATTACATCTCCCGACAGGCCTATTACATCAGGTGCTATGGATGGCACGAAGACCGGCCGTTTCTATGGGGATCCATACGGACAATATGTTGCAACACTCCTGACAGTCGGGAAGAAATCAGGCATTGACTTTTCTGTCCCATACCGTGACCTGGACGACAAAGCCAAAGAAATAGTGATGAACGGATGCGGGGCTGAGGTTTTTGAAGTGGATTGGGAATACAAACGTGGTGCCCACGAAGGCGTTCACAGGCGTCAGACCCAATGGCAAGGGTTTTTAGCTCTTGTTGAAGAAGAATACCTTCGTAAGCACCAGGATGCCCGGGGCGAGGCCATGATTGGAATCATGAAAAATGTCAGCTGCGACAAATGCCAGGGGTTCAGGCTGAGACCTGACATGCTTCAGTATACGATCCAGGGGCTTCACATCGGACAGCTTACGGCATTAACAGCAGATGAGGCTATTGATTGGTTTAGCGGCGACTTCAGGCTACACTTTGAGCATGCGTTGGAACAGCAAGCGGCAAGCACTTTTCAGGAGAGCATACTGGAACGTCTGAATGCCATGCAAAAAGCAGGACTGGGGTATATTGCGACTCACCGTATTGTGGGAACACTATCCGGCGGGGAGTTCCAGCGATTGCAGCTGGCTGGACTGCTTAGGGCTCCGCTTAGCGGTGTGGCCTACATCCTTGATGAACCTTCCTTTGGCTTACATCCCAAAGACATCATGCGGATCAGCGATCTCATCCTGACATTAAATCAGCATGGGAATACACTGATCATGGTGGATCATTCGCCCCTTATGATTAAAGAATCACAATATACCATAGCACTCGGACCAGGAGCCGGTGCCAAAGGCGGTACGCTCATGTTCTCGGGTGAAACGAAAGACTTTCAATCACATGAAATAAGTAATCCAACAAAGATTCAAAGAGAACCAAGCGGCGGAGCAGGTATTGTCATTGAAAAAGCGTCTGCCAATAACCTCCGCAATATTGATGTGACTCTTCCTTCCGGCCTAATGACAGCCATTACAGGGGTGAGTGGCAGTGGGAAAACGAGTCTTCTCGACAAGGTCATTTATGAAAGTTATTGTGCCAAAATACCGGTGAACTGTGAAGCGATTAAAGGCATCGAGAATTTCTCCGGGCTTATTTATGTGGAACAAAGCTCAGGCTTATCAGGGCATCATGCCAGTGTTGGCGACAAGCTTGGGATTTCCGGGATCATCGCCGGGATTTTTGCAGCTGCTGAAACGAGTAAAAAAAGCGCTTTCAAATCAGCTCATTTCATGACTGGATCCCGTGATGGCCGATGTATTGCCTGCGAAGGCACAGGAATCAGGCAAGTCAGCATGGATTTCTTCAATGATGTGGTTTCTCCCTGTGAACGATGCGGCGGTACTGCATTCCGTGACGAAGTACTTGAGATATTTATTGAAGGAAAAACTATTTTTCATGCCTTACAAATTACCTTTGATGAATTGGTTGTTTTTCTAAAGAAAAACATCCATGGAAAATCGGAAAAAGCAATAAAACAGACACTTGAACTCATTCAAAAGTCAGGACTTGGTCATTTGTCCTGTGGCCGTTCTTTAAGGACCCTTTCAAGCGGAGAATTGCAGCGTTTAAAACTAGTTCACGGACTATCCCTGAAAACTGGAAATAATTCTTTAATTTTGCTTGACGAACCTACAGGCGGGCTGCATCCCAAGGATATTGAAAAACTGCTGAAGTTGTTCGATGAACTTATTGAGGAAGGCAATACGATTGTTTGTGTAACCCACGAGCCACTTTTAATGGCTGCTGCTTCAACAATGATTGAACTGGGACCGGGGGGCGGCGCCAAGGGTGGTCTTATCATACAAAATGCTGGAAGTGTTATGAACTAATGAGATCCCTGAATATTTAAATATAAGCAAAGAAGAACTGATCAGCGCTGTTCTCCATTTAAAACATTTTTAAATAAATTATTTTATGATTAAGAAAAGAATCCTCTGCCTGGCATTAAGTCTGTTCGTTTTAGTCATGGTACAGACATCCTGTAAACGCGACAAAGCAGCCAATACACCTGTTTATGGTGAGAAAACTTTGGAATTGATCAACATTGTCGAAAGCAATCCAAACATCAAATCACTATTAATCAAATCTATAGCTCAGGCAAAGGTGGTGAATCCGGATAAAAACACAAACCCGGCTCAGTCCTTGGAGGAGTATTACCAATTTGTTACCTGGGCTGAGACATGTATGCCATGGTCAGTACTTCCCAAAACACCCTATACTTCATTATATGACAAGATAGACCAAAGCCTGGACTATTTTTATTTCATTAATGACCAGCCACTTACAGAACTTCAGGGACAGGGATTGTACAACAATTCCCTTCAATATATCAAACCCTACTCCGACTGGCTGGTAAGTTTTAACAAAGCATGGGGACTTTACCTGGATACACCGGGTTCATGGAAAGATGAGTATTATCAATTGGCGCTTACTGACAATAAGTTTGGCTTATCAGCCGGTTGGTATGAAGATCCTTCCAAATGGCATTCCTTTAACGAGTTTTTTTCCAGGTATCTTGCCTCACCCGATAAACGTCCTATTGCTTCTCCCAATGACAGTACAATTGTTGTATCGCCTGCTGACGCAATACCGCAAGGCAACTGGCAAATCGATGCCAATTCGCAAATTGTTACAAAAGGAGGCGTACCCATTAAGTCCGGAACATTAACATCTATTGTAAAATTACTCGGTGATGACAGCCAATATAAAAATGACTTTGCGAATGGAATCATGACACATACTTTTCTGGATGTCCAGGACTATCATCGTTTTCATTTTCCGGTGAGTGGAACCATTAAAGAAATCAGAAACATTGCAGAACAGGATGCAGTGGGTGGTATTATTACCTGGGATCCGTCAATTCCAAGATATATGTTTGACCCAACAGTTCCCGGATGGCAATCGATAGAAACCAGAGCCTGTGTCATCGTTGAAACAAAGGATTTCGGCCTGGTTGCCATACTTCCCATTGGAATGTCACAAATATGTTCGATAAAATTTGAGAGCAATCTGCAAGTCGGCACCAATGTTAAGAAAGGAGATATGCTGGGCTGTTTCCTTTTTGGAGGTTCTGATATTGTCATGATATTTCAGCAGAAAGCCGGGTTTGAGCTTCAAGCTATAAAAGCGGGAAGTGGTCGCCAAACCTATCAACATATGCTGATGGGTGAGAAATATGGGGCAATGACGGGTGCGAAGTAGAGACAAGCAGTCAAACCTAAAGTCTTGGAATTGAGTCCCAATCCCGGGGGCATTGGTGGGTCTCATTCCAGGGTATACCCTTGCATGTTAAAAGCGCTTAAAACTGCAATTTATAAATAACATTCGGAAAGAAACCAAGTTGATAAGTCGTTTTTATTGACTTGCTTCTGTCGTCGTATTCTTGCGAAAAAACATTCTTGTTGTTCGTTACATTTTGCAAATCCAAAGAAAATGACTGTGATAATTTTCTTGTGCTGCTATTAAGCGTATAGCCGATTTTAAAGTCCATTCTGAAATAATTGGAGTAATAATCTGAATACGCATCTGATGAATAAACACCATGACCAGTTGCCAATGATGCCGATAAATCTATTGGTGTATAAGCCCGGCCGCCTGCATTGGTGATCTTTAAGTCAGAGCTAAGTGTATTACGCTTGTCACGTCCCACTTTCCATTCTTTTCCACCCAGAATATTATATACATATTTTCCGTTAAATGCCGTATTCCTTTCTATTCCGTCACTGGCCATGTATTTTGAACGATACAATGATGACGTAAATAAAGCATAATATCCCTTGCTGAAGAATTTCTCAATGGTCAATTCTATGCCATAATTTCTGCCGGTACCTGTATTTGCCAGACTGTCTTCCAGGTCTGTTTTAAAGCTTGCCCCGGTATTCAGCATAGAATAGCTGCTTGAGAAGGTATTCACCGGAACATTATAGAGATATTGATAATAAGTCTCTGCTTTCAAACGCCAGTCTTTGAAAGCTTGAATATTGTAAGCCAGAACAAAATGCTGACTTTTTGTAAAGCCAAGATTCTTATTATCATATACATATGATCCATCTGGCATTTGTGTTTGCAGAAAATACACATTTATGGGTTGCAATTGGGAATGTAATCCATAACCCAGGCTAAAACTGCTTTTACTGTTCACATTGTAGTTTAGCGCAAACCGTGGTTCAAGAGAAAATGAATTGTTTAAGAAAAACAATTGTGAATGCAAGCCTGCGTTCAGCGTCAGCTTACTATTTAAGTCATATTTGGCATGTACATATGCCTGAGCCAGGTTGGTGTAACTGTCATAATCCCATAACTGTTTCCAATCCGATTGAATTCGGTCTTTTATCCGGTAATTTAGATTTAACCCGATCAGTTCATCCACTATGCCAGCCTTCACGAACAAACGCGAATTTATCTTGGAATTAAAATTTGTAGCAAAATTGTAAACCGTTTTGGCAACATTGTTTTCTTCCTTGGTAAATGATTCATTTGACTGAGGATCAAACGCATAATCGGTTTGGTCAGTTTTTGTATAGTTTAAACCAAGGGTCGAACTAAGGAAGGATTTATCACTGATTTTTAAGAAGTTATTTAACCCTATTATGTCAATCTGACTGCTTAAATCATGCCCATCGCCACCACCATACAATGAACCGGGACTTCCTCCTGATATATTGATGGTGCTTTTAGCCAGAATTCCAAACAAAGTAAACTTACCCAATTTGGTATTGCCGCTATTGATGTTGAATGATAAATCCTGGTAAGAAGGCGTTGCCGTGGTTCCAATATTGATCCCCATGGCCTGAGCGACACCGGCAAGCGCGTATCTGTAGCCAACAAGATAGGATGAGCCTCTTTCTTTGCTTATCGGCCCTTCTGTCGTGGCTTCGAGCCCTGTGATAACACCAGCCTGAATCGTTGTTTCCCGCTTTTGCGAATTTCCGGCTCTAAAACCCAGATCAAAAACACCTGCCGTTGCGTTCCCGTACTCTGCAGGAAAAGCTGAAGTCAAAAAGTCGGAATTCTTAAGCAAATTGGTATTTACGGCACTTACCGCGCCTCCTGTGGTGGCCAGTGTGGCAAAATGGTTTGGATTCGTGACGTTCATACCATTGATTCGCCATAACACACCTACCGGCGAGTTGCCACGAATAACGATATCGTTCCTGGAATCATCTGGTGCACTTACCCCGGCATAATTAGCGGCCAAACGTGCGACATCACTCCGACCGCCTGAATACCTGTTAACTTCTTCCATAGAAAATGTCCGGGCACTGATGGTAGATAAAGCATTGATTGTTTTGTCTTTACCATTAGCCTTGATAACAACCTCATTAAGATTAACCACATTCTCTACCAAGGCAATATCCAGGATTGTTTCTTTTCCAGAGCTTACCACAACATTCGGTATAATAACGTCTTTGTACCCAACAAAAGAAGCCTTGATCTCATATCTGTCGGGCGACATGCCAGAGAGCACATAATTCCCTTTTTGGTCAGAAGTTGTACCTTTTATTTCAGCTCTGTTAAGAATGATAATGTTTGCCCCCGGGAGGGTGGTTTGAGAAAGCTTATCGCTAACAATACCCCTTATGTTCTGTCTGTTATTTTGAGCAAATGAGAATTGTGCTGTAAAAAGCGATAGTAATATGATGTATTTTGTCATCAGTCCTTTATTATTTTATAGCTTACGTGAGAATATGAGTCACTTGAGGCAAAAGTACAATACCTGAAAACCGGTTTAAAACAGTTTCACCCAAATGCTTGATTCTACCTCCATGAAGGTGCTTTCTACCAATGAATACGTCGGCTGTTCAGATTCCTTGTTGTAAGGATTGTTTAAGGGACAACAATAGGTTTTAACTTAAACTAAAACCAAAAGAATAAAAAATGCTTCTGGTAATTAAGCATTTAGTGAATCAATATAAGTCTTTTGGTTTCAAGGTAATTATTAAGCTTTAAACGATAAAAATACAATCCGTTTGGATATGCTGAGGCATTCCAATCAACTGAATAAGTACCTGCATGGAGCGATTCATTCACAAGGGTTTCTATTTCCACGCCTCTTATGTCATAGATTTTCAAGGAAACCTGACCCGGAACCGACAATTGGTAACAGATCTTTGTTGCTGAAGTGAATGGGTTTGGTGAATTTTGAGCCAAAAGGCTGTTCGATGGTGTTTCTGAGCTAATATTTTCCAAGCCCATAATCTCAGAACCGAAACGACGCCAGACTGAATTGAGGTTAGAGCCTGCATACAGGTAATTGTTTGCAAATAACAAAGTACTTACCCAAATATCCGGATTGAATCCCTGCGTTTTACTAATCCAATTTGCGCCGTTGTCAGTGGATAAAAACACTCCTGCTCCACTTGAGGAATTACTTCCAGCAAAAATTGCAGTACCAGAAACTGCCAATGAACGAATATGTTGACTGCTTAGTCCATTATTTATAGGAGTCCAGCTAATGCCGTTGTTTGTTGACAGGCTAACGCCATTATAGGACCCTGCATAAATGTTTGTCCCTGAAATGGCAAATGACGTAACATTAACATTCGTCAATCCTGTGTTTACTAAAGTCCAGCTTGCCCCTTTATCTGCTGACCTATAAACACCATCAGTTGTTACTGCAAATAGGGTTGTATCCAATACAGCAATCACCTGAATATTCCAATTCGTTGATCCGCTGGTAACGGCGGCCCAGCTTGTGCCTCCATTTGTTGATATAAACACACCACCATAACCAGCAGCAAAGAGGATAGTATCCATCACAGCAAGTCCGTAAATAGATAGATTTGTTAATCCGGTATTGACCGCAGTCCAGGTGGATCCGGTATCTGTCGATACAAAAACGCCTTCTCCATTTGCAATGCTAGCAAAAAGTTTTGTACCAGACACAACGATTGCTGATACAAATTTTTGCATTAGTTTGCTCGTATCACCAGTCCAGCTTGAACCGCCATCGCTTGATGAAAATAAGCCACATCTGCTCGCCGCAAAGAGTTTGGGTCCCAAAACTTCCATGTCATTAATCTGTTGAAGCAACAATCCTCTCGAAGTCCAATCAGCTCCGCTATTTGCGGAGGAAAATACACCTCCGTAATATGTTCCTGCAAAAATGCTTGTTGGGGTAGCTGCCAGCGCATAAACAGAGAGATTTGACAATCCGTTGGTTACTTTCGTCCAGTTTGTGCCGTTGTTGGTTGATAAATACACCCCACCACCTGAAGGATATTCAGAAGTTCCTGCAAAAAGGTTTGTTCCTGAAACAGCAAGTGTTTTAATCCGGTTGGCTGTTAATCCGTTATTCACAGCTGTCCAGGAAGATGCGGTATCTGTTGATAAAAACACGCCGCCGCTTTCAATCCCAACAAAGAGATTTGTTCCTGAAACAGCAAGTGTGTTGACATGTAAGTTTGTCAATCCGTTATTGACAGCAGTCCAGCTTGTTGCAGTGTCAACTGACATGAATACTCCGCCATTTTGTGTACCTGCAAAAATTTTAGTCCCAATAAATGCGAATGACCTGATTTCCAGATTGGACAATCCACTATTAACGGCGATCCAACTCGCACCGTTGTTTGTTGACAAAAATATGCCACCACCATAAGTCCCTGCAAAAAGATTTGTTCCGGAAACCGCGAGCGCAAAAATAGCAGCACCCGTAACATTCGTTAATCCAGTATTGACGCCAGTCCAACTTGTGCCGTTATTCGTTGACAAAAAGACACCGTCCTGAGTCCCTGCAAAAATATTCGTTCCGGAAACTGTCATTGAATAAACTGCTGCATGGTATGGCAAGCCATTGTTGACCTCAGTCCAGGTCAGTCCGTTGTCTGTTGATTTGAACATTCCCGTGGTAAAAGTCCCTGCAAACAGGTTGGTGCCCGAAACTGCAAAACATTGTACGATCCCGCCATGTGGTCCATTTAACGGCTCCCACTGGCACTTAGCAGGATTGAGGAAAATGAAAAAACTGAGAACAACAACAACCCCAAATGTTAGTAAATTTTTCATTTTATTTATTTTAAATGATTTCTATAAGCCTTTAAAATAATTCACTGGATAAAAGAATGGAGGCAGTCCTCAATTATTCTGCTAATCTAAGAAAATGAATTCACTTAGGTTAATGTCTAAGAAAAAACATCTATTACTTCACAAATTTGTCAAGTTTCGTCAAAGCATAGGGTTTATACACTATATTTTTTGCCCACCGAAAGCACCTCCGATCTGGCGAATGATTTCACCCCCTTTGAGAAGCGTAGCGTCCCCCCGTTGAGCGTAACGTCTCGCTACGATCATCAATACTGGCATCATGCCGAAATAAGAAAGCGTAGCGGGATGCTACGCTCAAAGAGGAAAAAACTCCGCTTTTTGCATTTTCTTACTCCTATTGTGAATCCTTTACCTGTATTATTAGGAATCAGCTGCTACTGATTATAATTTCATCATACAATTCTATCAGCTAGGTCAGTATGACTTAAAATGCTGTTATTGTTCATATTAACAAATGAATAACATGAAATATTGTGATTTTCTGGCAGAATCGTTCATCAATAAAGCGATAAAACGTCTGATTCTTCTTGTCTCGCTGCTGATCCTTGCCATGGACGCATCAGCACAAGGCCTTGCCATCAACACGGATGGCAGCAACCCTGATAATTCGGCTATGCTGGATGTGAAAAGTTCCTCCAAAGGCTTTCTCCCACCCCGGATGACACAACAGCAACGGAATGACATTGTCAACCCCGGAAACGGACTCCTGCTTGTATGCACTGATTGCGCAAGCAGCTGGACCTTATGTATTTATAACGGCAGCCGATGGATGAGCTTGTCGCTTTGTGACACACCTGCCCCGCCTGCCGGCTCACATGTGGCACTGACTACCCAGATCACCTGGAACTGGAACGCAGTGACGGATGCCGCAGGTTATAAATGGAGCACAAGCAATAACTACAGTACGGCAATTGATATGGGTTCAGCAACCAGCAAGATTGAAACGGGACTTGCCTCCGGCACATCCTTTACGCGCTACATCTGGGCCTATTTCAGCTGCGGAACGTCAAGCGCAACAAGCCTGAATCAGTCAACATCCGAATCGCATTGAGGATAGAGTCAACAACTTCCGGACAGATGCTTATGAAAAAATCGAAAAAATACCTGATCGTACTTATTACGCTGCTGAACTTCTCTGCCAGTGCCTACGCCCAGAACGTGGGAATCAATACCGACGGCAGCCTTCCCGACAATTCGGCGATGCTGGATGTGAAAAGCGCCACCAAAGGATTTCTTCCGCCCCGGATGACACTCCAGCAACGCGACGCCATTGCCAACCCGGCAAACGGACTGATGGTTTTCTGCACCAACTGCGGGGAAAGTGGTTCCTTAAGCTTGTTTTACGCGAATACCTGGATGACACTTAACTATTGCAATCCACTGGCTCCGCTTACCGGAACCCATGTGGCTTTACCCTGCCAGATCACCTGGAACTGGAATAGCGTGACAAGCCCAAGCGGATATAAATGGAGTGCCGCCAATGACTACAATACGGCAACAGACATGGGGACAAACACCTCCAGGACAGAAACCGGACTCTTAAACAACACCTCTTATACCCGTTACGTCTGGTCCTACAATTCCTGCGGAACATCAAACGCAGCTGCATTGCTTCAGTCAACGCAGGCTATTTCAAGTCCAAATGCCGGAGCCCATGTGGCTTTATCCTGCCAGATCACCTGGAACTGGAATAGCGTGACCGGCGCCACCGGATATAAATGGAGTACCACCAATGACTACAATACGGCAACAGACATGGGGACAAACACCTCCAGGACAGAAAC
>JBAXPV010000056.1:0-16846 GCA_037132075.1 Bacteroidota bacterium
ATTATTTTTTTCGCGTTTTTCAGATAAAATCCTAAACGTTATAGCCAATGCTAAAGAAGACAACGACGTATTATCATTCACAGTTTTAAAGGGATATTTCTATGGGTGACCATGACAAAACCAAAGAAGAACTCCTAAAAGAGTTACATGAAATACAGCAGGAATATAATTCTTTCAAAGCCTCATACGAGAAAGACATTATTGATCGCAAGGAGGCGGAGAAAGAGACCCTCAGATATTCAAGGGAATTGGCCACTCTTTTAAGGATTAGTCAGGAGTTTGCAACAACGCTTGAATTAGCAAAAATATTACAGATTATTGCTGATCGTGTAACAGAACTAACCGAACTGAAAAGCTCCGCCATTTATCTGCTTGAGGGAGAAACTTTGCGTTTATGGGCAACAACCCCTCCTTTACCCGCACAGTTCCCGGACGAATTGCGCAATGCACCCCTTGCCGATCATCCTCATATTCAAAAGGCAATCACTACCGGCATGCCTGTATTTCTGTTCGATACTGCAAAGGCTAACCTCACTGCAGCTGAACGCGATGTGTGTGAGTTAAGGAGTTTGCGTTCTGTTCTCTACTTGCCGCTCATTATTGGAACACAGGCACTAGGTACACTCATCGTGACCACTTCAGAAGAATCACAAAAGCTTTCCGAAGAAGAACTTAACTTATTGAGCACATTTGCCAATCTAGCTGCCATGGGAGTCGGAAATGCCCGTCTTTATGAATCCCAAAATAGCTATGCCCGCGAACTGGAAAATCTTGTTATCGAACTAAAACAGGCTGTAGAAGCACGAATGAAGAGCGAACGCCGCTATCTTGATCTGTTTAGCCAGGCAAACGAAGGGCTTTTGCTCATGACTCCCGAAGGTCAATTATCCGATTTAAACCAAGCCTTTGCCGAAATGCATGGCTATACTGTAGATGAGCTAAAGAACTACGACATCAGAAAACTGGATGTTCTCGGGGATAAAACCCTTGAAGACCGCGCCGACCGCATTGGT
Source organism: Bacteroidota bacterium (assembly GCA_037132075.1). Lineage (GTDB taxonomy): Bacteria > Bacteroidota > Bacteroidia > Bacteroidales > CAIXZF01 > JBAXPV01. The sequence continues at coordinate 1,014 of JBAXPV010000056.1, forward strand.
CACATACTTGCCGGCGAGGTAGTTCGTTTTGAAGTGGAGCATTATCATAAAGACGGGCACATTTTTCCTCTAAGCGTTACTGTGAGCTTGATCTTCATTGACGATCATCAATTCTTCCTGGCCTTTCATCAGGATATCACCGAGCGCAAGCGTTTGGAGGAGGAGCTGATGAAAGAAAGTACCTTGATGAAAACGGCCGTAGCGAACCTTCCAATAATATTTTATTTGATTGATGGAGAAGGTCTGTTCCAACTTTCGATAGGTGCTGGACTTAAAGGACTTGGGTTAAAACCTAATCAGGTGGTAGGGCTTTCGGTATACGAAATTTACAAGGATTTTCCGGCTATTATAGATTCTATCAAAAGATCGCTTGCCGGTGAACCTGCCCATTTTGAATCAACTGTTACAGGATCAAGCTACGACAACTATCTAGCTCCTATTTCTGATATAAATGGGATGCCCGTTGGAATTGTCGGAGTAGCTATGGATATCACCGAACGCCTATCGATAGAAAAAGCACTCCTCAAGAGTGAAAGGGAGTTAAAAAGAGCACAGGAAATTACTCATATTGGAAGTTGGTATTTAGATATTGGAACAAATCAGGTTACATGGTCAGAAGAATTATACAAAATGTATGGTTTTGACTCAAAAGAACCTGTGCCTCCTTACACCGAACACATAAAATTTCTTACATCCGAAAGTTGGGAAAAATTATCAACTTCTCTAACCAAGACAACAGAAACTGGAATTCCGTATGAACTCGAATTAAAAATAATAAAAAAAGACGGAAACAATGGCTGGATGTGGGTTCGCGGCGAAGCAATTAAAGATATTGATGGAAAAACAATTGCGCTATGGGGAGCTGCTCAGGATATTTCTGAGCGAAAACTAATTGAAAAAGAGCTTGTAAAAGCCAAAGAAAAAGCCGAAGAAAGCGAAAAAAAGTTTAGAAAATCAATTGAGAATGCCCCATATCCCTTAATGATCCATGCGGAAGGTGAGGTAATACAATTATCAGAGGCTTGGACAAGAATATCCGGATATACTATTATTGACATTCCCAGCATTGTTCAATGGACTTCTAAAGCGTATGGTGAAGATGCAATCCCATCTCAAGAGTTTATCGATAAATTATATGAAGTTGATTCGATGCAGTATGATGGAGAATGGGAAGTAACCATAAAGAATGGTGAAAAAAGAATTTAGGATTTTAGTACAAGTCCAATAGGTATATTAGGCGATGGAAGAAAAGCTGTTATTAGCATGGCAACTGATATAACAGATCGGAAAATTATTGAGAACAAATTAGAAATTCAGAATAAAGAGTTAATCATCTCTGCTGAAAAAGCAGAAGAAAGCGACCGTTTAAAATCTGCATTCCTTGCCAATATGAGCCACGAAATACGTACACCGATGAATGGAATATTGGGTTTTGCGGAACTACTTAAAGAACCGGAATTGTCAGGCCAGCAACAACAGGAGTATATTAGAATCATCGAGAAAAGCGGCGCACGTATGCTCAATATCATAAACGACATTATTGATATCTCGAAAATTGAAGCAGGCCTGATGAAATTGGAGATGAAGGAATCGGATATCAATGAGCAAATCGAATACATTTATACTTTCTTTAAACCGGAAATTGAAGCTAAAGGGCTAAAGTTTTCGTTCAAAAACACATTGCCAGCAAAAGAGGCCATCCTAAAAACAGACCACGAAAAATTTTATGCCATCCTTACCAATCTTGTTAAAAATGCCATTAAATACACAGAAAAGGGTTCAATTGAATTTGGTTATTTTAAAAAGGGAGATCATCTTGAATTTTACGTGAAAGACACCGGCATCGGCGTTCAAAAAGAGAGACAGGGAGCTATATTTGAACGATTTATCCAGGCTGATATTGAAGATAAAAATGCGCGGCAGGGAGCTGGCCTTGGCCTTGCTATTTCAAAATCATACGTCGAAACGCTTGGTGGCAAAATTTGGATTGAAAGCAAGGAAGGCATTGGCTCAACCTTTTATTTCACTTTGCCCTACTATGCTGAACCGTTGATAGAAATTATTGATCAGCAACTTGTACCTTTCCGAAAAACCGATAATGTCAGAAAATTAAAAATTCTGATTGCCGAAGATGACGAAGTATCGGAAATGTTGATTGACATAATGGTCAAAACTTTTGGCAAAGAGATTTTAAAAGTAAGGACTGGGGTTGAAGCCGTTGAAGCTTGCCGTGATAATCCTGATATAGATTTGATTTTGATGGATATTCAGATGCCCAAAATAGGGGGGTATGAAGCAACAAAGCGAATCCGCCAATTCAATAAAGTGGTGATAATTATTGCTCAAACTGCTTTTGGATTAGCTGGCGACAGAGAAAAGGCTATTGAAGCCGGATGCAACGATTATATTTCAAAACCGATTAAGAAAGATGAATTACTTGCATTAATACAAAAGTATTTCAAAAAGTAAACAGACGGCTAAACGACACAAAATAAAGCATATGGCTATATTATCGGCTATCCGCAAGTCGGGTTTCGGTGCTTTGTTACAGGAAATTAGTATTCGGAAAGCAGTACCTCGTTGAGCGTAGCATCCCGCTAAGCTTTACTACACCAGAACGAAGCGTAGCTTGGCTACGCTTAACGGGGGCCATCCTGCCGGATAGGCATTTTTCATCTTCGAAACTCAGAATCAGTCGATGAAGTAGATTGTTGGCGGTCCGACAATACCAGCTTTCATCATGTCTTCTTTTAATTCAGTTGACTGAGAAAAGTTTTTAGCCTGCGAGATACTCTCCCAATGTGTGAAAACTGCGACTTCATTTGCGTCACTTTGGCTAACAAAGATTTCATCTTTTGAACAACCAGCATTTCTTCTTTTGTGACTTGTATCATCAAATATTTGCTTCCAGGCAGCCATATCAACTGCACGGTGCCTAACAATCATTATAGCCATATATTTATTTTTAAAAGGTTGCAAGATAAACATCTGTTATTTAGAATAGTTTTAAATAACAAATTAATTTTTAGTTAAAAAGCCGCCTGAACTATTTAGATCTGTCCTTTCCAGGCTGGATACGCTGACCCAATTGACCACCCTAGACCGCTGGAAGTTGCCCCACCCCCTTGATCGCAGCGTCCCGCCTGATTTTTATGTCAATATTCACTCAGGCTCTCACTCTATTCCCAATCAGAATCCCAAACTTACCTGCCTTTTTTACGATTCCACCAATACGATAAGTACATGGCACTTGGTATATACAAGATCAAAAATATGATACTGAAATTCAGCAGGGGATCGATTGTCATGAATATTGCGGATAAAGTGAAGCCTGTCAGTGAAATAAATCCACCAGGCCCTGGTCGCCAGAAAGCAACGACAAGCCCTGCCAGTCCTGCCAAAAGACAAACTACTGTGGCAAAACCCAGCCAATCCGTTGGCATCAGGATGCCGGTTCTTTGATATCCTTCCATCCCATACCCTATGAGTCCGAAAAGGCAAAAAAACACCCATAAACCGCCTATAATACGCGCTGTAGTAAGGAGACCCTTTGAAGATGTTCTTTTCTGTGTTTCTTGATGATTTTGCATTGTTTATTGATTTTGATTAAAAATGTTATGAATTCAATAAGGCTGTCTTCCTTTAGTATCTATTTTCTGAAATGAAAATTGACCAGGGGTAAATTTCTTGACCGGATCAAAAGTATATTGATATGATGATCTGTAATAAAAAAAATTATTGTAAATTCCTTGTAAAAACAGGAAATGAATTTACAAATTGGATCATATGTCTGATAATCAGCACATAAATCTGGATTCTGGCCTTCTGGTCACACTAATATTAGCGAAATTGAAAAGAACAGCGAAGTGTGCGATTTCAATAACCGTAGAGATGAAATCCCGTCGGGCTCTCATCATAATAGTACCGGCCATTGTATACTTTCTTCAAACTAGTTATTGATAAAAAGTCCTTTTTCTGCATTGGAAGGGAAACAGAATCAGTCATTTGGGTGTTAATATAGAATTAGTTTATATGCCTGCTTTGCCCCCTTCTTATGTAATGTCAAGGAATAAGTACGGAATACGAGAGGTCAGAGAGATTGCGAGTGAAGAAGCGTAATTGTGAGATGATTAATTTTATTGCAAAATTCCATCAAGTATCAAAATATATTGCCTATAATTGCCCTTAAGATCAAATCTAACTTAGGTCAATGGAAACAAAAGGTAAAATTGTGATGGAGATGTATTACACCCTGACTTGCCCGAACTGTGTAATTCTGAAACGATTGCTTGATGATGTGCTTCCAGCTTTTAAGAACAGATTTGAGTTAAAGAAAAGTCTGGCCAATTCGCCCATGGGTTATTACAAAACCCTCAGATTGGGAATTCATACCGTTCCTACACTTTTAATCGACAACCAGATTGTCTTCAGAAGTGTTCCAACCAAAGAAGAATTGATCAACAAATTAAATACTTACTAATTTAAAATATAAGGTAATGGCAGAAAAGAAAAAACTCAGATGTCCCATTGGAATACCCGGGGGAATTTTAGCCGCCGTCGTCGGTTTAATCGGTATCGTAATTAATATTATTGACTTCAACTGGTTTCCGCTCTTGAGTTCTGTGGCTTTGTTCTTCCTGGCCGGGCCCTTTGTACGGATAACCATGATGGTTCACAGTGCCAATGACCGTTTGGATGAACTGGAGCGTAAAGTAAAGTAGCCTTTTGTAAACAATTATTTTGTTTTATCCCGGCGAAGATTAGTCAAAGTGAGCGTTTCCTTCATTCTTCACAAAATCAAGTAAATCCAGTTTGATGATTTCCCAGTGCTTGCCTTTTAAACAAATCGGGTCGAAGTCATCATTCGCTTGGGTGAAATCTGATAATTTTCTTATAATCAATTCTCTTTCATGGAAAAATGGATATCGCTTCTGGTGGAATCCTAACATTTCTTCCATGGAATAATCGCCAGTTAATTCATGAATATCCCAAAAATCCTTTTTTCTTCCAATCCTTGAAACAACATCTAATTTCATAGCAATTATTTCTCCAATTGTCGCCATCCGAATACCATCGATACATGCTGCATCCTCGATAAACGGGTCGGTATAAAACAGGTCGAGTTTAATACAATCATTCTTGTCGTTGCCAACATAATATGAAGTACCCATGCCGATGATTTTGTAATCACTGGTGTCAACATAAGCGTAAGTGGACCGTAAAAAAGCCTTAATGGCTTCAAAGTTAACAGAGCCATATTCTGCGGCTGTAAACAAATCAATATCATGTGATTCCCGATGACCTTTTTGTAAGCTCAACGCAGTACCCCCCACTAAGCGGAAGGATTCAAACTCTTTCGCAAACATCAGCGTTTTCAAAACGTTTAATAAGAGGAGAGAAACTGTATCATATGAAAGATTACTTTTTTGCCCCATTTAAGATTTCTTGAATTGTTTTTTTACCATAAAACCGCGTGATTTCCTTTTTCTCTGTTTCATTCCCGCGCTCAAATACCCTTATAATAATAGCTTTCTTTTGCTTATTCCAATTAATTTTTTCAATTTCCGTATCCCAAAATATGACAGATCTTAAGCGGGTAAAATCAGGTTTGATACTATTTTGCTTTTTTTTCTCTTCTTCGATATCAAAATAAACCTGCAAAACCATTAGAAAACCTTCTTCAAGGCCAAGTGCTTTCTCAATCTTCAAGGCAAGATGAGTATTCATCTTCCTTTTTCCTTTGGTAATTGACACCAGTGTTTGAGGAAACTCCATTAATTCAAGCGCAAATCGACCCTTCTTTAAATTACGCTGTTTAAGCTCACGTTCGAGGATAAATCCCGGATGAATCCCTTTAATTATATTGAGAATACCATTCATTTTGCAAATATAAACAAAAATGTTTACACAATATTGTGCTAACAAAGTAACTTAGTCATAAAAGCTCACATTGATCATAATCACCGGGATTAATCAGGTTTAACATTTATTTGACATGAGGATTACAAGATATTTATAAAATTAGCGTTAGCTCTGTGTGTTTATGAGAAAAAGTCCTAAAATATTCTTTGGAATTATATTTACCCTGGCAGTTCTTTTCTGTTTTGGAATTATTGATAATTCTCATTCCAATATCCAATTATTTAGTATAGCGCTGTCAGTAGGTTCAAATAGTGATGGCAATAGTTTCAGGACAGATATTGATTCATTTGATGACGATCAAAATTCACCTGTTATTGAAAGTAGTTCAGTGACGGAGTCTATATCTCAGTTGCCAATTCCCCGAAAATTCTTTTTGATCAATAAATTTTCCCTTTCTGTCTGGCAACCGCCAAAGATCTCCTAGAATATTTTTTTCTTACAATTCCTTATTGAGGCAATGTTCTTGTATGAGAATATGCAGAAATTTACTATCTGAAAATTAAAAAATGGAGACCTTGAAATATTTGGATTATTCAACAAAACAACAAAATATTGAATATTTTATTCATCTTGTCCGAATGGCAAAGGCAGATGATTCTGTAAGTAAGCCTGAATTGGATTTACTGCATTACACATTTGGGGTTTGCATTGGTTGAAAACAAAATGGGGCGCATGGACTTTGTTTCTGTGCGCCTTTGCTAAAGCCTCTTTTTTGCCGTTACCAACTCCAGTGTTTTTTCTGACCCTGACCTTGTTAAATACTACGAAAGCATATAAGTATGCATTATTCGGGACATCAGGCTTGTTTTTTTGCGTATTAGCGGGTTATTTTGCGGGACATTGAGGTATGGATTCAGCGTGTCATTAACCAAAAGGAGCGATCCTGCTTACCCCTCGCCATTGCTTGATTCAATGTGTCAAATTGATTGCTTTGAACAAGTATTGGGAAATCATCAATGCCATATTTCCTTGGGAGGTTTTTCGTTGCCTCAAGGCTATCCATGCCAATACCAGTATCCTATCCAGAAATTATGGGACGTAAGACCCGTTAATGTCTCCGGAGCACAATCCTTTGATGTCTTGCGTCATCGGGACACCAGGAATGACGGTAAGGTCGTACCCCTCAAAAAGCCAATCAGGAATGGTAAATGTTGCCATCGTCCCAATAAACCTTCTCAGGATATTCAGCGCGTCAGTTGAATTGACGTTTCCATTATTATTCACATCGGCAGCTTTTAGGTATAATCCACTCAGGTTCACAAGACCGACGAATTGCTTAGAGGCCAGAAGTGCGTCGGCGGAGTTTGCGCCTCCCCAGCTATGGGTGGAAGTACAGCGAATACTGTAATTCCCTGCAGTCAATCCTGTGAAAGCATAATGTCCCAGGGTATCTGTCACTGTTGAGGCTGCCAGGATGCTGCCATTATAAAGTCCGACTGTGACCAATTTTAAAGGCGTATGGAGGGTATTGCCATATTGAACGATGCCACTAATGCTGCCACTAAGCTGCGTGCCGTTTATGGTCACATTGTCTATTTTTGAGATTCCATTTGCAAGAATAGTCGTGCCATTGGCGTTGAGGTTTGAGCTCACAAGCAAGCGCAATTCAATGACATTGCTTTGGTTAGCCAGGATATCAGGAAGGACCAGGTTGTTTAAAGCACCGCTGGTCCAGTTGTTGGCTGTAATAAGGCTTGACCCGGACACATCGGTCCAGTTTGGATCGGGGACAATACGGTACTGAACTTTGAAGTCTTTTGGACCCGGATTGGAGCCACCCGAACGGATCGCACAACTCAAATGCAAATTGTTGTAAGCACTTGACAAAAAGCGAACTGACCAGAATTTGCTGTTCATTCCGTTGTCCCAATTTGTGGCCTGGGCGCAGAAAGTTGCGACACCATTGGTGCTGTAATTAATGATACTAGTTCCAACAGACCGGAACCCGAATGTATTGTTTATCGCAAGACCTGCATCCGGCAGAGAATCTGAAGCATTTCCTGTTGGAAAGGTCCATGAAACTAGGGTTGTTTGTGCATTGAGCAGGCTGGAAACAATGAGAAATGCAGAAAATAGAAATAGTCTTTTCATATCTTACGAATAAAGTGCGGAATTATAGCTGTTGATTATAAAATTCAAAATTAAACTTTTTGCGACATGCAAATATATGCATAACGAAAATTTCGCCATCATAAAATGGCGAGACGAATGAATCCATAAGTATAGGTGATTGAAAATCTAATCGATACGGTCTTGATGATGTAGTAATGATGTAGTTGTTGATATGCACTTGCTGTATTTTTGATGCAAGCGAAAATTTTTAATTGATTGAATGTAATCTATATTTGTTCACAGAATCATAAATTCAAATTCAGCATGCGTCGGAAATCCATTTATTTAGGAAACAGCCAAATACAACAACAAGGGGGGAAGGTTGAAGGTCAATTTGTTGAAATAGAAAACGAGGAATTTTACAAAATCAGCAACTTCAACCTGATGCCTGAGTTTTTTATGACCATTGTGAGCGATTCTGATCACTGGATGTTCATTTCAAGTAATGGCTCGCTGTCAGCCGGAAGAAAAAACCGTGACAATGCCCTGTTTCCCTATTATACGATTGATAAAATATATGATCACAGGGATCTTACGGGAAGTAAAACCATACTGCTTGTTACGAATGATGATAAGACATATTTATGGGAGCCATTTACTGCTGAGTCTGAAAAAATATATGCTGTTCAAAGAAATATCTATAAAAGCATCTATTGTAATAAAATAATTTTTGAGGAGGTCAACCTGGATTTAGGAGTGGCTTTCCAATACGGGTGGTACAACAGTGAAAAATTCGGCTTTATCAAGAAGTCAGTCATCAGCAATAAGAGTAATGTCAATATTCAGGTGGAAATCCTTGACGGGATAAAGAATATCCTCCCTTTCGGTGCAGATCATGATTTTCAGAATGCTTTCAGTTGTTTGCTGGATGCTTACAAAAAATGTGAGCTCCTCGGGGATAGCAAACTTGGTTTGTTTTTGTTGAGTTCGATACCGATCGATAGGGCAGAGCCAAGTGAGTCACTGAAGGCCACTACGGTTTGGCTTTCTGGTTTGAACCGCGATGCCAAAGTCCTTCTTTCTGACAAACAAATGGTGAACTTTAGGAATGGTTTGCCGATTAATGAGGAAAACGATATCAGGGCAGTCCGGGGTGCTTACTATGTGAATACAAGTTTTATACTTGCCAGTGATGAACAAAAATCATGGATGATTATCGCCGAAATAAACCAGGACAGTAGTGCTGTCGCCAATCTGGATCGTGACATCAAAGAAAATGCAATTATTGGAACTCTCGTCAATGCCGATATTGGAATTGGGACTGCCAGGCTGAAACAGATTGTTTCCAAAGCCGATGGCTTACAGCTTGGAAATGAGGCGCTGGCTTATGCGCGTCATTTCTCAAACACTTTGTTTAATGTGATGAGAGGTGGCGTATTTCCGAATAATTACACCATTGACAGCGCTGATTTTAAGCACTTTGTCAGGCAATGTAACAAGGGTGTTTTCAATGCTTTCGCAAGCTGGCTCGATCAGTTACCTCCAGAGATTGAATATGCAGATCTGATCCTTATGGCTGAAGATACCAGGAATATTGACCTGCTCAGGATTTGTTATGAATACATGCCATTGATCTTCAGCCGCAGGCATGGCGATCCCAGTCGTCCGTGGAATCAATTCTCCATTGAAACAAAGAATGAGGATGGCTCGGCAAAATTGAACTACGAGGGAAACTGGCGTGATATCTTCCAAAACTGGGAAGCCCTGGGTCTTTCTTTTCCCGGGTATCTTGAGAGCATGATCAGCAAATTTGTCAATGCGAGCACGGCTGATGGCTATAACCCATACCGAATCGCGCGCGAAGGGATCGACTGGGAATCTCCGGATCCGCACGATCCATGGGCTTATATCGGTTATTGGGGCGATCACCAGGTAATTTATCTTCAGAAATTCCTTGAGATGACAGAGGAATTTCATCCGGGAATGTTGGAAGTCATGCTGCAAAAGGAGGTATTTGTTTATGCCAATGTGCCATACCGCATCAAGCCCTATACAGAAATAATCAAAAACCCTAAAGATACCATTCGCTTCGATTTCGATCTGAATGACAAAATAAAAGCGCTTGTTGCAAAGAGTGGTTCTGACGGACGACTGCTAAGAGGCAGTGATGGTGAAATATACAAAGTCAACCTCACAGAGAAGGTTCTTGTTTCCTTGCTGGCCAAATTGTGCAATTTCATTCCCGAGGCAGGGATTTGGCTTAATACCCAGCGCCCCGAATGGAATGATGCAAACAATGCCCTGGTAGGAAATGGAGCTTCGATGGTAACGCTGTGTTATCTGAGGCGATCACTCAGATTTTGGTCTGAATGGTTCGAGAAATCCGGCCTACAGGAAATAAGCCTGTCAGAGGAAGTAGCAACATTGTTTCATGCAGTATCTTCCGTATTCGCGGAAAACTCTTCGCTTTTAAATGAGGGGTTCTCAGATGCCGACCGTAAACACTTTGCTGATGCCCTGGGTGAAGCTGCATGGGAATACAGGAATGCCATATATGAGAATTCATTTTCCGGTTCTAAAACTAGGGTGCCAGCTAAAACCCTGGCAGAATTTGCAAAATCCAGCCTCCAATATCTTGACCAGTCGATAAAGGTTAACAAACGTTCTGATGGACTTTATCATGCTTACAATTTGGTTTCAATTGCCGAAAGGGGAATTGCCATCCGTCACCTGTATGAAATGCTTGAAGGCCAGGTGGCTGTTTTAAGTGCCGGATACTTATCTGTTCAGGAATCACTTGAAGTGCTCACTGCGCTAAAAAATAGCGATTTATACCGGCACGACCAGTATAGTTACCTGCTTTATCCCGACAGGCAATTGCCACGCTTCACCGGCAAGAACAATATTCCTTCGGGAAAAGTAAACGACTCAGCCCTGCTCCGCAAATTGGTAGCGACCAACGATACGTCCATAATAAGCAAGGACGATTCAGGCAACTTCCATTTCAACGGGAGTTTTCGTAATGCTTCGGTTCTGGAAAAAGCATTACGCCAGCTTGACCCGGATTCCTACGCATCACTTGTGGATGATGAGAAAGATATGATCCTGGCGATTTATGAGGAAGTCTTCGACCACCATTCGTTCACAGGACGATCGGGGACGTTTTTTGCCTATGAAGGCCTGGGTAGTATTTACTGGCATATGGTTTCAAAATTGTTGCTGGCTACGCAGGAATGCTATTTCAAAGGAGTGAAAGAAAGCGCTGATGTAGCGGTCCTTGCTAAAATAAAAGACCACTATCTTGACATCAAGGCCGGATTGGGATTGTATAAGTCACCTGAATTATATGGTGCTTTTCCGACAGATGCCTACTCACACACACCTGGGAATGCCGGGGTGCAGCAGCCTGGAATGACAGGACAGGTTAAAGAAGACTTTCTATGCCGGATTCGGGAACTTGGAATCCATATCGAAGATGGGAACCTGGTATTTAAACCTTACTTGCTAAATGCCAATGAGTTTCTCGATCATGAGTCTGTTTTTGAGTATAACAATACAGCAGGTGAAAATCAGCAGATTCACCTCAAAGCCGGGCAGCTGGGTATCACGTTTTGCCAGGTGCCATTTATATACACAGTATCCGATGAAGACAGGACCATTTTGACGTTCCGCGACGGAAAAGAAGTCTCATATCAGGGGAACAGAGTCGAAAAAGACATTGCTGCCAAAATATTTCAAAGGACCGGCGAACTTAGCAGGGTAGCGCTTCAGATCCGGCTTGTTGAGTGGTAAAAACGGAATACATTAAATTGCCTGATAATCAGAAATATACATTCATAACCATAAAAATCAAGAAGATGACGCAGTATAAAACAAAAGCTGAGGATATTGTTCCTTTTGGTCACAAAATAGCCTTTGGTTCAGGACATCTGACGAATCAATTACTTCCTGCAGCCTTAGGTGTATTTATGATTGTACTGATATTGTCATTAAAAATGAGTCCGATCCTGGCAGGCTTACTGGCTGCCATTCCCAGGTTATTTGATGCCTTGATCGATCCTATCATGGGATTTGTCTCCGACAATACGAGTTCCAGGTGGGGACGACGGAAACCTTATATATTTATCGGAGCTATTATTGTTGGTGTCGTATTTATGCTGATGTGGCAGTTATATCCGGAGAACGGCCAGACCTACAATTTCTTTTTCTTTCTGATCATGTCGTTATTCTTCTATATGGGATACACGATTTTTGCCGCACCTCTCATCGGTCTTGGCTATGAAATGACAGCGGATTATAACGAGAGAACACGATTGATGGCTATTTCACAATTCATGGGCCAAATTGCATGGATGATCGCCCCCTGGTTTTGGGTTATCATTTATAGTGAAAACTTTTATCCAAGTCCTCCTGTCGGGGCACGTCACTTGTCGATATGGGTCGGAGGCATTTGCCTTGTATTGGGAATCATGCCAGCCTTGTTTTGTAAAGAGATTGATCAAAAACATTTGACCAACAAAGCCAATCTGTCTGTGAAAGAATTTATGAATAATATGAAAACGCTCTTCAAAAGCATGAAGCAGATCATCACCAATAAACCATTCCTGAGGTTATGCGGCGCAACATTTTTTGTGTTTAACGGCTTTCAGACGATTGCACAATTCTCATTTTTTATCATTATTTTCTATTTATTCAAAGGCGACACCTCTGCAGCCGGCCAATGGCCTGCCTGGTTTGGTACCGCAAGCGCTCTGGCAACCGCATTTTTGGTGATCCCGATCATTACCTTCATTTCTACGAAAGTCGGGAAGAAGAATGCCTTCGTTATTTCTACCATCATATCCATTGTCGGGTATTCCTTAAAATGGTGGGCATTCAGTCCGGCCAACCCCTGGTTGATGTTTTTGCCACTCCCATTAATTTCATTCGGGATAGGGGGCTTATTTACCTTGATGATGTCGATGACGGCAGATGTTTGTGATCTGGATGAACTCAACAACGGAATGCCCAGAAAGGAAGGGACTTTTGGCGCTGTTTACTGGTGGATGGTCAAATTGGGAACTGCCGTTGCTTTACTCAGCAGTGGCGTGGTATTGGAAATGGTTGGATTTGATCAGAATATAAAAGTTCAAACCGTTGAAACGATTACCCGGCTCAGGATTGCTGATATTTTAATTCCATCGGTAACAGGACTCTTTGCGATTGTGATCATGTGGAAATACGATATTACCGTTCAAAAGGCGCATGAAATCCGAAGGTTATTGGTTGAGCGCCGGGGTGAGTTATAAGCTGGATGACATTAAGCCATTGATTTTTAATAATATGAGAAGCAAATTGTTGACTATTCTACTTTCCTTGTTTGTTACAACAATCTTTGCCCAGGATGACAAAGTTTCTCTTGAGGCTAGCAATCAGGGTATTAAAATGATAGTCAATGGAAACAGCTTTATGATTAATGGCATGAACTGGGATTATTATCCCATCGGGACCAACTATTCCTATAGTTTGTGGCAACAATCCGATGAATTCATCCAGGCTGCACTTGAAGTGGAAATGCAAATGATGAAGGATATGGGTGTGAATACCATAAGAGTATATGTAGGAATACAGCCAAAGTGGATCAAGTATATCTACGAGAAATATGGCATCCATACGCTGGTAAATCATTCGTTTGGGCGGTATGGCCTGACCATCAATGGCTCATGGGTATCGAATACAGAATATGGAAATTCCCGCGTACACGACCTCCTGTTAAAAGAAGCAAAACAGATGGCTGAGGATTATAAAAACACACCTGGTTTGCTTGGGTATTTGCTGGGGAATGAAAATAATTATGGTCTTTTCTGGGAGGGGAGCGAGACTGAAGATATTCCCATTGAGAAAAGACAATCTACCACGCGAGCCAAGGCTTTATACAAACTTTTTAACGAGGCTGTCGTGGCAATGAAAGCGACGGATGACTCCCGTCCCATCGCAATTTGCAATGGGGATCTGCTGTTCCTGGATCTGATCGCCTCGGAATGTAAAGATATTGATGCCCTGGGTGTTAACTGTTATCGTGGTGTTTCATTCGGCGATGTGTTTGAGCGAATGAACAAGGCAATGCCTGCTAAGCCAATATTCTTCTCAGAGTTTGGTGCTGATGCTTATAATAATGTCAGCAAGCAAGAAGATCCGCAATCCCAGGCCGACTACTTAAAAAGCAATTGGAAAGAAATTTATGAAAATGCAGCGGGATTAGGCAAAGGAAATAATTGTATCGGTGGCTTTACTTTTCAGTTTAGCGATGGTTGGTGGAAATACAAGCAGACTGAGAACTTAGACGTTCATGACACACATGCCTCCTGGGTAAACGGTGGTTATCTCAACGATTATATTCCGGGCGAGAATAACATGAACGAGGAGTGGTTTGGCATCTGTGCAAAGGGTCAAACAGATGAGAGAGGACATTATCTGTTATTTCCCCGTGCGGCCTATTATACCTTACAACAAGTGCATCAACTGAATCCTTATACGAATCATGTCACAGCTGACTCGATAAGTAAGTATTTCTCAGGGATTAATATAAAGCAATAAGAGAATGAAAGGTTTTAAACTGATTTTAATCATTTCTTTGATGAGCATTCTGATGAGCGCTAATGTAAAGGAACAAAAGCTGAGGGTTCGTATTTTAGAAACTTCAGCAAATGGCTTTAAGATTATCGCTTCTCCATGGACAGCCCCGCCATGGATGAAAGACAACAACGATTGGCGCAGTGGAAAATAACTGCCTGAATACTATGATTGCTGGGCTTTATATTTCTCAAAATATATCCAGGCCTATAAAAATGAAGGCATTGATATCTGGGGAGTCACCGTTGCGAATGAACCGCTTGGGAATCAGAAAAGGCTTCATCCTAAATATGTTCCTGTTTATCGTTATGCCAGGGATATCATCGGTTGTATGAATAACTGGGTGGATGGCTAAGTAGATTGGAATATGGTTTTAGACAGGCAAGGAGGGCCAAATTGGTTTAAAAACTGGTGTGTTGCCCCGGTAATTGTTGATCCTGGGAAAGATGAGGTCTACTTTACACCTTTATATTATACCATGGCGCATTTCAGTAAATTTATCCGGCCAGGTGCTGTTCGCATTGGATTTGAAAACCCTGACCCCTCTTTGATGCTGACAGCAGCGCATAATCCTGACGGATCGATTGCTGTTGTGATGCTAAATGTGAATTCATCTTCAAAAAACATAAAGCTATCGCTGGGTGATCGTTCAGATGACTTCACGATAAGTGCCCAGGCTATACAAACGATTGTAGTTTTTCCTTAACACCGAGGCAAGGGCTGGATCAAAATAAGTATTTCTCTTGTTTTCAGTGCCTTCCCTGTTTGTTTTGACAACGAGTCGGAATAAATTGACCAGCATCATCTCGTTCATTCCTATGCAGTAATCAATGGTCATTATGGGAATGTATCTTTTCTGTCAAAATCAAAACGTATCGAACATTACGAAAAAGTTCTTGTAGCTATTCATTTTGGCGGCCGGGTAATGATTGTTGAAACTAAGGCTGCATTAAAATTGATCAACAAATACTTTTAATAAGTAAAAAATGGCAACTAGAAAAATAGAAATCGAAGACGATATTCTTGGTGGGCAAGGTCCTTTGACTAAAGAAGAAGAAAAAGCACTAAGTGACTTTTTTAGAAAACAGAAAATTGCCAGTAAACCATTACTTCTAAAAAGAACTCCATGCACTTAGTCTGGCTTGCCAGGTAAAGTAACGTAAAATGTACTTCCAATCCCTTCTGCGCTTTCCACCCGGATTTTGCCTCCGTGCTTCTCAACGAATTCCTTACATAGGATAAGTCCA
>JBAXPV010000057.1:0-16425 GCA_037132075.1 Bacteroidota bacterium
GATTCCTTTGGAATCAAGCCTCAGTTTGGATGTGTTCCCCAACCCTTCATCCGGTTGGACGAATTTCGCACTGAATCTGAACGAAGATGCCAAACTTGACATCAGGATCTATGACCTCCTCGGAAAGGAAGTAATGACAAAAATTATTGATGAGGTCTTGCCAGCCGGAAGCCACAATATTGAAGTCGATGCTTCTGCATTGTCGCAAGGCGTTTACACATACATGATGATGGTGACAGGGCCCAAAACCACTATATTGACAGGCAGAATGGTGATCACCAGATAAATATTCTAATGATATATTTAATTACCTATATTTGTAATTAAATATATTATATGATGGCCATAAATAGATTATCCATGCTCGTATTCAGCCTTGTTTTGCTGAGTGCCTGCCTTTACGGACAAACACCGCAAGCAATGAAGTACCAGGCTATTGCACGAGATGCCTCGGGCAATCCCATTTCGAATCAAACGGTCAGTTTACGGATTAGCATTTTGCAGGGCAGTGTATCAGGAACAGTGGTTTATACTGAAAACCATGCTGCGCTTACCAATAATCTGGGCCTGACAAATATAAATATAGGCCTGGGGACTCCTGTTCTCGGGACATTTTCAGGTATCAACTGGGGAGCCGGCACTTTCTACATTAAAGTTGAAATGGACATCACAGGTGGTGTTTCCTATGTTGATATGGGAACTTCCCAACTGCTCTCTGTGCCCTATGCCATCTATGCTGAGAATGTGCATAATGCACCGGGTCATCCTCATACATTGTCTTTAGTCGGGAACAACCTCAGTATGACCAATGGAAATACAGTGACCCTTCCGACAGGCTTACCAACAGGAAGTTCAGGAAACACATTGCGGCACGATGGCACCTCTTGGGTTTCAAACAGTTTGCTGTCAAATACAGGCACTGCCATAGGTATTGGCACAGCCTTTCCAACCTCGAAACTGCATGTCCTTGATGACATTATTGACAAAGCCGTGATCCTGACGAACAATTATACCGGTTCCGCCTCAAAATATGGCCTGTTCAGCACCCTGAGTGTTGATGGGATGGGTGCAAAGTACGGAGTGTATTCCACAGTAACCGGCAATCCGTCGAGCAACTTAACCAACTATGGAGTTTACAGTTATATGAATTCCAATAGCACCACAGGAAATGTCTATGGTCTTTATACCAACGTTGCAAATACAGGCACAGGAAGTCACTTTGGCGTCTATTCCTACACACCCGGCGGATGGGCAGGATATTTCAGCTCCGGTAATGTTTATGTCGCAGACAATATGGCTATTGGCACGACAACAATTCCTGCCGGCTTTGTTGTTGCCATCAATGGAAAAATGATTTGCGAAGAGTTGAAGGTCCAGTTAAACGCCAGCTGGCCTGATTATGTCTTTAAACCGGGACACAAGCTGGCTTCGCTCCCCGAACTTGAATCCGAAATACGTTCATTGGGACACTTACCCGGCATGCCCTCTGCAGCAGAGGTAAAAGAACAAGGCCTGGGCGTAGGGGAAATCAGTCTGCAATTGACTCAGAAAGTAGAAGAACTTACCTTATATTTAATTGGCTTGAATAAGCAGGTGGAAGCGCTTCAGAAAGAGAACGCCGAACTGAAGATGGCAATAAACCACTAATCAACAGTTTCATGAAAGGAATATTTCTGAGCATCCTGGGCCTGACTTTGTTTTTTCTGAGTTCATCAGCCCAACCCATTTCACGCGAACCACGTTATCTGGAGATGATGAAGGATCCGAAAAATAACAATTTCTTCAGCATTCAAAACGAATTCAACAATTACTTTAAGGGAAGGGATAAAGGCCGGGGAAGCGGGTTTAACCAGTTTAAGCGTTGGGAATCGATCGCTGAGCCACGCTTTTACCCCAGTGGTGACATTTTTAACATTGAAGCCAAAAACCTGCAGTCATACCAGCAATACCTTGACAACTTCAATGTCAGCAGTCTTCCGGCAAACTACGATCCCGGAAACTGGATTTCCTTGGGGCCCAGCAACCACACCCTGGGAAGTGGCTGGAATGGCGGCATCGGCAGGGTAAGCTGTATCGAATTCCATCCAACAGACCCGAATATCTACTATGTCGGGACTCCTGCCGGCGGGTTGTGGTGTAAGAATGGCGGCACCTGGACACCCCTTACTGACGGGATCTCCAGCCTGGGCGTCTCTGCTATTGCCATTGAGCCTGATAATGCGGATCACATCTACATTCTTACAGGTGATGGCGATGCAGGACACACTAATTCTATCGGGATCCTGGAGACCTGGGATGGCGGACTTACCTGGCAAGCTACCGGGCTGAGCTGGACAATTTCTGACGTAATCAATGGTTTCAGGCTCCTCATGGACCCGACGAACCATCTTGTCCTCATAGCTGCCACCTCAGATGGGGTTTACAAAACCACTGACGGTGGCCTTACATGGTCAAAGAAATTGGTCGGTATCATCTATGACATGGAGTTTAAACCCGGCACACCATCAACCGTTTATGCTTCGTCAGGCTGGTATTTTTACCGTTCCATCAACAATGGTGACACCTGGGCGATTATTACCAGTGGGCTGCCCGTGTATTCGAATCGGATGGGCCTGGCTGTGGCCCCATCAAACCCAAATTATGTTTACCTGCTTTATGGCCATAAAAACCTTGGTGCTACCCAATTCCCTTTTGTTGGCTGTTACCTGTCAACCAACGGTGGTAGCACTTTTAATCTGAAGTCCAACACGCCCAACATTTTCGGGTATACCACCAATGGGAGCGACACTGCCGATCAATGCACCTACGACCTGGCATTGGTCGTCAATCCCATTCTCCAGTCAAATGTATTTTTTGGAGGGATAAACTGTTGGAGATCGACCAATTCAGGATTGAGCTGGTCGCACTTATCCTATTGGGTTGAAGGAACTTCAGGCGAACAGTACACCCATGCCGACATCCATTACATGGCATTCAACCCCCTGAACAATTATCTCTATTGCTGTAGTGATGGCGGCGTATACAGATCCACTGATTTCGGGGCTACCTGGACTGATCAGTCCTCTGGCTTGGAGATCTCCCAGTTTTACCGCATCGGGATGACACCCTCCAATGCAAACCTGGTGGTTGGAGGCACCCAGGATAATGGCTGTAATACCTTTGATTATTCAACCGGTATATACAGACACGACCGCGGGGCCGATGGCTTTCGGTGTATGATAGATTACAATAATGCTGCCATTCGATACGCAGCTACCTATGGTAGTATTTCCAGATCTTCAAATGCGGGTAGCACCTTCAGCTTCATCACGCCCCCAATTGTAAATGCGGACATTTGGAACGCTTCCTTCATCATGCATCCCACAACGCCTTCGACGCTGTATTTGGGACATACAGACATATGGAAAACAGCTAACAGCGGCACAAGCTGGACTGCCATGGGTACCGGGAATACCACCAGCCATTTCATTCAAATTGCCCATGGTGTCAACAACACCAACAGGATCTATGGTGTTACAGGACTTGCAGTATATGTCACTTTGAACAATGGAGGCATCTGGTCCAATGTCACTGGAACCCTGCCTGTTGCTGAGGCCCAACTAAGCTACGTTATGGTCGACCCGGCAGATGCAGCCCATGTCTGGGTCACATTCTCGGGATATGTTGATGGAAAGAAAGTCTATTATTCAAGTAACTCCGGACTAAGCTGGACTAATATCTCCGGAACCCTGCCGAATGTGTCGGTAAACTGCATCAATTTGGAGCCAGGTGGCAATAATGGCATTTATTTAGGTACTGATGTCGGTGTATTTTACAAAAATAATTCCCTGACAGACTGGGTTCCCTTTTTCAACGGCTTGCCGAATACCAAAGTCACTGAAATGGAAATAAACACCGCCAATTACTTGCTCACCGCGGGAACCTTTGGTCGGGGTCTCTGGAGAACACCCTTATATGGACATTGCGCCAGCACCTACGCTCTGACGCCGGCAAACCTGCAAAGTTCAAATTCACAACAATACCTGGCTGCATCTGCTACAATTACATCAACCCGAACGGTTTATAACAGTATCGGCGCTGATGTTACTTACAAAGCAGGAAGCTCTGTCAATCTGCTCCCCGGCTTTAACACACAAAACGGCGTGGATTTCCATGCCTTTATCGGTCCCTGCGCTGCGGTTGCCATGCCCATGCCTGCGCCAGCCTGGGACATCAGAAAAAGAACCAGCGGAGTCCTGAAACTTTATAGTAAAAACACAGCCCCACCCTATTGAGGTTTTAGCTTTGATTTCATCCGCATAAGTATTATTTTTGACAGAATTGATTCCTTGACAAGGATCATTCCTTCATTCAAAATCAATACACTATGCGCAATGTGAATGGAAAGCTTGTGCTGATTATCGGTGGCCTGATGGGGATTTTCAAAGGACTGGAGCATTTTAAGGGACATGGCAAATAATGACATTCAACAGCTTGACATGAAAGAATCATCCAGAAGCGAGATCGAGGACATGATTAGGGCCCAGCGAAGCTATTTTGCCTCGGATCAAACTAAAGACATTGCTTTCAGACTCGACAAACTGAGAAAATTCAAAGCGGGAATCCTCAGATATCAGGATAGAATAACTGACGCCTTATGGAAAGACCTGCACAAGTCTTATGAAGAAGCCTATCTGACTGAGATCAGCATTGTGATTCAGGAGATAAATTATCACATAAAACATCTGAAATCCTGGTCGAAGACGAAACGTATTGTCACTCCTATACACCTTTTGCCGTCATCCAGCTACATTGTTTATGAACCTCTTGGCGTGACCCTGATTATGGCACCCTGGAATTATCCTTTTCAATTGCTGATGGATTCACTGGTGGGCGCCATTTCCTCCGGATGTTGTGCGATACTGAAACCCTCTCCTTATGCGCCGAATGTTGCCCTCGTCATGGAGGAGCTTATCCATGAGATTTTTGAAAAACAATATATAGAAATCGTGCAAGGGAACCGGGAGGTGAACCAGATTCTGCTGGAGCAACGTTTTGATTTCATCTTTTTTACCGGAAGCCCCACGGTTGGAAAAGTCGTGATGAAAGCTGCTGCAGAACATCTTACCCCAACTATCCTGGAGTTGGGTGGTAAAAGCCCTTGTATTGTCGATGCCGCGGCAAACATTGATATTGCAGCAAAACGGATCGCCTGGGGAAAGACTATTAATGCTGGCCAAACCTGTATTGCACCTGACTATCTATTTGTTCATCACTCAGTTAAAGACGAATTACTAAAAAAAATCGCCCTCAAGCTGGAGGGAATGTATGGTGCCAATTTCCAGCATAGCAAATATTACCCCCGCATCGTAAACAAGCAAGCAGTATTGCGTTTACAAGGCCTAATGAAACAAGGAAAAATTGTATATGGCGGAGATGTTGATATAGAAGACAGGTTTATCGCTCCAACTATTATTGACGAAGTCATGCCTGACTTCCCGATAATGCAGGAAGAAATTTTCGGCCCCATATTGCCCGTGATGACATTCGAAGACATCAGTCAGGCTATTTCTTATATTAATCAAAAAGAAAAGCCACTGGCGTTTTATTACTTTGGAAAATCTTCAAAAGCGAAAGATATATTATACAAAACTACGTCCGGTGGTGCTTGTATCAATGACACCTTAATGCACATCACCAATCACCATCTGCCTTTTGGCGGGGTCGGAAACAGCGGCTTTGGGAAATACCATGGTCATAGCAGTTTCCTGGCTTTCAGTAATGCCAGGGCATTAGTAAATTCTCCGTCTTGGATCGACCTTCCCTTGAAGTATGCTCCCTTTAAATACTTCAAGCTGATCAGAAAAATAATTTAAACAACAAATATATATATGACAAATCACTTTGACCAGGCAGCTCAAAACTGGGACAGCAACCCAATACACAACGAAAGAACTAAGGCAATCGCAGCTGAGATGATACATTCTATCCCGCTCCGGGATGACATGAAAGCCCTTGAATTCGGCTCCGGCACCGGCCTGCTGAGCTTTGCCCTGAAAGATCATCTTTTGGAAATCGTGCTTATGGACAATTCCATTGAGATGAACAAACAATCAGTCGCAAAAATAGAGGCCATCGGGCTTTCTCACTTTACGCCCATTCATTTTGATTTAGAGAAAGACGATTATGGCAAGGGCAGCTTTGATATCATCTTCACGCAAATGGCCCTGCACCATGTTAAAGATGTAACTGCCCTGATCGGGAAGTTCTACAACTTATTGAATGTCGGTGGATATATTGCCATTGCTGATCTGTATGCTGAAGATGGGACTTTCCATGACAGCAATTTTGATGGGCACTATGGCTTTGAGCCTGATTTCATGATCGAAACTCTTACAAAAGTGGGTTTTACACAGACGATCCTGAAGTCATGTTTTGAGATAAACAGACCGGAAAATGACGATAAGCAAAAAGTCTTTCCGGTCTTTCTTGTCGTTGCAAAGAAACCGTAAAGGGATATTTGTATACTCAGCGTATTATTACAATCTAATATAAACTTAAAAGAAATCTATAATGAGAATTGCCATTCCAATTAACAAAAACAACGAAATTGATGACCATTTCGGCCATTGCGAATATTACCGCCTCCTCAACGTAACAGAAAACAATGAAGTTCACGAGCTGCTAACCCTAAAATCAGAACAGGGATGTGGTTGCAAATCCAATATTGCAGGCGTTCTCGCCTCTTATGGTGTTAGCACCATGCTGGCAGGCGGAATTGGAGCCGGAGCCATTAATGTGCTCAACAATTCAGGGATTAAAGTAATCAGAGGTTGCTCAGGTGATGCTTTTGAAGTCGCAAACCAATTTATTGCCGGTACGATTAGCGATAGTGGCGAAAGTTGTGCAGCTCATGATCACCATCATCAGCATGGCGGGGGGCATGTTTGCAATCATTAATTAGGATTACCAACAATTTCTGAGAAAAAGCGGAAGTATTGCCATCCTGATGTGTCTGTTTAATGAAGATCATTATTCATTTAACAAAAAGGCGATGAAAACACGGCTAAAAGCACTAATCCTGATTGCAATTATAATGCTGATTGCGCTAATCGCTCAGACTCAAAACGCATCATCATCGAGATCAGGTCAAAGTGATTCCAATTCAAATGTTACAAAACCAGGAACATTTGTCGATAACAACAACAATGGAATCTGCGACAATCACGAAGGAAAAATCAAAAATGCGAAGGGAAAGAACTTTGTTGATAAAGATGGTGACGGCATTTGCGACAGCAGGCATAATGCGGGTCATAAAGGATGCGCCAAAGGCCTGGGGAATCATGGCAGGCAGCATGATAAAGAGAATGGAAACACTTGCGGACGTGGACATGGAGCCAGGCATGGGAATTGCAGGCAAAATGAACCAAACTGCAAGCAGAGATAATAAACGTAACTAATTAACAAAATTAGATGACCGACAAGGAACTGATCAGTGGTATTATCAATCGTGATAATGTAGCTATTCAGTTCCTGGTCAGTCACTATCACAAAAAAGTTATCAAAACGGCTTACTATTTTGTCCATGACATGAAAGATGCAGAAGATCTGGCCCAGGACGTTTGTATAGAGGTTCTTGAATCAGCGAATCTATTTAAAGGGAATTCATCCCTCAACACATGGATTTATAGGATTACCGTGAATAAGTCGCTTAACTTTATCAGGAAGAATAAACGAAAACAATTGTTTAGTCAGATTGAATCGATTTTCAGAAAACAAGATGGGTTCCAGGTCGTTGAACACCTCGAACCTATTTATCATGAAACCACGCTTGATGATACTGAACGACGAATGATATTGGAGAGATCCATCAACACCCTCCCCGAGAATCAAAAGACTGCGTTTATCTTAAGCAAATATGATGGTCTTCCTTACAAGGAAATTGCAGAAATCATGAAGGTAAGCCTGGCTTCTGTCGAACAATTACTTCACAGGGCAAAAATGAACCTGCAAAAAAAATTAGTCGTGCACTATGCCGAATATTCAACAAAAAATAAAACCAATGAACTGCGCAAGTTTCAGAAATAGCATCTTTGCCTGGTCTGAAAATGACTTTTCATCATTTTCAGCAGATGAATTTACAGCCCATTCAAAAGAATGCGCCGAATGCTCACAGCTACTGGAAGAATTTAACAAAACTTTGGCAATTATTGAACAAGCCAAACTTATTGAACCTGAACCATTTGCAGCGACCCGCCTGTTACAAAAACTCGAAAACCATCAAGAATCTGAGGGTTGGTGGTTTTTTCCTGTTTCGACGCCTGTCCTTCGCCCCTTGTATGTGGGCCTTGGTATTGTATTCGCAATTCTCTTAGGTGTTGTGGTGGGATTCGAGGAGAGTCGTATCATTAGACCTATGAATTATGAGAATCTTGAATCTGTTAGATCAGAACTCAATGTGCCTGATGTCATGAAAGATGATGTGATTCAGTTTATCAAACCTTAAACCTTTATCTTATGAACCTCTTTAAGAAATATAGAATTTTGCCCTGGATCCTTGCCTTTATTGGCATTGTATTCGTTTCTGCGGCAACGTCCTATTTTATATATAATTCAGGGCTTCTGAACAAGGAGAAAACCATTCAGACAGCAAAACCAGGAAATGTTTTACAATCAGAATTATCGCTAACTCCTGCCCAAACCATTAAAGTTGAGCAGATTAATGCATCTTATTCTGAATCCACAGCGTCCATTGTTACCTCCATCCGTGATAAAAAGACGGAACTTCTCGACGAGCTTTCATCTGATCAAACAGACACCAATCAATTAAACAAAATAGCTGACGAACTTTGTACGGAGCAGAAGAAACTACAGAAAGCCAATATCAATCAATTCCTCGAGCTAAAAAAGGTTTGTAATACTGAGCAGACAAAGAGACTATCTCAAATTTATTCAGAGCTTTATGGTTGCCAGGGAAAGGGACCCGGCCAGGGTATGGGACACAGGCATCGTTGGGGTCAGCAGAGAAGAAACAATCAATAGTGAGCTTAACCCCATTAATAATTATAAACCTGGAAGCCTGGGGAACTTCCCGACTTTGGTCAGTTTGGAATAATACCCCCAACCGCTTTTCAGCCAATGGCCGCAACATCACCAACAGCAAAAACATTTGGGAATCCGGGTACCTGGGTGCTGTTGTCAATCTTGATAAAACCTGACTCAGACAAAGGCAAATCAGAGTCCTTAAGGAAAGCCGGACCAGTACCTGCCGCAATAAACATCGTGAAATCCGAATCTAAACTGGAATCATCATCAAAAAGGACCCCACCTGGCAAAAACTCCTTGATTTTCTTTCCGAATCGCCGGCGAATGTCATACTTAGTGAACATCTTGTCCAGCATTGCCAGCGAAGATTTCCCCATACGTGCCCCGGGTTCTTCCATCGGAGCAAAGAAAGTAAGTTCAAAGTTCTGTCTGAGTTTCTTGCTTTTTAGGTAATTGTGAATGTTAAACATCAGCTCAAAGGCCGGACCGCCTCGCACAGCAGACTTATCTTTGGGGTTGCCCTCAAAGCCTCCATGCTTCTGCAGTACTATAGCAGCTTGAATTCCTGCAAATCCACCACCCAGTATGAGTACTTTCTTCATCTGAAATTAGAAAGACCCAACAACGGATTTAACGATTTCAAAAGCTTCGTCCGAGGCTTCTTTGATAGCCTGTGCCGCGGTAGATGTCAGACCGTAGGTCATTTCGGCCATATTCATCAACGCAACATACGTATTGCCGTCTTCCTTCTGATAAACAGAAATGCGACAAGGCATCATCACAGAAACGATCCGTTCGTCGTTCATCTCCAGCATCTTCCCGGAGTAGTTCGCTTTACAGATCTCCACCACTTGTACCGGAAGGATTTCTTTCCCAGATTTCGCAAGCGATTGTTGAAGGTTGTGATTGTGCGGGTTCTGCCAATCCCGCTTCGCGGATTCTTCAATTATCTTCTCAACGGTTGTAGCCACATCATAAGGGCTAAGATGCTCAATAATTAAATGGGTTGTGTTCATGCTATTAAGTTTTTCCGGTTAATTTAATTCCTTGGCTATGGCAATTGCGGCGATAGTCCCATCAGCAACTGCCGTGGTGATCTGCCTGTATTTTTTACTGATGACATCACCGACAGCAAAAACATCAGGCATGCTGGTGTGCATATCCTCATCTGTCTTGATATAACCCCACTTGTCCAGTGTAAGTGCATCCTTGAAAAGCCCGATATTCGGCTTCATCCCAATAAACACGAAGACACCGTCGCTTACAAGTTTCGTGATCTCTTTGGTTTTAAGATTCTCAACTTCAGTGATGATTTTATCACCTTCACGCACAAATGACCTGGGCTCGTGCTCAAAAAGTGTGCTGACCTTGGGATTGGCTAACAGCTTCTCCTGGGCATTTTTATTGGCTGTGAATGTGTCAAACTGGTGTACCATGGTAATCTTGCTGGCGAATTTGCTGATAAAATCAGCTTCTTCTACTGCAGAGTTTCCGCCGCCAATGACCACAACTTCCTTATCACCAAAGTACTTGGCATCACAAGTGGCACAATAGGAAATGCCTTTGCCTTTTAGTTCTTTCTCTCCAGGAACACCCATGAGGTTGGGTGATGTCCCTGTGGCAATAACAATTCTCTTGGCCCGTATGGTTTCGAATTCATCGACTACAATTTCTTTTTTCTCCAGGTCAACCATCGAAACATCCACCGCTACCTTATATATGGTGCCACAGAGCTTAGTCTGTTCCGACATATTATGAGAAAGCATATAGCCGGGCTGAGGTTCAATAAATCCTGGATAGTTAGAAACTGAATGCGTTGTCGACACCTGGCCCCCAGGGAGTGCAATATCAATCAGCACTGTATTCACTTTCGACTGACAAAGGTAAAGGCCGGCCGTCAATCCTCCCGGACCAGCACCCAGTATCACGACATCAAACTCAGAAACAGAGGGTTTGATCTGTGTTTTGATCTCTTTCAGCCTGCTCTCAGGCAACATTTTGTCAAGGCTTTGGATGATTTCACTCCGCTTTATTCCACCGCTCAATGACTCTGCCTGCTGAACGCCATGATCAAAAAACAATAATGTTGGCGATGACTTAACGCCGAGCTTTTCTGCCAGTTCCCTATTTTCCTGGCGGTAAATTTTTAAGAACTTGATATCATTGCCATAAAGACTGGCCAATCCCTCAAATTTTGGGGCAACAGCCTCGCATGGCGGGCATTCTGTGGAGTAAAAATCAAGTACTACTTTTTCTCCTTTAAGAACTTCCTGTTCAAAATCAAATGATGAAATCTCTTTCATTTCGTTCGTATTTTAGTTTTTTTTAGATTCAATGAGTTTTTAATTTTCACCCCCTGCATTTGGAAAGTATGCAGCAAATCCCAATTCCAGCAATGCTGTCACAGGGCGACAATCTGTAGAGCACACATTCCCTGCGCGGTTTTTGGCCACAGAGCCACAGCCTCCCCCACAAGCCAGTTGCATATTGCAAGTTGTACAATCAGCAATGGAAGTGACATCACGGTTTTCCCAGGCAGCGATCATATCCTCCTTCTGTGATACTTCCGGATAGAAGGTCCCCAGTGACTCTTCGGATTTTCCAACAGTAGCAGTACAGGAGTATATCTGCCCGCTATAATCGAAGGCCCATTCTGTTTTACAGGCAGGACAAGCATCGAATAGCGGATCTGGCAAACTACCATTCTCCGATAGAAATTTCGAAACAGAATATGCCGGTTTGTAAAACTCCAGGATATGGGGATGCTCCTGGACAAGATTAAAAATTGTCTCATAGAGCGAAATCCGGCTAAAAAGCTTTTCAGAGGTGGCCTGGCAATGATGTAACTCATAATTCCGGCCAAGCTGTGTTTTGAATAGTGGGCTTGCTGTCCATCCTTTGTCGATAGCAAACTGTGCCAGTTCCGCAAAACCACCGATATTCTCTTTGTCAACAACAACACGCAGGTTGACAGGCATCTCATGTTGAAGGCAGGCATCAATGCCTTTTACGATCTTTTCATAAGTAGGCCCACCACCTTTCAAAAAGCGGCGTTTGTCATGAACTTCTCCTTTTCCGTCAAGTGTAATCTGAATTTCCCTGATACGGGCACCCTTTAAAATATCAATATACGCTTCCAGGGAATAGCCATTTGTCACGAAGCAGACTTCAAGTTTTGCATTAGATGCCTTTTGTAACATATATGATATCAGGTCTTTCTGCTTTGGAGAATTCAACAAAGGCTCACCGCCAAATACGGTGATATATTTTTTTCGTCCTGCAAACTGACTATGAATGTAATTGTAGAAAGCATCAATAACATCTATGCTTAATTCACCTTTATCATTGGTGTACTCGTCCTGATAGCAATAGGTACACGCAAAATTGCAATGATAGTTCGGGACAAAAAACAGCTGAACCTCATCTTCAGCCTGATTGTCAACAAAATCAAGATATTTACTTTGGTAAAGCTTTCCTTCGGTTATGGCGTCGACAAAGTATCCCTTCTCCGTCAGATTGTCCCGAAACTCCCCACTCATTTCTTTACCCGCCAGAAAGCCACTGAGCATAAGACCTTCTTCCGGACTTAAAATATCCGCACTTCCGTTCAGTAAGTTAAGGATGAAGTAATTTTCGGACTCCTTAACTTTTGAGAATATATTGTGCCTGGAATAAATCATGAATACATTCGATTAATCGTGACAACCAACGATCGTTTTCGATGTCTTGGCACAACACTGAGCTACTTTCTTCTCGGTGCTTTTTTCTGTCTTTTTCTTGACGAGACTTTTCATAAATTGATGTTTTAGTGTTTGTTAAATATTCCTATCTAATGTTCCTAATTACCACTTGACAAGCAACAAAATCTTCAACAATATGCTTGTCTTGTTAATATTGAGAATTTCCAATTTTTAAATTTCATACGTTAAACTCCCGTGCGGGCAGGCTACGACACATTCTAAACATTTTGAGCAGGTGTAGCTGATTCCCGGTTTTTCCATGGCAGGTTTATACAGACTGAACTTATTCGGTTCCATCGCTACAATATAGCACTTTTTATCGCATATTCCACAATTTTTACAGCTTTCTGTGTCTAATTTTATCCTAAAAATAGAGAATCTGTTTAAATACCCGGAAATCCAGGCAATGGGACAACCCACCTTATGATATTGGTACATTTGCCTGATTTTTCCATCCGGACTCATACTCATCATGATTTCCATGATCAGTCCCATGGGGCATACCCAGCGGCAAAACACTTTTCCAAAAACAACACCCAATACCACCCCTGCCAATAACACAAACCATAAAGAAATATGATAGCTGGAAATAGCAAAATAAGTACCAATACCCATAATGGCAAGGATTACGATCCTTTGATCAACCAACAGTTTCAAGATTTTCCGCATTCGATGATTTTAATTGCCAATATTAAATCGGAGGTGGTTTAATTCATGCCGCAAAATTACTACTACTTTCGCTGCAAAGGTCCCAAATGAAGCCAGAGGTGGACAAGTAGCAACTTGAGCTTGCACAAGTTTTTTGTTGAGGTTTTCCTACTTTTGCAGATCAATTGATTTAACAAACCCAGAGACAGCCATGAAGACCTATTCCAATATTGATGAGTGCGTGCTTGGCGGCCTGGATGCTCCTTGTTTTCAGAAGCTCTTGCCAGAGGAAATTGCCCTTGTTAAGGAAAGCAAAACCCAGGTACAGTTTCGTAAAGGGGAAAGTATGACCAAACAGGGAGCTTTTGCCACCACCGTTTTGTTCGTGGTGGATGGCCTCGTCAGGCAGTATATCATCGGTGACACCAAGCGTGACTTTAACCTGCGGATTATCAGTAGTGGCGAATTTATCGGACTTTCTGCTGCATTCAGCAAACATACTTATGATTACTCTACGGTAGCTTTAAAAGACACACTCGCTTGTCTGATCGAAAAAGATGCGATGGCCGGACTGATAAAAAGCAATGGCGGCTTTGCCTATGGACTCATCAACAGGTATTATGAGAATGACAGCTCCTTATACGACACCATCCGCAGCATGATGTATAAGCAAATGCACGGCAGACTCGCCGATGTTTTGCTTTACCTCAGCGCCATTCAGTATAACAAGGAAAGTATATTCACCTGCCTTTCCCGTAAGGAAATCGCCGATTTTGCCGGACTTTCCACTGAAAGTACTGTAAAACTTCTGAAAACCCTGGAGAAAGATGGCCTGATCCGATTGCATGAAAAAGACATTGACATCATTGACGCTGAAGCATTGATTGAAATCAGTAAGCGGGGATAAACCAATAAAAAAAAGAAGAGGCGACTCAGTGATGAGCCGCCCCCTCTAAAATTTAAAATCGTTGATTATTTTTTAATCAATTGGTGGCTTGTAGTTGTTCCACCGTTTTCAATTCTAATAAAGTAAACACCATTGGTGAGATCATTGATATTTAATTGAATCTGCTTTGCATCTGTGTCAAGTTTCATGACAATCTGCCCAACAATATTCAAGACCGTAATATGACCAATTTCACTGGCAGCGGAAATAGTAAGCACATCGATTGCTGGGTTTGGATAAACGCTCACATTTGATTGGCTCAAATTGTCATTTACAAGAATCGCTTTCGGACTGAGTCCTCCTGCTATAGCGAAATTTAAATCGCTGACATCAAAAATCAATGAATTGGTACACATGGAAATATTAATCGTGTAATCAGTTCCTAAAACGATACCGGCTGGGATTAGCCAGTTGTAAGTACCTGTATTACTCAAATTCCCGGCAATGACAGCGTACTGGACTCCGTTTTTCAGCAACACTATTCTTAATTTGCCTGTCACATCACTATTCCAGGTAATCGTATTGGGAGTCCCTGCCATCCATGTTTCCCCACCATTTGGCGTTGCCAATACGACGGTTGTTCCACTACCACCTGATATTGCAAAGGTTGCATCGCTCACATCAGAAACTACAGGACTGAAACAAGTTGTAATTTTCACTGTATAATCTGCGCCATTAACAATAGAAGCTGGAATTGCCCAGTTATAACTGCCTGTGTTTGATACGAATCCAGCGATAACCGAATATTGTACTCCATTCTTCAACAACACTATCTTTAATTTTGTAGTCACATCACTGGTCCAGGTGATCATATTGGTCGTTCCCGCTGTCCAGGTTTCACCTCCATTGGGTGAAGTGACAGTAATTGTTGACCCAAACGCTGTTTGGAGTCCTGACAAGCATAGCAAGAGGGTGAATGCTGTCAATAACATCTTTACGTGAGTAATGGTTTTCATAATTTTTAGGATTTGGTTTAAACGTGATTATTTAGGTAGTATTAAGAAACTCTTTGAAAATAATCTTATTAAAAATTCTGAATTTTAGGAGGATTGTAAGGCTGCCTCAAGCCATGACAGCCTTACTCCTTCCATACTATCTAGTTTTGCTTATTGAACAATCGCATCAAATTCAGCCTGTGTAATAAACTGAGGAACATAGGTGATGCCCCGATGAACCAGCTGGAAGTTAAATGCCCTGATATGATTTTTTGAACCGTTCTTGATATTATTCAACACGAACAAAATATCGGCATTATCTACGTTCTGGCTAATATTATTTTGCAAATCAAAGATATCCTTGTCTTCAATAGTGGCACCAACGGTTAAGGCATCGTTCAAAGAGAGACTACCTTGTATTAAAAGTGCGTTATATAAAGTTTGTAAATCCGGATTGTTGAAAACACCTTGTTGGTGATTTGCAGCAGGATCGATGTGGTTATAATTTAATATCAGCGTTTTGATTGCGTTGGTATGAACCAGCTCACTCTTTGCGATATTTACAAATACCGGCAAAGAATACAGATTCTGCATGCTTAAATAAATGTCCCTGGCCAGTAATTCCTCTTCCCTCATGAAAATTAAGGTCGTGATCTCGCTACTGTCCAATACGCCGGGAGTGAAAGCAGCTATTTTCTCGGAGAATGACGGTTCAGCAATTTCAGCATATTTTGTCGTGTTCGCCTGATTGTTATCGTTAGCTGGCTTACAGCAATCCTTCTGACAGGAAACGGAAATCAGCCCGAGGCCAATGGCACTCATCAGTACCAGACGAGGAAGAAGATTCTTCTTAGTTTTCATTTTTTTTATTTTTTTAGGTGAAACTTGGTAGGCTTGTATTCATATGGACACACAATACTGGATTTACTTCCGCTGTTGTTGTAATTTTCTTAAATAAAAGTCTTGTTGATCTATTCATGCTTAGCAAGAAGCAATTTCATTCATGCGTTCGTTGCCTATTCAAAGTTTTTATTCCAATTCCCTGAATTATAGACTACCTTTAGAAAAATCCGCTTTTTGACAGGGCTGAAATTAATTCTAATTCGCCATGAACACCATAAAATCAGTCCTT
>JBAXPV010000058.1:0-15870 GCA_037132075.1 Bacteroidota bacterium
TCTCCAAGTTGTTAATGCTTGTATAGTTCTCATTTTGAAAATAATAGTCAGTGTAAGGTGTATAAAAAATCTTCGTGGCTTCTTCATAATAAGCAGGTTGGTATTGGCTTGAAAATCCACCCAATCCGGAAATAAAGGCATCTCCTTTCTCCAGTAAAATTTCTTTCAGGTAAACAGCAACATCCATCAGGGCAACTTATGTTTTAATTTTAAAAGGTCTTCAGGGGTGTCAATCGCCTGGTTTTCAATAGTAGTCAGTTCGACAAATATTCTCATTCCGTTTTCTATCCAGCTGAGTTGTTCCAGGCTTTCAGCCAGGGCAAGCGGACTAGTTTCCAATTTGCTGATACGCTCCAGGGCTTGGGTTTGAAAACCGTATAAGCCTATATGCTTCAGGTATTTATGATGCTCTGTCCATACCGCTTCTGGCTTGTTACGCTGAAAAGGTATCGGGTATCTGCTGAAATAGATGGCAAAGTTATCTTTATCCCGGATAAGCTTGACCACATTTGTATTAAATAGTTCTTCACTATCCTTAATTTCCTTTGCCAGTGTAGCAATCGGGACGTCTGGTTTCATGAGGCACTGGCAGAGCACTTCGATTTGTGAAGGCTGGATATAGGGTTCGTCACCTTGAAGGTTAATAACCATATCAGGGGTCACATTTCCTTGATTCATAAGTATTTGGAGTACGAAGGCGCATCGTTCAGTGCCACTGTTCAGGGTGTCAGGAGTCATTACTGATTTTCCGCCAAAGCCCAAAACATGATCATGAATGCGGGAATCATCCGTTGCGACAATAACTTCGGAAAGAATTTCTGCTTTAAGCGCTTGTTCGTAGACTCTTTGGATCATGGTTTTTCCATCGATCATCACCAGGGGTTTTCCTGGAAAGCGGGTAGAGGCATAGCGGGCAGGAATGATGGCAATATTCCGCATATCAGGCTTTAAAACAATCCGTGTAACTCAGCATTGATTCGCTCAATCACCATGCCCAGGTCTTCTGCATTTTCGATAAAATTCACATTATCAACATCAATGATGAGAAGTTTGCCGCCTTTATATTCTGTGACCCAGGCTTCATAGCGTTCATTGAGTCGTTTGAGGTAATCCAGGCGAATGGCGGCTTCATATTCACGACCGCGTTTTTGGATCTGATTCACCAGGGTTGGGACACTGCCGCGCAGATAAATGAGGAGATCCGGAGGTTGGATCACAGAATTCATGAGCTCGAAAAGGGAAAGGTAATTGTCGAAATCCCTGGTACTCATGAGGTTCATGTCGTGGAGGTTGGGCGCGAAGATATAGGCATCCTCATAGATCGTCCGATCCTGAACAATGGTTTTCTCGCCTTTCCTGAGTTCGATGATGTGGCGGAAGCGACTGTTTAAAAAGTAGATCTGCAGGTTGAAGGACCAACGTTGCATATCCTCATAAAAGCTGTTAAGGTAAGGGTTCGTATCCAGATCTTCGAACTGGGGTGTCCAGCCGAAGTGTTTTGCCAGAAGGCCTGCCAGGGTGGTTTTCCCGGATCCGATGTTGCCTGCGATTGCGATATGCATAAGGGTAATTTTGTGAGGCTAAAATAAGCGAAATTTCGTATCAGACAAAAATAATCGTATCTTATTGACAAGGAATGAGATATGATTATCTACTTCAGGGTTTTAAGAATTTCTTCTACCAGGTCGCGGCTGTTTGACAGCCTTGGAACCTTGTATTGGCCCCCAAGCTTGCCTTTTGATTTTAGCCAGTGATAAAAAGAACCTTTTGGTAATGAGCGAATTACAGGTGGATGCAGCATCATATTGCGATAGCGTTTGGCTTCATAGTCAGAATTTGCGGATTTGAGTGCATTGTCCA
Organism: Bacteroidota bacterium; assembly: GCA_037132075.1. GTDB lineage: Bacteria > Bacteroidota > Bacteroidia > Bacteroidales > CAIXZF01 > JBAXPV01. The sequence goes on from JBAXPV010000058.1 coordinate 1,861, forward strand.
GGATTTCAGTAAAATACTCCAGGCTTTCGGGTTCTTTCTCAAATTCAATGAGCCATTCGTGAGCAGCTTTGGCATTATCGGCAAGATATACAGGACATGCGGTGTAATCATTGATGATAGCTGAGGTTTTTTCACAGGCGGTTGCTAAAGCTCTGTCGGAGTTATCGACAATCAGCTCTTCCCCGAAAGCATTGATAAAGGAGCGTGTCCGTCCTGTAACCTGTATTCTGTAGGGACTCAGGCTTGTGAAACGAATGGTATCCCCGATGAGGTAACGCCACAAACCGGCATTCGTGGAGATGATCAGGGCATAGTTTTCATTGAGTTTCACGTCTTCCAGTGGTAGTGTCAGGGGGAATTCAGCACCGAGTTGGTCCATTGGCATGAATTCATAAAAGATCCCATAGTCAAGCATCAGCAACATGTCATCGCCATCAATGGTATCTTGGATTCCAAAAAAACCTTCAGAGGCATTGTAAGTTTCCAGATAGTTGATCCCCAATGGCATAAAATTTCTGTACTGCTCCCTGTAAGGTGTGAAGCTGACGCCCCCATGCACAAAGAGTTCCAGATTAGGCCAGACCTCTGTTAAGATATTTTTACCGGTCATCTGCATTACTCTTTTGCATAACAGCAGGGTCCAGGACGGAACCCCGGTAATGGCAGTGACGTTTTCATCCTTAGTAATGCTTGCCATCTGCTCAATTTTCTCCTCCCATTCATCCATCAGTGCGATAGAAATAGAGGGCGTTCGCATCAGTTCCACCCAAAATGGCAGGTTTTGCATCAGGATGGCTGAGACGTCACCATGGTAACTCTCTTTATTTTCATTGTCGTAGGCCCAACTCCCGCCCAGTCCTAAGAGTTTTCCGCTGAAGATTCCTGTTTCAGGTACGTTATTGCAATAGAAGGTTAGCAAGTCTTTTCCACCTTTATAGTGACATTCTTCGAGGGCTTCCCAGCTTACGGGGATAAACTTGCTCTTGTCATTGGTCGTCCCGGATGATTTCGCGAACCAGCTTATCTCGCTGGGCCATAAGATGTTCTGTTCGCCTGCCCTCAAACGGTCGATATATGGTTTTATGTCCTCATAGGAGTTCACGGGCACGCGTTCTTTGAACTGCCTGAGGGTGCTGATTCCTGAATAATCATATTTCCTGCCCCATTCGGTGTCTTCAGCTGTGGAGACTAACTTTAAAAAGCAATCTTGTTGCACCTCTTCCGGGTATTTTAAGAAAAACTCAATTTGATGAAGTCGTTTCCGGATCAGCCAGGTAAGCACTGAGTTAATTAGGGGCATGGTAAACAGATTGTTTGGAAAGACAAAAATAACAAAGGTGACTGACGGCACAAAATAACTAATTTTAGCGATCATTTCAGAATGAATCCATGATTCTTTTCCCTTTTTCAAAAATAAACCTGGGACTCAGGGTTTTGCGCAAACGTAAGGATGGTTTTCACGACCTGGATACCTGTTTTTATCCATTCGCTTTGCGTGATATTCTTGAAGCAATCCCTGCAGAACAGGGTTCCGGTACATTCACTTTTAGCGGAATCGCAATAGAAGGTGAGCCTGGTAATAATCTTATCGTTAAGGCAGTCAGGCTTTTACAGAATGATTTTAATTTTCCGGATCTTTCAATGCATTTGCATAAAATCATTCCGATGGGTGCTGGTTTGGGTGGCGGATCCAGTGATGCAGTCTTTGCTTTAAAGCTTGTAAATGCGTTGTATCATCTGAATCTTTCAAAAGAAATGTTGTTTAATTATGCCGTGAAGCTAGGAAGTGATTGTGCCTTTTTCCTGGAAAATCAAGCTTGCCTGGCCTCAGGTCGGGGAGACATCCTTCAACCGATTACGATAACACTAAAAGATTGGTACCTTGTGCTTGTAAAACCTGATATTCATGTCTCTACAAAGGATGCATACCATGGGATTCAGCCACAGGAGCCTGCCATAAAGCTGCAGGATGCGCTTTTACAGCCCGTCACTACATGGGAATCTTTACTATTTAATGATTTTGAAGAAACTGTGTTTTTAAAACACCCTGAAATCAGGCATATCAAAGAGGAGTTATACCGCCAGGGCGCTGTTTTTGCGTTGATGAGCGGGAGTGGAGCTTCAGTTTTCGGACTTTTCAGAGAGAAACCTTCTCTCAAGGAACATTTTCGTGGCGCATTCGTTTTTGAGGACTTATTAACCCTTTGAGTTTAGCTCAGAAAAAGCGCTATTTTTGCCGCTTCTTCTATTATGAAATCATTCGACCAAATACTGACTGACATTAAGAAAAGGGATTTTCAGCCCGTTTACCTGCTTCACGGGGAGGAACCTTACTTCATAGATGCCATTGAGGATCAGATTGAAGGGAGCCTGCTCAGTGTTGCAGAAAAAGAGTTTAATCAATCCATATTGTATGGTTCAGAGATAGATGCCGGAAGCCTGATTGACCAGGCAAGGCGATATCCTATGTTCTCTGATTATCAATTGATTATTGTGCGTGAGGCTCAGAAAATGCGCCAGATCGAACAATTGGAAGCTTATGCAGAAAAGCCTGTGAAATCGACGATCCTGGTTCTTTGTCATAAATATAAAAAATTGGATGGCCGGACTCGTTTTGCCAAGAATATCGACAAAAATGGTGTCGTTTTTGAGTCGAAGAAATTGTATGATAACCTGGTCCCTGCCTGGATCACCGCCTATGTTAAAGCAAAGTCGTATAATATTGAGGAAAGGGCTTCTCAGTTGTTGGCCGAGTATATCGGGACTGACCTGAGTCGGATCACCCAGGAATTTACGAAGTTGACAATCAATATCCCTGCAAATTCTACAATCACAGTTGCAATCATTGAGAAAAATGTCGGGATCAGCAAAGAGTTTAATATTTTCGAGTTAAGCAGGGCCCTGGGCGAGCGGGATGTCTTGAAATCGAATAAAATTGCCAGTGTCTTGGGGAAGAATCCGAAAGAAAATCCACTTGTCAAGATCGTCCCGATTTTATTTAACTACTTCACTCGTATTCTTTTATATAAGAATTTTCAAGGACATCCAGGGGCTAACCTGGCAGGTATTGTTGGGGTGCCACCTATTTTTCTGAAAGAATATGCCAATGCCTCGGGTAAATATCCAATTGGCAAACTTTTTGATGTGATCTCTATTCTACGTGAATATGACTTGAAAAATAAGGGCGTTGGCAATGAGTCGGCCGACGACAATGAACTGCTTAAGGAGATGATTTATAAGATCTTGCACTAAAGTAGGTGCTTAATCAAAAAGTTTCACGATTAGATCTGCGTGTTTTTCCTCAATCATCCTTCTTTTAAGTTTTAAAGATGGGGTGAGTTCTCCGCCGGCCTGGGACCATTCTTTCTCAATAAGTTCGAAATTCTTGATCTGTTCGGTTGCGCCTAAAGACTTGTTCACTTGTTCGATTTCGCTTTTAAACTTTTTACGGACGTGAGGTTCTTTGATGATTTCCTGTGGTGAAGTATAAGGGATGTGATTGAGTGTGCACCATGATTTCAGATACATGAAATTAGGGACTATCAGTGCTGCGGCATATTTCTGGTTTTCACCTAAAACCATTGACTGGTCAATGAATGCTGATTCAAGGAGTTTGTTTTCAATAAGTTGAGGAGAAACATATTTCCCAAATGAGGTCTTGAATATTTCCTTTTTCCGGCCTACGATTTTTAAAAAATCACCTTCAAATTTCCCCAGGTCTCCCGTATGAAACCAACCATCCGGTTCAAGAACTTCTTTCGTCATTTCGGGGTTTTTGTAGTAGCCCATCATGATATTCTGGCCTTTACATATAATTTCCCCATCTTCTGCTATTTTCACTTCAACGCCATCCAGGCAAGGGCCGACAGTGCCAAAACTGCCTAGTCCTTTTTGAGGCCTGTTGACACATACGATGGGAGAAGTTTCTGTTAAGCCATAACCTTCAAGCAATTTTATCCCGGCTGCCCAAAAGACACTGGATAAGCGCATCTGCAAGGCAGCTCCTCCTGAAACAACCAAAGTGAGGTTTCCACCCATGGCTTGTTTCCATTTCGACAAAACTAGTTTATTGGCCAATTTTAACTGAGTGCGATACATGAAACTACCACGTTTTTCGCGGTCAAAATGAATAGCCAGATGATGTGCCCATTGGAAGAGAATCTTTTGAAGAAACGGAAGTTTTGCGCCATTAAGTACAAATTTCTCATACATCTTTTCCAGCACTCTTGGCACAGAACACATGATATGAGGTTTTACTTCCAACATGTTTTCTCCGATAGTAGCCAGGCTCTCAACGTAATATGTTGAATATCCAAGATACTGATATAGATAGTTTATTATTCGTTCGTATATGTGTGACAAGGGTAAATAACTAAGGCCTTTAACGCCGGGCATTAGATCCGGGATTGGGCTGGCAGAAACAAAATTACTGACCAGGCCTTTGTGCGACAGCATCACTCCTTTCGGGTTACCTGTTGTTCCTGAGGTATAGATCATCGTTGCCATGTCTTCCGGTTTCACCAGCTGCATGATTTCATGTAAGGCATCAGGATCTGCATTTTCTTTTCCTAATGTGATCAGGTCGGCAAGCTTTGGGTTGTCATTGACAGGAACAATGCTATAGATGCTCTGAATACAACAGGAGCGTTCTTTGATTCTGACCAGTCGACGGTACAGGTCTTCACTCCCGACAAACATTACTTTAACTTCAGCATGGTTCAGGATATATTCATAGTCTGAATCGCTGATTGTCGGGTAAATAGGGATATGAACTGCACCAATCTGCATGATCCCCATGTCGATGAAGTTCCATTCAGGCCGGTTGTTGGCAATGGTTGCAATTTTATCACCGGGCTCGATACCCAGTTTCAAAAGACCAAAACTTATATTATCGGCTGCCTCATGGTATTCACGAACAGAGAAGCTGGTCCATTGACCGTTTTCTTTACCGGATAAAATGTCGGTCTTCCCCGGAAAGTTCTCTTCGCACCAGGGGAGTAGATCGAAGATTCTCTTTACCTCCATAAAAAGTTAAATAGGGAATATTTTACCCAAATCTAAGAAGAAATCAATAAGAAGTTTAGATTGTTAAAAAAAACTTACTTTTTGTAAGTGAGCGTTGCCGAGGCCTGGGCAGCGGGTGAAAGTACCAGGTCGTGAATATTCATATGGCCGGGTACATTGGCTACATACCAGATGACTTCTGCGACATCAGATCCGTTCAGGGGTTCAAAACCGGTGTAAACACCATCCGCTCTTTCCTGGTCGCCTTTAAACCTCACGAGCGAGAATTCGGTATTGACAGCACCCGGGGCTATTTGGCTAACTTTGATTCCGTGAGTTACCAGGTCCATGCGCATCCCTTTTGTGAGGGCATCCACGGCAAACTTGCTGGCGCAATATACGTTTCCGTTGGGATAGACTTCTTTTCCGGCGATAGATCCGATATTGATAACGTGACCTTGCTTTCTTTCCACCATCCACGGCAGTACTACACGTGAAACATAGAGCAAGCCCTTCACATTGGTGTCGATCATACGTTCCCAGTCATCAACAATGCCTTCATGGATGGGATTCATACCGACAGCCAGACCTGCATTATTAACAAGGACATCAATAGCATGCCATTGGGGCTCCAGGCTCAATAAAGCATTATCAACCTGCGATTTATCTCTGACATCAAAGCAAAGACTTATTATTTCAACAGTATAATTGGCCTGAATCCGGGCACGAATCTTTTCGAGCCTGTCTTCTCTTCGGCCTGTGATGATGAGGTTCCAGCCTCCTGCAGCAAATCTTTCGGCACAACCGAGTCCGATGCCGCTGGTGGCACCTGTAATCATGGCAAGTTTTGACATTTAGCGGTTTTGTAGTTTGTTATGTACCCATTCGCGGGCATTGACAAAAGCTTCTACCCATGGGCTGACATCGTCATTGGCGCGATCTTCAGGATAATGGCCCCATTGCCAGGGAAAATAAGAACGTTCCAGGTGTGGCATCATCACCAGGTGACGGCCACAGTCGGAGACTAGTGCAGCTGCACAATAATCAGAGCCATTCGGGTTACCGGGATAGGCTGTCTGACTGAAAGTTGCTGCAATATTATAAGCAGAACGCTCATCCGGAAGGAAAAAACGTCCTTCCCCATGCGCAACCCAGACACCCAGGCGGGAACCTGCCATCGATTTAAACATAACACTCTTGTTCTCAGGGATGTCGATATTCAGGAAGATGGATTCAAATTTACCCGATTTGTTATGTAGCATTTTCGGTTTATCCTGATGAGCCGGGTAAACAAGATCAAGCTCGACCATCACCTGGCAGCCATTACAGATGCCCAGGCTAAGAGTATCCTCACGGGCATAGAAGTTTTGAAGGGCGATACGGGCTTTCTCGTTGTATAGGAATGCGCCGGCCCAGCCTTTGGCTGAACCTAAAACATCGGAATTTGAGAATCCTCCGACAAAAACGATCATATTGACATCTTCCAGGTTTTCACGTCCCGAGATGAGGTCTGTCATATGAACGTCTTTTACATCAAAACCGGCGTGAAACAGGGAATAAGCCATTTCCCTGTCGCCATTGACTCCCTTTTCACGGATAATAGCAGCGCGGATGCCGCTCATCTCTCTTCGGTTTTGAATGATTTTAAACTGAGACAAACTTCCTTCAAAAGTTTTTGGGAATTTATAAGTCAGCTGTTGCTTCTTGTAATTTTTGAAACGTTCCAATGCAAGCTCTTTTCCACATTGATTCTGGTCAAGCTTCCAGGAAGTAGTGTACCAGGTGTCGCGTAAAGCATTGACATCAAACGTAAATTGCTGCTGATCTTTGGAAATTTTTACAGTTGATTCTGAGACAATCTCCCCAAGTGTGTCAAAACGTATGTTGTTGGTATCCAGGAAGGCAGAGACTGTTGCTAGCTCGCTGACCTGAAGCAATATGCCGGGTTTCTCCGTAAATAATATTTTGAGCAGATCCTCTTCCTCGAGAATGTCCAGGTCAATGGTCAACCCTATATCTGGTCGGGCAAAACACATCTCAAGTAAGGCTGTGATCATGCCGCCAGAAGAAATATCATGCCCTGAAAGTACCAGTGATTCATTGATCAGATCTTGAACTGCGTTAAAGGCATTTTTGAAATAAGCGGCATCTTTAACGTCAGGGCTTTGCTTCCCGATGAGGTTTAAAACTTGCCCGAGGCTGCTACCACCCAGGTGGGATTCGTCGCTTGAGAAATCGAGGTAGAGGAGATAACTATCTGGTATATCCATTAATACCGGGCTCACGGTTTTCCGAATCTCGCTAACTTCCCCAACTGCGGTAACGATGACGGTACCGGGAGCAATTACTTTCTTGCCATCAGGGTATTTCTGGGTCATGGATAAGGAATCCTTCCCTGTTGGTACATTGATCCCCAGGTCGATGGCAAACTGTCCCAAAGCCTCTACAGCTTTGTATAGGCGGGCATCTTCACCCGGCTGTTTGCAAGGCCACATCCAGTTTGCAGAGAGAGATACCCCTTCAAGGCCACCTTCGATAGGAGCCCACACTAGGTTTGTAAGCGCTTCTGCTACAGCAAGCCTGGATCCTGCAGCCGGATCAATCAGGGCTGCCACAGGTGCTTGTCCAAGTGCAGTGGCAATACCTTTAATTCCCTGATAGTCTAAGGTAACAACGCCAAGGTTGTTTAAAGGCAGTTGTAAAGGACCGGCAGTTTGTTGTAAGGCAACACGGCCGGTGACAGACCTGTCTACTTTATTGGTGAGCCAGTCTTTGCAGGCAACGGCTTCGAGTTGAAGGACTTGCTCTAAATATTTCAGTATTTTATTTGATTCGTAATCGATCTCAGCGAAATTGGCTGTGATAGATTTGTCGTTGAGAATCGTCTTTGGCGGTTTGCCAAAGAGGTCATGTAACTCAAGATCGACCGGTTTCTCAGCAGTATTGTCATTGACAAACAGCAATTTATTATCATCGGTAACTACACCGACTTCATAATAAGGCGCTCTTTCTCTTGCTGCAATTTTTTTGAGAAGTTCAGCATCTTTTTCGTGGATTACGAGGCCCATTCTTTCCTGGGATTCATTACCGATGATCTCTTTGGCACTCAGTGTAGGATCTCCGATTGGTAGTTTGTCGAGATGGATCACACCTCCAGAAGCTTCGATGAGCTCTGACAGGCAATTAAGATGACCGCCTGCGCCGTGGTCATGAATTGAGATGATTGGATTGTCGGTACTTTCTGTAAGGGCGCGGATTGCGTTGTATGCTCTTTTCTGCATCTCTGGATTGGAGCGTTGTACCGCATTGAGTTCAATGGAATTGCCATATTCGCCGGTAGCTACAGAAGATACTGCGCCGCCACCCATTCCAATCCGGTAATTATCGCCACCCAAAACGATGATTTTATCACCAGCAGTGGGAGTATCTTTCAAACTATCCTCTTTTTTTGCAAAACCGATACCGCCGGCAAGCATGATGACTTTGTCGTAACCCCAGTCCTTGTCGTTTTCAGTATGTTCAAAAGTCAGTACGCTGCCATTGATCAGTGGTTGACCGAATTTGTTGCCAAAGTCACTGGCTCCATTAGAGGCTTTGATGAGAATCTCTTCCGGACTCTGGTACAGCCAGGGCCTTGGGGCATTGGCTTGTTCCCATTTTCTTTCACCTTCCAGCCTGGGATATGAGGTAATATAAACAGCAGTCCCGGCAATAGGAATACTCCCTTTTCCACCGGCCATCCTGTCGCGGATCTCGCCGCCGCTTCCGGTCGCAGCACCGTTGAAGGGCTCTACAGTAGTCGGGAAGTTATGAGTCTCTGCTTTCAGGGAGATCACTGATGAGATCTCCTGCAGTGCAAAAAAGTCAGCAATGTCTTGTCTTTTCGGGGCAAACTGAAGGATGTCGGGTCCAAGGATAAAAGCAACATTGTCTTTATAGGCTGATACAATGCGGTTTTTGTTCAGGGCAGAAGTCCTTTTGATCAGTTGAAATAAGGATTGGGGCATCTCATGGCCATCGATTACGAAAGTCCCGTTGAAAATTTTATGGCGGCAATGCTCTGAATTCACTTGAGAAAAGCCAAAGACTTCACTGTCAGTGAGTTTTCGATCGATTCTTTGGCTAAGTTCTTCCAGGTATCCAACTTCATCTTCACTAAGCGCCAAACCTTCTTTTTGGTTATAGGCGTGAATGTCATCAATAAAAGCAATAGGATCAGGAGGATGGATGATGAGGAAAATATCTTGTCCAAGCCCTTCATAACGCTTTTGAAGCATTTTGTCGAAGCGGGCATCTTTATCCTGGATGGCATAAAATTCTTCGATCCTTTTTATTCCCGAAATCCCCATGTTTTGGGTGATTTCCACGGCATTGGTACTCCATGGGGTGATCATTTCTTTTCGGGGGCCAACAAACCATCCGTCGAGTGATTCTTTCTCCAGAGCTTGGGCTCCACCAAAGAGCCAGGTCAATTTTTCCCGGGTTGTATTCGTCAGAACGTCTTGATGCTCAATGGCATAGACAAGATTCGCCTGGCTTGCAAAGAAGCTTATCATGCAGATAAAATTAGGCTGCAAAGGTAGGCAATCCTGTTGAATTAGCGGATGAAAAGAAATAAAGCTTACAATGACAGGAAGCGTTCGGCTTCAATTGCCGCCATACAGCCTGAGCCTGCGGCAGTCACGGCCTGGCGGTAGATATGATCCTGGCAGTCGCCAGCAGCAAAGACGCCTTCCACATTGGTACAAGTTGAGCCAGGGACAGTAGCAATATAGCCATTTTCGTGCATATCGATTTGACCTCTGAAAACTTCAGTATTGGGGTTATGTCCAATTGCAACAAAAAAACCATCAATGCTGAGCTGTCGTTCTTCATTGCTGTTGACATTCTTTACCAGCAAGCCGTTGACGCCTTTTTTGTCGCCTAAGACTTCAATGGGTGCACTATTCCACAGCAACTCGATATTGGGTGTATTGAGAACCTTTGCCTGCATGGCTTTGGAGGCTCTGAGCTGATCACGACGATGAATCAGGTACACTTTTTTGCAAAGTTTTGCCAGGTAAGTTGCTTCTTCAGCTGCGGTATCACCTCCGCCAACGATGGCAACATCTTTGCCACGATAAAAGAACCCATCGCAGGTAGCGCAGGCAGAAACGCCATAACCCTGAAACGTACGCTCCGACTCAAGCCCTAGCCATTTGGCAGAAGCACCGGTAGCGATGATTACTGTTTCCGCTTCAATAAGTTTCGTTTCGTCTATTGTGACTTTAAAAGGACGTTGAGAGAAGTCAACTGCAGTGGCAATCCCAAAGCGAATGTCAGTGCCAAAACGTTCCGCTTGCTTGCGGAGGTCTTCCATCATCACTGGTCCTTCGACGCCTTCCGGGTAACCCGGGAAATTATCGACCTCAGTAGTGGTTGTTAACTGGCCACCCATTTGTAATCCAGTGTATAATAAAGGTTTGAGGTCGGCTCTTGCGGCATAAATAGCGGCAGTATATCCTGCGGGACCGGATCCGATGATCAGGCAACGTACTTTTTCGGTCATTTTTGATTAAATTAGAAATGCAAAATTAGTCAACAGAACGATATCTGCAACCTTGATGATAAGTATCAGTTATAGACGAGAGCTATCATTGAAGATGTTGCAAAGCCTTTATAAAACTATAAAAAGGTGACAGAAATCATCTGACACCTTTTTATTTGTCGGGGCGAGAAGACTCGAACTTCCGACCCCTTGCACCCCATGCAAGTACGCTAGCCAACTGCGCCACGCCCCGAATTCTTATGAGGCTGCAAATGTACAAAAAAAACTAATTGAAATCATGGTTTTGACATTCGGAATAAGCCTGTCTTCAATTTTCAACCCAGTCGACACTGGCTAGCCTGCCAGGTTTCAATATGTTTTAACCAGACAGAGAGAAATATTGTCATTGCAAAACGCAATGCGTGAACCAGGACTGTTTGAGTCAATAATTGTTACAAGAGAGGAAAGTAAGCAGATATCCGTTATGGAAGGAATAATTGATGTTATTCCGGTATGGCGATTCCTTTTAGAAAAACATGTTATCTGAACGCAATCTTATTCAAATAAAACACCGTTCGCCTTGATTCTGCCTTTGATGAGTTTTTAATTTCTTGTAAGCCATAGCAGATCATATAGTTGTCGTACCAGTAAGCGATTTTGCTTTCCTCGTCGCTCAAAAGTTTGTCTGCATTGTATAACAATTCAACAGGGGTGTACTCCAGGCTTGTCAGAGATTCGTTCCCGGAAATAACTTTTGAGACGATCTTTCCATCTACGTTGTATGACAGGATGAGGTTTTGTCCGTCTCGGATTACAGAAATCCGTTTGGCTAAGTCGAGTGTGAGAATATTGGTGAACTCCATGCTGTTGTTCCATTGCATCTTCCCCAGGCTGTCAATTCCTGCGATAAATGCTGTATTGTAACGGTATCCGTCAAAAACAGAAGTAGTCATTGGGATCATATGGCCATAGTAATCATAGGTCCAATTCGTTACGGTATGATATTCAGGATAATAAGCCTCAGCTAACAAAACTGAATTGTTCATCACCTGGAAAGGTTCATGTAAAGTCAGTAAATAATTTGAGGACGTTGTTTTGTTGTCACCGGTTTTTGGAACAATTACTTCATTGGCTCTGAACCGTTTATAGAAACTCTTGAAATCCATAAAGTTGTAGAAGTTGATATCCGCGATCACATTCTTTTTCAACAATCCGGTAAACATCCCGGTAGTTTCAACTGAATTTGAGCGCGATTTGTCAAAATCAGCATCGATATCCGAGGTGTAAGATCCAATCAGCACTGTATTTATCGTGTCCCTTGAATGTAATTTCAGGGACACCAGTCTTTTCCCTTCAGCGCTGAAGTCGATCATGTTTTTTGACAAGCTATTCAGCTTGAAATCCAGGTTTAAAATACAGAAAACAGATTCTTTTTTTGATGGAAATAACTCGTACACGAAAGAGAATGTTTTTTTCAGGCTATCAAGCAGGATCTCTTTGGCAATGCTTTTACCACTTTCTTCAGGAATAATGGTATTACTATTACCGGTTTTCATGTCAACAATCACCAATTGAGCTTTTTTATCTCCATTGGTAAAAGCCATTAAAAAACTGGATCCAAAAAATTCCATGCATGAGAAAGTTGATTTTTCCGGGAGTACTCCTTTCTGAGTTTTCATGCTTCCTTTTGAAATGTCAATGGAAATCAGCGCATAAATTGGGTTATTTCCCTTCCTGTCAATCGGTGTGAAAAGCAGGTTTAACAAGCCATTCTGCAACTCATCTTTTTTAAAAACACACTCTGATTCTGGCACATACTCCTGTGTCCAGCCTTTTTTAAAGTTGACATCATACTGACTAAAAATCCATTTTTGCTTAGCGCCTGTTTTCTCGTCGATGGTCTTATAAATCAGCAGCAAGCCTTTTGGGCCAATGGGGATGACTGTGAAGGGAATCTGGCCTGTCAGTACAGGGAACTCAAGCCGCATCGGGTGGTTAGCCTGGGCTTCTGCGTTTTGAAGCTTAATGACAACAGCCATCAACAAAAGTAAAACGAGGTTTAATCTCATGATCCTAATTAACCACAATCCGGGCTTTTTAGTATATGAGCGGATGGGCTAAGGTATCAAAGGTATAAAAAAGCCTGAGGCTTGTCCTCTGATTTGCCAAATTCCTGTCATCATGGGGAGAAATCTCCGTTTACATCACCCCGGCAAATACCCAGTATATCTTTTTGGACTGTTCCTGAGCCTGTGGCCGTGACTTCTACACTTTCGAAAAACCAGTCACCCGCCGGAAAATGATCTGCAAAGCCGGTAAATCTTCGAAGAACCCAAAGGGCATCGACGGAATTGATTCCCTCACCATTTGTTTGCGTTACCGATGCTGCATCTTTGTAAATATCCTGAAGCAGATTCAACCTGACAAAATGATGCAGGATCAGTAAGGCATCCTGGGCATTGCCGCCTCCCCAGGGCTTTTCGGAACCTACTGATAAGGTGTATGTTCCGTCAGGCATTCCCTTAAATATGTAATTTCCAAAGCTGTCTGTGAAACACGACTGTGTTGCCACTCCTGTATTGTCTTCAAGTGTGACTTTACAACTATCCAAAGGACTATGAATCGGATTTGCATAAATCACCTTGCCTTTGATGGTGTTTACCAACGGGATTTCTTCCGTAGTAAGCATCACAAGCTGGCGCCTGCTTACAGCGGTTGTTCCGGCAGTTGCTCCCCAGGAACCATCTGCATCAGTTTGAAAGCTAAGTAAGCTGTTTGCAGTATTCCGGGTTTCTATTCTTCGGATTCCCAAACTGTCGTGTGCTGGAATGACAGCTGCAAATTCGCCCTTAGCACCGGCGGGCAATTGCCGCCATACTGAGTCAACTTTATGAGGCAGATCTGATTGATAGCTGCTTGTATATGAGCTTGTTCGAATCTGAGTACAGAAATCCGGCCTGCCAATTCCTTCTGTATTGTCAAAAAGCAAAACATATTTTCCTGCAAGACTGGTATCGGTTTTCCCATACAGAAAAGCGCCATCATCGGATGTGGCTGCCGTCCTGGGGTTGACAGGGATATCAAGCGCCTTCAGACTGTTGCTGCTGACATACATGGGAACCGAAGGCATGGGAGTGCCAAAGGGGCTGATTCCTATCCTCAGGTTATGCAGCATCCCGGCTTCAAAGCGGCTTGCGTTGCCTGTAGGTTGCAGGCAAACCCAAACAGGAAGACTGTTTCCCTGGGCATCGGTGCTGAAATACCCGTTTAAAGCATTGGAAGCAGTAACGAAGTTTGTCCCGTTCCATACATTGCCGGCACCAAATGATGTCGTAGCTTCTGTAACATAAGCCATGCCGATTTGTAAGTTATAAGCTGTCAGGGGAGCCTGGTGTTTGAATTGAAGGCATACAGCAAATGGGGTCCTGCTGTTGTTTACAGCGGCTGCGGATTTTGGACCGAAATATCGCGGAATCACC
>JBAXPV010000059.1:0-15233 GCA_037132075.1 Bacteroidota bacterium
TATTTCAAAGAACGGTATCAAATGCGGCTTAGAGAGACATGCGAAACTTCAGTTATTTAATAAATTTTATAGGCTCCCCGGCACTCGTAGTGGAGGAACAGGCCTGGGCCTCACGATCACCCGCGCCATCATAGAAGCACATGGAGGGAGCATCACGGCACACAATCATGATTTTGGGGGACTGGCGATAACAATCAAAATTACTTCAGTATAATATATGAATTCACAAAATAAACATCTGGTCTTGATCATCGATGATGAACCGCAGATCCGCCGTTTATTAATACTAACACTGGAGGCAAATTCTTATCGGGTCAAGGAGGCTGCTACTGGAAAAGAAGGCCTTGTTGCTGTGAGTATGCATCATCCTGATGTTGTTTTGCTTGATCTCGGACTCCCTGATATGGATGGGCTTCAGGTTTTAAAACAATTAAGAGAATGGAGTAAGGTCCCGCTTATTATCTTGAGCGTCAGAGATGCTGAGGAAACAATGATAGAAGCCCTCGACTCCGGAGCCGATGACTATGTTTCGAAGCCATTTAATACCGGTGAATTACTTGCCCGTATCAGAGTTTCTATGCGTCATTCATTGAAATTGGATGAATTACCGGTATTTAGCAGCGGCGGACTTGAGGTCGACCTGATCAACAGGACCGTCAGGCTTGAAGGACAGGAGGTTAAGCTCACCGTGATGGAATATTCACTTCTTGCCTTATTTCTGAAATATTCGGGCAGGGTCTTAACCCACACCTTTATTATTCGCGAGATCTGGGGAAACCCCTATGCTGATAATTCTCAGATTTTAAGGGTTCACATTGCTCAACTGCGTAAAAAGATTGAGAAAAACCCATCTATCCCAGAATTGCTGATCACGGAGCCCGGGGTCGGTTATCGCCTCAAAGTAATTTGAGATTGAAAAAAAATGGCACTGAATTCACCATGTAGGATAATTTGGCGTATTTTGCAGCAACAAACATAGGCCATTAATTAAAAATTTCAATTATAGTTATCAAGCGAGCATGAAAAAACCATTGTCCATCCCAGGGTCTTTTGGTTTGAGCTGGATCATACCTGGCGCAGGTGGACTTATTTTGCTTATCGGGATGATTGCCCTGCTCGGATGGATCGCTGGTCTTGAGGTTTTAAGCAGCTTTTCACCTAAGTATATGCCAATGGCTCCGGCTACCGCAATCATGGCTTCAATTTTTGGATTGGTTTTTTTATCAGGCTCTTTTAATACGTTGAATAAAATCGTCAGAAATTTAAGTATTGTTGCTCTTATCCTTGTTTCTCTTTATGGGCTTATGAAGTTTATGGGTTTCCTGGTGAATTTGGACCTAACGGGCGACTCTATATTTTTTCCGACAAGCAATTATCTGGGACGTTTTCCTATTAACCGGTCTTCACCACTTACAGGTTTTTTATTTTTTCTCAGTGGCGTAGGTGCTTTGATACAAATGACGTTTAAAAACAATCTGCGAGCTAATAACCTGATCAGTATTTTTGGGATGCTTGTTTTATTGTCAGGATTCGCCTGTGTTTTTGGATACCTCTATAATGCACCTTTTTTCTATGACGGGAATATCATCCCGATCGCTTTACCTTCATCGATCGTGTTTTTCTTACTAGGTTTGGTTTTGGTAAGCCTGGCAGGAAGTGAAAGTTATCTGTTACGTCCCTTGTCAGGGAATTCACCAAGTGCTGTAATTTTAAGGGCCATTATCCCGGTCATTATTATTTCAATATTGGGGGATGATTTTTTCGACCTTATTTTTGTGAAACTATCACCCGCAAACCACATTTTATTTTCAACAGCGGCAGCTGTTTTTCTTATTCCGCTTACGATATGGGTCGTTGTAAAAGTGTCTCAGCGGGTTTTTCAACAGGCTGAAAAAGCAGAGTCGGCGCGCTTGCAAGCCGAGGCCTTCCTCAAGGAAAGCGAACAAAGGTATCGCTTGCTCATTGAAAACCAGGGAGAGGGCGTGGGATTGGTTAATAGCGAGGAGTGCTTTGTATTTGCAAATCCAGCTGCTGAAACAATTTTTGGAGTTCCAAAAGGTGGACTTGATGGAAGAGATCTCAGGGATTTCCTTTCCCCTGAGGCGCTTTCAAGGGTGTTGGAAGAAACAGAAAAACGGTCTCAATTTGAAAGCTCTTCCTATGAAATAGAAATTCTAAGTGCCGACAAACAGTTAAAATATTTGTTGGTTACTGCTACACCTCAAATTAGTAATACGGGAGCTTTTCTTGGAACTTTTGGCGTTTTCAGAGATATCACGGAACGCAAAAAGGCTGAAGCAGTTTTGAATGTATACACCAACGAACTTAAAGAATCTAATGTCACTAAAGATAATTTTTTTACCATTATTGCCCACGATCTCAAAAATCCTTTTAATGCAATCCTTGGGTTGACAGATATTCTGATCTCTGATGTTAATTCTTTAGAGAACAAGGAAATTGAAGCTACCCTCAAAATAATTAAGAATTCCTCGGAGTCAGCCTTTGAGTTGCTCGAGGACCTTTTGTTATGGGCGAACGCTCAAACCGGAGTTATTAAATACAAACCGGAGCAGATAAATCTGCATAATATAGTTTATGAAATTGAGACTCTTCTTGAAGCCCAGGCGAAACGAAAAAATATCAGGCTTTCTAATCTTGTCAGTGATGACGATATTGCATTCGGCGATAATTACATGATCCAAACAGTAGTAAGAAATCTACTTTCCAATGCAATTAAATTTACACATACTGGTGGTCAGGTGAAAATTACTGCGGAGCGGCAGGACACCCATCTTAAGATAATCATCAAGGATAGTGGCATTGGTATTGAACAAAAAAACCTTTTATTGCTTTTTAACATAGACAAAAAGTATAGTAGTTTAGGGACAAATGCCGAAAGGGGCACAGGTTTGGGATTGATCCTGTGTAAAGATTTCGTTGAGAAAAACGGTGGAGAAATAGGCGTAAGCAGTGAGCCCGGATTGGGAAGTACTTTCTTTTTTACGATACCTTGTAATAAATGACCGCTTAGGCAACTTAAACCCTTTTCGCGTGTAGCGCATTCAAGCGATTCTGGAAGGATTTTTTCGGATAAAAGCAATTTCTGATGGGGAAATTGTGTCAAATGACTCAGGATTGTTTTTATATTTGTATCTAATGGATTGAATAAGCTCATGGAAACACATTTTCAAAAAAGATCAATTTCATCCGAAATAGCCAAAATGATGCTGCTGGCAGCAGAGCAAAAAGCCCTGGAGATTGGAATCGGGATTTCTGTGTATATCGTTGATGAAAGTGCGGTAATCAAAGCCTTTAGTCGTATGGACAAGGCCAAACTGGTGACCGTAGATGCGGCCAGGCAAAAGGCAGTAACAGCAGTCGGTTTTGGAAAACCCACAGGAGAGTGGTGGTACAACCACATCAAAGATGATCCGATTTTATTCAATGGGGTTCAGCAGTTTAAAGATTTCAACCTTTTAGGCGGTGGCTTACCTATACTTATTGAGGGTGAGATTGCTGGTGCTATTGGGATAAGCGGAGGTAGTTATCAGCAGGATATCCTTTGTGCCGAAGCTGCCCTGGCTGTTTTGAAATAAGAAATGTCACGACATGAAATTCGATAAAATTACTTCAGTCCTTGATTGCTTGAATAAATTTGCATCTCATTCAACAGAGATTCTCAATATCAAGGATTTGGCGTTTGAAGTTGAGCTTGTTCTCGAAGAAATGATTGATATGGATTATAATGGACTGTTCCTTTATGATTTTGAGGATCAGAAACTGAAACTTTATTATGCCAGGGGATTTTCAGAGGAAGAGAGAATAGAAGCAGAAAGGACGGCAATGGAAAGACATCCTGGCTATGTTTTCAATTCAGGAAAGACTTTATATGTTCCGGATGTTGAAAAGGACAATCCCTCGGAAAGTATAGACAGCAAGCGAAGTTTTAAAATCAGGACAAGATTGCACATCCCGGTTTTCAATGCAAATAATGTAGTCGGAGTCTTTAGTATTGCCAGTACTGAAAAAAATAAATTCACTGATGAGCACATAGTCGTATTTTCATTCATCGGGAATCTTGCCGGATCTGTTTACGGACACATCCTGAACCGCAGCAAATTAGAATCAAGCTATTCTATTCTGAAACAAGCCAGGCAGGAAGCTGTTGCTGCCAATGAGGCCAAAAGTCTGTTCCTGGCCAATATGAGTCACGAAATCAGAACGCCGCTTAATGCAATCCATGGTTTGACAGGTTTGCTGGAAGAGACTGACATTAACGAGGAACAGAAAAAATTGATCACAGGCCTGAGAAGCTCTTCCGACGGTCTTTTAGAAATTGTAAATGACATTCTTGATTTTTCAAAGATTGAAGCAGGCCTGATGGAACTCAAAGAGACTGAATTTTCCCTTCAGGAGGTTGTGAAACGGGTCTTTGATGGATTTGATTACAAAGCCGAAGAAAAGGGTCTTAAGCTTCAACTGATCTTTGATGCGAAAATAACAAGCAATCTCCTGGGTGATAGAATGCGATTGCGTCAGGTCTTTATTAATTTATTGAACAATGCCATAAAGTTCACTCAAAAAGGCAGTGTGACTTTGGAATGTAAAATGATATCATCAAATCAGGAGCACTGTTGCATTCTTTTTAAAGTCTCAGATACAGGTATTGGCATCGGCCAGGAAAATATTTCGAAAATATTTCAGAGTTTTCAGCAAGTTGATACTGGAACCACCCGGAATTATGGGGGGACTGGATTAGGACTCGCAATTAGCATGCAATTGGTGGTTTTGATGGGCGGTTTACTTGAAGTTAGAAGTTTGAAAAATTTGGGGAGTGATTTTTTCTTTACCCTAAACTTTAAAAAGTCAAATCAAAAGAGCCAGTTAAGTGTGGAGGCAGCTGTTGAATTAAATATAAATTTCTTGCAGGGTGTCAGGGTTTTACTTGTAGAGGACAATCATCTTAACAGATTGATTGCCAAAGCGATGCTCGGAAAATGGAACATGATTGTTACAGAGGCCAGCAATGGGGAAGAAGCATTGGATCAACTAAAAAACCAAGCTTTTGACCTTATTCTGATGGACCTTCAAATGCCTGTAATGGGAGGATTGGAAGCTTCCCGTAAAATCCGAAACGAACTTAATTTGACTTTGCCAATTATTGCGCTTACTGCGAATGCTATTAATGATGTGATCGCAGAATGTATTGATGCCGGGATGAATGATTATATTTCGAAACCATTTAATCCTGAGATTTTAGCAAAAAAAATCATTGACCTCCTTGAATAAATAATCTGAAGCCTGGCAGGGTTTCGCAATGGAAATCAAAAATTGACTTTCACACTAAGAATCGGCAGCAATAAAAGATCATAGTCATATTTGACAGTCCCGGAATAGGTGTTGTATTTCATCCCGATTATCGTCTGCTGGTTTGTTAGATTTTCAAGATCCAGGGTCACAATCCACGAGTATTTGCTGTGATTTTGTTTATAACTGATTCCCACGTCAAAGTTTTTGACATCAGGGGTGATCATGCTGTAGTTTTCATTTTTGTTGTAAACGGCTTTCCCTGCCTCCTGAGATGCGGTGAGGTCAATTCCCTGGTAGCGCATGCCACCCCGGATTAAAAACCGGCAATTAAACCCAAGAGTCCTGTTTTTCTTAGCCCCCAGGGCCCATTCTTTTCCCATCAAAGCATTGAAAATATACTGCCCGTTAAAGCTGGTATTATACAATTTCCCATCAGCAGGGATGTATTTAGAATCATACAATGAGCCTGAAACCATAAAATACCAGGATTGGTTAAAATACTTTTCAAATGTCAGGTCCAGCCCGTAATTGCGTCCTTTCCCGAGATTCTCAAGTGGGATGGTAACAAAACCGTAACGAAGATTTAGAACGGAGAACTGATCATTTTCGGTGCCGAAACCCACCGGAATATTATATAAATATTGATAATATAGTTCTGCTTTAATATGAAGGTCTTCCGTGAAGGAATAGTCATATCCCAGCACGGCATGAAGTGATTTCGATAGTCCGATGTTTTTATTAGGCTGAGCGTTTCCCTGGATATGTGTCAGGTAAATCGACAAGGGCTCAATGCGGGAATGCAAGCCGAATCCAGCACTCAGTGATTGTTTTTTATCGAGCTGGTATACAAGTCCGGCGCGAGGTTCAATAGTATTTTCATTGTTGAGGAAAAAACGCAACAAATGAATCCCGCTGTTCAGTGTCATCTTTTCTGATAATCGGTATTTCCATTCGAGATAAGTCTGCAAAACAAAAGTGTTTCCTTTGTCGTCGAAAAGTTTTTGATCCTGTTTCAGGTTAAAATCATATCCAGCAGAATAAAGATTATAATATTCATTGCTGAAAATCAGTCCTCCGCGCAGGGTGCTCAAACGATTGAATTTATGATTCACCTGGAGTGAGCCGCGTAAGCTTGTATAGCTGATTTTTTCGTTGTAGATGTTATGGTCATTAAATTGGAAGTCCATGGTATCAGATCTCATGCGGTTTGTGGTCCCCATAAGGGCAATTACGGTTTTATAAGAAGTCTTCTTGTTAGAAGCCAGGTAGTTATTGGTAATCCCTGTGATCCAGACATTTCCCTGGTCATATTCTTCATAGCGATTGGTTTTATCGCTCAGGAATACAGAATCTTTTTCGGCTTTAATCCCCGAACTGCTGTTTCCCATGATCCCAAAAATTGAAAAGTTTCCTGAGTGTTTTGTTGGCAGGCTCAGGTTGAAATTTAAGTCCTGGAATTTGGGTATGATATTTTCATTGGAGACTTTGATCCCCATTTCACGCAATAAGGCAAAGGTGGAGTACCTATAATTAATAAGATAGGAGGATTCTCTCTTTCTATAAAGCGGACCTTCAAGTGTTAATTCCGTACCTACAACACTAAGCAAGACCGACGACTGGACAAATTCATCACTTCCTTTACGGATGTTCAGGTCAAAAACGCCTGAAAGTGCGTTGCCATATTCCGCCGGAAAGGCGCTGGTAAAGAAATCTGAATTCGAGATAACATTAGAACTAAGGATACAGATTCCGCCGCCACTTGCCCCTTCATCTTCCTGAAAATGGTTTGGATTTGGGATCTCAATGCCTTCAATTTTCCAAAGCAACCCGCGGGGGGAGTTCCCCCTAACCACGATTTCATTGTTCCCGTTTGAGGTAGCGGCAACACCCGCATAAGCCTGCGCCATACGTGAAGGATCAGTGATGCCTCCGGCAAAACGTTGCGTTTCGTCAATGCTGAATGAACGCGCACTGATACTCGCCATGGTATTCAAAGCCTTGTCTTTGTCTAATTTGGCAGTGATGGTAACCCCTTTCATGGTGTTGACTGCCTCATTCATTTGGATGTCGAGGGAAATATCCTGTTCTGAAGTAACCAGAACATTTTGCATCAGCTGATCTTCGTAGCCTACATAGCTGATCTTTAGCGTTTGCCGGCCAACAGGGACTTTTAGGATTTTAAAATATCCGGAAGAATCTGATGTATTCCCCAAAAGGGGAGTGGAACCCATCACCACCACTGTCGCACCCCATAAAGGTGTTTTAGAATCTTTGTCTTCAATTTTCCCTTTTACAGTTTGAAACGCATCCTCCTCCTCCTGGGCAACAGAAATAACTGCTGTCATTGAAAAAATAAAAAGTGCAACGAGGAATTTCATTACTTTAGTTAAAGGATAGCATTGTCAGCGTCGGGATCATTGTAAGAATTTTTGTCAAATGTAAATAAGATGATTAGAAAATTTATACCAAGTTTCATTATACTTTGCCTGAGCGTATCGATTACAGCACAAAATAGCATGCCAGGAAAGACGGCAGCGAAATATCCTTACCTTATTTATTTGCCTGAGCAGTATAGGAGTCATCCGGATAGCCTGTATCCCCTGATGATTTATTTACATGGGGGTTCGCACCGCGGTACTGACCTGGACTTGTTAAAAGAATGGGGTCCGCCGAAATTAATATCTGAAGGGAAACAATTCGATTTCATCGTCGTGTCGCCGCAATGCCCTGGGAATAAACTGTGGATATCAGAAAACTGGTTTGAGCCATTAATGAAGGATTTGATCAGCCAATATCGGATTGACACTGGATTTATCGGCGTCACCGGGATAAGCATGGGTGGTTTTGGCGCCTGGAATGTTGCCATGGATTTTCACAATCGGATTAAAGCCATTGTTCCTTTATGTGGAAGTTGTGCAGATTCGGTCAATATCTGCAAAATTCGTCATATTTCCATTTGGGCCATACATGGTGTCAATGACGGTTTAGTCAAGGTTATCAATAGTGACAGGCTTGTGAACAGGCTCAAAGAATGTGGCGCTGATGTAAAATACTCACGGCTCGAAAACCGTCATCATGGAATTTGGAACCTTTATGACACTAACGAGATCTATGACTGGTTTAAATCGGTGTATATTTCCAGAAAATCATCCAGGTAAAGCCTCCTGAGGCAGACGCGGAGTCCAATCATCGATCATCTTTAGAAATGCTTTGATATCCAGCGGTTTGGTTAAATAGTCTTTCGCGCCAGCCTGAACCAGCTTCTCAATTTGCCTCGTCATGGCATCAGCACTTATAATAACGACAGGGATATGGCATGTTTTTTCGCTTGATTTCAAATTGTCAAATACAATACTACCATGAACCTTTGGCAAGTCGAGATCGAGTAATATTAAATCTGGAGTGAATTCAATTGCTTCCATTACAGCGTTTTCCCCGGTTTTGGATATATGGAGGTGGATTTCCGGGCGATGGTTTTTGAGAATATCTTCCACCAGTTCAATATTAGAGATATTATCTTCAATATAGAAAACGGTAGCGGCTTGAAAATTAGTATTCGTATTCAGCTGTGTTGACTGTAATGATTGTATATCCCGATTGTATTGACTGTCAGCCTGTGGGAGCTCTATCCAAAAAGTACTGCCTTCTCCGGGGACGCTATCCACACCCACGGCTCCACCCATCACGGTCATCAGTTTTTTTACAACAGTGAGCCCTAGCCCGCTACCTTCGATTTCTGATTTTTTCTCACCAAAACGCTCAAAGGGAAGGAAAAGTTTATCGAGATTGTCGGTGGATATCCCAATCCCAGTATCAATTACTGATATTCTGATGACAGGGATTTTTGATTTTTTGGAGTGAATTACGCTGGTTTTTATAATTACGGAACCTTCATTCTTGTTGTATTTAACGGCATTGTTAATCAAATTTAGTAAAACCTGTTTTAAACGATGAAGGTCAGCTTTTACAAAAAGTTGATTGTTAGGTGATTCTTGCAGTTTGATACTTACATTTTTCTTTAATGCATTTGGAAGCACACTGTCAATCGTTTCTTTAATTGGCGAAAGTAATTGAACAGGTTCCATCAAAAGCGAGATCCGGCCCGCTTCAATTTGTGCTATATTAAGTACTTCATTGATTAAGTGAAGCAGGTGTACCCCGCTTGTCATAATATGTTTAATGCTTTTATTTTGCCCGGGTGTGAGTTCGCCCATTTGTAGCAATTGGGCAAAGCCAAGAATAGAATTCATTGGGGTTCGTAACTCGTGACTCATACGAGAAAGAAATTCGCTTTTGGCATGGTTCGCTTTTTCTGCTTCTTTTCTGGCACTCAGGATTTCATCCTCTGCTTTTTTTCTATCAGTAATATCAATAGCAATACCCCCAAGAAGATGGTTATGCCCAGGTCTTGGCATGACAAATTTTTGGGTTTCATAGGTACGCAATTCATTATCAAGATTTAAGAGGCTCTCTTCAATTTTCTGGTAGCCAAACTTTAATGAATTCAAATCATCAGCCAATAGTTTTTTCCCAAATTCGTTTGGGATAACTTCATACATGGTTTTCCCTAACCAGGCTGAAGCACCAAAGGCATTGTCCATATATTTGTTAACAAATAAAGTTTTCCCTTCATGATCTTTTAAAAAGACTGCAGCTTGTAAATAGTCCATGAAAACGGAAAATCGCGCCTCGCTTTCGCGGAGCGTTTCCTCTGCCATTTTCTGTTCAGTAATATCCCAGTTGGTCCCGATCATACGCAGGGGTCTGCCTGACTCATCATGTTGTACAATAGACATAGCCCTGATATTCCGGACCGTCCCATTGGGCCATACAACTCTGAACTCAGTATCAAATTCTTTTTCACCTTTTAAGGCCATCTCGATTTCCGCATCACCCCGCGCTTTGTCATCGGGGTGGAGACCCGATCGCCAGGCCTCATAGGCGCCTCCGAAATCTTCTTTATTGATGCCATAAAGGGCAAACATCTGACCATCCCAGACAAGGATGTTGTTGACAACATCAAAGTCCCATATCCCAACACCCCCGGCACGTGTTGCTAAAGAAAGGCGTGCAGATACCTGTTTTACTTCTTCCTCAGCTTGTTTGCGCTTGCTGATGTCTGTTAAGGAGGTAACCCGAACATTTTTCCCTTTATAGAACATCATTTTACCACCCAAAATACATGGGAATGTCGTACCATCTTTTCTTAGAGCGGTGGATTCATAAGGCTCTGTATATCCTGAGATCATTTTCGCCATCACCATGTCTCTATCTTCAGGCACGATCCATTCAGTTCCGTATTTGGTTAAAGCTTCTTCCGAAGTATAGCCAAACATCTTTTCAGCAGCCAGGTTTTGTTCAATACATTTTCCTTTTTCAGAAATGAAGATCGCTTCAAATGAGGCTTCCGACAAGCCCCGGTATTTTTCCTTGCTTTCTTCGAGTTCTGCTTCAATTAGTTTCCGGTCTGTGATATCTGTTATAAAACCATGCCATATTACTGAACCATCAGTCTCATTCTTAGGCATGGCATTTCCAAGCAGCCATCGCACAACGCCATCCTCAAATTTTACCCGGTATTCATAACGCCAAAGAGCCAGGTTCTTAGACGACTGCTCAATAGAGGCAACCACACCATCGAAATCTTCAGGATGAAGTCTCGAAAATACAGGAGAGGCATCTTTTGATACATCTTCCGGACTGAGCCTGTAAATATCACGAATCCCCTCGCTGGAATATGGGAAGCAGGATGTGCCATCGGAGCGAACGTGGAACTGATAAACCATTCCCGGAACCTGGTCTGCAATCGTATTCAGCCTGGTCAAGGATTCTTCCAATGCGGCTGCAATCCTTATACGTTCATCTATTTCCTTCTGAATATTTATATTGGCCTCAACCAAAAGGGTGTTTTTTTTCATCAAATACAATGCTTTTGTATCATGGATTTTAGTATTCTACTTTCAATAGGTTTGGGAATATAGTCATTGCAACCTGCTTTGATTGACTTTTCCCGGTCGCCAGAAAGTGCATACGCTGTTTGGGCGATAATAATCACATCTTTATTTTCCTTACGGATGAGCCTCGTAACGTCATATCCGTTCATATCTGCCAATTGAATATCCATTAAAATAAGATCAATGCCAGGGTTTTCTTGGAAAATCTTTACCGCTTCAGCTCCTGTTTTGGCAATCAGTGTTTCTTTACTAAGTGGTTTCAGGATAAAGGCGAGATACGTAGCTGATGAGGAGTCGTCTTCGGCAATGAGTACTTTTAATTTCCGTAAAGCTGGATTATTGTCGTTTCCTGAATTGTCCAGAGCCATTTTGTCGTTGTTTGTCATTACGTCATCTATTGGAATTGTAAAAAAGAATGTTGTGCCTTCACCGAATTCGCTTTCAAACCAGATCGTTCCACCCAGCAGCTCCACAAAGGCTTTGGTTATTGATAATCCCAAGCCAGATCCTTCGTATCCTCTTGAGATTCCTTCCTCGACCTGTCTGAAATGTTGGTAAATAATGTCCTGATGTTTTTGATGAATTCCGATCCCAGTATCTTTAATATAGAACTCAAGTTGGTTGTTTTTACGCGTATATCCATATTCAACACTGCCATTTTGGGTAAATTTAATCGCATTATTGATGAGGTTGGTCAAAATTGTAATTAGTTTGTCCTTGTCAGTATTAATAATGTACTCTTGCTCAGTTGGTGTTGTGTTGTATAAAAACTGTAATCCTTTTCTTTCTGCGGTTCTTCTGAAGAATTCGAAAATGGTTTCCAGTTTATTATTGATATTGGTTTGTGTCCGAAAAACAACAACCTGCTTTGCTTCAATTTTTGAAATATCAATAATATCATTGATCGTATTTAACATCCGGATGCCGCTTTTTTCGATGAGTGAAATATACTTTAATTGATCTTCACCATTAAGATTTGGTATTTTCAGCAATTCAGAAAAGCCTAAAATCCCATTCAACGGGGTTCTGATTTCATGACTCATATTGGCAAGAAAGGATGATTTTAAACGGTCGCTTTCTTCAGCTCTTTCTTTGGTTTTAATAAGATCTTGTTCGATTTGTCGCCGATCAGTTATGTCGCGGTCAATACCACTATATCCAATAAGCACTCCATTTGAATTAAACAAAGGGTTTGCTGTTGATTCAAAATATCGGTATGATCCATCTTTGTGTAACCATTCAACGACAACATTACGCCAACCTTCCTTCTTCCCAATGCAATTTTCAAGCATTGTTTTGATCGGATCGATGTAATCAGGATGTATCAAATCAAAGGTACTGGCTCCGATAAATTCATCAATACTGTAACCCAATAGTACAAAGATGGCGTTGTTACAGAAAGTGTAAACCCCCTCTAGATTGCTGATCCACACAAGGTCATTAGAGGTTTCAACCAAATGCCTGTATTTATTTTCACTAATTTTCAGGACTTCTTCAGCGAGCTTGCGCTCAGTAATATCCTTATCTGCCCCAATAAAGCCCTTTAGGTTCCCTAAATCATTAAACATAGGGATCCCATTTGTTAATAAACATACCCTATGCCCATCCTTGTGCAGATTCCAGTTTTCCAGATCAACAATCGGGAGTTTCTTTTCAACGATCTCTCGAAAAACATCTAACATATGCTCCAGCTCATCTGGAGGCATGAGGTCAAAAGGCGATTTTCCCAGGATCTCATTAACCGTATATCCCAGGATTTTCTCAATTTTTTCAGAACAATAAGTATACCTTCCCTGCGCATCAATTTCCCAGATCCAGTCAGAAGTAGATTGAATGATAGCCCGGGTTGCTTCTAAATTGGCTTTAGTAATATGGTCAGGGGAAACTTCGAAAAGGGTATCCATAATTTTATAATTGGACAATACAATAACGGCAATATATAGATGTGAATTACCCCCCCCGAGTAATTGCGCAAATATAGTATGATAATCAGATATTTTAACATATGAGATTGCGTGATACTGAAATGTTATTTTATCGTTCAAAATTGAGATTGAGAAATACTTATTAACAGAAACAGATTAGAATAGGTGAATCTAAGCATCTTTGCTTCGAAAACCTGAAAAGCTTCAGTATAATAGGATGATCATAGGTTAAAAATATCCCGATGTTAAAGAATAAATTAATACTTCTTGTAGAAGATGAGCAAGTTAATCAACAAATTGCTTTAGCGCTCCTTCAACAATGGAATGCCGAAATCGACCTGGCAGAAAACGGTCAAGAGGCTCTAAATATGTTGCAAAAGAAAGCTTACGATCTCATTCTGATGGATATATCGATGCCAGTCCTTGATGGTTTTTCTACAGCAAAAATTATCCGGAATGAATTGGGAATTACAACGCCGATCATAGCGATTTCAGCTGATGAGGGTGAAGTTTTCAAGCAAAAGGTACTAGATTCGGGGATGAACGACGCTCTTTCGAAGCCTATCAGTATGGATAGCCTGTTCGTTAAAATTGCCATTGCACTTGAAATGAAACCTGCCATTCAAAAAGATGGGAACGAGTCGGTGAATGCTCCCGATGCCAGAAATTATAAGCTTTGCGACATTGAAAAGCTCAGAAGAGTCTTGGGAATCGACACAGCTCAGCTTAAGATTATGATTCTCAAATTCCTTGAAATCACGCCTAACTACTATTTAGATATTCTTAATGCGTATGAAATTAGCGATTTCAAGGCTATCAGCCAGACTGCGCATAAATTGAAGTCAAGCCTTGAACTCCTTTCTTCTATGGAGATGATCAGCAATATCAGGCTGATCAAGGAATATGCAGAAAGTAAAGAAAACAATCAGAAACTCATACCACTCATTCATTTTTTCCGTGATGCATATCCGGAGCTGTGTAAACAATTGAAGGAAGAACTATTAAATTTAACATAGTAACCACAAGGCCATGTGTATAAATATGAGACAAAGTCTCATAATAATACACCCCCTTGTCGTTCAAAAATATCATAATATATTGAAAGGCAGATAGATATAATATTGGCATAGGTTTGGATATGGGTTGGTCAGTATCAACACTGATTAATTTTTAAACTAAACTAATATTATGAAATCAAATATATTATCGCTCGCAACTTTAAGCCTTTTGATTATTTTCTTCTTAGGCTATAAAAACACAGCTTACGCACAATCAGAGGACTTAACACTGCACCCCGACGGTGATTATTCAAACACCGGCTGGACGCCAAGTCCAATGTACACCCGTTTGAATTCTGAGGATAACGGTGCGCTTACCTCAAACAGTAATAATGATGCCGGGGTGGTTACCATGCAAAACACAAGCCATGCAGGTACTTACACTCAAATCCACCTTTTATTTAAAGCAAATAAAACAGGATCCGGATCAGCAAGCCTGGCAACGAACATTATTATTAATGGCAACCCGGTATCAATGAAAACAATTTCTATTGATAAAGGATCTTCATTTGAGGATTATGAAGAAACCTGGACCGGGCTTAGTTTTACTCAAAGTGACATAAACTCATTAATGGTTTATTTCGCCCCTAATGTAATTGGGAGCGGAACAATTCACATCGATTTTCTTGAAGCCACTCTAAATTATAGCCAATCACAAACTTTTTCCCTCGGATGTACACTTCCTGTTCTTTCTTTGCCGGGCTCAATTTTACAAGCTTCTGCCGCAGCTAGTTGTAGTGCAAATGTTAGCTTTGCTGCCACGGCAACAGGCACTCCTTCTCCAATTCTCACTTATAGTTTGAATGGAACAACTATTACAAGCCCCTTTTCTTTCCCAAAAGGAACAAACACTGTTGATGTTACAGCCAGCAATACTTGTGGCAATGCTACTGGTAGCTTTACTGTTACAATTTCCGACAACCAAAACCCCACAATCACAGCCCCGGCCAGTGTTTCAGCCTTTACCAATACCGCTTGTACTGCAA
>JBAXPV010000060.1:0-15224 GCA_037132075.1 Bacteroidota bacterium
ATACCATGGCACTTGCAGCAACACCAAATGCATAATTGTAACCCCTGGAAAAAACGTCCAGATACTTTTGCGCGAAAGCAGTAAGGTTGGTTACCGCGCCGTTCATGCTAACCTGGTTGGCCAGCTTCTGGAATTTCACAGTGTCGGTGAGTTCCCCTTTTTGAAATTGCTGACATAGCGCAGGGAGACTGCCATCATGTAAAAAGCCATTGCTTTTTAACCAGTAATTACGGACAGATGTTGCTGCAAATGGGGCAAAGAATGCACCAATGTTAATCCCCATATAAAAAAGCATATAAGCTGAATCACGCATGGAGGAATATTTGGGATCATCGTACAATTGTCCGACAACTGCCTGTAAGTTCCCTTTAAAAAGGCCATTACCGAAGGCAATCGTAAACAGCCCAATAACAGTAAGGGTTAGAGTCAGTCCTGGTACCGCCATAAGGCAATAACCGGCGAACATGACGATCTGACCAAAAAGTATAACAGTTTTGTACTTTCTTGTGGCATCAGCAAGGATACCGCCTAGCAAGGCAAACGCGTATATTGCAAAGTAGAAATTGCTATATATCTCACCGGCATCTCCTTCTGTCAGGCCATATTTGGCCTGTAAGAATAAAACGAGTATTGCCATCATGGTGTAGAAGCCGAACCGCTCCCCCATGTTTGCAAAAAAAGCAACAATTAAACCTTTGGGATGACCTTTTAACATATGTATTCGTTTTTTATGATTTTCAGTAAGCAAACATACGTATATTTGACTTTAAAATTACCTATTTATGGATCTTGCACATCTTCACCTTCTGTTCAATCATCTTCCGATCTTCGGGTCAATCATTGGAGCTTTGGTTTTAGTCCAAGGTATCTTTACTAAAAGTCAATCTACTACCAGAGCTGCTTTAAGTATTTTTTTTATCTCTGCCATTGGAGCTGGAATAGCCTATCTGACTGGCGAGCCGGCTGCAGAAAAAGTGGAAAACCTGATGGATGTATCAAAAGCTGCAATTGAGGTTCATGAAGAATTTGCAGGTGTCGCACTGGCAGGAATGATCGTTCTTGGCGTTTTTGCCATCCTGGCTTATATTTTATCCTTTAAGAATCCTCCTTATTTTAAAAAACTAAGCCTGGCACTTCTTGTTGTTTCAATCATAAGCTTTGTGCTGGTTGCTCGCGTTGGTTATCTCGGAGGCCAGATCCGTCACCCTGACAACCCAGGTTCACGAACGATACAAAAAATCACCAACGATAGCCTGAAAGGGGCAGAAGACAAAGATAATGACAAGGATTGATTCACCTACCATAATATTTGTAACTGTAAACCAATATCTGAATTGCAACTATTCAGTATCAGGGTTGCCCCACTGCCATTGCTTGCCCTGTCGTAATAGTTAAGCCTTGTGAAATAGACTGAGATAAGCAGCTTTTTATGATATTTATACATAAGCTGCATAGCTGCTCGGCTTCCCTGACCGGACAATGCCTGGAAACTCCCACCAAATGAGCTATTACTACTACTTAAATATAGTCTTTCGAACCAGTCATCTGTGTCGAATAGCGTATAAGCAATCGAGAAATTGATTCTTTCTTTTTTATCAGTGAGCTTTAGCATTTGATGAATGAGCCAGCCCTGCCTCCAATTAGATAAACCTTGTCTGTCAGTAAGAAAATGAAGCTTCATTTCATATTTCAGGCTTGACCCAAAGTGCAGCCCCATTTGAACATCATATCTTTTCACTGTCTGAACTTTTGCAATGATTTCTGAACTTCCGCTTTGATTGGCTTCCCATTCTTTGTAGCCCATGCGAAACAGACATCGATCGCCATTACGCGCTGTCCAGACCAAACTGAGCGTACAGTAAGTATTGATTCCCGGGCCGTTTAGCGTGGACGAAGACAAACTCGTTGTGCGATGTTCTGTGGCAGCAACCCATTGAAAACGATCAGAAGTCTGAAACTTTAAACCAATCAACCATCCCTGGTTATTGGAACAAGTCGCTCCCTGGTAAGAAGTGCATAGCGCGCTTCCCCCCTGTGCAGAAGGGAAACTATGAAACTGAAAAGAGGCAGAGAAATTAGGTCTGAGCTTATTTTCAAACCCAAAAAGATAGCTTAAGTGATTACTTTTAAGGAGTGGACGGCTTAGTTCCCCATATATAAGATTGCTGCCCCTACGAAATTTAAAATCAGCCCCCAGTTTGTCGCTAAATATTTGCTTTCCCCTTATCAAAACTGAAAACAAAAATGATTTTCCTTTGAGAATCTCCACACTTGAACGAAAAACTCCGACCCCGATCTCAAGGTGGTTACCTCTGTATGAGGAATATGTTCCAAAACATGTTTGTGGGCTGAGTGATTGAGAATTAACACCAGCCGACGACAAGAACGTTATCATCTGAATTTTTTTCCACTGTAAGCCAGTCGCCAACCCACGAAAAAAAGGCCCTTCTGAAGTTCTGGAAACAGGATTGAGTCCGTGGGAAGAATTGATCCACCCGGCATTGGCTCCCATCGTGGTTATTGGCATATAGGCATTCCAGATCCAAAGACCTTGTCCAATAGATACCTGAAAATCGCCAACAATAAGCCTCTTTAAGATTCCTTTTCCCTGATAATCAAGGTATCCCGAATAGAAGTCAAACCCTTGTTTCTGCTTTCCTTGAAAAAATGACTCGCCAGGATCTTTTTCACCAGCTATTCCGCATGCGATTCCATTGGTGAGTTTCATATTATAACGCATTTTCATCCTGATAGGGCTGCCATTTTTTAATACGCTGTCAGCTTTTGATGTTGTCATGTAATCATTGAGACTCTCAAAATTGCTGTTGACACTGAATTTCAGGGATTGCTTGACTCTTGTTGAATACAAAACATCACGAGCCCAGGGCTGCGCTGGTTTTGTTTGCAAAGTTGTCACCATGCTGATTTGCCGAGCCAGGCTTAGATCAATCCCCTCAATAGCTATCAATTCGTAGATACTGAGAATGGGACCATAATCAACAAGGTACTGGAACACCTTGTTTATCTGTTCATGGTTTAGAAAATACAAACGTGCCAAGGCGATTGGATCCTTCTCATTCAGGCAGACCGGATCGAGCAACAAGCTCTCCCAGGCTTCGCTTTTATCATCCTCAGATAAGCTCTCGAGCTCTACTTCTGGCATAAATACCTGCTCCATTGGATATTCTATGATTGTTCCTGGGACATTTTGATTTTGAGCATCACAATATTTGGTGGCAGTAAAGTAGAAAATCACACCAAGTACAATTTGACACAATAGCGGATCAACAATTACTTTCAACTTTTTCATTTTTAAGCCCATTAGAAAAACCGGCAAAGAATCAATCCGGGGGAAAGCCCCAATACAGTATGGTAATTTGCATACGAATAAATCTGGCATTTCTTCAACTGTAAGCCCCACCCCACCTCTGTCTGCCATGGATTTGAATAGAATTTAATCCATGCTGTCGTTGAGGACCCTGGCCTGATACAGGCACCAAGCATCAAACATGGACGAAAAGACGATATTTTATGGATTTCAAGCAAAAGAACCCATTCAGGATCTGGCTGCCACAAAACACCCATTTCCACAGAAGCAGGTGTTAATTTTTGTTGTCTGAATTCATATGCTATAGGATCTTTTAGTAAGGCAGAGAATCTTATTTTTTTTCCAATTGCAGACTGGACACCAAGATCGAATGACATCGCGGATGCCTTGTAGTTCTCATCAGGTACTGACAAATGCCTGTATTTCAACTTTATGCCACATTGAATATTTGGCCCTAATTGTCGACCATAGCCAAAACTCAAATCCTGCCTGCAATAGAAAACAGGCCCTTTCTTTTCATAGACAATACAATATCCATCATTTTTCTTCCCTTTTTGGAATGAGAACCCAAGGTCGTTTAATTCTTTCGTGGCAAAGTGATTCTGAAAATTACACGCAAATGAAGCATTTTCAAGTAATGCTAAAGAAGCAGGATTGTAATACATCGCCAACGCTGGTCCTGACTGCAATCCTGGAAAAGATAAGGAAGGCGGGCTCTTTGGTTCCCCTGCATGATTTTGTCCAACGCCACTTACAATCGTAATTACGATGTAAATTATCACCCTCAGTCTGCCGTTCTTCCTTTCTGCACCGCCCCTCATCTTTTTCCTTCAGCTATTATATCCTTATATACGGAAAAAGGGGGGTGCAGTGGAAAAAAAATTGAATATATTTTTCAATCCGTACCTTTGTTGTGCGAAAAACACAGAATCCGAAAATACTTTTCCCATGATTATAATAAGCGGAGCTGCAGGATTTATCGGCAGTTGCCTCGTCAACAAGCTGAACAACAAAGGCCTTAAAAACCTTATCCTGGTGGATGATTTCACTAAAACAGAAAAGACGGCTAACCTGGAACATAAAAGTTTCCTGGAAAAGATTGACCGTAATATTTTTTTCGACTGGTTCGAAGCAAATGCAGATAAAGTAGAATTTGTGCTGCATATTGGCGCAAGGACTGACACTACTGAATTCGACAAATCCATATTTGACTTGTTGAATGTTAATTATAGCAAGAAAATATGGGAACTTTGCGCAACACACCAGATTCCATTGGTATATGCCTCATCAGCAGCAACCTATGGCCTTGGCGAGTTTGGCTACGCAGATGATCACAGCCTTATTCCTTCCTTAAAGCCATTAAACCCATATGGAGATTCTAAAAATGAGTTTGATAAGTGGGCCTTGCAGCAACCGCAATGTCCGCCTTTTTGGTTTGGCTTAAAGTTTTTTAATGTTTATGGTCCAAATGAATACCATAAGGGTCGAATGGCATCGGTAATTTTTCATGCGCACCGGCAGATCCTGGAAAACGGAAAAGTAAAACTTTTTCGTTCTCACCGACCGGATTTTGAAGATGGAAAGCAGTTACGAGATTTCATTTATGTAAAAGACCTGTGTGATGTTATTTTTTTCCTGATGCATCATAACGACAACTCAGGGATTTATAACTTGGGAACGGGCAAGGCCAGGAGCTTTGCCGACCTGGCTACCGCCACATTTCATGCGATGGACAAACCCGTTAATATTGAGTTTATCGACACTCCGGAAGACATACGCGACAAATACCAATACTATACAGAGGCTGACATGAGCAAACTTCTCGGAATCGGTTACAATTTCCCATTTTATACACTGGAAGAGGGTATTGAGGAATATGTAAGGGAGTATTTGCTATACCATAAATACTGCTGAGTTTCCAGCCGCAATCCCTGTCAGGGCGGAGCATAGGTGGGAGGCAGTAGTTTTAAAGCTCTTTCTTCATCTCCACCAAAAATGCCCGGATCTTTTCAAGTGATTCTATTGCATCAACAGAAACTGTTGTGCTTTCCGTACCTTCTTTGAGTTTATCCTTCGCCCCTTGTAATGTAAATCCACGCTCTTTTACGAGGTGGTAGATGGCTTTTAGATTTTGAATGTCTTCTTTTGTAAAGAGACGGTTCCCCTTTTTATTTTTGCTTGGTTTGAGGATGTCAAACTCTTTCTCCCAAAAACGGATCAAGGAGGTATTTACTGCGAAAATTTCGGCGACTTCGCCAATGGTATAATACAGTTTTTCTATTTCCTTTTCTTTGTATGGCATGTTCATGTAAAACTTAGGAAAGTGACTGTGTTACCTTCGATGAGACTTCAAGTACTCTTTTGTAATCTTCCGGTGTGAGGTCGTTAAAGAAGAAGTTAACCGGATTTATCTTTTTCCCGTTTTTGATGACTTCATAATGAAGGTGAGGTGCAACAGCCAAACCCGTACTTCCGACATAGCCTATCACCTGTCCGCGCTTCACCCGAACGCCGGGTCTTACAGCTACCCTGCTCAAGTGACCATAAAGAGTTTCATATCCAAAACCATGATTCAGGACAATAGAGATCCCATAACCACTTGCCCCGGCATTGGCAGGCTCTACCATTCCGTCTGCCGTGGCATAAACAGGAGTGCCGCGCGGTGCAGTAAAATCGATGCCGGTATGCATACGAAGCGTCTTATAGATGGGATGAATCCGGAATCCATAGCCAGAAACGATACGGTCGATCCCATTTTTCAAGGGAACAATAGCGGGTAGACTTGCTAAAATGGTTTCCTTATTCTTAGCCAAAGAGAAGACCTCATCAAAAGACTTTGACTGGACATATATCTCACGTGACAATCTATCCAGTTTTTTAGCTGTTTCGAGGATTGCCCCTGAATTATCATAACCCTCCAGGTTGGCATATCTGTTGGCGCCGCCGATAGAAGCCTTCCGCACTGAGCCCGGGATGGGTTCAGCCTCGAAGATAACCCTATAAATATTGTCGTCTTTATCCTGAAGATCCGCCACAACTTTATTAAGTTGTTCGAGCCGGTCGTTCATTATCTTGTATTGTAATTTATACTGATCAATTTCACGTTGCTGAGATTTCTCCTTTGGCGATGAAAAGAAATTGTAAGCGACGAGGATAACCAGGCCTGAGAAAGCGGTTGCTGTAGCCACATATGACAGGAATTTCTTCAAACGGTCACGCCACCTCAGTTGAGCTTTCTCAAAGGTGAGTGATTTGGGATTGAAGTGATATTTTACCTTGGCCATAGGGCTTTTTCGATGAAAAGGCTTATAAATAAAGGGGTTGAAACTTTCACACCCCATGCAAAATTAAAGAAATAATCTAAATTTGCAATCTTTTTACTTAGGCATTTTCCTATATCACATTGAAGCTATCGCATGACTTCCAAAGAAATACGTCAGAAATTCCTGGATTTTTTTCAGGAAAAAGAACACCAGATCGTCCCCTCAGCACCCATGGTGGTCAAGAATGACCCTACCCTGATGTTCACCAATGCAGGGATGAATCAGTTTAAGGATTTTTTCCTGGGAAACGCTGTTTCTCAATATCCACGCATCGCAAATACACAAAAGTGCTTACGCGTTAGTGGTAAACATAACGACCTCGAAGAAGTTGGCCACGATACATACCACCATACTATGTTTGAGATGTTGGGGAACTGGTCATTTGGCAATTACTTCAAAGAAGAAGCAATCGCTTGGGGCTGGGAACTACTCACTGAACGCTTCGGTATTGACAAAGACTGTTTGTATGTCACCGTTTTTGGCGGTGATACGGAAGACGGACTTCAGAAAGACCATGAATCCTATGACTTCTGGAAAGCATTCATCGCTGAGGACCGCATTCTTTCAGGCAGCAAAAAAGATAACTTCTGGGAAATGGGCGACAGCGGGCCTTGCGGACCTTGTTCAGAGATCCATGCCGATATCCGTTCAGCGGAAGAAAAAGCGAAAACACCTGGACATCTACTTGTCAATGAAGGACATCCGCAGGTCATAGAAATCTGGAATCTCGTTTTCATTGAATACAATCGCTTGTCGAATGGAACACTGATGCCTTTACCTGCAAAACATGTTGATACAGGAATGGGCTTCGAACGACTTTGTATGGTTTTACAAGGACGCCAATCCAATTACGATACTGATGTTTTTCAGCCTCTCATCCAAAAACTGGCAAAAATGGCTGGCATGACGTATGGACAGGATGTTAGCTCCGACATAGCGATGCGCGTCATCGCGGATCATTTAAGAGCGATCAGCTTCTCTATTGCTGACGGGCAGTTGCCTTCCAATGTAAGAGCAGGTTATGTCATTCGTCGTATTCTCAGGCGGGCAGTACGTTATGGCTATTCCTTTCTTAACTTCAGGGAGCCCTTTATCAACCAACTTGTTCCTATTCTCGTTGAGCAGATGGGTGACATCTTTACGGAATTAAAAGGCCAGAGAGACCTCATTATGAAAGTCATAGCCGAGGAAGAATCCAGCTTCCTGCGTACGCTCAGTACCGGTATTCTGCGTTTTGAGAATTATATGAATAGTCATCCGGATCAAAAAGTCATGGATGGGAAATTTGCTTTCGACCTATTTGACACTTATGGTTTTCCTATCGATCTGACGCAGCTTATGGCAAGGGAAAACGGGGTGGACGTTGACATGGATGGCTTTCAAAAAGGCATGGAAGAACAGAAAAGCCGATCTCGCCATGCTGCAGAAGTTGATACAGGTGACTGGGTAGAATTAATCCCGATTAAAGAAACCATCTTCACAGGCTGGGACAGCATACAGGAAGAAATAAAGATCAGCCGATACCGACAGGTCAATGCCAAGGGAAAGAAAAGCTACCAGCTCGTCTTTGACCGGACCCCCTTTTATGGTGAAGCCGGTGGCCAGGTTGGTGATACAGGTATCATCCAAACGGTTCATGAGACGATCCCAATTATTGACACCGTGAAGGAAAATAACCTGATCATTCATATTGCCGAACAACTGCCAGAAGAGCCCGGCAGGACTTTCTTGGCCCTGATTGATCTTGAAAAAAGGAAAAGCATTGCCCGCAACCACAGCGCAACCCACCTGATGCACAAAGCCCTGCGGGAAGTGTTGGGAACTCATGTCGAGCAAAAAGGCTCTTTAGTCAATAGCGAGAGACTGCGGTTCGACTTCTCTCACTTTCAGAAAGTCAGTGATGAAGAGATCCGTGAAGTAGAACGGAAAGTCAACCGGATGATTCGTGAAGACATCGAGAGAGTTGAGATGCGCTCAGTGCCAATGGACGAAGCCCGTAACTTAGGAGCCATGGCGTTGTTTGGCGAGAAATACGGGGAAACGGTACGTGTGATCAAATTCGGAGACTCTCTTGAATTATGCGGAGGTACACATATTTTAAGTAGTGGCGAGATCGGGTTGTTCAAGATCGTTTCAGAAGGAGCCATTGCAGCAGGGATCCGAAGGATAGAGGCTGTCAGTGGAGAAGCTGCAGAACAAAGAGTCTATGACCAGGAAGACATTATTGATCATTTGAAGCAAATTTTCAAAGGCAGCAAAGACCTGGCCAGGTCTGTCACAACATTATCTGATGAAAACAGTGAGTTGCGAAAACAAATTCAGGAGA
The DNA here is from genome assembly GCA_037132075.1 of Bacteroidota bacterium. GTDB lineage: Bacteria > Bacteroidota > Bacteroidia > Bacteroidales > CAIXZF01 > JBAXPV01. The sequence continues at coordinate 8,978 of JBAXPV010000060.1, forward strand.
TGAACCGCCAGAAGGCACTTGGAATGAAAGAAGAACTTCGTGGTCAGCTGAAAGAGATAAAGGGCGTGAATTTCCTTGCATGCCAAGTCGATCTGGATACACAGGGAATTAAAGACCTGACTTTTGATCTGAAAGCTACGACTGAGAACCTATTCCTTGTATTGGGTTCAAACTATGACGGCAAGTCTAACCTTACAGTGGCCATCTCAGACAACTTAGTCGAAACAAAAGGACTTGATGCCGTGAAAATCATACGAGAACTGGCCAAAGACATCCAGGGCGGCGGTGGCGGTCAGGCAAATTATGCTACGGCAGGGGGCAAAAGGCCTGAAGGCCTTGAAACCGCGTTGAACAAAGCGATTGGTTTTCTTGAAAAATAAATAAAGAAAATGCATTCAGCCTAAACATTTTCCTTCTAAGCGTGTTCTAATTGGGAATTCAATGTCAGCATGAAGGAAGCGCATTACTCTATAAAAGACCTGGAAAAGCTCACCGGAATTAAGGCTCATACCTTAAGAATCTGGGAGAAGCGTTATGGAATTTTGCAGCCTGAAAGAACGCCGACGAATATCCGCTATTATTCAGATTTCGATTTAAAAAAACTATTCAACATTGCCTTGTTAAATAAGCAAGGTTTTAAAATTTCTTTGCTTGCCAAGCTAAGCGACGAGACCTTAAATGAAAAAGTTGTCTCTTTGTCTCAAGCGGATACCAATGACAATCAGCAGTTAGATTCATTATTGTCAGCCATGGTTGAACTTGATGAAATCAAATTCGAGAAGTTATTGAGCAAAGCGATCATGAATCTTGGCTTTGAGGAAACTCTTGTCAAGGTTATTCAGCCTTTGTTTGAAAAGGTAGGACTACTTTGGCAAACTGGTGCAGTAAATTCAGCCCAGGAACATTTTCTTTCGAATCTGATCCGGCAAAAAGTCATTGTAGCCATTGACGGGATCATGGTTAATTCAGTCCCTAATGCCAAAACCTTTTTCATGTTTTTAAGAGACGGGGAATGGCATGAGTTGGGTTTGCTGATCCTTGCTTATATCGTAAAAAAGTCAGGCCACAAGCTAGTCTATTTTGGTCAGTCTTTGCCCCTGGATTGTCTTTCTGAAGCCATCAAAAGTAACAATCCCGATTACCTTTTAACTTCCATCACTTCCAGCTTGCAAGTCACGCTCGCCTTTGATTTCATTCAAGAATTAGCGATGAAGTTCCCTGAGAAAGGGCTCTATATCACTGGTGCACAAATCAAGAATCAGCAAGTGGAATACCCTGATAATGTGAAAATCATCTTCTCAATTCCTGATTTTAAGTTGGAATTGGTCTCCCTTTCCTGATTTTTTCAATTTTTCTTTTTGTTCAACCAAGGCCTGAATCATCGGGAAGTTGTTGTATTTCAATATTTTCGCACTCTAATACTTAATTTTTGACCTAGCTCTTGTTTAACATTCATATATTTTTGTTCAATATTGTTTGTAAATATTTTAAATACTATTTATCTGTTTTTCTGATTGTTACAGTTTTTTATTATTTTTATTTAAACTTAATTTAAATAAAGTGTTGAATCTTTAGAATCCCGCTTTATATTTGCTCAAGAAATTTGAACAAAAAATCTGATACTATGACAGCCATTGAATTTCAATACAAATTAACAGGTCTTAAAGACAACCTACAATATTTTGCTTATACCCTCACCTCAAACCAGGAAGATGCCAAGGACCTGGTTCAGGATACATTTCTAAAGGCATTGCTAAACCGTGACAAATTTGAAGACGACAGCAATATGAAGGCATGGACATTTACCATCATGAAAAACACCTTTATCAATAACTATCGCAGGAATGTCAGGACAAATGCATTGATAGATACTACAGAAGATTTATATTTTCTTAACCTTCCCAAGGAAGCAGGCATTCCATCACCGGAATCTCAGCTTTCTCTAAAAGATGTTCAAAAGACAGTGAAGAAGCTGGATGAAGATCAGCGCATTCCTTTTGAGATGCATACTGAAGGATATAAGTATAAAGAAATCGCCGACCATCTGCAGATTTCGATTGGGACTGTAAAAAGCCGAATCTTTTTTGGACGAAAGAAGATGATGGATAACCTTAGAGGTGTTCATTTGACACAATAATCAATTTCTTTGAAGCCCGGCGATTTTCCGGGCTTTTTTTGTATGGCTTAAATTTCTATCTTTGAGTTTTACAAACTATTGATCTCTACCATGGTTTACATCACACGCCGTGAGCATTTTAATGCAGCCCACAGGCTTTTTCGACCTGATTACTCAGATGAAAAAAACAAGGACATCTTTGGGAAGTGTTCTAACCCAAACTGGCACGGACATAACTACACCTTGTGGGTAACAGTAAAGGGAGAATTAAATCCTGAGACAGGTTTTGTCGCCGATCTGAGAAGCCTGTCTGAATTGGTTCGTGAACGTATTCTTGACAAACTGGATCATAAAAACATCAATCTTGAAGTTGATTTCATGCAGGGGAAACTCGCATCAACTGAAAACCTGGCAATTGCTATATGGAATGAACTCTCAAAATCAATAAGTGAGATTGGGGCCCAACTTCATTGTGTTAAAATAGAAGAAACTGAAAACAATTCCGTAGAATATTACGGCTAAATACTGCCCTATGAAAAAATCTGAACTGCAACAAATGCTCCAGGAGAATATGATGGATGGCTACCATAAGCTGGAGTTTTATAATACAGATAATATCGAAAAGCTTCAACAAAATTATCGTGAGATTATTGAATTGTTAGGAGAAGACGTCCACAGGGAAGGCCTGCAAGATACACCGGTGCGGGTGGCAAAAGCCATGTCATACCTAACCCATGGATATAATGTAGATCCTGAGAAAATTTTGCGCTCTGCTATGTTCCTGGAAGATTACCAGGAAATGGTTATCGTGAAAGACATCGAAATTTATAGCATGTGCGAACATCATATGCTTCCATTCTTCGGAAAGGCTCATGTTGCCTATATCCCAAACCGTCATATCGTCGGCCTGAGCAAAATCCCCCGTATCGTGGATGCCTTTGCCCGCCGACTCCAGGTACAGGAACGACTGACAACACAAATCAAAGACTGTATTAACAACACATTAAAGCCTTTAGGCGTGGCCGTTGTCATTGAAGCCGTGCATATGTGCATGGCCATGCGTGGCATTCAAAAACAAAATTCTGTAACGACTACTTCTGATTTTATCGGGGCTTTTACCGCCGAAAAAACCAGGGCAGAATTTATTCACCTCATCGGGTCACGCCTTCATTAAAATTATTTCCAAATTGTGGTTTTGCATACCATCTTAAGGTATGCAGCGTTAATCTTTTCCCAAAAAGGAAATTTACTATCTTTGCAAGCGCAAATTAATTTGCATTAAAAAACATATTTAGCTATGTATCAAGACAATAAAGAAACCGCAATTTACTCAGGACAAAACGCAAGCCTCAGCCTTGCGAGAAATTTCATTGCCAGTGTCTTCTCCTGGATGTTCCTGGCACTTCTTCTGACTGCCGCTACTTCTGTATATTTTGCCAGCAGCAACCTATTGGGTTACCTTGTCAGTACCACCGGGATGACTACCCTTGGGTATGTGGTATTGTTTGCCCCGCTTGGACTGGTCCTTCTAATGTCAATGGGATTCCAGCGACTGAGTCTACCTGTTATCATCCTTTTATTCATTGCCTATTCTATCCTCATGGGCATGAGCCTCAGTTTTATCTTCCTGGTATATTCTCTAGGTTCAATTTTTCTCACTTTTGCCATTACCGCCGGCATGTTCGGAATCATGGCCGTCACAGGTTATACAACCAAGACCGATCTTACAAAGTTCGGCTCATTGATGTTTATGGGGCTGATTGGTATCGTAATTGCAAGCCTCGTGAATATGTTCATGCACAGTGGCACCATGGATTACATCATCAGTTTTATCGGAGTTTTGGTTTTCACCGGGCTGACTGCTTATGATGTTCAGAAACTGAAACGTATCGGGAGCGGCGCTGAATTCGGCACTGCCAATACCAAGAAACTTGTGATTATGGGCGCTTTAACCTTATACCTTGACTTTATTAATCTTTTCCTTTTTCTACTGCGTTTCTTCGGTGATCGCAAGTAATTAGCATCTCAAACTTTACTATATGAAAGCTTACGTATTCCCCGGCCAGGGTGCTCAGTTTGTGGGCATGGGCAAAGATTTGTACGAAAACAGCATCCTTGCCAAAGAAATGTTTGAGAAAGCCAATGAGATCCTTGGCTTCCGGATTACAGACCTCATGTTCTCGGGCACCGATGAGGATCTGCGCCAGACAAAGGTCACCCAGCCTGCCATTTTTCTGCATTCTGTTATCCTGGCCAAAACCTTAAGTAATTTTGAGCCTGACATGGTTGCCGGCCATTCACTGGGAGAGTTTTCTGCACTTGTCGCCAATGGCTCACTTTCTTTTGAAGACGGACTGAGACTGGTCTATGCCCGTGCTATGGCTATGCAAAAAGCCTGCGAAGCCGAGCCTTCCACCATGGCCGCTATTCTTGGACTTGATGATAAAATTGTTGAAGAAGTTCTTGCAACCATTACTGATGAAGTGGTGGTTCCTGCCAATTATAACAGCCCGGGACAATTGGTCATCTCCGGTTCAATCGCTGGCATCGATCTTGCCTGTGAAAAGCTGAAAGCCGCCGGGGCCAAGCGTGCCCTTCCACTTAAAGTTGGCGGTGCTTTCCATTCTCCCCTGATGGAGCCTGCCCGAAAAGAACTGGCAGCTGCAATCGAAGCCACCCAATTTAACACGCCACTGTGCCCCGTCTACCAGAATGTCAACGCAAAACGCGTCACTGACCCTGCTGAAATAAAGGAAAATCTTGTGAAACAGCTTACATCACCGGTACGTTGGACACAAATTGCCCAGGCAATGATCGCTGATGGAGCCAGAACTTTTATTGAAGTTGGGCCCGGAACTGTACTCCAGGGACTGGTGAAAAAAGTTGACGCTACAGTCGAAACAATGAGTGCATAAGTAAAATCAAGCCTGGCTTACCAATCATTTAATCATTGAACAATGATCAAATCTACGACTAGAATCCTGCGGCAAATCCTTACAATAATTCTGCTTAGCTTGTTCTTCCTATCTGCCCAGTCACAAATTTTAAAACCTGTGAAATGGTCGTACGATAAGAAAAAACTCTCTGATACAGAGTATCTTCTTATTTTCAAAGCCAACATCGAAACCACCTGGCATCTGTATTCGCAGATCACGCCTCCCCCACCTGATGGCCCCCTGCCAACGGTTTTTACCATTAAAAAAAGCAAAGACTTTGCCCTAATTGGAAAAACTACTGAGCCAAACACCAAGTCCCATTACGACCCGGTGTTTGAACAAAACATCAAGTCTTTTGACAAAGAGGCTGTCTTTACTCAGAAAATTAAAGTACTTAGCAACAAGCCCTTCACGATCACAGGCATGGTGGAGTTCCAGGCGTGTGATGAGTCAAAATGCACTTCAGGTGATGATGAATTCAGCTTTAGCCTGGAAGGCTCCAAAACAGCTGTTGCAGACAATACGCAGGCCGCAACAACAGCTGCTGTAGTTGCACAAGCTGCTCCGGCAACACCACAAAACGCGGATACCTCCAAAGAATCTGCAAAAGAAATTCAAAAGGTTGAACTCAAATCCGCACAGGCTTCGCCTTATGAAAAGATCAACAAATCACTTTGGACTTTATTTTTCTTCAGCTTCCTGGCCGGACTTGCAGCTATTCTGACTCCCTGTGTTTTCCCGATGATCCCGATGACAGTTTCTTATTTCATGAAGGACAAGCACAAAGCCAAAGCCAAACTTGAAGCCTTGGTATTTAGTGCCTCCATCGTCGCGATTTACACCATCATCGGAACACTTGTGGCTGTTACTTTAGGGGCGAATTTCGCCAACTTCCTGAGTACACACTGGATCCCGAATGTACTGTTTTTCCTGATTTTTCTAATATTTGCGGCATCGTTCTTTGGAATGTTTGAGATCACCCTGCCCAGCTGGATGATCAACAGCTCCGACAAACAAGTTGACAAAGGCGGGTTGCTTGGTTCATTTTTTATGGCATTTACGCTTGTTCTTGTCTCGTTTTCCTGTACAGGGCCAATTGTTGGGGCTATCCTGGTAGCCTCGGCCGGAGGGAAACTATTGGAACCCATCATTGGGATGTTTGGATTCGCATGCCACGCGTTGAGACAGCAGGTCA
>JBAXPV010000061.1:0-13950 GCA_037132075.1 Bacteroidota bacterium
TACTGTATTCATACAGATCTGCAGCCCCTGAAGAACCACCTGAACCTGCTGTTATTGTGGCACTTGGGCTGTATCCGGCACAGATGCTCGTTCCGCTTGCAGGTGTGGCGGCATTTAGAACAGGATTGACAGTTGCTGATCCCAAGGTCCACGTACATAGCGTATTCCAAGAAGTAGCCGAACAGGCAGTTGTGCCTCCGGTTCTGCGGCCCTGCACGATAACATTTCCAGAGGCGGTGTTCGTATTAATGGCAGCTCCGCTCGTGTAGGAAGTATAACTGCTACCACCATTAAAGCTGATTTGATATTCATTTGCTGAACCAGGAGCCCCGCCTGAACCTCCGGTTCCTGTTACTGTTCCGCTGTTAAATCCGGCACAGATTGTTGTCCCGCTCGCAGGGCTGGCACTGCCTAAAGTTGGTGCTGTTGGTGCACTATAGGCCGCGTTGATGTCCCAGCTATAGGCTTTTGTGCAAGAACCAAGATAAGTAGTGAGATTATACTGGCCAAGGGTAAGTGTGCTGATATCCTTGGTAGTAGGAACAAATGATCCATCACCGGTTTTTGTCCAGGCATAGGTAAAAGGATCTGTCCAGACAGGTGTATTGTAAAAGGTTCCGTTGTTAGCAACAGAACCCACTTTGGTAAGCGTAGTGCCGCTTCCTTCAAAGAAATTAAAGCCAGCCAATAATCCGCTAGTCCCTTCGGTATAGGTGGTAAAGCCTGCTGCCAGCGACAGGATCTGGCTTGGTGTTAATGCAATATTCCAGAACCCAACTTTAATTATTTGACCGGTGAAGCCACCCCCGATGGCATCATAAATGCCTGCACCGATTTTTGTTTTGTAAATTGAAGTACCATAGTTGGCAGTGGCCGTACCGCCACTACCCCGTTGAATACCATCAATATATATAAGAATATTAGTTCCATTTCCGACAGCTGCAATATGATGCCATGAATTGTCACCAGGATACAATGTCGTTGCTACGTCTAAAGACCCTCCACCCGCTGTATAACATTCTATGTTTGTACTGCTGATAAATCCAAATTCAATAGCGTCATTCTGGCCAAAAAGACTCGTCCTGGCAAAGGATGCAGTGCTTCCAATTTTGATCCAGCCTTCAAGCGTAAAGGCACTTAAATTGTTAAGGTAAGTTGCGCCTAGGGAAATGGAATCATTATCAGCAGTTACAAAGGAAAGGGCTGAGGGTAAAGTATTTACTGTGATTGCGCCATTATTGGAAGCAGGACAACTGGCATCTGTCGTCGTCGCAGTATAGTCAGGTACATTGAAAACACTGGCCGTTGCGATGGTCCTTGTTCCGCTGGCACATCCTGCAAAATAACTCGTTGTCTGGCTTATACTGGGCGTCGTAAAAGACGTCCCACTACCAAGTGAAGCGCCACCGCTTGGGGCTGCATACCAATTAATTGGCCCTGAACCTGAGGCTGTAGCTCCAAGTGCTACTGTTCCTGTTCCGCATCGGTTGCCATTCGTAACCCCTGTAATTGTGGGGCATGAGCTTGCTTTTGCCAGTGCAAACTCAGAAAACCCGCTCAGGGCACTACGTTTCGCAGTATTACTAACAGTGGCAACGTGCGTCCCGTTTAATGTCCACGAACCTCCGCCACTGGGTCTTTTAAGTATCCTTACCTCTGCATCCCAGCTTTGACTGCTAAACCCGCTTCCTGTTAGCTCCAACGCATAATTTGTACTGGCAAGGCCATCAGCTCCGACCAGGGACCAATATCCTTCAGTAAATTGGTTGTCGATGCTTAAGGAATTCTCTGTGAGAGATAAGCCGGTATTTCCGGGGTCAGAAGCAACAAAACCCGCAGTAATTGATCCGTTGGTGAGATTTGTAAAAGTAAGTAATACATTTCGGTTTGGCGTTGATGATGTCCCGGAACTGGAAGAATTGCCCAACGGAAATTGTTTTGCACCTGTTGCATTGAAGTATCTTTTCAAAGTTCCGATTACACTGCCTGCAGTATACGTTATTGTTCCGGGTATGCTGGTTGATGTTCCTGATTGTAGGGTTTTTCCACTACAGTCAATAAGTCCTGAAGTCATGGTCAGCGTGCCAGATACAATGAGCGTTGTTGTACTGCCCCCTAAAATAAGTTTGTTCAGGCTTTTGGCGACTGTCAGACTGTTAAATGTCTGTGTAACTGCTGTGCCATCAATGTTCTGATCAATCAATGTATTGTTGAAACTAACCAATCCCGTACCTGCTGTGAATGCTCCGCCATTGTTGGTCCAGTTTCCTGAAACCGTTGTTGTTGTGGAAGGTGCTGTCAGTGTTCCGCTGTTAAGGATCACATCAGCGGTGGTCAAGGCTCCGGCTGCCCCGGTATAGGTACCTCCTGAAATAGTAAGACCTCCGCTTAACGTTTGGGTTGCCGATCCAGCAGTATAGGTTCCGCCGCTAAGCGTTGTAAGTCCCGTTATGCCTGTAGTAAGTGAATTTGCATTATAGGTTCCGGCAGTGATTTCAAAATCACCGGGAAGTGTCCACCCTGCGCTGGTTTTTTGCAGGGTCCCAACCCCGCTTTTTGTTATTTTGAATGCACCTGTTGCACTTCCTGTAAAGTAAAGATTTGCGGTTCCGGTATTAAAAATTGGTGCACCACTGGACGTCAGGTTTCCAAATGATGCCACAGCTGTGCCGCTGGCAACATTAGTTCCTTTGTTGATGGTCAGTGTATAAGCCCCAATATCAAGATTTCCAAGTGCATGAGTGATTCCGGCACCCGATGTCGCCCTGTCCGATAGTACAATCACGTTTCCGCCCACACTTGTGTTGTAAGCATTTACAGTCCCATCCGTCATCAGGTCCAGGGTTCCGCCATTCAATGCGAGGCTCGTCCCGGTTGTGCCCAGTGCACTTACGTTACCTAAAGCCAAAGTCCCGCCATTTAAGGTGCTAAGACCGGCTGTACGTGAGGCAGCTGCTGTATTCATAGTAAGCTGACCGTTGTTTTGTTTGGTGAAATCAAAATTGCCTGTGAGAGCACCAAGCGTTAACAGCCCTCCTGTGGCAACATCAAAAACCGGGGTGCTTGCGGTAAATGTTGTAGATCCAAATGTAATACCTGCTGTACCACCACTTATGTTCGTTCCGACTGTTAAATATAGACTGTTATTCCCAATGGAAAGCGTTCCTAAGGTATGTGTAATTCCTGTTCCTGTTGTAGCCCTATCACTCGAAATCGTGACATTGCCGCCAATACTTGTATTATAGGCACTCATCGTTACGTCAGTCATGAGATCCAAAATCCCGGCATTTAAAACGAGCGTGGTTCCTGTTGTGCCGAGAGAAGTGGTGCTGCCCAAAATCATCGTTCCCGCATTCAGCGTGCTGGCCCCGGCAGAACGTGACGATGCAGAATTTAATATCAGAGACCCTGCATCTTGTTTTATGAAGTCAAAATTCCCGCTGATAGCCCCTAGCGTTAGATTCGCATTGCTACCTATGTCAAAAACAGGTGTGCTTGCTGAAAGGGTAGTTGCCCCGAATGTCAGACCTGCAGTACCATTGGCGACATTGCTACCTGGGCTTAGGTTTAATGTATAATTGCCAATGGATAAAGTTCCCAGCACATGGGTAATGCCGCTACCGGAGCTTGCCCTGTCAGATGAAATTGTCACTGTCCCGCCAACAGTGGTATTATAAGCACTAATGGAGGCATCAATATTGAGGTCAAGGGTGCCACCGTTTAAAGCCAGTAATGTAGCTGTTGTCCCCAGGGCAGTCGCACTCCCTAGGGCCAGCGTACCGGCGGTTAAAGTAGCTGTGCCACTGGATCGAGAAGAGGCAGAATTTAATGTCAATTGTCCCGCATTTTGTTTTGTAAAACTTTGATTACCACTGATAACACCTAGTGTCATGTTGACGCCGCTTCCTATATCAAAAATAGGTGTACTCGCCGAAAATGCCGTATTTCCGAAGGTGATACCACCAGAACCATTGTTGACATTAGATCCCAGATTAGAAGAAAAAACAAAGTTTCCGATTGATAAAGTTCCCAATGCATGCGTAATTCCACTTCCACTTGTAGCCCTGTCGCTAGTGATAGTAACAGCACCATTGACGGTTGTATTATATGCATTGACAGAGTTGTCAATCATTAGATCCAGGATTCCGGTGGTAAGGGTTAATGTCGTTCCGGTGGTCCCCAATGCATTGCTTGCACCCAGGGACAACGTTCCTGCTGATAAGGTTGTAACGCCTGTTGATCGTGTCGATGCGGTATTCAGTGTAAGCTGACCACTACCCGATTTTGTAAATGAGAAGTTACCTGTAATGGCTCCTAAGGTCACATTGGTTGTCACTCCGGTACTAAAGATAGGAGTGGCGGCTGATAAAGTAGTATTGCCAAATGTCAATCCTGCAGTTCCGCTGGTGACATTGGCGCCGGCAGTAAAATTCAGGGTGAAATTCCCAATACTCAGGGTACCTAAAATGTGTGTAATCCCTGCACCACTGGTCGTCCTGTCCGAAGATATCGTTGAAGCCGTTGCTGTTACTGTCACATTATAAACATTGACAGGTGAATCAGTCATCAGGTGAAGTGTCCCTCCATTCATGCTGACATTGGCACCGGCAGCTCCCAGGGCTCCTGCATCACTCAGTAACAAAGTCCCTGCCGTGATTATGGTTCCTCCTGTATAGGTATTTGGTGTTGATAATGTCTGAATTCCAGCTCCTGTCTTTGTTAAACCAAGGGTCGCGCTTCCATTCTGAATGATCCCGCTAAAGCTTGTGTTAGTGGTCCCAGAGGTCCCAAACGTAATCGTGCCGGCAACGCTGCTGGTAATCGTTCCCGAACCCGTAATGGAGCCCATGGTTTCAGAAAATCCGGCCATGTCGAAAGTCCCGTTTACTACGAGGGCACTTGAATTTGAGATTCTGTTGGCTGCCCCAAGTTTTAGGGTTCCACCACTTATAGTAGTTGCTCCTGTATATGTATTAGCTCCCAAAAGCGTCCAGGTCCCTGCATCCGTTTTTGTGAGGGCGGCTGTCGACAAGGCAAGAATACTGCTGATGCTTCCATTGCCTGAGCCCCCTATCGTAAGTTCAAATGTCCCGCTAATAGACCCCGCATTCGAAAGGTTAATATCCCCGGCATTGGTGATGATACTGGCAGGAGCACCAACAACGACCAATCCGGAATAGGTAACTGCTGTGAGCGACGTATTAGTCAAGGCACCGCCATATGAGATCCCGCTGCCTTTGATGGTTAAGCCTTCTGCAGTAGCCAGGGTAAACCCATTCAAGTCAAGCGCAGCACCAGCAGTGATGGTTGTTCCACCTGCAATAACACCCAAAGGGGTATTCAAGCCGGAACCTGCACTTCCCAACTGAATTACACCTGCACTGATCGTTGTGACTCCTGAATATGAACTATTCCCCGAAAGCACAAGCGTTCCTGTTCCAACTTTGGTTAATGCAATGGTTCCCGAGGCGTTGGAGATCACTCCGGAGTAGGTCGTATTGGCATTGTCACTTCCACAGGTGACCGTAATGGTTGTACCTCCAGTCGCTTTTGTAATGTTGCCGCTTCCCCGTAAATCTCCGACAGTTAGCGTTAAAGCCGCGATATTAAGCGTTCCCGCCATTATATTAAGACTGCCGCTTATCGTGGTTATAGCACTTAAGGTAACCACAAAACCAGCGTCGTTGATGGTGACATTCGCAGGTTGATTTTGTGTGAGCCCTGTTCCTGTAGCCTGGGTTACACCGCCATTATAAATGTAATTAGCACCAGCAGAGAACGTTCTGGTCCCTGTAACCTGGATATTCCCGGATGCTGTAGTCGCTAAAATTCCGTTTGCCGATGTCACACCAAGCGTTGCCCCTGATGCTAGCGTAAAACCTCCTCCCCCTGTAACCAGTGTTGTCGCGGCAGCCATTTGAAGTGTTGATCCGCTGTTTACCGTGAAATTAATGGTATTGGTAATTGTAACCCCCGATGTGTAAGTCTGAACTCCCGATTTATTGAAAATGATGGCCCCGCTTCCGGCCCCGCTTTCATTGATTGTTCCCGCTGTTGCACCAAAGTTACCCCCGACATTCAGGCTGCCGGTCCCGGCTGCATCACTCATCAGTAATGTCCCTCCGGAAATGGAAAAATTTCCTGTCAGGCTCAGACTTTGTGAGCTCCCCGAACAGATCCGATAGGTACCGGCCGTTTGAGAAAAATTTACCACCGATAAAGATGCTTGTGCCTGTTGTAGCTGACCTGTATTGGTGGCATTAATATCTAAATTCCCGGCAATAGAGATGGTGCCGGTATTGGGAAAAGCCTGTACTGCGGTTTGTCCGGTACAATTCCACTTAAAGTTTCCAAAGCTTTGATTTAAACCACTCACAGCTGAGGCTACCATTCCTGTTACAATACAATTTGATGCCGGATCCCAAGTGGCGGTAGGGATTGTCCCTCCGTTAATATTATGACTATAGGTTCCGCCACTGTTGATGTAGAGCGTCGTAAACGTGATAGAGCCCGTACTTCCATTGTTGTAATTGCCATTAACAGTGATCGTTGTGGCTGTTACATTAAATGCACTTGTCGTTGTCAGGCTGCTTCCAGCGCTGATGCTGATCGAATTCAAGGTCACAGCAGTACTGACATCCAAAGTCACAGTCCACCCCCCCGTAATAAAAACATCATCGGTGCTAACCGGAACAGAAGCTCCGGATGATCCTCCCGGGCTGGTTGACCAGGTATTTGTTGAATTCCAGGGTCCTGTCGTTATTGAATAACGGTTTGCCGCTTTTGAAATATTACTCCAAAAGACAGCCAATACCATAAGGACCAAAATAGCAGTTTTCATTTCTAATAATTTCTAACGCCCCTTACTGATTCAATTCCTTTATCCAGCAATTCTTGCTGGCATTTTGCCGACTCCGATGCCTTTTGGAAATACCCGAGCCGGACTCTGTAAACCCCACTGTCTAATACCACGCCAATAGGGTAAGAGAGCTGTGTCGCAATGATCTTGCCTACCTGCACTTCTGCGTATCCGGGTTTATTATAAGCCCCGCTTTGTACAAAATATCTTCCAGATGATGGATTTACTTTTCCCGAATACACCGAATCCATTTTCTTTGGACTCAAATGGACACTATCTTTGATCATAGTCGCTGCTACGTTAAGCCCGGCTGCTCCGATTTCATTTTTGCCCTTGACTGCTGCTTCATTTTCTTTTGCTGTAGCAGCTGGCTTTACATCAACAGCCTTCAACTCTTTTGTTTGTACAAGCGATTCTTGTTTTATTCCCACCAAGGATTCTATCCCTTGTGCAAGCAATAATTCCTGGCATTTTGTCGATTCTTTGGAAGTGTGAAAATACCCAAATCGAATCTTATAACTTTCATTCTCATAAATCACTCCCATAGGGTAGGGGACCAGGTTCGCCATCCCCTTAGCCATTTTTTGCGCAAACAATGCTTTGTTATACACGCCAGCCTGAACATAATATTTGCCTGCCTCTGGCTTCACGTTCCCCCAATTTACCGAATCAGCCATCTTCCGACTCAAACGTAAGCTGTCTTTTTTAAGGGTATCAGTTATCGTCCCGACCGTTTTTTGTTCATCAGGTTTTGTCTGTCCTTCAAAAACACTTTCTTGCAGGTTTTCTTTCTTGCTTTCTTTTGGCGTTTCTTTAGGAGTCTCTATAGGTTTTTGTCCTTCTGCTTTTTCCTCTACCGCTTTTGTTTTATTGCCAGGGATGCTGTCTTTTATCTCATTAATTTTCGGCCCAGCAGGCTCTTTTTTACCTTTGATTAAAAGTGTATCTATAGGTTTAATAAGCGCGGAATCAGCACCTGATTTGTTTATTAATCCAGTATCAGGAATCTCTGTCTTTTTTAAAATGAAATTCATTTTATCAAAGACATCTCCTTCTTCCAATACTTTCATAGTAAAAGAGATCTGAGCAGGTTCTGCAATCATGCCCAAACGCTCCAACTGAATCGGGTCAACTTTAGCATAATAACTTCCTGGGTCAAAGCCCAGGTAGTTAATATATCCATCGGATTCACTAAGTGCCTTGGCAATTTCTTTCCCGCTTAGGTTATAAAATTTTACAGTGATCCTGCCTTGCCCTTTTACCCTGTTTGAATCATTTAAGCTGATCTTGCCAATTACCTCCCCCATCGGATAAACAGGGATCTCAATTTTTTTAAATTGGTTGGGATCCAGTAAAACTTTATAGGATTTTTGCTTTAAACGCCAGGAAAGATTGTCAAAACTCTTATCATTGACTTCCAATGAATAATAAACATAGGGTTCCAATCCGCTAATCCGAACCAGCGAATCCTTATCATTATACAACACCTTACCCCCGTTTGCATTGACATCCAGGCCATAAGCATAGTGCTCTCCTTTGTCAAATTTTCCATTGTGATTCACATCTACAAATGGGATCAGGGTGATCCCTGAACGGCCAACATTGCTGAGTTCGCTGGGCAGGATCATTCCCAGTCCGCTGCCCATAGCGAGGCTGCCCCTGCTGCTTAAGGAAGTTGATACATCCTGGGAGCCAATATGACTGGTTGAGGTGTTTTGTGAAAATGGCAAATCCCAGCTTAAAGTCATGTTCAGACTGCGATACCCTGATTGCGGACTGAACTCATAGGAGAGTGAAAAATACCCTTTAAGTTTAAAGCGTTTTTCTACTTCAGTTTTGCTGTTGATAAATTGACCATTGTTAACGCTAAACTGAGACGTCTGGCGAAATGTTAAACCTTTCTTTAAATGCCAGGCAAGTGCAATATTCCCATTCGCATAGGGGGTTTGGGCGTTTATCCAATTGGCAAAAGTGGCAATGTTGGCATCAAAGTTTTTATAAAAAAGTGACAACTGAAGTGATGCCGAATTGAATTGAAAATCAGAATACACGTTTTGTTTAAAACCAAATTTAGCATAACCCTGTATTATCTTAAGTGGTATTGGGATCGATAAGTCAGCTTTCTTTTCTTCTTTATAATTGAAAATAATTGCTTTTTGTCCAGGCACATAAGTAGTATATTCAAGCA
This sequence comes from Bacteroidota bacterium, assembly GCA_037132075.1. Classification (GTDB taxonomy): domain Bacteria; phylum Bacteroidota; class Bacteroidia; order Bacteroidales; family CAIXZF01; genus JBAXPV01. The sequence continues at coordinate 9,048 of JBAXPV010000061.1, forward strand.
GGAGATTGGAGTTCATCAAAAAGCTATAATTGATCCCAAGCTTATTACGTACCCCATAATCATATTCTGCATTTAAGGTCAAGTCTTTATAGGGTAAAAACGAGGCACTGGCAAAAGGAATTGGGCTTGCATTTGCATAGGTCGACAAATATTCAAGTCCTCCGCCTAAGCTTAATGTTCTGCTGGCACCCAGGTTTGCTTCGGCCCGCCCATATTTGCCGCCACCAATATTTTTTTGCAGACTATCTTGTAAAATTCCACCACTCAGTCGATACTCAAATACACCTTTTGGTAATAAAATATTGGGCATGACCAGAGTTCGTTCTTTGCTTCTTTCCTCGCCCCTGGGGCCATAAAATCTCAGATTTACCTGTGAGGTCCCATAAACTAAGGGAATCCTGAATAAGAAAAAACCCGAGGCATCGGCCCGGGTGAAATTGATCAGTTGGTTGTTGATATACAATTCAACCAGCCAGTTTGGTTGTGTATAATCCTGGATCGTATAAACCCCGGCACTCCGTCTGATCGTAGTCGGGGCATTCGTTACAACAAATCCAACGACCGGTGAAAACAAAGATGAAATGGTTTGTGTGCTTATTTTCCCAACTTGTATTTGTTTAAAAACCCTATTTTCATTGTTAACCAGGCGCCACAGATATTGTTGTTGCCGTTCGTTAAAATATGATATGGTGGAAAAATTTAAATTAAATATGGCTTCCCCGCCCAAAATCTCAGCGCCTAAACCCAGGCCAAGGCGGTTGTCAGTTAATTTCCCGACTGTAACACCCAAATTCACCGCCCAATCCACATTCCCGAATTTTAAAACATGGTATTGTCGTTTTATCGTGGTATCAGCAGCCGCTTCTCCAATGCCAGGTTGAATATTACTTCTAAGTGTTTGCTGTCGGATTCGCTTAATGATCGGAAGTTCAAATTCTGGTTTAAGGGCTACGATGAGATTCCTGAAATTAAAGACCATCCCGATTTTGAATATACTTCCATAAAGGCTTGATTCCAGGTAAAGGCTGCCCATGCTTTTTTCCAGTCCATTTCCAAGTTTGTAAACCTCTTTAACAATGTGGATCTCCCGTGTACTATAAAATACAGCATAGGTTCGTTTCTCAGTTTCAAGGAAACCACCTAGACTGTCTCCTTTTTGGCCTACAATACAAGGAATTTCCAGGTTACGAAAAACGTCTTCGATGTTTAAATAAAGTTTTTCATCCGGAGAATACAAGGCATCAGTTGCAAATGATCCTGCCCCTTGTATTTCCACAACAACAGTAACTTCATCGAATGAAGATTTGTTTTCTTGTGCCAATCCAGTTGAAGGGAAGCTGAGTATCATGACCACTAGGATTAATAGTGATAAAACATTTAGGGAAATGGGAACTAGTCGGCCTAAAGCAAAATGCAAATTAATTCGGATTCTTTGCATTTAAATTCTCATTACTGCTGATTGAATGTGAGGCTAAAGCTGCCTGAATAATTCCCTGCGGGATTGGCAAAACTATTCCCGACAGTTAAGGTGCCTCCCACCCTGATCTGGGTGATAAAATCACAATCGGTATCTACCTGGAAACTGCTTCCCAGGGGACCTTTATTGGTTGCACCGATTGTTAAAAGTAAGGTGCCGCTACTCCCGCTCAACGTTACAGTTGACGGTGTGGCCGTAATAATAACATTGCGCCCCTGGCATAACTTAATGTTAAAAATTGCTGGCGTAGCAGGTGGTGAAACATTTAAGCAATACACATCACCACTACTTGTCCTGCTTCCCTGGTAATCAACAGTGACGGAACCACCGGAAGCGCCATTATTGACCAGCACAAATGAACCGAAATTTAATTCCTGGGTTGGGTATGCCGTAATTGATCGTTGCGGGGGATGTGGCTGTGCGTTTAACTTGTTGCTGAATATCAGCAAAATAGAAAGAAATAAAAAAATAAAGGAACATAAACGTGCTTTAGAATTCGTCTGAAAAAAACAATTGATACCGATAATTTTATTCAGCTTCATAACCCTTCTCGCAATTATCTCTAAATCTGTTTTTTAATGTTGTTAAGGTTGATTTCTTAGTTAAACAACCTATATAAGTGTATTTTTACTTTTATTATCCTTTATGCGTTTCAATGTCTAGTTTATTCCCAATTCCTGTTCAGCATAAAGAACATAAGGTACATCTTTAGAACTCGTATATTTAACTTTAAGTTTCCCAGCTTTAAAATTGACGTCTTTTCCAGGGTGTAGTTTCAAGGCACAATTCCGTTTTGAAATATTAGTATACACAGCAATACCTCTTGTATACCCTATTTGTGTTGATTTCCCAGAAGGAGAAACATAGTCAACATACAAATCCCCATAAACAGAAATTTTCCCGGACCGGTGAATCGTTAATCTTAATTCCGGAATTGTATCATCTGTTGTTGAAATTTTCAAGTCACTCAGGCTTGCACTAACCTTAAAATCACCATTTCTGATAATCGTTGGAATACTGATTCCGTAAATTGGCGTTAAGGAGACTGACAATTGGTTGCTGTCTTTTTTACTTTGTTCCATGCCCAAAGGCTTCACATTTTTTTCTGCCCTGAAATACAGATGAGAGCGAAACTCTCCTTCGGGCATATCACTGGTTTTTCGCCATTGAATTCGTATTGTTTGTGATTCCCGTGGCGCTAATGTTACTGTACGGGGGAAATAGCGCAAATAGGGTTCGGCAAAATATTGTCCTGAGTCAGGTTTGTCAATAATGATAAAACTGCCATCTTCCGTCATATTGTATTGTAAAAATGATACCGAATACATAGCTGTATCTTTTCCAATATTGACCAGGTTTAATTCTTCTTTTTGTTTTTTGCTGTCGAACACAACACGCATGGGCGAAACCAGGAGATCACCCTGTGCAGAAATGGTAAAATGGATACCAAACATTGTAAATAATAACAATACCAAGGATAATTGCTTCATTTGCATCTAAAGTTTAGGTTATTAGCGCTTTAAGGGCCAAAGATAATAATTCCCCGCTAATACTAATCAAATAAAAAAATTACCTGGTAAGTGCCTGAGTATAAGCCAGGGGGGGTAGCTTCGGGAGAGCCAAAATTCAACGTGGCACCAATACTTATATTATAATCAGTTGATTCGTTGGTTTCGGGTATCAGTGCAATGAAACCATTAACAAACATGGTGTTGCTGCTGTTGTTGCTGTAAAGCAATTGTGGACCGGAGGGTAATACAACACTGACTTTCCAGTTCTGGGAATTCGTTACACCAAATTTAGCCTGCCAATAAGGCCCCTGGGCTAAAATTACAGAACCGTTTGCTTGTCGGTAACCCTGCGGACTGATGGTGATTTGTCCGCCGCCGGTCAGTGGCGAAAAACGACCAAAATTCAATTGATTACTTTCTGAAATGGTGGCCAGTGGTACGATTTCAGCAAAGGCCGTGCCGTTAACATTTGTTTGCGAAAACAACGCAGTACTTGTCAGCAACATCAGCATCAGTAAAATATAATTCCTGTTTTTCATGGGTAATCAGAGCTTAATGGTAAATAACCTAGTAGAGAAGAAAAAGGGGAAGACAGATTGCCTTCCCCCTCCAATCAATTTCTTGATTACTTAAGATTAATTATAGGCAACTGTTACTGGAAAAGTACCTGTGTAATTCCCAACAGTTGCAGCAGGAGTAACTGTTAGTGTTGCGCCAACATGGATTGTTTGAGCACCAGTAGTTAAAGTCCCGGTTCCACTTGGATCTGAAAGAAAAGTACCAATACTAAGTGTAGTGGTTCCATTAGAAATGGAAGAAGTAGTAGGAGGAACAGTAATTGAATAGGTAGAATTCCCATCACCTGTAATGTCAAAAGAAGCAGCGCCAATAGAATTGCCATTTGTTGTTACCAAATAAAGACCAGCTGTTAATGAAGCAGTACGTGTGTCGTCTGTTGCAATTGTAACAGTGCCATTAACTGCTGTTGGTTTGGTAAATGTTCCAAAAGCCAATGGGTTAACTGCTGTAATTCCGATGTTGGTGAAGATTTTGGCACTTGAGCTGCCACTTGCGGTCGCGGTACCTTGCGCCATTACATTGCTTGCAAATCCTGCCCCCAGGACGATCGCAAGCGCGATAATTAATTTTTTCATAATGTTGGTTGTTTTTTGTTTTAAGGGATTGTTTTTGGTTTTAATGTTTAGATTTACTATGCTTGCAATTTACGTGCCAAAGTTAAAATGTGATAATATAATTGGTTTGCTATTCCAATATTACCCTTTGAACTTTTCACATTAAGTGATAAAAACAAGCCTTCAAATTTATCCCCCCGGATAGGATCCTGCTGTATGTTTCTTTTAACAGCATTTTCCAATACAAAAATACGACATAGATATACACAAAGTCAAGGAAATGTCATAATAAATGTTAAATTCAGGGGATTTTTTTCTCATTAGCTTGATCTCTTTAGCGCATTTATAACAGGTTTATAAAGGTTAGTGTTTGTAAGTGATTGAATGTTATTAATATAGGTTTGTTCTTTGCTTTGTTGTCACTGTAGTTATCACTTGATTGATTTTACTGTATTTTTCATTAAGTGTTACACCAAAATCAGCATATTTTTTTGTGATGGCTGTAAAACAGTACAAAATTACCTAAAGTTTTATTTCTTTTTTACATTAATCCTTATTAAAGTACGCCAATTCTTTAATTTATTTTCTTTTTAAATAATTTTCGAAATCAATATCCCCCTATTGCGTTTGCTTTTCGTTGCTTGTCTCAAAATGAGAAAATGTTCTCATAATTGCACTTTATTTTATCGATATTTAAAAGGTTTGAGGGTTAACCTAAGTCGGAAGGTGTAACCAGAAAATAACACTGCACAGAAATCGGCAAATAAGAGTGCACAACATTC
>JBAXPV010000062.1:0-13182 GCA_037132075.1 Bacteroidota bacterium
ACTCCATCTATAGCCTCGAAAAAGCCCAGGCATTGGCTCTCAAAATCGCCCGCGACCAGAGACTGCCACTGTGGCAAGACATCAAGTGGCCTGCGAAAACCACACAAAAGGCTGCAATGCCCCTGGATAAGTAATCAACTCAGATATAACAAGAGAAGCCATGCGAGACATGGCTTTTTTTTTGTCTTATTCCTTAATATTTATATAAATCAAACCGTGATTTTCAATCAATATTATTTTCTTATTTAAAATCAAGGCTTGCCTATAAATTAACTTAGTCTTTTAAACAACGTATTGTATATCCCCTCTCTTTTAGGGTGGTCCCTCTTCCAACACTTGCGTTGGTGTTAACTACGCCCCCCATCGATCCTTCAGTTGATGAAACATTAGAGGAGAGCCAAAAGTTTGCGAAAATATTTAATGAACTGAAACCACCGGTTGGTGTTCGTGCACCTGATCCTAATGCTGTAAACCCACTTAGATTTGTTGCTCCATAATTAGGGGAAACCCAATGAGATAATCCGGGTTCCTTCATCTTTCCTCCCCCATTAATACCGGTATAGCCGCCAACAATATTACATTTCACCGTTGGGTCAATAAATGTTTCCAAGGTACACCATTCCTGATTATTTGGAACATGCCAACCAACAGGACAAATCCCAACAAACCCAGACGTTGTATCATATTGTCTCATTTCGTACCAGTCATACCAACCTCCATAAATAGCGCACATAGCGGGGTCGTTATTATAACAGTATTTTTCAATTATACCATTATTTGAACAGTTTGAATGATTTGAAGAAGTCGAAGTGCTAATGACCATGGTGCCAATATTGAGATTTTTTTTCATCCAGCACTGAGATCCTATTAATATAGTAGGATACTTCTGATAATCACGTTGGTCAATTAATGTATCACCACAACTCACAAAGCTCTGAATAAATGGAACATAGCTATTGTTTAAATCTCCTGAACATAATCCTTTCATTATTATATTCTGGGAAGTAGTATCATTAACATTTACCTGATATTCCTCAAAAACCCAATCTCCAGCCGGAAAAGAGGAAATAAGACCAATAGCCCGCTTGGAAATCAAAAAAGCATCGGTTGAATTAATATAAGAATTTACATTAACATCACCAGCAGTACTTTCCAATTGATCCAATGAATTCAAGTCGGTAAAATTCTTCAAAGCTATCAGAGCATCCGCGGAATTCACACCACCCCATTGAAAATTTGATTTGGCTGTCAATATATAACTCCCATAGCCCACATTACAAAAATTGAAATTTCCATACTGATCAGTCAGACTGGAATCTAAAATTGTCCCAGTCATTGGTTTGAGAAACACTATAGAAGAAGGTACCGGAGTACTATAAATATTTTTATAAATCAATTTTCCACCAATAGATGGCGGCGGACAATTTGTTTGTCCATAACTTGAAAAGGGAGATAACAACATCGAGATTAACCATAAATTTAGGAATATTTTCATAATAGATTTATTTATTTTCATATAAAAAAATGTCTAATGTTTGCATTGGACTTTCCCAATCTGAAGGCAAATATAAATCATATTTTAAAATCGCTATAAAGATTGAATGACTTATTCGAAATATGGCATTTTAAATATATCGTTATGGATTCAATATTTACTAATATTTAATTTTGAATTAGTCTAATTTTAAATTACATATTTATAGTATTTAGTTGTTTTTGGATTGATTTTAATAATAGCTTAGCCAGCTAAACACTCAGGGTTACTTGTTACTCAGTATTTCAAAAATCAGTTCAGTAAAACCTTCTTTTCAAATACCTTTTCTACACATTCGATTGTTATTGAAGATTCTATGTCAATTCATATACATACATTTAATAAAGTAATTATGAAATATTATTTTATCATTCTGTCTCTGATCCTTTTTATTTTCATGTATTCAAATCCTGTTTTAGCACAGGGAAGTTGGTATGAGTATGATAACTGTGGTAATCGATATCTAAGATACACAGTGTTTTTGCAAAACGCTCCTGCAACAAACTCAAACGATTCAACTTCTTCATATGATATAGAGCGAAATACACCAGGCATCAATAGTTTTAAAGTGAAAATTCAACCAAACCCGACTTCAGATTTCGTGCAAATTATCAATAACAGTGGTTCGGAAAAAGTTTTATGGGACTTTGTTTTAAATGACTTAAACGGTAAGCAGCTATTTTGGGGTGAATCCAGCTTGTCTGATTATAGTATTGATTTTTCTAAATATGAAAGTGGAATCTATTTTCTTCGGATTTCAACTGAAAAGAAAACATTTACATGGAAAATTATTAAAAATTGACTTCCTGATAATATGATGCTCATATAAACCTTGAATTAAAACTCAACCAACATGAATATTAGACGTATTATTTTCCTGGCTGTACTATTTCCTATTATCTTAAAGGCTCAATATCAGACTTCTGTTGACCCACACACAAGAACTTTAAATCTCCAAAATTTAGTCGGTACAACTGAGGCTAAAATTTCTGTAAATAGTACTTTCAATTGTTCTATTCCAATAATTATACCACCCGGGACTGCAGGAATGCAACCGGAATTATCTATTAACTATTCAAGTAATACAAGCAATGGTCTGTTGGGAGTTGGCGCTTCCTTAGGAGGTTTATCAGTGATTACTCGTTGTGCATCGGATTTTTATCACGACAACGGTATTGATGGTTTAGATTTTGATGGTAATGATGGATTTGAATTGAACGGTAATAGGTTAATCTATAATTCGAGTTGGCAAGGAATTGACGAAAAGTTCTACAGGACTGAATTTGCTGATTTTTCAAATGTCAAATCTATTGGAAACGCAGGATACGGTCCTGATCATTTCATTGTTGTAACTAAAGACGGTTTGACATTGGAGTTTGGAAATACGGATGATTCTAGAATTGAAGCACAAGGAAGGTCAGAAGTTTTATTTTGGTATATCAACAAAATGACAGATAAGTACGGAAATTTCATCTCTTATTATTACCATGAGAATACTGTAACTGGAGAATCATACCCCATCAGGATTGAATATACCGGAAACGGATCAATGTTACCTTATCATAGAATACAATTCAATTACTTTGACCGATATGATCCACAAACATCTTATGTGCATGGTTCTATCGTTTCTAAAACCAAATTATTGGAGAATATTGTAGTTACCCATGAAGGCAATCTTGTGAAGGAGTACAGATTAAAGTACTTTCACGATAATGTTTCAAAACTCAATGAGATTGTTGAAGCAGGACCCGATAATTCCCAATATAATTCAATTGTTCTTGGGTGGCCTGAAAATGAAATTACCGTGAATGAGCAGAGTCCTACTATGAATATGAGCCCACTGAAGCGAATCTACCGTGATTTTAATGGTGACGGAAGAACCGATTTTGTCTTAGTGGGTACAAATACTTTCGATTTGTACCTGGCAAACAGCACAAGTATTGGTTTTACTTTGAAATACACAGGTGGCCTTCCTGCCGGTTTTGTGAATTTTGATGCCGGAGATTATAATGGGGATGGCTTGGCTGATTTACTTTGTTTAAAAACAGATAATGGCGATTTTATAAATACACTATTAGAAAGTACTGGTGAATCTTTTATTACAAAAAGTTCAAATAACTGCTCAATTAGCAATGGATTTAGCTTTGGAGATTTTAATGGAGACGGGAAAAGAGAAATTCTTGTAAGATCTGAGTATCATCCTATTAGCCATCCAGCATACACAAACCATTGGTTGTGTTATACCTTCGATGATGCTGATAATTCATGGCATGGTCGTGTTATATATTTTGAACCAGATTTTGTATGGGATCCAGAAACATATTACTTTGCAACTGATGAACGTGTAATTGATATGAATGGTGATGGCAAAGATGATATTGTAATGTTATCTGATTATGGAATAGGTGTAATTGACATTAATGCAAACGATAGTTTAAGTGTTGTGCTTTAGGGTATATTGCCGAAAAAAAATGCAAAACACATTTTATTTGGTGATTTCAATGGCGATGGGAATACTGATATTTTATCCGAGGATATTGATGGTCAATGGACACAAAGTCTTTCAACCGGAAGTGATCTTGTGAATACAAATATTTCTAATCCTTTTGGATTATCTTCAAATACTTCCGCATATTTTGTTGGTGATATTAACGGGGATGGGAAATTTGACCTATTGAGTCTCGGAAGTTTTGAACATACACAACAAAAGGGTATTTTTATTGGGTTTGGTAGCGGTTCAGGATTAGTTATTGACTTAAATAATACTTTCTATAAATCTTGGGTTGATGAAATTGTTCAGGAAGAAAACTACTTAGCTGATTTTGATGGAGATGGCAGTGCTGATTTAAATTATTATGGTTATGCCACCTCAAATAGAAAAATTGTGAAATTTTACTCAAACATTAATCATATGTTTGTAAATTCAATGGCAAATGGGCTAAACGCAATAAATGAAATAGAATACAAACCTCTTACAGATCCGACAGTTTATACCAAAGGAAGTGGTTCAATATATCCAGTAATGGATTTCCAAGTACCAATGTATGTTGTAAAATCTATTAGTTCTCCCGATGGGATCGGTACTCAAAGTACGACTTCTTATAATTATTCAGGCCTTAAACTTCATCTAAAGGGCCGCGGGTTGCTAGGATTTATCGAAACCTCAAATCAAAATAGTGCTAGTGGGATTAAACAGACTTCGTTATTTCGTTACAATGAAGCCTGGTGTTTACAATACCCATACTTAATGTCAACATATTCTGGGGATAACACTCTTCTTAGTGACACGAAGAACGTACTTTCAGTTATAGATTTGGGGGATAGGTGTTTATTCCCTTATGATAGCCTTGTTATTTCAACTGATTATCTCACAAATACAAGAAAGGCAATTGAAACTGATTACAATAATTTTGGGAATTTATGTATTATAAAATCATATTATGGAGCACCTGATAATTCAAGCAGTTTCCCTTCAACAATTATTGAAGGCAATAGTATAAAAAACCTACATTGGACAACTCCTGTTGGAGGATGGCAGCCTAATAGACTGGAAGGTGAAACCTCAATTCAAAGCCGTGTAAATGAAGCTGATATAAGCAGAACGACACTGTTTACCTATAACAACAAATGGAAAGTCAGTACTATTAGGCAAGATCCGAATGATGCCAATGAGGTACAGCAGATTTTCGATTATGATAATACGACTGGAGTTCTTGTCGAGAAATCGGAAATCGTAAATGGTGCGAATCCTCGTATGCTTAAATATGTCTATGATATTAACAATCGCTTTGCTGAGAAAATTTCAAATTCATTAGATCAATTTGTAATGGTAAAACATGACCCAATTACTGGTTTTGTTCATGATAAGGTAGATATTAACGGGTTAATTACTTCCTACCACTATGACAATTTCGGAAGGATTAACGCTATTGACAGGCCAGATGCTGTAACGGAATCCTCAAGTATCACGTGGGTTAATAATCCAATATTCCCAAATGCAATTTATTCTTCACAAAGTTCTATACCTGGGACACCATCAAGCGTAGTCTATTTTGATTTATTAGGCCGTGAGGTTGGAAAAGAAATAGCTGGATTTGATGGCAGCCCTGTCTATACCCAAACCCATTACAATAATCTTGGGCAAAAAATTGCAATAAGCGATCCTTATTTTTCAAATGAACAACCGCAATGGACAACTTATACATATAACCTTGGCAGAATTACATTAGTTGATTCACCGACAGAAGATATTGCCTATGAATACAATGGTCGAACTATAACAACCCGTAAAATAAGTGTTTCTCCTAATCAGGTAGCAACAAAAACAATTGATGCAATGGGGCTTCCAATTGTTTCTATAGATGCAGGAGGCCAGACATCTTACGATTATTTCAGTTCAGGATTGCCAAAGAAAATAGTTGCATCTGATGATGCTATTACCCTTATGGAATATAATTTACAAGGGAAACAAACCAAATTAATTGATCCGGATGCTGGCGAATATTCATATCAATACAATGCTTTTGGTGAACTTATTTCACAAACAAATCCAAACTTTGAAGTTACTCAGCTTAGCTATGATGATCTTGGCCGTTTACAAACGTTGCATGAACCAGATATGACAAGCGATTACATCTATGATAATTCACCGCATGGGATTGGCAAATTGTCTGAAATTAGTAATAATGACGGGTCATCAATAACTTATGGATATGATGAATTCGGAAGGCCTAACTCGACCACAGAAACTGTTGACAATATTGAATTCACTGAATTAGTAGCTTATGATAATTTTGGTCGTATGAACCGTTTGGTTTATCCTTCTGGTTTTGGAATTAACTATCAATATAATGCATATAATTATTTGCAACAAATTAACCGAGTTGATGACCAAACAATGATATGGAAGATAAACAGTCTCAATTCTCGATTTCAAATATTGAATTCCACCAGTGGGAATCAGTTGCAAACCAATAAGAATTATTATCAGGGCAATGTTACTGATATCATTACAGGGAATGTGCAAAATATGCATTATGAATGGAATCTTGGCACTGGGAACCTAAGTTTGCGCAATGATATCAAACATAACCTGCAAGAGAGTTTCAGTTATGATAATTTAGACAGGTTGACTCAAATTGTACCATCAAACAATTCTGCAATGAGTATTGCATATCAGGAAAACGGCAATATTGATTATTCAACAACTGCCGGAACTTATTATTACACAGGATCTCAGCCACACGCCGCCACAATAGTTACCGACCCTGGAAACATCATTAGTGATAATCCACAAGAAGTTGAATATACGTCTTTTAACAAGGTGAAAAGAATTTTGGAGGATATCAACGAACTGAAAATTTCATACGGAGTTAACCATGAACGAAATAAAGAAGAATTTTATGAAAACAGTACGCTAAGCAAAACCCGATATTTTTCACATGGCAATTATGAAACTGAAATTACTGGGACTAATGAACGGAAATTGAATTATATTAGCTCACCTGATGGAGTGATTGCGGTTTATGAAATGAATAATGAGGTTGGAGCTATGTATTACATTCACAAAGATCATTTAGGATCATGGCAGGTTATAACTGATCAGGCAGGGCATGCTATACAGGAACAATCTTTTGATACCTGGGGCCGCAGACGTAACCCAGATAACTGGACATATAATAACATTAATCCTGTCCAGAAATTTCATCGCGGTTATACAGGACACGAGCAATTAGACCAATTTTCCTTGATTAATATGAATGGGAGAATGTATGATCCTGCGACAGCACGCTTTTTGAGTCCTGATATAAGTGTTCAAAACCCTGAATTTTCTCAATCATATAACAAATATAGCTATTGTGTGAATAATCCTTTAAAATACACTGATCCCAGTGGCTGGTACCTGTTTCAATATAAGCATTACGACGACCCAAAGGATTATTATAATTACATGTCCACTTATTGGTCGCAATTCACTAATTTTTCAAGCTTTAATGGAGGGTCAGGTGGTGGGGGATCCTACAGCAATTCTCCTTCATATATGAATGGTGATGGTTCTTTCTCGCTGAGTTATCTTATGTACATTCAGCGCCAAAATTTATTTAACAATGGATTTGTCTATCATGACGATAATGGCTACTATAAGTTTGTTCCTTATTATGGCATTGCGGGATACTACACTTCGATTAGTTGGGAGGTTACACAAGATGGTGAAGTAAAGTTTTTTATTCCATATTCTATGGCGATTTATGAGAGCGTTCAACACAAGGAATATTTTGACCAACCTAATGGTAGTGGCACGTGGTATAAAGAAATGTCAAATTCAAACAATTACCCAGGCATTCGAATATTTGAGTCAAATCATGTTGTTGGTGGATTTACACTGCCCCGAATCGGAATTTTTGTGGAAAACTCGAAAGACATTCCTCTTATTCAGCATGAATATGGTCATTATTTGAATTATGTATATTGGCAATCAATTTATGGAACTTTTTTTGCTGACGCTGCGTATGGAATTTTTATTGCTGGGCCCAGTGCTATAGATATGGAAGTCGATCACCTATTTGGGACTCATACTCATGCGAATTTTTATCCTGAACGATGGGCCGACAATTTTGCAGAAGATTATTTTGGAAATGACTATAAGTCGGATTATAAATATAAAAGATTTTCAACCTATGGACATTAAAATTAAAATAATTTTTATTGCATTCATAATTGTATCTCAGTTAGGTTGCGATGTAATGGATAAAACGAAACTAAAAATATATAATTTTAGCCAAGACACAGTTTTCTGCATAGTTACAACTGATCCTTTTTTTTCTGATGTAAAGAGATCGCCCTTGGAACAATCGCAAACAGTTATTGGAAGTGATACAGCGTTTATTTTAAATAACAATTTACTATTCCCAGGGGACTCAAGTTTATTTGCAAGTTATGATTGGCGATATCTAATAAATACTAGTAATTCAAAAAAGATAACGATTTATTTTTTCAAATATAAAACCCTAAAAAGTAAATCATGGGAGGAAATTAGAGAAAAGTCAATTTATGATAAAAAAATTATTTTAAATATTGAAGCACTTGATGCATGTAATTGGATTGTTAATTATAAATAATTTTCAGTAAACTTAACCGTTTTTCTACAAATAAGTCAACAATAATCAACATATATTATTGACAATCAGGATGTTAATAGTTAATAAGGGTCAACTAATTATTATTAACCAAATTTCCCCTATATATTATAACTCCTGAACAAGATTTTTTGTCCTTTCCCCTCCCCTTTCATACAATTATCATTGCATCCATGAAAGGTCGTTTCTCCGAAGATGAGTTGTCGTTTATTAATGAGGTACTGCACAAACATGGTGAATATGTTAAAGCCTTGCTCAAGGCTGACATAAACACCAAGAGACTCATCAAGTCAAGCGACTTACGTTCCTCCATTAAGAATAAAGACTCAAAATACGGCGACAGCCCGGTTCTTCAATTGGAGTTCCTGGGTTATGGCAGAGCCATTGAAATTGCCTGGCATAAGAAGTCTTTGAATACCAGGTCAATGCTTACCGGAGTTTCCAACCGGAATCGCCTCGGCAAGAAACCCATAAAACAAAAGAATACCCGCTGGTACTCCAAAAACGTCTATGGCACCTTGAATAACCTGATTTCAATGTTGCTTTATGAGTATGCTGACCATATCAGGGATGCCGTGAAAGACAATTTAGAACATATACAATGAGCCTTCGAATTGACAAAGTTCAACTTGAGATCATCATTAACAATGATGAAGCAAGAAAACGCCTTCGGGCATTAGATACTGATATTAAGTCTTTGTCGAAAGAACTCAACAGACTGCCCGAAGGCTCTGAAGAATTTGTCCGGAAGTCTGAACAGCTTCGCTTGGTAGAAGCAGAATACGAAAAAGTTAAGCGGGAAATCGGGATCACCGGGATGTCTTTGAAGGAACTTCAAAACCATCAAAGGGAACTCAATGCCGTGATGTTACACATGAATCCCAATATCCCCCAGTACAAAATTCTTCAGGCAGAACTTCGTGCCACCAATGCAAGAGTCACCGAATTGCGTAATGGTGCCCGGGAAATGCCTACAGCCATGCAGCGGATGGGTGACAGCTTTAACCGTTACCAGAGTGTTGCCATGGCTGCCGGAGTAGCACTGATGGGTCTGGTCTATACCTTCAAGACCTTTATTCAGGGTGGTGCCGACCTTTCTGATTCTCTGGCTGATATTCAGAAAACAACCCAAATGAGTGCTTCTGAAGTGAAGAACCTCAATGCTGAGTTGGGTAAAATCGACACGCGAACTTCGCGTAAAGAGCTTCGTGATATGGCCGTGGTGGCCGGTCAGCTCGGGATCTCCAAAGACTCTATCTATGATTTCGTCAAATCTGTCGATGTCCTGAACGTTGCCCTCGGTGATGAAATCACCGGCGGTGCCGGGGAAGTCGCCCGGGTAATGGGAACGCTCCGGAACGTTTTGACGGACCTCAAATCTAACCGGGTTGACCAGGACATGATGCGAATTGGGGATGCCCTGAACGAATTGGGGAAAGCCGGATTCGCTACGGCACCCGTGATTGCTGATTTTGCCAACAGGATCGGTGGTATCGGCATTCCCCTGGGGCTGACCTCTGATGAGATCCTAGGATTGTCAGCAACCCTCCAGGAGTTGAATGTCAACACAGAAAGAGGTGGAACTGCCATTGGCAGGATCCTCCAGAAGATGACGAGAAATACAGAGGATTTTGCCAAGGTGGCAGGGATGCCGGTCAAGGAATTCACCAACCTGGTGAACTCCGACCTGATGGGTGCCTTCATTAAGGTTGTGGAAGGTTCAAAAAGAGGCGGTACAAGTGCCACTGCCCTTTCTGCGATCATCAAAGAACTCGAGGTCCAGGGTGCCGGTGCGTCTGAGGTCTTCGCCAAATTGGGCAATAATGTGTCGATGTTGCATGAGAAAATGGACCTGGCAGGGAAAACCCTGCAAGCTTCCACCTCTTCTACTGATGAGTTTAACATCAAGAACCAAACCCTCGGAGCCATTGTGGATAAGCTTGTCAAGTCGTTCTATGGCCTGATTATGCTTCCTTCCCTGCAGGAGTTCTTCAAAAGTATGGTCATGGGTGCCGTGGAAGTGGTGGCCTGGTTTAAGGTGCTTCCACAGACTATTGAGAAATACCGGATATCCCTTATCCTGCTGGTGGGTGCCCTGGGTGTTTGGATTGCAGCCATCACCCGGGAGATTCAGGTCAAACTCATTAACAACATCGTTGACAAAGAAGGCTGGCTGCTTCGTAATGCGAACCTGGTCACTACTAAAATTGCAACCGCCTGGGAGCGGCTTTACACCTTTGCCAAGTCAGAAGGCACTTTTGCCACCAAGGCTGCAACGGCTTCTCAATGGCTTTGGAATGCAGCCATGACTGCCAACCCCATTGGTGTTATTATCGGCCTTGTCACCGCAGCAGTGGCGGCTATCAAGGCTTATGACAAGTACAATGCCGAGTCCATAAGAATAGAAGAATACAAAGCCGATGCCCTGAGCAGGACAAACGTGCTTACCCTGGCTGCCAAAGCCAAAACAGACATTTACTCAGCATCAATCCGGGCGATGAATAACCTTTCTCGTGACAAGAAAGATTCCCTGCGTGAGGAAATTGAACTGATGGTCAAAAGCAATTCAGTTGAACTGGAAAGCCTCAAACTCAAGCGTCAGACCATTTTTGCCGATGGAATGAAACTGTCCCTCTGGCAGAAAATGGGTGTTGCCCTGGGTGCAACCGACATGACTGATGCTATGATTCGTAATTCCAAAGAAGCGGTGAAAGACATTGATGAAAGCATCAAAGCCTATGAGCAAAATATCTCGGTGGCCATCGATCAGAAGAAAACCCTGGATGATGTTCTCAATGCAGAAGCCCAGGGCGATGCCATCGGGACCGCTACCATCGAGGAAATGGATGCCAAGATGTCGAAGTACCAGGTTGCCCTACGAAATGTGATCAAAGACTCTGAGGATTATGTCAGAATTCAAAACAAGATCAAAGCCCTCAATAAGCTTCGCAGTGATGATTCACCGGAAACTCCCGTTGACGACAAAGCTGCCAAGGCTGCTGCGAAACAGGCCAAACTGGTGGATGAATACATGAAGCTGATGGAGGACCTGTCGAGCTTTGATCAAAAACAACTTGAAGATCGTACCGACCGCTTCACCAAAGAGATTTACGCCGTGGAACGGAAGTACGAAACAGAGATAGAAAAGGCAAAGAAGTTTCTCAAAGACAGCGAAAACCTTTCCCCCAAACAAAAACGGACCATTGAGCAAAGTATAGAAGTACTCAATATCCAAAAGGAACAGGCAGTCAAGGATGAGCTGGTAAAACAGGAAACGGTTTATACCAATGATGTCCTGGTAATCCGCAATAAACTCAAAGCCTCTCAGTTGATTGGCTACGAAAAGGAATTGCAGGAAATTGAAAACACCTATGAAGCCAAGATCACTGCTGTTTCTGAGCAATCTACTGCAATCACCAAATATTACGATGATGAGATTGTCAAGGCTACCGGGAATACAAGAGAAATCATTCGTCTGGAGAATGAGAAGCAAAACCACATCGCCAATGCTACCCTTACTATTGCGGAATACAAAAAGCTGAAAGACTCCGAAGTGACTGCCCTGAAGCTTAAAAAGGAAAGGGAACTCGATGATGAGATCAACAAATTGCAGGAAGGCAGAAAAGCATACAATCTATCCCGGGAACAACAAGAACTCGCTGAGATAGATTCAAAGTATGCCAAGATCCTGCTCATGGCAGAAGGCAATGAGGCAAAGATTGCCCAGATTCAAAAGCTTTATGCAGATGAAATCTCAGCCTACAAAGCCAATAAAGCAGAAGAAACACAACGCCAAATCAATGCTTTCCTTGTTGATCAGGCACAGTTGCTTTCCAATACCGTTTTTGACATTGCCAACAATAACAACCGCTCGGTATTGGATGCCAAACTCTCCGCACTTTCTTCGGCAAAGGATAAGGAGCTGTCCAGTAAAAACCTGACAGAGGAACAAAAAGCCGACATCGAGGCCAAATACAAACGCAAGGAAGCCACTGCGAAAACAAAAGCCTGGAAAGATGAGCAGAAAGCAGCCATAGCCCAGGCAATCATCAATGGAGCACTGGCCATTACCATGATTTTGGCTACCACCCCGAAATTTGACTTTGGCGTCTCCACGGCTATTTTGATCGGGGCCTCCATCGTTAGTACCATAGCAGCTGTTGCTAAAATTTCGGCACAAAAGCCACCCCAGTTTATGGAAGGCGGTTTTACAGGAAACGGGAAAGAAAATCAGGCCGCCGGAATTGTCCATAAAGGTGAGTATGTCATTCCGGCATGGCAAATGGAAGATCCTTCCATCCGACATATTGCGCGGATCATTGAGGAAAGAAGACTCAAAAAGGCTTTCATTGATGGAGGCTTTGTCAGTGAAAAAACTTCTCAAAAAGATGTTGCCTTTGCTGAGTCAACAAATTCTGTAAGTACTCAGAATTTTGTTGTCACTAACAGCATGCGGGAAGATTCCATACTCTCGCACTTTGAAACAATGGCTCGAGTACTTGTTGAGAT
>JBAXPV010000063.1:0-12495 GCA_037132075.1 Bacteroidota bacterium
CTTTTCGGAGTACTCCTGCTGCCAATTTCTTCTTAACAAAGCGAATGAAGTCATAATTGAAATCGGAAACGATTTCAGATCGCAGGTTGATCTGATCCCGGTAACCAATGTAATTAAAAGTCCTCGGGTCTTTGAGGTGGCTCCAAGGCATGATGATTTCAACAAGGTTATTACCAAAAACATGGTATTCCGATTTCTTCTGAGGGAAAGGGTCAGAAGCTTTTACCAAAAAGCGGTTATACAGTGAATGCTTTGGAAATCTGATGGGTTCCGGACCATAAATCGTAGTCAGGTATTGTTTAAGATACATTGGGAGTTCAACAGTGACGGTGATGGTTCTCTTCATGCAAGAAATTTAGTTGTATAAAGTTAACATAATTCTAAATGTGATTAACAAAAGAATGGCTATAATTTCATTAGGAACGTTTATAGAAATGATATTTTCTTTTATCGAAGAGGGGGGGGGCCATTTTCTCGCGCCAACACGCCAACACGCCAACAGGAAAATGCAAATTAGTGATAACGAATAAGTTGACTCAAAAAGCAGCGATTTTACGCCGCCAACAAGAAATATGTCCCGCCAACAAATAGCAAGGCATAATAAGTATGTTATTGCCCTGGACTTAGAACCATAAGCATTTCAGCGATTGTTAAATAATTCTATTAAATTAGAAAGATGGTTAACTTATGGCTGTGGTAGTATATATGAAGGAAGATAAGCCAAAGGGAATCAGAGGCTCTAAATGAAAATCCTGTTTCCAACAAGAATAATAATCATGGACATACAAAATATGAACGTGATTTCTATTTCCAACCAGCGCCAACAAGCCAAGGCTGAAAATCATGAACAAAAACGATCCACCAACAGCCGCCAACAAGAATACAATACAAATAAATATAATAAAACAACTAACTATCTTACTATTACTACTATACAGCTCTTTGTTTTTGTGTTGGTGTCTGTTGGCGGAATTTCCGCGATTTCCCGTCAAAAAAATGATAAAATCCGGGAAAAAGCCGATAATGCAATTTATTGCCTATTTAAGAAGTTTTTTTAACAGGGACCCCCAAATCCAACTATTTTCATTATTCTGTTAAGTATTTTTACAACATCTTGATATTCACTGTCATCATAATTATATGAATAAATTTTAGGACAATGATATCTGTACCAACGTTTATTTAAAGGTGTAAATAATTCAAATCTATAATCGTCACCATCTGCGATTGATATTTTTTGTTTCCCAACCATATACAGTCGTGTAATGACAACATTTTGACTTGGTATAGTTAAGAGGTGGTTATTATACATAAAAATGAACAATGAATCTAAATTTGCATTTTTGATCTTTCGGCTCTTTGTTATATAGTCGCCATTTCCTTTCCACATGAAACTGTAAAAATATCCCATCCATTTTCCTTTTCTATTAGTAAGGTCAAAGAGATATGCAATTGACGGTTCTGCAATACCATTACTAAACCATATCCTAAGTTCAAAATCATTTTCTTTAGTTTGGTTACTATTTCTAAACCCAAGAAGTTGAGTATTATAACTTACAAAATCTGAATCTGAAGGAAAGCTAAAATCATATTGAGCGAAAACACTTAATGGCAGCAGCAATAATGCTGTGTAAAAGAAGGCTCTAGCTTTGAAAATCCAAATGAGCATTATTTAAAATTCATTATTGGCTTTAATACGTGGTATGGATTTCTTATGAGTGGTAACGGTAAATATAATACCAGTAGCGGATTTCGAAGTGAAATCCTATGAATGGGTGCAAACATCCAAAAGAAGTGATGCCTTTGAAACCGATAATTCCAGCGCTATCGGTTTATTTGAGGTCATGGCCTATGTATGTTAAATCTCTTGCTTTGACCCTGACAATTTGACCATTTCGGGAGATGACTAATTCTCCATCTTCTTTTTGCTTTGCAATCAATAAGCGATAATAAGCTAAATCAATCCCCCGAATAATCTTAGAGCGCAAATCTAATACTTCTTCCTTGGTCATGGTTTTACGATTTTATTGTAAATGTTTTGATTATATATTTTGACATTTTCAGATTTATTTCCCTCGGCAACGATTAGAAACGGTAGCTCTGAATTATCAATAATCATCCAATAGTCACAAATCGGAATATATAGTTTTGAAAGGTTTTCAATTCCGGCCATATATCTGCGTCGTATTGTTTCAATCGGTATGTCATGGCCGCCAGCATTTACACGAGTATTAACACGTTCAATAGCTAGCTCGGGTGAATTCAGCCAAAAATAAACCAAAGTTACAAAATACCCTTGTGATTGAGCTTTACGAATATACTGTGGATAAGTCTTTGTTGCTAAAGTAGTCTCAAAGGCAAAGTCTGCATTGTGGTTTAGCAAATCTTTAATCCTGGTTAGCATGATCCTACCCGAATCTAGTGCAACTTTATCAGGCTGAAATGGTGAAAGTCCTTTTGCAATTTCGTCTGCATTAACAAATTCCTTACAATTAAGCATATCAGGTAAAACAGAATAAGAAGCCGTCGTTTTTCCAGCTCCGTTACAGCCTGATATTATGTATAGATTCGCCATTAATCAATTTTTCACAAAGATAATCAAATTTGACAATTTCGCCTGATCATTGGAGCGGGTATCCTTACATAAGCCATAAGGTCATGAATAAAAAACCGCCACCTTTGGGGTGACGGTTAGTAAAGAAGTTCGACTAAGAATAGACTAACAATGATTCTCAATTGAGGTCTTTATCTCCTCCAGATTAAATTTCATTCCTTCGAAGGATTGTGTCAGTTCCGGTAATTCACTGGAAATGCAATCAAAGTGTCTGGCAAGACTCTCGAGTTCCATTCCAATTTTCTCCAAAAATTTGGGATCATCATCGCTATTATAAACTCCGAAGGCATCGCGGAACGATAGTACTTTGACGATTTCGGTAGCAATTTGCAATGCCTGAAAATCGTTTATTTTGAATCGCTCTTGAATTGAAGAAGCTTCTTTGATAATTTGATGAGTAATTGGGCCTGTTTCCATTTTATATTAGGGTTTAAGTGAGTGATTCAATAAATCTTTCACCAGGCATTCCTAGTCCAGTGTGGTCACTGGAAAGGAGAGAGGTGAACATTAATTCTTTTCACAGATACGAGTCAATGATCATCTGCAAATAGTGAATTGCCTTTTCTAGATCCTGTTTGCCATTTTTTCTGCGATGCCGGCAGATATACTTTATGGCGGAACCTTCACGAAAAGGAATGTCGTTTGCCACAATAAATTCAACTGGTTGAATTGGCATTTTTCGGTAGTGATCCCCACCTATTTGTTTTTTCAAAGAGTCTGACATGGTATTGGTTTTAAGTAATGCGTTAATTGGATTGAATCGTGTGGCTCCATTGGCCACAGTTCCCTTGAAAAGGAACCGCAGCGAAGCGAAGCGATGAATGAGAATGACCCTCCTGGTAGTACCCGGAGTGGTAACGCCAAAAGAATAATCAATAGGGCATTCGTTCCTGATAACCCGGCTTGTAAGGCACTACCTCAGAATTTTCCGACGGTGGTAAAGTATCCTCTTTAAATTTCTCTAAATCAACTCCGATTTTATCATAATCGAGCACGATCGCACTGGTATTAATGGAAGCAGTTCTCACAATTTGTTCTAAATAACCACCACTCCCGCTGGCAATGTCACGTTCCGCCCACTCAAAACGTGTAGACTTAATCCGCCCGATATAAGATTCATGATCCTCAAGATAAACTTTCAAGGCATTCATCTTCAAAGCCTCAGACTTCTGTAACTCTTTATACAAAATATGTAAATCGCTCAGGCGTAGAAAAATAACCTTCTTCGCTTTGTCAAACTGCTTAAGCTCTTTCTCATTGTTTGGCTTAACTACGGTAACTTCCTTCAATACTTCAATCTTAAATTCCCGTCCCTCGCGGATGCCATGATCTTTATTGAGAAGCGAACTCAATGAATCGAAGAACAGTGAGATCCTGTTGGACTTGTTAATGTCCTCTGACTGCTTGATAATCTTGGTACTGGCCTCTACATAGAACTCTTCGTAGGTGAACGGCAACGGGTATTCCTCTGCATACGTCTCCCAGAACTTAACCATGGTGAGCATCATGCAAACGGTATTCATAATACGGGTCTGCTTAGGGGAATTTTCCTTTGTCAGGCCTGCTTTCATGGTAGCATGAACTTTATTGAAAATAGAACTCCAATGCTGAACGATCTTTGATCGTTTACTCACGATAGCCAGACAGATGTTAGTCAGGCCGTTTTTTTCTCTTGTTTTCAGGTCGTCATAGACTTCCTGTTCCTCCTGTGTCCAGTTGTCGTTTTTGGGAACGTAACAGATGATACAACGGTTTGCCAGGGCACCATCATCCCGCTCGGGCACTTCCTGACCCAGCGGAACAGGCGAGCCATTGATTTGTGAAATGTCGAGTTCCTTTGTGCCGGCTTCTTTTCTCTTTGTTTTGCCTTCATTGTCATAGACTGCGGCTTTGAGGCCCTGGAATTTCGTATCAGAAATCTGGGAATCATTATACTCTTCAAAGATGATTGGCACGTCACGGTATCGCTCCATCACCGTAAAGAAAGCCGCATCGGTGCCGGAGTTAAGATTAAACAAAGGCGCCCCGTACATGAAGGGTGCACGGATGCTTTCAGCAATTTTCGTCTTACCACTATCGGTAGGACCAACAAAAAACAGCGAGGTAAAGAAGCGGTTTATTGGAAAGATCGCTGAGCGGTGAGCAGCCAGGATGGTAAAAACGATTGCCCATTTACCGTTGTTATGATACTTATATACTTCGTCCATCAATGAACACCACTTTTGCCATGTAGTTTCCTGGACAGGCTTATGAACAAGGAAACGATCATTGATGTACTTATCAGAATCTTCCCTCTGGGTGGCGAAGATTTTAGAGAAGGCCGGAGAATAATACGTAACATTCATGTATTCAACCAGTCCCAGATCATCCACTGGCATAAAAGTTTCCCGGGCATAGATTCCATTGGAGAAGGCAAAAAAACCTTCGGGTTGCCAACCAAAGGTTGAAAATTCAAAACACTTGGGAAAGGCCAGTGCCATGCTCTCGAGTATTGATTCATGGTGAAAGTTCTTCCCACGGGAAAAGACATAGCCACCCTGATTCCAACAAAATTTCTTAAACGAATTAAATTCCATCATGCCACCAGAAGGCATTTCCACGAACTCGCTTGTGCCCAGTTCTGCATGGTTTAACTTCACGATTCGTTTGTTGCGGTTGGGGTCCAGGTCGAACACCTGAAAGAGCGGTTCTATAAAGAAGTTAGCCACTTTTGACAATACATTGTCGGTGGTTCGAAAGACATAAAATATCTTTTTCCCAGCAGCATTCTCAGCAGGGAAAAAACCATAGCGATGAAAGAAATCCATATCAACATAGTCTGGTATGGTTTCCATGGTAAAATCTCGTTTCTGATCATCAATCCGGAATTCATTGGAATTCTGCGAAGCCTTACTCTTTTTCTTGTCCAAAAAAGGCTTGATGATCTTAGAAAAGATAGTGGCCGTGGTCCCGAACTTCTTCGCGGCAACCGGGATTTTAATCTGAATCGATGTACTATCCAATAGCGAGATAAGCTCTGCTGCCTTTTCTATGGCCATCTTATTCGACTTATCATCATAATACATTCCTTCTGCACTGAGGTTATGAACCAGTGAAGCGATGTAGTAATCCACAAAACTAACCAGTGAGCTGCCCAGCGGTAAATCACAATCAGGCAGGACCAGGATATTGAAATGATGTTTCAGAAGCTCCAGGCAAGTCTTAATAGCAGGGTTGTCGTGATCTTTGATCAGGTTGCGTGACATTTCCGTCTCAATGCGAACGTTCTTTGAGCAAGCCCCCAAAGAAGAAATGTCCTGCAGGCTTAGGCTTTTCACCGGCAGTCCGATGGTATTTTCATGCCCTTCGGAATGACTGAAGATTACCTCTTTGTTGGTGAGAAGCAAAAGAAATACATCCTTTGCTTTGATGGCCTCCTTTGCATCTTTGAAGGCAAAGAGGCCCTCGTATTGTTCTTCCTGCACCAACTCCGGTTTCTTTTTACGCATGGCCTTTTCAATGGCAGCGTATGAAAATTCAAAGAACTCAGCCATTTTCTTAGTGGCACCCGCGCGTGTTATTTCGTCAGCAATGAACGAACAGGAGTGAGCGATTTCTTTGATCAGGGCAGTCTTGGCGACGTTATCAGCTCGTGGATCTGAAAGACTGAAATGGTAGTCGATAAAATCATGACGACCTTCTTCGATATAATTGAGAATTTCTTCCGTGGATCTCCCTTTACAGAAGGAATCGGGGTCCATTCCATCAGGAAGCTTGACAATCCAGCAATCCAGTCCCTCGGCAAGGATCAGATCGATGGATTTCAGTGCGGCAGCCACTCCGGCTTTATCCCCATCAAAAATGATGGTGATGTTACTGGTAAAGCGGTGGATTATTTTGATCTGCTCCGGGGTAAAGGCAGTTCCACTGGAACAAACCACGTTTTTAATTCCTTTCTTGTGAAGAGAAATTACGTCGAACTGCCCTTCAACCAGGATACAATCATCCTCCGAAGCGATATAGGCTTTGGCCTGGCTAAGTCCATACAGGACTTTGCCTTTCTTAAAGGTGATCGTTTCGGGAGAGTTAAAATACTTAGCGAACTTTGAATCTTCTGCGAGCGTTCTTCCGGTAAAACCGATGGTTCTGCCCATCATGTCGAAATAGGGAAAAACAAGGCGTGAAATGAAATAGTCATAGATGCCTTTGTCGGACTGCTTTGCCAGTCCGGCTTCTATAAGCTGATCTGTGGTGTAACCAGCTTTGAGAGCGGCATTATGGAGCGTTTTTCCACCCGAGGCAAATCCCATTGAGAAATCTTTGTCATCCATAATTCCCCGGGAGAGTGCATAAGCTGCTGCGGGATTTCCCTCAATAAGGAATTCCTTTTGATAGAATTCCTTCGCAAAGCTAAGCAGGGAATAAATGTCTTTGGACGGGGCAACATGCCCGGCAGCATATTCAATAGTAATGCCGTTCTTTTGGGCGATGAATGTGAGTGCTTCGGGGTAGGTAAGCTTTTCATGTTCCATCACAAAGTTGATCCCACCACCGCCCACGCCGCAGGCAAAGCATTTGTAGATCCCCTTAACCGGTGAAACCATAAAAGAAGGGGTCTTTTCGTTATGGAAAGGGCATAGGCCCAGATAATTAACGCCCTTCTTTTTAAGAGAGATAAAGTCACCTATTAAAGCGACTATATCGATTGAATCTTTTATTTGAGTTTCTGTTATTTCTGAAATCATCTTGTTTGTTTGAAGTAGGGGTGTACCAATCGATTATTCATCAGCAATCAGGGCATTGTACTTTTTCCGGAAATCCGGGTCAACATCCAAACACTGTGAAGAAAGCCGCATCGAATAATAGACAGGGGCAACTGCTGGCATTTTTAAAAATGAGGCGATTTGTTTGGCTGAATAGCCTCTGTTATACTGAGCCCTTATAAAGGCATGCCTGGCATAGGTTATCCCTTTAGTGGTGCCCTTAGGCTTGCCTATTTTGGTTTTAGAGAAAAACATAACATCCTCGGGGATATTAAAGCTAACCGAAGTCATGAAAAGCATGGTTTCCATGTCGCCTTTTACGAATAGGGCGATGTTTTTTGGCACAGGTAAACCTGCGAAAATATCTGAAATCATAAGAAGTACAAAATTAAAGGGTGGTGGAAAGGCTAAACTTAGGCAAGTGGCTGTTGGCGAAAAGGATGAATCCCTGGAAGGTTTTGAAAGAGGATTTATAGGATGGATTTGAATGGGCCGGAAGGACCATGAGCATATCCAATTCTATTTTGATGATTAGTTGAGCCAATTTGTCAATGGCGGGATGAAGTATTATCTCTGACTGAAAGTATTTGAGTCTCATGAGCGCTCCATCACGGGTGGGAGAAGTGTAATATTCCGGGTTACCTACCTGGTGTAGGACTTTAAGGTGGGCAAACCAGCGGTCAAAACGAATGGTAAAGTAATTCACCTTTTCATAGTTAATCCAACGGAGGGCTAATTCTGAATTGTTAAAGATTTTCTCCAGAACAATATGTTTACCATCACCAATATCTTTTTGGATTTCCACCCCGACTATCCCGGTAAATTCATCCTGCTCAGATTTTACCGTAAAAAATGCTTCTTGTTTCTGCATCAGGACGGGATCACCAAAGTGAGGGGATAGAAATTCAGGTTGGTAGGCTTATGCCAGAAAGGCTCTCCAATGGAGAAAAAGCCTTGTTCTATTTTCCCGTGAAGATCTTTGGAGTCGAAGTGAAGTGAATGATAATTTCCCACCAGGAAATAGGCATGGATGGGATCAGAAGGTGGAACGTAGGCCAGACAGAACTTCCCGCTCAGGGGTTCCCTGGCTAAAAGGACCCGATCACCTTTTTCTAATTTCAAATAGAGTGCTGCATGTTTATTCAGCGTAACCTGGCAACGGAAGGATTTGGGAAAAGGGATGTCATAATAGCGGACACGGATGATGGGAGAATCGAACTTGCGGCAAGGATGATGAGGCCTGAGCGGCTGGAATAATTCAAGGGTGGCGTTTTCTGTCATGGTTTCTGAATTATGACCTCATTTAATTCGAGATCATACCTTTTGCAGATCAGGTCCAGAACAGACAATGCCGTTAAGTCGATGTGATTTTCTTTGAGTTTGGTGAACATAGTCCGGGGATTGATTTTCAAGATCCCACGGATGGCATCACTGAGGTTCCCATCGTGACGAATCCGGTAGATGATTTCCGGTCGGATATGGATGGCGAGACTCTCGTAGGTCTCTCTTTTTTTGGGGGGATAAAGAGTTGGGTTCAAATGGTTTTGTTTAATCAACGTTAAAGTTTAGTTAAATCTTTTTAAAGCTCAATTTATGTCGTAAATTGCTGCGAATTCTTGCTGCAATATTACCAATAATGTTAGCTCCATTTAGAAAAACTAAATGTAAATATTGATATAAATTTCTAATTACTCACAAAACAATGAAAAACATCAAGTTAGTCGTTGAAAAACTTGCCCATGACCAGAACCGGACAATTAAAGAAGTTTACGACTATTTGGGGGTGTCGGCCAACGCCTATTACCACATGTTAAAGGTGAATAATATAAAGGCGAGCAATCTGGAAAAGCTATGCAAATTCTTTAAAGTACAACCGTGTTTATTTTTTGAGGGAGAGTGTAAGGTTCAACACCGGCAAGTGGAAAATTTTGATTTAATGTCCAGGTTGAATGATACCGAAAAAGCTGCTATTCTTGATATTCTCTTACGACATACCGAAGGCATAACGCATACCAACCTGACTGATCGTTTGCATATAGCCCAGGAAGCAGTTAATGATTTCGAAAGAGATCACCCTGGCGAGGCATGAGTTCAGTAGTGTTGCAAACTGACCTGAAACAGACCTGAAACAGACCTGCAAAGCGCATAAAAAAGCATAAATAGAAAAAATGGCAACCTGATAATCAGCCCTTTAGCTCAGAAAAGTAGTCAGTAGAGAATCTCGTCCTCGCTACTCAAAAACTGGAACATGCGTGCGCGTAAGGTTTCCGGCGGACCTGAAAAAGTGGTGCGCCAGATCTGCGCCACGCATGTTTCTATTTCTAAGCCTAAGAGGCATACAATAATACCAAAATTAATGTTACCATTCCGATATGCCGAATTGTGCAACTCCGGCGTACGCTGGTATATTTTCTACTGGTGCTTTGATCCGTCAACCGGAAAGCTCGAAAGAATAAGGATTTACGTGAATGCGCAGCGTAATAAAGTGCTTCGAAAAAGACATGCAGAATTATTGATAAAAGAAATAAATGTTCGCCTGGAAGCGGGCTATAACCCCTTTATCAATGACCAAAACCCTCAACAATACAAAAGTCTTGATGAGGCACTGGATTTTGTCATTAAATTCAAGTCAACTTATTTGCGGGAACGCTCAAAAGGTCACATGAATTCCCGAATCAACAATTTAAAGGAATGGCTGAAGAAGAAAAAGAAAAGTGGCATTAATGTATTTGAGTTTACCTCGGGCTTAGCCAGGCAATACATGAATGACCAGTTAATGGAAGGTTTTCATGAAGAGGGTATAACCGGGAGAACCTATAACAATTATCTCATTGACATGCGAGGCACTTTCAACCTCCTGGTCAAACATAAATACATCACAGAAAATCCTTTTCATTCGATTGCTAAACTTCCTGAAACCGAAAAACAGAAAATCCCATTTTCACCTGAGCAACAGATTAAATACCGGGACTGGCTTTTGGAAAATGATCAGGACTTTTTGATAATTTCCTTATATTGTTATTATTGCGCTATCAGACCTAATGAGATTGTTCAACTTAAAGTAAGTGACGTTGATCTTGAACGAGGGTGTATTACCATACCTCCCGCGATCTCAAAAAATAAGAAAACACGGAAGCAGAGTATTGCCAATGAATTTATGGAGATCCTTAAACTCAGGTTTGTCGACCTCAAACCTGAGTGGTATATCTGCGGCAGGGGAATGAAACCTGGACCGGAGTATGCAGCACCTACCCGGATCGCGGAACGCTTTCGGGTGATTGCAGATGCCTTGGGATTTCCTAAAAATCTTTACTTCTATTCCCTTAAAGATACGGTTGCAGACAGGCTGATTGAAGCCGGTTTCTCAGCAAGAACTCTTAGGGATTTATTCGGACACCATGATTTAAGTGTCACCGACAATTATCTGCGCGGTGTCAATGCCAAAGGAGATAAACGCCTGGTGGAAGAATTCCCGAAATTCTAAGATTTCGCTTACCAGGGTGGAAATTTGTTGATGTGATACCGGACTAACCTTCTTTCGGTATAATTGGGATCGGAAGTGAAAAACGGAAGCGATTCAATCACGATTCCAATGTTTTCTGCATAGCGCATGTGCATATACCTATGCTTCCCGTTATAGTCAAATGGCGGATAATAAGTAACGGTCTTTCTGAAATTTGATGTTATAAAAGTGCCGGCTGGCGTAGTAACAGGCAGATCTTTATCCTCCATCGATTTGGTTGCATGATACATGGTGTCACCGTTGTCTAATACTGAATAGTACGAATAAAAAACCGTTTGAAAATCCTGTGAGGAAAAAACCACCTTACCACCCATGCTTACAATATAATGCAAAGAATCCCGAACTATGGTGTAGGGGATATTTAGCCATATATCAGTAGGACGATAGGTTTTAACATAAGAATATCCATTGATTATAGTGTCCTTCTCAACGTAGCAACTATCAAATTTGTTGGTCGGAGTGGCATTACCCATACTGTCAACCCTGAATTGCTGATAAACCCAGTAGCTTCCAACTTTAAACTTCGAAAAATTCGGATAAGTAACCGGCGGAATGGGTTGATCAGTTTCTTTGTCCTTTTCACAGGAATAGATTAAACACGTTGAAATCAATAATAATAGGGCAATGGCTGCTTTTCTCATAGTACTGAAATGTTGGTTTAAGCAGAAACGTAATTCCCCTTCATATATTGCTATAACTGTCATATATGCAGTAAATTACATAAGTTAAGAAAATACCCTGCAAATCTCAATTCAGCTTATTTGATGACTTTCCCCAGTTTGTTTAAACCTGACCACAGAACTCCTCCTATTTTATATATAGCCTCACGGCCAACAGTCCCGACTGACTTGATGTTATAGGCAACATCAAGGGAGACCGCCCAAAAAGGCTTTGCCAGTTCAACAACGTCAAGGCCATTGGTATTTATGTCTGACCTTGCCGGTACCTGGCAGAAAGGTTTTCCGAGGTAAACAAAATCAAGTCCGGTCAGATTTGATGCGGTTGGGAGTGCCATATTACGCCTGAGTTATGGTGATGTCGTCAATGTAAATAGTTCCAGGGGAAAAAGATCGATAAAAACACAAAGCTTCTATTTCAATCACTCCAGCTTCAGTAGGAAGGAAAGTGAGGGTAAGTTCCTGCCAATTGGTATTTTCAGCACAAGCAATATAACCATCGTTAACCCCTGCAAGCTGGTTTTTCCTGACTGCCAGCCAAGCCCCGATTTGCGTTGCATGACTTAATTTGAACCACAATTTTACTGTCACCAGTGCATTTGCATTTACGGCAACTTTAACAACCGGCAATCGAAACGGGTAATTTGTATTTCGGTTTGCAGCTGTAATGGTTACAGCCCAGGAATAGCCGCTTGCGGTATGCCTGGTGGTACTGTCAGAAAAGACAGAAACGCCGTCAGAGAAAATGTAATGAAGATTGCCAGCCCGATTATAATTGTGGAGATAAATCAAGTCATTCTGATTTGGGTTGGTAGTGATCGCTAAAGACTCTGTTGCAAGCATATTCCGCAAAGTCAGGTCACCACCACCGAAACAACCACAGTTCTGTAAATTGAGCGTTGTTTCAAGTTTATTGAATAGAATTCTGGCTCCTGTTGA
>JBAXPV010000064.1:0-11554 GCA_037132075.1 Bacteroidota bacterium
AATGTTGTGCACTCTTATTTGCCGATTTCTGTGCAGTGTTATTTTCTGGTTACATTCTGTTCATCATGTGTACCAATGCGACACCAATGTACTTAAGATCAAAAAAGGAGAAAAATATTACCTGAGAATTCTTCTCGACAACAATCAAATTCTGACAGCACAATGTCAGATCCCGGATATTGATGTACCGGAATATACCGTCACCATCACGCCAAAGGCAGATCGAACCTTTGATTATCACGTAGTTATTAAAAACACAAAACATATTGACGCTTATTGTCTGCTGCAGTTAATGCATCCCTACCCTGATTGGTCAAGCCCTGATACATTATACCAACAGCTTGATTATCAACCAATTTTCCTAAATCACAACCAGTCTGAAATTGAGATTAATGGAACCTATACAGTGGATTGGGGGGAGTGGGTATTTTGGGGTGATGGTTTCCCTGATTTCCAGTTTACCACGAAGCTGGCAGTTTGTGATAAAAACACCTATTTATATCATCAAATGCTTCCCCGCTGGATCACAACCCGGGATATTGAAAATCCGCCGCAGGTCTTTTTTCAATTCAATATCAATGGTGGGCTTGGGATTTTTGGGGGATATATAATGAAGTAGTTTATCGATTTGTATTTATTTTTCAACGTTAGCCATAGTAACGTTGAAATAGACCGTCACCCTGAGCGGAGTCGAAGGGCTGTTCCATGCCTGAGTTACGGTAATTATTATATACTTATAATTTTGATATTTATTTAGTTAGCTTCACAACAGCCCTCCTTCGACTCCGCTACCATTGACGTAATTTAGCAAGTTATTATTATTGAGCTAATTACAAAAGCATCATCAATACAATAGAATTTTTCAAAGAACATAAGCCCTCAGGATTACGATTATGTTTTTCATACGGAGTTTCCTCGCTTCGCTCGGAATGACGGGCCTATCTAAAGGAGAGGAGGAGGGAGGAATCTGCAAAGGGGTCTTTCAACACTTCGCTTTGCTACTATTGACATAATTCGCAAACTTTGTTATTGAGCTTATTCCAAAATAGACCTCAATTCATATTGTTTTGTTCGAAGAACATTAACCCTCAGGATGACGTGAAATTCTCAATGTTATTTAGCATTACATTGAGAAAAAAACAAAATTCAGGACGAGTTAAACGTTACTACGATCTATAAATCAGCAAATTATACTTCTTTAAAAGATTATTTCAATGCATCCAAAATAGCAGCTTCATCATAAGGAAGACCATTCATATTTGAATTTACAATTTTCCCTTCCTTATCAATGAGTACATAGTGAGGAATCCCATTAAAGTTGTACATCTTATACAAATCCTCAGACTGCTTCTTATCAGCAAAGACCTCAATCCCAATTTGGGTTTGTCCTTCTTTAAACTTCTCCCACAAAGTCTTTACATCATTTACGTTGACAAAAAGAACCACAAAATCATTTCTGTCTTTGAACTTTCTGGCTAAATCTCTGACATGAGGCATAGAGATCAGACAGGGAACGCAACCCCGGGACCAAAAATCCATGTAAATGACTTTACCCTTTAAGGAAGAAAGTGAAGTAAAAGTTCCTTTGGAATCAATAAGCCTAAAATCAGGGGCATAACTTCCTGGCGACAAGTTCTTTGCTTTAGACAAAGCGCTATCTATAATTGCGATATAGGCTGGATTTTTACAAATGGTTTTATAATCACTGACCAATTCCTCAAGAAATAAAGTGTTTGAACCATAATCTTCAATAAAGGAATGAAGAAAATAGCTTAACTGAGAATCAAGTACTTTATCTTTAAAAACCGATTTTCTATAGTCATAATTCCTCCGGCCATAAAACGCTGCTTTTTGTATTCTGGTAAAACCCAACGTACTGATTGTGTCTGTCTTTGAATCATGAAATTCAGAAAGATAACGCCGGAGTGCGACTGTATAATTAGAATTTTCTGCAGCATCCTGATCATTGAGGTCAAGATTCTTCAGGAAATTGAAATAGCTTTCAGGAAGTTGACGACGGGTGATGGTATTGCGCATCGGATCAATAACAATACTGAACATATAACGTGGATTTATGTATCGGTACTTTGTTTCAATTTTAATATAAGACAGAAACTCAGGGGAAAAACCATCATTTTCATGTGTTTTAAGAAACTTCTGATTTTCATTTTCCAGGCTGTCTTCATAAAGCTGACACCTGTCAGCATCGGTAAACCAGCTGTAGTTATTCGCATTCTTTGTAAAGCTCATCAAATAATCAGCAGCTAAATAATTATTGTCCACTGCTCCCCTTCCTGAATATTTCAAACTTTTTTCAAAATTATCGAGATCACAATTTATAAAAAGGCTGTCATTTGGCAGTAGAAACAAATTTGTGCTCAGGTTGCCGCACAGAAACCTGGCTGATACAGGCTTTTCCAAATTAAATGACATGATGAATCTTCCTTTTGCATCAAAACGGGTCTTGGCTAAAGTTACTTCATCATAGTTAAAAGAATTGCTGTAATAAATAATTCTAACCTCTTCATTAGCAATGGCGTTTTCCATTTTTCCGGAAATAATAACCTGGCTAAAAATCAGCTCTGGGACAAGGGAAATAATGAAAAAGATTATTATTAAACGCATTTGTTTCAAATTTCAAGAGACATCAAAGTTAAAGAAAACCTTTTTGCTAATTTGCTGATTTGCAGGTGTGCTAGTGTGCTAATGTAATTAGTCAATTAGTAATTCATTTGCTAATTAGATAATTACATTAGCATATCAGACAATTACATCAGCAAATTTGCACATCAGCACATCAGCAAATTAGTCTTCTACCTAAAAACCGTCAAAGTTCCTTTATATTCCCGATTCCCAACCATCAGGAAATAATAGTAAACTCCGTCAGAAGCAGGCGTTCCATTAATAGTTCCATCCCACAGATCTTCTTTGCGGCTGGATTCAAAGATGCGCTTTCCCCATCGGTTGAAGATCTTGAGATGATAATCTTCAAAGCCTATATATTCTATTACAAAGACATCGTTTTTACCATCACCATTGGGGGTAAAGACGTTTGGAATATTGACAGAACAATCGGAAACCACCAGAGTGATGTTGGCTGTATCACGACAAGCTGCTGCATTGAATCCTACACAATAATAGATCGTTGTGCTTTCAGGGCTTGCAGTAATGCTGCTGCTAAGGGTATCGGACAAACCTTCTGACGGAAACCAATGATAATATAGAGCTCCGCTCCCACTCAGGTTTGTTGTAGTGCCGGTGCAAAGCAAAGTATCACCATAATTGATTTTTGTAAGTGGATGAACTCCAACAGTCAGTTGCATTGTATCTGATGCAATACAGCCATGCGGATCAGTGACCTGCACCCAATATTCACCGCTTTGATGTGGGATGAATTTTATATAAAAACTTGTATCACCGGTACTCCACAGATAATGCCCGGCTCCGCTGGCATGTAAAACCACGGTATCGCCTGAACAGGCCACGAGATCCGGACCCAGGCTTAGCATCGGATTGGAGTAGACAAAAACGATCATGCTGTCCACTGAAGAACAATGGTTTGAATCAGTCACTATTACATGAAAGACACTGTTGGCCGGTGGTGTAATGCTCTGACTTTGTGTAATTACACCATTATCCCAGGCATAAGTTGCTCCGCCGCTTGCCTGAAGAACAGCTGATTGTCCCGGGCAAACCCATTGATCTGGCCCTGCTTCCGCAGTAGGCAGCTGAAGGATTCCGACATGAACACTGTCTTCTCCCTTGCAACCATATGAATCAGTGACGCTTACAGTAAATACTGCAGGGCTGCTCAGGTTTACGTTTAAAATCTGGGTATTGGCACCGGTCGACCAGTGATAAGCAACTCCGCCATGCCCGGAAAGATTTGTTAGTGTTCCTTTACAAATCAAAGTATCGAGACCCGCATCGGCAGGGACCTGGTCGATAATAACATTGACTGTATCTGTTGCTACGCAAAACTGCTGAAAAGAGATATCATCCAGCACAAAGTCATTCCCCGACGTTGCTGTGTTCTGATTTACAATGCAGATGGTGGCTGTAGTGCTGGTTCCTGAATTCCACAATTCATAAAACTGTTGCCACTGACATAAAGTAGAAGACGCGACAAAGGGAGATCCTAATGTAATCCCATTGATAGAAAACTGGAGAATAGCCGGTTGCTCAACGATGACTGATGCCAGCCAGGTAGAAAATGCATAATCGGTATTAGGAATAACAGTGATGGTTTCACACCATATATTAACATTGGCAGCTGCCGCTCCGTTTACGATCATCATCATGCCGGTCCCGGTGGTATGGTCAGTACAGGAGGCAAAGTTAGGATGAACAGCATTCGGGTTTGAGTTGACCGCATAAGTCGCTTCATTCCACACACTAACTGCATTATACGTATAGTTGCTGCTAAAGCCGGTATTCCCGGCATCAAAATCCCCATTGACGATAAGGTTACTGTCCAGAACGGTATACGCAGAAACAACATATTGTGTTGATACAGAAGGATGTGCGACCGGGTTATTGACATAAGTTTGATTAAGACCAGCAGCAGGAGCCCATGAATAGGCATTGGCAAACTGAGCCCATGCACTGAGTTGGACACCAGCTCCTTTACAAATAACAGTATCATGGGTGGCTACAACAGTACATTGTGCCAGAACGTGAACCATTGTCGGTACAGAAAGACAACACACTAATATAATTCTTATAAGAATCGGTTTTCGGTACACCTTGTAATAATGTCTGTTAATCGAAAAATAATTGCTTAAAAGTAAAAATTAGTTTTCAATATGTAATACACTAATCATTATTTCGTAATTTTACGAAATAGTAAAATACTCAATTCAAATTATTAATTATACATTCTGAGATGTCAGCAGCAAAAGGACTCAATTATTCAGAAAAACATCTTCGTACAGCTCAGTTTGCAAAGGCATTGGGTCATCCAGCCCGGGTATTTATTTTAGAAAAATTATCACAAATGAACGGATGTTGTACTAGCGGAGAGATGATCGGGGATATTCCTATTGCCCGCTCAACTTTATCGCAGCATCTGAAGGAACTAAAGTTTGCCGGACTAATCCAGGGTGAAATCGAAGGCCCATTTATTAAATACTGTATTAACCAGGAGAATTGGGCTTTGGCAAAGGATATGTGCCAGAATCTATTTGACAATAAATGATTATTTCCTACACAATAAACATCAAAATAAATAACTAATATTATGGAAATCAAAATCTTAGGCACCGGCTGTGCTAATTGCAAAAATCTTGAAAAGGCCACCATCAAGGCACTTGCTGAAATGGACATCATTTCAGAAGTCGAAAAAGTAGAGGACATCCAAAAAATCATGGCTTATGGTATCA
The DNA here is from genome assembly GCA_037132075.1 of Bacteroidota bacterium. GTDB lineage: Bacteria > Bacteroidota > Bacteroidia > Bacteroidales > CAIXZF01 > JBAXPV01. The sequence goes on from JBAXPV010000064.1 coordinate 5,382, forward strand.
TGAGAACACCTGGACTGGTGATCGATGGGAAGCTAGTTTTATCAGGTCGTGTGCCAAACACTTCTGAATTGAAAGAGATCATAAAAAACTCCCTCTAATTATAAAAAACTACATTATGAAAAAGTATATCATTGTTATCGTCTTGCTTCTTTTAGCCGCAGACGCTTCATTTGCACAGCAAAAACCTCTTGGGAAATCCACTGTCGAAGTTTATTATTTTCATGGTAAAAATCGTTGCCCAACATGCCTGAGCATTGAATCAAATGCGATAAAAACTGTCGAAACCTATTTCAAAGTTGAAAAGGCAAAAGGTTTGGTGAAAATGATCATCATTGATATTGATGATAAAAGAAACGAGGCACTTGTTGAGAAATATGAAGTCAGCAGCTCTTCACTTTTCGTAACCCGAGTTACAGCAGCAAAAACGTTCCCTTACGACATGACTAATTTTGCCTTTTCATACAGCCGCAATGAGCCTCAAAAATTTATTGGTGGCTTGAAAGACAAAATAACTGAATCTTTAAGTAAATAATGAAACCACAGCACTGATGCAATATTTACAAAACCTGATTGATCAAAGTCAGTTTCCGATTTTTACAGCATTCCTGCTTGGCCTGATGACTGCTATAAGCCCTTGTCCTTTGGCCACGAATATTACTGCTATTGGATTTATCAGCAAGGATGTTGTAGATAAACGCTTGATTCTCTTAAATGGAATTATTTATACACTTGGTCGTGCATTTTCCTATACAAGTCTGGGAGTAATCTTGTATCTGGGGGCAAACAAATTCCATATTGCAAAATTTTTCCAATCATACGGGGAACGATATATTGGGCCAATATTAGTTATCATAGGTATAATAATGCTGGATATCATCAGGGTTAACCTACCCCACTTTCGGGGATTGTCTGACAGAGTTGCGGAAAAAGAACGTAAAAATAATTGGTGGAGTGCTTTACTTCTTGGTGCCGTTTTTGCGCTGGCTTTTTGCCCATACAGTGGTGTTCTCTATTTTGGAATGTTGATACCTATGACCATTTCAAATGTTTCAGGGCTCTATCTGCCATTTATCTTTGCCATTGCAACAGGATTGCCGGTAATCATTATTGCCTGGATACTTGCCTACAGTGTGTCTTCACTGGGAAGTTTTTACAATCACCTGAGAACTTTTGAAAAATGGTTCAGGCGGGTCGTCGCGCTTTTTTTCATCCTGGTTGGGTTTTATTATATCTACATTTTCTACATTAAAACCTGAAGAACATGACCATTGATTTCTTCAAAACCAACACTGGCAGGATCATACTACCCTTATTGGTTCTCCCCTTGTGGTTTGTTTTCTATCACAACCTCCAAGCCTTTACCGATTGGCTTATTTTCAGCAAGCTTGGCTTGACGCATGATCAACACCTTACTGAGGCCTTGCGGTTTTTTGTTTTTGAATTTCCCAAGGTAATGCTCCTGTTAACGCTGATTATCTTTTTTGTGGGAATAGTCCGTACCTATTTTACTCCGGAGCGCACCCGTAAAGCATTGGAAGGAAAGAAGACCTTAACTGGAAATATTATGGCAGCGATCTTAGGAATTGTTACGCCTTTCTGTTCTTGCTCGGCAATCCCCCTTTTCCTGGGATTTGTTGAGTCTGGAGTACCGCTTGGAGTAACTTTTTCATTTTTGATTTCATCGCCCATGATCAATGAAGTCGCTATCGTGTTGTTGTATGGGATGTTTGGCTGGAAGGTTGTTCTAATCTACGTCGTGACAGGCCTTTTAATTGCAATTATTGCCGGTTGGATTATTGGATTTTTAAAACTGGAACATTGGGTGGAAGATTGGGTTTACAAAACCAAAGTTGGCCAGAACCTGATGGGTGAGGATAAATTAAGTTTCAGCGACAGGATTCGTTTTGGATATGAGGCTGTCAGAGAAATAGTCGGAAAAGTATGGTTATATGTTGCTTTGGGTATCGCGGTTGGTGCAGGCGTTCATGGATATGTTCCTGAAGATTTCATGGCAGCATTAATGGGTAAAAGCGTCTGGTATTCAGTACCCTTGTCAGTTTTAATTGGAATTCCATTGTATTCCAATGCCGCCGGTATCGTGCCGATTGTTGCGGTTCTGATAGAAAAAGGCGCCTCTCTGGGAACTGCTCTTGCCTTTATGATGGCTGTTATCGGCTTGTCACTTCCGGAAATGCTTATTCTGCGTAAAGTTCTGAAACTGCCATTGATTTTCACCTTTATTGGCGTTGTTGGAACAGGAATAATGATTGTTGGTTACCTGTTCAATTGGATCTTTTAGAAAAATCGAATAGTAATTGTAAAACATATTACATATTGCAATGCCTAATTGCTTATCAAATAGCTCTTAAAGAACATTTAATGAAATCCAGGCTTCTGCCTTTTTGTTTTCCTTGATTGAAATTTTCGACTGAAATTCATTGGTGTGTGGGTTGTAATTGTAATCCGTCAGCCATAACTTATGATTTTGAGATATTTGTCTCAGCGCATCCGCAATATAAACCACTTCATTCCTGGTCATGGTCGGATGCAACGAAAGCCTTACCCAACCTGGTTTTTCAGATAAGTCACCGTGGCTGATCTTCTCACTGATTCTTTTGGATTTTTCATAGCTCACATCAAGTAAATAATGCCCATATGTTCCTGCACAGGCACAACCGCCCCTTACCTGGACTCCAAAGCGGTCACTTAATAAGGATACAATCAAATTATAATGAATTGAATCCATATAAAAGGAGATTACACCCAACCTATCCCTTATATTATCGGCCAAAATGTGTAAACCACTAACTTTCTGCATTTCATGAAAAGCTACAGCAAGTAATTCATTTTCACGATTATGAATATTGTTGACACCCATTTGCTCCTTTACCTCCATAGCCATGGCTGTCCTGATTGCCTGGAGAAAACCAGGCGTTCCACCATCTTCCCGAATTTCAATATCATCTATGAATTTATATTCACCCCATGGATTGGTCCAGTTGACAGTTCCTCCTCCTGCCTGGTCAGGCGACTTATTGTGATAAAGGCTCGAATTAAACACCAACACACCAGAAGAGCCTGGCCCGCCAAGAAATTTGTGTGGTGAGAAAAAAATAGCATCCAGCTTTTCCATAGGATCTTCCGGATGCATGTCTATCCTGTCATACGGAGCTGAAGCTGCAAAATCCACAAAAATAAGCCCTAGTCATCAGCCTGCCACTTTCACTGGTTTCAGTATGTGTATTTCCGATGCATGGACCTATATGATAAGTGATGATCTCTTCTATAGGTTTGTATAACCTTCCACTGGCAATCCAATCGGCATATACCATGTGCTTGCGCCCATATGGCGTGCGATAATCATAATTGTGCCCAATGGTGTTTTTTCTGAAAAATTTAAAGTGATTGTCAAGACCCATGCAATTTCCTTAAACTAGGGACAACAGCAGGTATTCGAGGCTTCCCTGTAATGCTTCTCAAGAAAATGAAGAATCACATTGGTGATGATATCCTCCTTTGTAACAAAAACAGCAATACCCTTATCCATAAAAAATTGCTTTGCAGCCACTGAAATTTCACGAACAACAAGCTGCGAACACGCAGAAATCATAAGATAATCTCTATTAAAATCTGTCTTTTCAAGTCCCGGCTTCCATCTTAACTCCTCATGGACAATTTCGTTAAAGTTTTCCTTGATTATAAGAAATCCCCTGGCTTCTTCATAAGAGGAAGACATATTTAAACCGTCTGTGGTAGCTATGGCAATTTTCATGGCAGTATAATAATGGTATTTACAAAGTTACAAAGCAGCACTTAGTTTTAAACGGATTATTTGTGCAAAACATCACACTATAATGACAATTATTTATCACCTTTGTATTCAATATATCACACAAATTAAAAACAATATGATTCGTTCTGAAAAGAAAAAAATTCATTGTATAGATTGTAGTGAGAAATCATGTGCTGCTGCAGTACTTGGAATTCCTGAATTCAACCTGATCAATGAGAACAGTTTGGAAGCCGAGTTCAAAAAGGGAGACATTCTGATTCATGAGGGTTCCCTAAACTCGAACATTATCTACCTTAAATCAGGCCTCGTAAAGGAGTATGTTAAAACCACGGATAACAAAGAGCAGATCCTTCAAATTGTAAAAAAATATTCCTACCTGGGTTTACAGTCACTTTTCGGTGACCGGGTAAACCATTATTCTTATGCAGCACTTGAGAACATTACTGTTTGTTATATTGACATGAGTGCGTTCAACAAACTGATTCTGGAGAATGGAGCATTTGCTTACCAGATTCTCATTTCCATTTCACGTGACAGCCTAAACAATTTTCATCGGTTCATGAGCCAATCCCATAAAAAGACTTTCGGGAAGGTTGCAGACTCCATTCTTTATTTTTCAAAGATCATTTATGAAAGCAATGAATTTGAGCTCCCCTTTACCCGGCAGGAATTGGCCGATCTGATCGGCATCTCCAGGGAAAGTGCCACCAGGGTTTTGCTTAAACTTAACGATGATGGCGTTATAAGCGTGGAAGAAAGGCATATAACAATAAACAATCTGGAATTATTACAACAAATAAGTCGGAACGGATAAGTAGGTATCCACAAAGTAATTAAGATTGTAGTACGATGACTGCTTTCCCGCATTACTTCTTGAAATTGGAAAGGAAATTTCTGTTGAAGTCTTATCTTTGCAAACAAAAATCTGAAAAACATTCAAACTGCCATTACTATGAATATTATCGAAAAAATTATTGCGAAACATGCAAATCTGGAGTCAGTAAAACCTGATCAGATAGTAGATGTGTTTATTGATGCACGTGTAGCGCGTGACTTTGGCGGAGCCAATGTAGTTAAAAACCTGCTCGACAATGGCTTAAATCTTGCCGATGCCAACCGCACTTTTTTCACTTTCGACTGTAATCCCGGCGGATCTGACCAGAAATATGCTGCCAATCAGCATTATTGCAGACAATATGCCCGTCAAACCGGAATAAAAATATATGACGTCAATGCCGGAATCGGGACACATATCGCCATCGACAAAGGACTTGTTTGGCCTGGAAGCACTTTTGTTTCTACGGATTCTCACGCCAACATTATGGGAGCCCTCGGTTCTTTCGGTCAGGGCATGGGAGATCAGGACATTGCTGCTGCCTGGGCCAATGGGTCTGTGTGGTTCAAGGTGCCGAAATCTGTCAAGATTAACATCAATGGGAAACGTCCGGCCGGAGTTTCTGCGAAAGACATTGCTCTGAACCTGCTTAATCGCTTTGGAGCGAATAAATTGTTGGGATATTCAGTGGAGATTTGCGGCGAATACATCGACAAACTCACACTTGATGAACGGATTACAATCTCTTCCATGGGAACTGAGATGGGTGCCATCATCCTTTTGTTCACCCCCTCACCTACCATCATGGCCTTTTTTGAAGGGACAACAGGTCGCAGCCTTGAAAGAATTTTTGCTGATGCCGACGCTGAATATGATGCCGTCTTTGATATGGATTTCACAACTTTCAAACCTATGGTAGCCAAACCAGGCCATCCTCATGACAATTCTGGTTTAGATGAAGTAAAGAACACCAAAATCGATTCTGCCTTTATTGGAAGTTGTACGAATGGTCGTATCGATGACCTGCGTATTGCTGCCAGTATCCTTGAAGGACGAAAAGTTGCACCAGGTGTTGTGCTGAAAATCGTTCCATCAACGGATGAAGTCTGGGCTTTATGCCTGGAAGAAGGATTGATGAAAATCTTCAAGGACGCCGGTGCCCTGATCTCGAATCCGGGTTGTGCAGGATGTGCTGCCGGACAAGTAGGTCAGAACGGACCTGGTGAAGTGACGATTTCTACAGGAAACAGGAACTTCGAAGGAAAACAAGGCAAAGGCTTTGTGTACCTCGCCTCGCCTGCTACCGTTGCGGCTTCTGCTGTTGCCGGTTATATCACCAGCCCGGATGAAATTCCGGACATAGCTGCTGTTTTTGAACAAAAAGACACTTTTAAAATTTCCGCCAAAGAGAAAACAGCTGTTGAAACCAAGCCCCTTATCATCGAAGGTCGTGTCTGGATTATCCAAAAAGACGACATCGACACTGATATGATCTACCACAATCGTTATCTGACTATCACTGATATCAAAGAAATGGGACAGTAT
>JBAXPV010000065.1:0-11527 GCA_037132075.1 Bacteroidota bacterium
TGTTGTGCACTCTTATTTGCCGATTTCTGTGCAGTGTTATTTTCTGGTTACAACTTTGTAGCATTATCTGTCAATGATCACTTACTGATGATCATCAAATTTCATTTTCCACCCAAGTTTATTTTTTTAATATACTCCAGACGGCAACCGTCCTGGCAATAATTATAATGTAGCCATTGAAAACAAAATAACTAAAGCATATGAAAAGGTCATTACTCCAATTTACGAGATTCTTGATTTTACTAGTTCTTGTCTTCGGTTTCCGAGAAATGCAAGCGCAAACGAATGGGTGTACGCTTGGAAATTTCGGTATTGATGCCGGGCTTTATTCCGGCACAAATGAAAATCCACCTCCTGCTGTTACCAATACGACTATGGACTGGTTCCAGGGGAGTGCCGGGCATGGGATTATTGATGAAACTAGCCCAGCTACCTTAACAAGCCTGCTTCAGGGAAGCGGGGATCCGACTTATCTGCGTCGTTTAAAATATCCGAAGCTTTCAACTGTAAACTCACAAATTATGATTGATGCGGTTTTTGCCCGCGACAATTTCGGAGGCACAGGCTTTATCGATGCCACGTCCTTTAATACTGCCAGTAAAAACGGGGAAGATCCTGCGATCTGGGATCCGGGCCCACAAAATGTTTTGGGAAAGAATGACCTGATTGATGTAGCGGGAACAATGTATCGGGACGGCCCATTGCTCACCAACGATCTTTATTTTGACGGGGTAATTACTCGTGCTGAACCAGGTGGTGATGCTTATATGGATTTTGAATTTTTTATTGAAGCTATAACATACAATCCATCTACCGGGTTTTCCTCAGGTGGTCCACAAATGGGACATACAGCTTTTACCTTTGATCCAACAACTCATGCAGTTACCAAAGTCGGGGATTTTATTTACAATTTAAGTTTATCCGGAGGTACTGTCCCTGCTCTTGAAGTAAGACTTTGGGTTAGTCATACTGACTACCTCAGCGGAAACCACCCTCCTGGATTTACCTGGGGTCCTAATTATGATGGGGCCTTCACTGGTTCTCCCTATGGTTATGCCAGTATTATACCTGTTGCCCCTGAGCTATGCGGAATTGTCAACACCCCTGGCAGGACAAGTGCCGCGCCACCCTGGGGTGTTAAAAGCACCAAATACAACTCCTGGAACACTTCCTATTCAGATTATTCATTTATTGAATTGGGCCTTAACATGACCCATTTCGGGATTGACCATGCTTCTCTTTCAGGCGCAGACCCTTGTTATTTCCCTATTCATACCTTCGTTGTAAAAACAAGGGCATCTTCCTCTTTTACAGCACAGCTGAAAGACTTTGCCGGTCCCTACTCCTGGGGGCAGTTTTCGGCTGTTGCAGAAATTGTTGGGGATACTGTTTTATCATGTTCACATCCATTGGTTACCCTGATTGCAGACCCGGTCAGAACGGATGTCACCTATTCCTGGACGACACTCGACGGGCAAATTATTGGTTCAGCAGATCAATCTTCAATTACGACAACAACACCTGGAACCTATACCCTCCAGGAAACCCTAATTGGAACACTTTGTTCGACGCCACCTCATAACGCGATTGTAGGCTGGAATTACACCAGGCCACCCTTTGGCACGCAACTTAGCAGTACTACAGTTTCTTGCAATGGCACCAATGGCTCGATTAACCTCACTCCTGTTGGTGGTGCTCCGCCATATACCTATCTGTGGTCAGGGCCAAATTCATTTTCATCGACAGTGGAAGACCCCACAGGATTGGTTCCTGGTACATATTACGTAACGATTACCGATGCCGGGGCCTGTACCATTTCAACCGCTGCCGTTGTCAATGCTGCCACTCCGATTGTGATCACTCCAGGCGCAACTTCAACCAACTGCTATGGCGGAACGAACGGAACTGCAAGTGTTGCGGTTACAGGTCATTCTCCATTCACATATTATTGGTCAAACGGGAACATCACGCCCAGCATTTCTAACCTCATTGCAGGAACTTATACGGTCACCGTCACAGATGCCGATGGCTGTACCCAGGTTTCTTCTTAAATCAGTGTGTCTCAGCCTTCAGCAATATTGTCGCCAGGAACAACAGTCAATGTTACTACATCAGGAGGTCACGATGGAAGCATTAATATCACCTCAAGCGGAGGAACTCCTACCTATACTTATTTATGGTCGGGCCCAAATTCATTTTCTTCTACGCTTGCGGATCCTTTAGGATTGTATTATGGGGCTTACCACCTGACTGTTACAGATACGCATGGCTGTATAGGATTGGCGCCATTTTTTATATATGAACCCGAAATTTGTGGCGATGGCATCGACAATGACGGCAACGGGTTGACCGATTGCAGCGATCCCGCCTGTAAACCAGCAGCACCGGGTACAATCACGCCCAACAATGCCAGTCCTTGTTTAAACACAACGTATACCTATACAGTGCCAATTGTCGCAGGCATGACTTATACCTGGACTTATCCCGGAACCTCATCCTATGTAAGTGGACAAGGAACAAATGTTCTGTCACTCCAATGGAATTCAGTATTGGGAGGACAGATCTGTGTAACTGCTGCAACAACTTATGGTTGTTCAAGCTCGGCTACCTGCCTTTCTGTATCACCTCACGATGTACCTGCGAAACCAGATAACATCATTAAAAATTAACTGAACAGGCCGACAAAACAACATTTTCAATACAGATAATTTCATCTATATGAATAAGATATTTACCACATTCGTAAGCACACCTAGTCACGGAACACGAAGATCTGTTGTTGGGTTTTATATATTCATCGCTATTTCGGCCTTTATATTAGGCGGGATTGTGAAGCTTGAAGGGCAGACAACCGTAAATAAACGTTTGTATTTAACCAATACGACCGGTTTGACCAGAACAGTGCCAAGCGGGGTGACTGTACATTCAACAGGCAATATTACAAAAAACACGGCAGTCTCCGCAGCGTTTTCATCAGCAGTAACATCCAATTCTGGTAGTACAAGCGGATTTCCTACCGCCGCAAGTATTGTTGTTTCAGGCACTGATAAACTGTTAATTGTCACCATAGCATCTGACAATAAAACTCCAGTTACTGATGTTAAATATGGAACTACATCACTAATTAGATGGGCCCAAGTTTCGGGTACAAATAGTAAATGTGAAATTTGGTACGCCGTCGGGCTTGCCGATGGAACATATAGTGTTAATGCTACTTGGAGCGCAAGCGTTTCAATGGAAGCAACTATGGGTGTTGTATTGTTAACAGGTGTTAACCAAACGACTCCTTTAGGTACTGCCGGAACGAATACAAATTCTGGGACCAGTGCCACTGTTAGTGGAAATTCAAGTTTAGGAGACCTGTTTATTGATGCTGTTGCTCTTTCAAAAAATGGTGGATCAATTACGATGTCTGGTGGACAAACGGCAATTATTAATACAGGAACAAATACGGTAAAGAATGCCGTAAGCAAGATAAGTGCCACATCGCCGACAACCTCAACAAGTTACACCACTTCAAATGGAGAATGGTCTATTATCGGAGTTGCTGTTAAAGGTTCTTCAAACAACATTACCAAATTTATACAGACTCCTGCAATGTGTAGTTTATTTACTATAAAATCCGGATCTACTATAACTGTATTTGCAAACGCAACAGTAACCTCTGGCACGGCCTCGGGTGCAACACTACCTATTGTTGTTCGCTTATTAAATGGTGCCACACCATTTCTTACACTCACCTCTGCCACAAATTCTGGTCTTGGAGCCCTAAATTCGACAGGGACACTGACATGGACAGGAACTGTTGCCTCGGATGTGACAATTCCGGCAAGCACAGGGACTGTAAGTGCTGAATTCTCCAGTGACTATACAACTGCTGGTATAAGAATAGATTTCGATGCATCTACCAAAATATCATATATAGAGTTACCTACCTCAACTGCCACGCCACTTTCATATGTCAATATAAATAGTTTGGGGGTATACGATGCCGTTTACCCCGGGGGATCAATTATCTCCAGTGGATCAACCGGTACTACAAAATATATCAGGGCAGCCGTGAGTGATCCATTTGGTATCAGCGACATTTCTGCTCTTAATTTAACGATCAATGGTGGAGGAACCCTCACTGCCTCACAGGTTGCCACTTCCGGATGTACTAAAACTTATGAATACGCCTGGACTCCTGTATCCGCCGGATCAAGTCTTCCAATCAATGTAACAGCCCATGAAGGAACAGAAGGAACAGTCACGCATACCTCAAGTTTATCTTTTACAGTTGTACAACCTTCCGTATCGGTTACTTTGACTAAAACAAGCCCTTCCAGTGGACCATATACCATTAATGACAATATCGTTTACAACATTCAAATCACCAATACCGGGGCATCTACGATAAACACACTCCCTTTACAGGATCTCTTCAGTGCCTCCTGTTTGCAATATGTGAGTACAACGGTAAGCCCGGCCAGTGTTGTTAATGGGACGATCAGCTGGACTAACCTGGCTGGTGCAGGACTTTCTGCCGGGAATTCTGTCAACGTTTCGGTAACACTTAAGGTTATCGGAAACTGCGACCCGGCAAATAATACAGCCAAAGTTGAAGGGGCCAGAGATGTTAATAGTGGTCTTTGTGCCACCCAGACCTCAACGCTTGGTATTAACATTGATCAGCTCCCTGTGGCTAACGCTGATCAGTATTGTTTGAGTTCAACAACAGATCTCAACATCTTATCAAATGATACCGACCCGGATGTTGTTGGTTATTTATCGGCAAATACCGGGACAGTCACCGTTTCTATCTATGCTGCCCCCACTGCGGGAAAAGGAACTGCAACCGTCAATCCAGATAAAACGATCCATTTTGTGCCGGGCACTCTCGCAGAAAATGAAATTGTTTATTTCACTTACCAGGTGTGTGACGTCTCTCCAGCATCGTATTGCAGCACGGCCCAGGTAGCAGTCTTGTATTCCACCACGAACAACCCGCCTGTTGCCACTGCTGATAATGCTTCAACTTCAATGGGTGTTGCCAAGGTAATTAATATTTTAGCCAATGACCATGATGTGGATGGAAACCTGCAGACTCCAACAATCACAGGAGTCCCAAACTTCGGCTCGGCAGTAGTAAATCCTGACAAAACAGTGACCTACACGCCTAATACAGGTTTTGAAGGTACTGATACCTTCATCTACCAGGTTTGTGATGATGGCTGTCCGGGCGCATCACAGTGTGCAACTTCCATGGTGACCGTGAGTGTTGTTTTTTCCTATTTTGTGTGTAAAAACAGTACAGCAACCTTTAGCGTTCCTGCAGTTCCCAATGCCACCAGCTATTCCTGGACAAACACAGCCGGGGCTACAGGAAGCTCTTCCACAAACAGTATCACGCTTAACTTTACCGGAGTACCTGCAGGAACTTATAGTGTATGTGCTACTGCCATTGACAACTGTGGATCAGGAACTTCCGAGTGCGTTACAGTAACTGTAGAGGATGTTGCGGCCAGTCTTAGCAAAATCGACAATCTATGTTATGGGAGTAATAACGGGTCTATCAGTCTGACACCCAGTGGTGGCGTTTCTCCCTATTCCTATAACTGGTCCAACGGGGCGAGTATTCAAAACCTTAGTGGGCTGGCACCAGGATCTTACCTGGTGACTATTACTGACAAATACAGTTGTTCTGTTACAAAAAGCACTTCAATTACACAGCCAACTGCGCTAAGCGCCACTGCAGTTATCACGAATGAAACCTCTCTTGGAGGGGCCAATGGCAGTATTGATCTCACAGCAAGTGGAGGAACATCAGGTTATTCTTATCTATGGTCGAATGGCTCCACCGCGGAGGATCCTGCTGGTTTAACTTATGGAACCTACCAGGTAACCATTACCGATATTAATGGCTGTACGCTTGTTAAACGGTTTACAGTAAATACCATCGGTACCAATACAGCGATAAGTTCACTTACAAAGACCGATGTACTTTGTATCGGAGGTAGTTCCGGAACAGTAGACCTCGAAGTTTATGGAGGAACAGGCCCGCCCTTTAATTATACGTATTCATGGACCGGTCCCAGCGGATTTACTGCGACAACTCAGGATCTGACTGGCCTTGCGACGGGAACCTACAATGTTACTATCACCAATGGAACTACGGCAACCGGATCAATAGCGGTTTCTGGACCGGGTTCAACATTGACATCTTCTGCTGTCGGAACAAACCCAAGTTGTAATGGCAGCGGTAATGGAAGTGTTGCTTCCAGCGGTGCCGGTGGTACGGGAACTTATACTTATCATTGGAATACAGGTGCCACAAGCCAAAACATCAGTGGACTTTCTGCAGGCACATATTATGTAACAGTCACTGATGCCAATGGGTGTACGTCTGTATCCTCAGCGGCCCTCACTGATCCGACAGCACTGACCCTCAGCGGTGTCGTAACCAACACTGCCTGTAGTCCCAATAATGGAGGGGCAATCAACATTACAGCCGGTGGCGGAACTGCCCCACTGACATTTCATTGGTCCAATGGATCAAGCAATGAAGACCTGACTGCGCTCACGGCTGGCAACTATGCAGTCACTGTGACCGATGCACATGGGTGTACTATCAATGAAACCTTTACCATAGAAACTGTCTGTTTGGGTATTGCTAAAACTATTAGCAATGGCCCGATCAACAACCAAAACGGTTCTTACACCCTTACCTATGCAATAAGATTTCAGAACTATGGAAATATCGCGCTGACCAATGTCCAGGCCACTGAAAACCTGAATACTTCTTTTAGTGGGGCATCTTACTCTTTTGGGTCTATTTTGAGTAATGATTTCGTGGTGAACCCTTCTTTTAACGGAAATGGTAGTACAAATTTACTTTCAACAAGTCAGACATTAGCAGTAAACGCTTCCGGTCTGGTGTATGTGACTTTAACAGTAACTCCAGGAGCAACACTGGGTGTCTACTACAACAGTGTCAGTGGCAGTGCAGCCAGTGCAACTGGTGTCAGCGTTACAAGCAATGACGTTTCTCAAAATGGGACCAACCCAGATTCTGATAGTGACGGCAATCCTGGAAACAACAGTACCCCTACCCCCGTCACTTTCTCAGAAAATCCTCTGATTGGTGTGGCTAAAGTCATCAGTAACGGCCCAATCAATAACGGAGATGGAACTTATACTCTTACCTATACTATTACAGTAAGAAATATGGGTGATGTCCCATTAAAGAATGTCCAGGTGACCGACAATTTAACCAGCACCTTTGGTGGTGGCACTGTGGTCGTGAATAATATTACCAGTGCAGACCTGGCAGAAAATGTCACCTACAACGGAACTACTCAAACCAATATGCTCCTTGGGACTGATATAATGCAAGTAAATGACATTCGCACCATCGTAGTCACGCTGACGGTTGCACCTAGCGGTTTAGGTCCATTCAATAACACAGCAGTGGGTACTGGATATGGGCCGGGTGGCACCTTGACTACTGACAATTCACAAGATGGATACTACCCTGATTCAAATAATAATGGAACACCTTTGGATAACAATGACCCGACCCCTGCCACTTTCAGTGAACATCCATCCGTGGGTCTAGCCAAACGGGTAGTCGGAACCCCGATAAACAACCACGATGGAACCTACAATATGACCTATGAATTCCTGGCGAAAAACACAGGCGATGTCACAATTCATAACGTACAGATAACAGAAAATCTGTCAACGACCTTCCCCGGAAAAACTGTTGTATTTGTTTCGAGTAGCAGTTCGTCTTTTGCAGTGAATTCAGGCTTTTCTGGAAACGGTAATCTTTTGAGTGGTTCAGATGTTTTAAGCGTAGGTCAGTTTGGCACAGTTTTACTTACGATAAAGGTGACGCCAACGACCAACCTGGGACCTTACAATAACAATGCAACAGCTTTGGCTGTTAGCCAGTTCGGTGCTACAGTCAGTGACGTTTCTACCAATGGAACTGTTGTTGATCCTGAAAATGACGGTCCGGGAAATAACAGTGTGCCAACTCCAGTAACTTTTACAGAGAGTCCACAATTAAAGCTTGTAAAATCTGTTGATGCGAATGTTAACAATCATGATTTAACTTATTCCATTACTTACGGTTTTGTATTCTCAAATACAGGAAATGTTCCAATCTTCAACCTCCAGGGGACTGATAATATGGCAGCAACATTTACAGGTGCTGCCAGTTCTCCGACAATAACTTACGTACACAGTTCCAGTGGCTTACATGCCAACCCGAGTTATAATGGCATCAGCGATCAAAATCTGCTGACAGGGGTTGACAACCTGGCTTATGGTGCATCAGGGACAGTTTCCGTAACGGTCACCTTTACTGCCGGCACGAAACTGGGGATATATTATAATACGGCCAATGCAAGTGCTGCCTCACTTCCAGGTACTCCTGTGAGCGCTACCTCTCAATATGGATTGAGTGTTACACCCACTCCTGCTACCGTTTTAGAAAACCCCCACCTTGGAATCGCTAAAAATCTTGCCAATGTTAATGATAATGGTAACGGGACATATGATGTTACCTATACCATCCTGGCGGAAAATATGGGTGATGTTATTCTCTACAATGTTCACCTTACTGATAATATTGCCGAGGCATTTGCCGGCGCCACCACAACCCCGACCATCAGCTCGATTTCTTCAAGCGGAATAACCTATAATCCTGCTTTTAACGGGGCGAGCAACATTGAGTTGCTAACCGGAACGGATAACCTGGCAGTGGGCGCTTCGGGGACTGTTACCCTTGTAATTACTGTAACACCAGGCTTTTACACAAAACCATTTAACAACAGCATCCTTGGCTACGGAACAACACCTGCGGGTAGAATTGTCGCTGATGAATCTCAAAATGGGCTCAATCCGGATCCAAACAACAATGGTCCGGAAGATAATAGCGATCCAACGCCGGTTTCCTTTCAGAATGTTATGATTGGTGCAGGGAAGAAAGTGCTGACTTCTCCGGTTTCACAGGGTGACGGAAGCTATATTGTTCAATACCAGGTCCGGGCCAGAAACTATGGCGCTTATGACCTTTTAGACGTGAATTTATATGACACCCTGACTTCTGCTTTTGGTACTTATACTACAGGTTCACTTAGTGCCGGGAAATATACGATATCGACAGCACCGGCAATAACCTATATTACAAGTGGATCTGCTTTGACTGTCAATAGCCTCTATACCGGCGAAGCTGGAAGTGCAAACTTACTTAATTTCAATTCTGGAGATGTACTTCAAGTAGCTGACAGTGTTACTATGACTTTTAGTGTCCGCTTTTATCCGGGTGTTGGCGTGAATGACTTCAGCAACCAGATGTTTGCTACAGGCGACCGGACAGAAAACGGTTTAACCGACAGAAATACCATTGACCCCTCGAATGACGGGCTTAGCATGGATTTAGACAAAGACGGCATCCCAAACGAAACGCTGTCAAATCCCAATGATAATTCTTCAGACAACACGCCTACAGTGTTTAGCATGTCATGTACAGCACCTCATTTAAACAACCAGACGGCAGATGTATGTTCCGGTGTGGCTTCCGGTGTGACGATGAATGCCAGTGTTACCGTCCCTGCATCCACCTTTAACATCACCTCTATAGTCAGTAACGGTTTAACAGCTTCAGCCGGAAACCCAATTACAGGAACTGGTTTTTCAGGATCAGTTTTGGCTGATGATGTTTGGAACAATACGACTGGCTCTACCGTAACTGTTATGTATACCATATTACCAGTTAGTGCTATAGGCTGTATTGGAGACCCATATACAGTAACCCTGACTATTCAAACGCTTCCTGTAATGAATTCACTATCAGGCTATACCATATGCTCAGAACAAAACACGAACATTAACCTTACGTCTGCATTAGGTGTCACTTATACCTGGGTTGCAACTCCAAGTTCCGGAAACGTCACTAATTACAGCGACTGCTCATCATCCTGTGGAAGTACAATTAGTCAGACTCCAGCCAATATTGGGGCTTCCAACGAAACGGTATTGTACACTGTGACACCGCATTTAGGAACTTGTAACGGACCTACGCAAAGTATATTGATTACTGTACGACCAGTTGATTTAATTACCACTTGTGCAGCCACACGCAATCTTGAAGCATGCGGGACAGGTGATATTGTTAGTCCGGTTTATTCAATAACACTAGCATCTTCTTCTCAATCGGAATTTGAAGGAGCGCCAAACAATGGCCAGGTAAATACGACATGCGGAATTGCTTCTGTAAATTATATCGATGTGATTACCAATCCCGTCCCATGTTCACTTACTATAAATCGTAGCTGGGGAATCACCGACAATTATGGAAATACTGAAACTTGTGTTCAGATTATTAATATTGATGACAACACTGCACCTTCGATTACTTGTCCGGGAACCGTTACAGTTTATGCGAATACAGGACTATGCACAGCCTCAGGCATTTCTCTGGGAACACCAATCGTTAGTGATAATTGCACTGCCAATACCCCAACAAATAATTTTGCCAGCCAATGGCCTTCTGGTGATGTTCCTGTTGGTACGCATACTGTTCATTGGGTTGTTACTGACGGATGTGGAAACAGCGCCAGTTGTGACCAAAGCCTGATCGTGATTGACAACCAGTCCCCTGAAATCACTTGCCCTAATGCCATCACTGCCAGTTGTGCTGCCACAGAACAGGTACCTTATGCCAATCTAACTGATTTTGCCAACGCCCTTCCAGTTCATGGTAGTGTTTGGGATAACTGTGGAATTACGGCAACCTCTTTTGCGATGATTAGTGAAACCGACGATGGAAATACTTGTCCAAAGATTGTCACACGCGTTTATAGCATTACCGATATTCATGGAAATTCATCAACTTGTTCACAAACCCTTACTGTACGTGATGTTGTAGCTCCCACCATTTCTCAATGTGCTGCAACACGTAGTATTGAGGGATGTGATGTTAGTGTGATTACTGACCCTGTTTATTCAGCAACTTCAACGATATCTTCTTTAAGCGTGTTTAACGATGTCAATAATACTGGTATCACTTCAGATGGTTGCGGTATCGTAACGGTAACTTACCAGGATGTGTCAACAGGAACTTGTCCAATAAGTGTGGCCCGAACCTGGACAATCAGGGATGCCTGCGGAAATTCGACTACTTGTGTGCAGACGATATTGGTAACGGATCATACGGCTCCATCGATAAGTGGAACCATGAATGAGCTTAGTGTAAACTTGGTGGAACCGGGCTGCAGTCAAACATTACCAACGGCTTATGCAACGGTTGCAGTACTTATGTCACAAAACACTAATGTAACTGCGATTACAGATTGCAATCTAGTGTCTGCTGTCACATATGCTGATGTTCAGAACTATTCAACCGGATGTGATCGTAACTTCACAAGGACATATACAGTCGCTGATATCTGCGGGAACACCTCGGACATTACACAATTAATCCATGTCAATGATGTGACGGCTCCTGTAATCACCGGAACCATGACTGCCCTGAGTG
>JBAXPV010000066.1:0-11078 GCA_037132075.1 Bacteroidota bacterium
TTTTCAAACAGCTTACAACAAGTGTGCGCTGCATGACCCATGCAGGGCACACACACTTCGCTAAAACCAATGCTACGAATGTCAAAGATTGAAAATGATTCCTGAAACTCCCCGCACCGGTTTTAGCAAAACCGTTGACCACGGAAAAGAAAATTCTTAACCCGTTTACATTCAAAATAATCGAGATCTCGAAAGCCACAAAAACAAGTGGCTTTCGTTTTTTTTGTAAAAACCCGAAAAAAGAGTTTGATTGTGAAAAATGAATTTATAGCCTGGAAAAGGCACGTTTTTCACGATTTTTTGACTTTTGGTGCTGAGCACCCCAAAAAGCTGCCAACAACTGCCAACAAGAATTTTACAGATGGAATAGATTATGTAAGGTAGTAATATTGAGTTATTTATAGTATTTATTAGTTATTATTATATTTCTGTGTTTTGTAATTCTTGTTGGCAGTTGTTGGCATCAGGCATAAACGTACTTCCAACAGCTGCCAACAGACTTATTTAAATGGCATATAATATATAATAGTTTGTTGGCAGCTGTTGGCAGTAAACAAGTACTGTTGGCATCAAAATAGTGTACTTCCAACAACATAACAGGCTAATATACTGCGGTTTAGTCATCTTGTTGGCAGCTGTGCATCAAAAACCCAAAAAAGAGACCCCAACGATCCATATTTTTTTTCATCATTAACAAATCATTCAATATAATGCCTTAATATTTGGTACTCATTGCCATTTTTATCATATCTTTATACAAATAATTAACAAGTTATGGTAGAGCCAATTGTCGTTACACTCGAGTTGCCAAGTTACCTCACGAAGTACCTGCTCAAAGTTTACGGTCCACAAACGCCAATAAAATTCAAACACCAATCACTTTATAACAGGTACCTTATCCGTAAGGCAGGAATTAAACCCCGGGTCCCTACTCAAATTACGCTCAAATACAGGCCCAGCAAAATTGATGTTTGTGTACCGTTTAATCTCTGGAAAGACCCCAGGGTTTATAATTACCTCTCCAGGGAAGATCAGCAAGCCCTCCGGTTGGAAATTGCTTCCGACTTCAAAACAGATTATGTCACCTTCATTAAACTCAAAATGAAAGAAGGTTTGACCCGAAAAGATTCGACTCTTTTGTTCATGTTTCTCTATAATATTTCTGATCGTGACTACTCTTTTGATGCTATCTACCGACATTTTTCAAGAATGCTGAATGATAGGCGGCTATGTTACTCAGAATCACCACTTTAAAAATGTTTCATAATTAGCCCTCGAATTGTCCCATTTAGCCCTCGAATTGTCCTAAACTTTTTATCCCATGACCATCCCTAAATTGTCCTATCTCAACCCGCAAGTATGCAAAGTTGAGATTCTTCCCACCATCGATGTCAACTCAATTGTTGTTTCCGACGATGGCAATTCCGCCGCAGTGAACCTTAAATCCTCAAAAGTATGGTTCCCTATCTACGTCACCCCCGGTAAAACATCTTATGACGAAGAACAACTCGAGGACCAGGGAAATACTTACTTCAATCAGAAATTAGAGTTTCAGTACCCTGGCGAAGATGCTAACTCAATTGCCTACCTCAAAGACTTCAATAACTCGCGTTCTGTCATTAAGTTCACCTATTCCTCCGGTCTGGTGAAGCTTATTGGAACAGTTTTGAATCCCTGCACCATGCAAATCCATTTTTCTGCCGAAAAAGGTGTTCGCCTGGTCACACTTTCGCGCAAATCAACAACGCCTGCCATCAATTATACCCCGTAAAGCCCCAAACTGAGAATATATTTACCCGTTATGTACCTAAATCATATGTTTAGGTACACAACGGTAAGTTGTTAATATATACCGGCTTTTAAGTCCTTCCATATAGATTAGTGGTGTAGTAAAATTGTATTCGCAATTGCTCACCAAATTTTCTACAAGTGGAATCATTATCAGAAGCCCTTTCCGCACGATGGTTAATCCACCGTTCAGAGGTTCTTAATTATCTCCCCATCCTGCTTTCCTTTTTAAATGGGAACACCATTAATGCCTCTGCCATTATTGGTGATCCCGGCAAGACAATGGTGTACTCCAAATCAGCCACCGGCTCTTTTGTGATTACTTCGGAGATCTCCAATATGGAGATTCCGGAAAACTCTATTGCCGTTATCCCAATTCAAGGGGTGATGCTCTCTTCCCGTACTCAGCAACTCATGGATAATATCGCTGCCGCAGAAGCAAACCCTGCCTTCTCTTCGATATTGTTTTTTGTAAATACCCCCGGTGGGATGGTGTTTCTAACAGATGTCGCCGCTGCTGCTATTAAGAATTGCAAACTCCCAACGGTCGCCTTTATTCAAAACATGGCCGCTTCTGCTGGGATGTGGCTCACTTCAGCAATGACAACCCGGATTGCCAGCAGTCGCATCGACCTCATTGGCTCCATTGGTGTGAAAACTTCTTTCATGGATCTCAATGGGTTTTTAAAAGACAAACTCAATATCACAGTCTATGACCTCTATGCTACCAAAGCTACCCGAAAGGATGAAGAAGTCAGGGCTTTGCTTTCTGATCCATCAGATTCAAAGCCTTTCACCGATTACCTGGACCATGTGAATGAAATATTTCACACGGCGATTCAGACAAATCTTGGCATCGATCCCAAATCAGAAGTTTTCTCCGGAGCAATTTATAATGCTGACCAGGCAAAATCTTTTGGTCTGATCGATTCCATTGGAACCCTTGAAACAGCTATCGAAACAGCCTATCAACTTGGTATCAAATCTCAAATCAATTCTATCTCATCTCACCTTAATTCAAAACACAAATGAAAAGACTCATGTCATTGGTGCTGACCCTGCTTGGGGTCGCACATTTCAGTGAAGTGGAAGGCAAAAAGGTCCTGACCGAAGAACAACGAACCCAGCTTGCGGATGCAATGTCTGAAGAATTTGCTGCTGACTTCGCGCTCAAACTTGCCGGGGAACCTGTTGTGGCTGTAGCTCCGATTGTTCCTGCCGGGGCTAATACGGATATTCCGGATGCTTCAGCCATCGCTGACCTTCAAACAACCATCGACGGCCTACAGGCAAAGCTGCTCTCTCAGGTAAATGCCACTGCCCAGGTTAAAACTTCCCTGGCTAAGAAAATCTCAAGCCTTGAATCACAAATCGAAATCCTCTCCGCAATGGAAGAAGCAGATCCCAATCCTGCCGGGACAAACGGCTCAAATGTAAATGTTGATATCACTGCCAGTGAAACACATCTGTTTGCCCAGCAGGTTCCTTACATGGCTATCGACACCAAGCACAACTATAACAAGCGTGCTTATGCTGCCATGATGTCCCGTCTTGGTGTGGACATTCCTTCGCCAAAGGCTTCTTCGATGGACTACGCTTCCCTGGGAACAGACCTTGGAGATTTCTTCCGTATCCGCAAACAAGACAGTATCCAGTCTTTTTTAATCGGTCTTCCTTCGCTGGAAAACATCTTTCCGTTGGAATCTGATTACCAGGACCAGGCTGTTTTGGTGAACATGTTCCTCAATGGTGACTTCTCTCAGAGTGACAACACCAACAGCACCTTTAGCAGTGTTGTAAAAGGTGGTTACAAGTTTGAGCCTGAGATCCTGAACATGTATCCTGTGATGTTTGCCCACCAGTTCACCGACCTCAAAGCCATCGAAAAGAGCTGGATCGGATACCTTAATAAAGAAGGCAGTTCAACCATGAAGATGTCATTCATTGAATACATCCTTGTGGAAACCGGCAAGAAACTGGCCAACGAACGTGAACTTCGCCGTGTAAACGGAATCCGCGTTGATCCTTCTCTGAATGTCCCCGGTACTGCCATGGGCGCTGCCAACGGTCTACGTCAGTTTATCCGTAACCAGATCGGATTGTTTAAGATTCGCCCTTTTGAAATGGGTGAATGGACAGAAACTACCATTGCCGACCATGTCCGTATCGGAACTTCAAAAGTTCCTACCCCGGTTCGTGATACTGGCAACCTGAAACTCTATATGTCGGTGGATGCTTTTGCCGCTTATGTGAAGAACCTCGAGAGTCTTTATGGCACCAACATGGATTACAAACCCAATACAGGTTACATCAAGGAATATCCCAATGTTCCTATTGTGATCATCCCCAATTTTGGTGACAGCAAACGCCTTATCTGGACACTCTCTGGAAACATCTCCCTATTTGAAGACAAGCCAGGTGAAATGTTTCAGTTTTCTCTGGAACAACAGGACTGGACCCTTAAAGTCTGGTCGAACTGGAAAGAAAGCATCTGGGCTTACCTGGTTGGAAAGAAGTTTTCTTCGCTGGAAGAAATTCCACTGGATTACTCTACTCAGATGATCTTCTGCAATGACGTGGATTACGCTGCCAGTTATTTTATTCAGATTGCGGATGGAGATACCACACCATCCGTGGCACTTCACACCTGTCTGATCTCTGGACCAAACACAGCTCCCACGGTGATCACCAACATCGACAATGCCATTGTCGGAGTTCCAGTTACCATTCGCATCGGATCGAGTGTCAATCCTCCGACTATTGCCAAGAGTGGCGCCTTCTCCAGTCTTACTGCCCCCTGGGAGCCTTCACTGGGTGAATCCATCATCCTTGTAAAGAATGCTGCCAATAAGTTCATCGACATGGAGCGTATCCCGATCACTACTTCCTTTGTGGCGGTGGATGAAGACGATGCCACGCCTGATGTTGCCGGTGGTACTGACTTTGTAACCAATGTCAACACTGTGGCCACAGCCATCACCGACCTTGAGAATGCCATCTACAACCGTATCTATACCTTCTACGGGACAGGTGATGCCTTTGCTTCTACTATTGCCAATGCCGGCAATTTCTCACTTTCTGCCTCAATGACGCTTAGCGCTGGTCATTGGATTAAGTTGCAGAAAAACAAGGTGGACGGTAAATTCTACGAGATCTCTCGCGGATAAGACCACCCATAGAAGGGGCAGTGACCCTGCCCCTTCTATTTGTTAAAATTCATTTCCAAACCCATTAAAATCCAAAATCCATGTCATACGTTAAAGTTGATGTAAACAAACCCACTGCCCTGATGCCAGGCAATGGTGGTAATCTCAAGGACAAAGTGATCGTCTTTGATTGGAACGATGTCACTTCTGGTTATGTACGCGATGCTTCAGGTATCGTGATGCCAGGTTCTCTGATTTTCATCCCCGGTTCCTATGCGATTAAACTCTACGCTACCCAGGATTCAATCAAGAGTTCCGCAGAAAGCAGTGGAGATACCGATGCAGAAGGGATCATTCAAAATATTGATTTCTCACACCCGGGAAACTTAAAAGAAATCAAAGAGTTCCAAACCTCATGGCTTGGAAAATCAATTGGTATTATCGTTGAAAAATGCAGCGATGGCTCCATGACGCTCTTCGGTTCCCCCTGTGCCCCCTTACGCCTTTCCCACAAAAACGAATGGGACAAGGACAAGAACGTGTCCACCATGTCGTTCAAGTCGGCTCAAAAAGGTCCGGGCTGGGCAGATTACCTTGGAACTGTCACCCTGGATGCTGTCAAAGGCACAGCAGCCGAAGCAGCCACCACGGTGAATGTAGCTTCCGGAAACGGAGAATATCAGCTTACTACCGGTGATGCTTCTGCAGCAGTAATCACAGACCTCTCCAACGCTGTTGACGGAGGTGTTTATACCCTCCTGGGTTCTGGCGGGGCATTCCCGTCCACAATAGTCAAAGGAGGAACATTCCTGCTTCACAACGGTACGACCTGGACGGCTTCAGCCGGAGCAAAACTCACGGTTAAGGCCTTTAAAAGTGATACCACGGTAACGACGCTGGTTGAAGTTAGCAGGGCCTAACATTATCAGATCAATTAAATGGGCTGCCCACACCGGCAGCCCATTTTTCAGTCCTTTTCTTTGGGAAAATGCAATTGCACATTTGAAAAAACACAAAATGATCAATTCAAAAGATTGCTTTTTAAAGTTTGGAGAGCCAACACTGTCCAACAAATGCCTGGAATTATGGGATGTGCCGGAACACCTTGAAATCGGTGTTCTGCCCAATAAAGTTTATTGCAATTCCTTATTGACAGGACCATTGGCCAGGGCATTTAACAACATCATTTCCCGCAATCTTTTGCCTCAGGTACTCAGCTGGGACGGATGCTTTAATATCCGGAAAATAAAAGGCAGTTCCCAAATGAGCTTGCACAGCTGGGGAATGGCAATCGATATCAATGCCAGCGGTAATGGCTTGGGTCAAAAACCTGCCATTAGCGGTGAACTGGTTCAGTGCTTCCTTGATGCAGGTTTCGATTGGGGTGGAAATTTCAAACGGCTTGACGGGATGCATTTTCAACTGGCCCACTTTTAATCTTTTTCATATGCAAAAAAGAAAGCAATCAACCGCGCGACAGCTCAAACGCAAGCATATTGATATGGTATATAACAAAGTATCATGCAGGGCAGAGATTTGGCGAAAAGGCCGGGATGGCAATAAGACATTAGTAGAAACACTTCAAAATATAAGTCAACATGACAAACAAAATAAAGACCTGGCTAATCCAGGACAGAGCCTTTGAAACAGGAGTTCAGCTATTTCATGCACATGGCAACAGTAAATCCTTCAGCGCTACGCTGAATCGTCAGGGTTACAGTCCGTATAATCATGCCTTGCTGATTGAACAGCTTCGCAAAACCGCAGGTATCAGCGCTATTGAGATCGAGGATATCCTCTCCCGGCCAGCTCAGTTACCCAAAATTAAAAAAGCTCAGAAGAAACACCAACTCCCTGCAGCTTCTTCTGAGGCTGCCGCCGTTGTAGATGTAACCCCTACTGAAGAAACTGTTACACAGCAGGAACCTTCAGATGAAGTTGCAACTGTGGTCCTGGAACCGGCTGAAAGCCCTGAAGACAAAAAAAAAGACAACTTGAGTCCTTCAAAAAAGGAATCAAAATCAGAGAAGAGTTCCCCTTCTTAAAAGAACTCAGTTGTCCTGATGAATTGAAGATCCTGGTTGCGGACATGTTCACTTTGAACGACCGCTTCCGGGATTCTCATGAGTTGTTGTTTTTGGCTGAGACTCCTGAAGAAGAATCCTTTTCAGCCATAAACTGCGTGGAAGGATACCTGGCCAATCGTGCCATCTGGTTGGAATTGAATCATTACAAACAACATAAAGAACCACTGGGGGAACATCCCATTTTTGAAATCCGGCAGGAAGTTGAAGAATTGCGTAAATGCAATTCCGCTGAGTTGTCACGCAAACGCGCCAATATGTATATCAATTTGACGAAGACCAAGAAGTCTTTGACAAAAAATGACACTCCCAGAAATACCGAGAAAAGAATACGCTCGGTGACCATTAAAACCAGACTGATCGCAGAAATAGACAACATACTTAAGAACAGATAATGTCACTATTTAAACTTTCTGACTTAAACCAGGAAACAGCAGCCAGCTCCGGAATCCTAAAATCTAAATTTTATGATGTCCACCTCGCTAAAGTGGAAAGCATTAAATCCCTGGTCGGCAATGTGCCTGGCCCGGGCGAATGCTTTTTTCTTTGGACCGTAAAAAGCTTTAATGCCTACACGTTTATTCCCTTTTTCGTCAAAGAGCATAAGGTCATTAACGAATTGATCTTGTCTACTTACAGCATAAGCAACAGAATCCTTGAATCCCTTACACACCTTTTAGAAAAAGGGAAAGTAGAGAAGGTTCATATCCTCATCAGTGATACCATAAAATTCAGACTGCCCAAAGTGCAAGAGCAGCTGGTCACCCTTTGCAAGCAAAGACCAGGGCAGTTCAGCGTTGACTACGCCTGGAACCATTCAAAAATATGTCTGATGCTTACCCCGCAAGGCTCATTCCTTGTAGAAGGCTCAGGCAATTTTTCTGAGAACGCACAGCACGAACAATACCTTTTCCTTAATATCAAAGAAGTCTATGACTTCCGCAAACAAGAAATCTATGGAATTATCACAGGAGCAAAAAGCTGAGATAGAAGAACTCTCAGGCTTAGGATTTAACCCCGTTAAAATCGCCATGATCATGAACCTGCCATGGCCTGTGGTTGAATTTTGGATGGCAGACCCAGACTCAGAATTCAGGTACCACTATGAGCGCGGCATCTTAATCGATGAAGCAACCCGGGATAAAGAAGTCAGTGCCGCCGGCAAAAATGGCTCCGTCACTGCCATACAGCATATCGAGGCGAACATAAGAAAGCACCGGCTTCATGATCTAAGAGAAAGACTCCTTAATGGAAACAAGTAAAATAGATCATATCAAACTTCAGATCTGGATCGACACCGGTAAGTCTGATGAATCACCCTCGGTGATGATTAAATACCTTGACCGCCTAGAAATGGTCAGGGCGATGATCTCCAAATATGAAACCCCTGGCTTTATCGCAAAAGTCCTGATGAAGATTGACGGATATACACGCAATGGTGCAATGTCTATCATTTCTGAATCAATCAATTTCTTTTATTGCTCCAATGACATCAAGAAAGAGGCCTGGCGCAATATCTATGCTGAAAGGCTTGATAATGCTGCCCTGGTATGCTGGGCGGATAATGACATGGAAGGATACAAGAAAATGATTGAGGCTGCCATGAAAGCCCGCAGGCTTGACCAAGCCGATAAAGAAGATATCCCTTACGACTTGCTCAATCAAAAGACAATACTCTATCAACTTGATCCTGAGAAAATGGGAATCAAGAAAGTTGATCGTACTCTTTTGGCAGAGTTTATAGATAGACTCCCATTGGAAGAAGTTCAGAAAAATAAATTACGTAGTGACGGCGGCATTGAAAACGTATCCTGGACAGAAGAAGATGGAACTGAACAACAAAGCTGAGTCTACGGATATTCGCTACGCATCATGGATAAAAATGATGGTAGACCTGATAAAACCAAAGAATCTTTATATTGTTGGTGGCCGTGGCGTGGCCAAGTCCACCGAGATCCTGGCAGACCGCATCATTGATGTGGTCTATGACATGCCCCGGGCCAACTTTGCTTTTATCTCAGATACCTATGCCAACCTTCTGACCAATATCATTCCGCAGATCATTGTAGGCTGGCAGCGTAAAAAGTTCATTGAAAATTATCATTATTGCCTCGACAAGGAGCCGCCGGCTCACTGGACTAAGCCATACACGCCATGTCCATCGCATAAGCACACTATATCGATTTTCAATGGTGGAAAAATCTATCTCAAATCTCTTGACAGACCTTCCATTAATGCCGGGATCTCAATTGCTCACATGTTTGGTGATGAGGCAAAATACCTGAAACGTCAGAAGCTCAATAAAGCATTGCCCACACTAAGAGGTGATGCCATACTTTTACAGAAATCATCTTTTTTCATGGGACAGTCATTCCTGACCGACATGCCTAATACTGCACATGGCGAAGATGATTGGATACTGAGTATGGCTGACAAGATGGACAAGCAGCAAATACAAAACATACTCCAATGTGCCATTGTCGTTAATGAAATAAATATTGAGATTTACGAATCTAAGTTGAATGGTTCGAGTACAACTGCACTCGAGCTTCAACTTCAGGTGTGGCAGCAGAGACTACTGAAACTCCGATATGAATCAAGTTTCTTCTATGTAGTCAGTACCCTGGCTAACATCGATATTCTTACACTCACCTATCTGCAAAACCAGTTGGAGAGTATGGACATAGAAGAATTCAAATGTTCAATACTGTCGTTCAAGACAGCATTGAATCAAGGAGAGCGCTTTTATTTTAACCAGGGCGAGAACAACTTCTTTCGTGATGGGTATGACTACTCATACTATGACTCGTACAGCCTGAATCAAACAGTAAAAGCCTGTTCAAAGGCCTTGCGATACGTGATGCCATACAAGCCGCTGGAGTTAGGCTTTGATGCCGGGAACATGATGTCATTGGTCATAGCACAAGAGCAAGGCGATTGCCTTAGATTCCTTAAGTCGATCTATACATTGGTTCCAGAGTTCATACAAGAGTTAGCATTGAAGTTCATAGATTACTTTGCTTCACATACGAACAAGGTAGTGTTCCTGCATGCTGATCGGGCAACCAATCAATACAATAAAAGCAAAGAAGACTTTGCAAACAAACTCAAACGTGCTATTGAGTGGCAGGACAACAAGCCTACTGGTTGGAATGTCACACTCATGTCAGTTGGTGCCCGCAATGTAGAGCATTGGCAAGAGTATCAATTGGCTAACATCATGCTCGAAGGCAAGAACAAGTCTTTGCCGCGAATACTCATTGATGCTTATGAATGTAAAGAACTTAAGAGCAGCATTGAGTTAGCCCCTATGGAGAAGGTCAAAGGTCGGATACAGAAGGTGAAGAAGTCAGAGAAGCTGGCACTGCCAAGGCTGCCCATGGAGTCAACCAATATGAGTGATGCCTTCAAGGCTATCATCTGTCAGACTAAGTACATAAGGGCACTCAAAGGCATCTCCAATTCAGTTGGTGATGTAAAGTCTTACTAATAGTAATCTATTCTATCTAACTACATACCAACGACCTATGGTCGCTGGCATTTGCTATGGTTGGAATCTGTGTCAAGACACAGACTCAATCCATGGTTGGAATCCCAACACACCACGCACAGGACGCGCTATTGTGCAGGATGCAGCACCCCATAGTGCGCGTCATATATCCTGCTGTGGCGTATGTGCAATTGCTTAAGAAGGTTAGAGCGGGTCGTTCATTTACTTGCGTAGTACCTTTGCAAAAGGTACCCAAAGCTCCGAAACACTTGCTACCACATCGTATGTCGGTTATAAAGATATATACCCACCGGGTAAACATCGTGCGAAATCAAGAAGCGATTTCGCGTATTTCTTTTTTGGCATGATGA
Organism: Bacteroidota bacterium; assembly: GCA_037132075.1. Taxonomy (GTDB): domain Bacteria; phylum Bacteroidota; class Bacteroidia; order Bacteroidales; family CAIXZF01; genus JBAXPV01. The sequence continues at coordinate 10,880 of JBAXPV010000066.1, forward strand.
CCCAAAAAAGAAACAAAAAAACTCCTGGCCATGCCCCCTCTCCGGTAGAAAACGCCCGATCACTTACTCATAATTTTTACAAAATTACCTGCTTGGATACGCACTTATTGTGCTTTGAAATGGGTCAAGAACCGACCGCCTGAGGGCATTGTCGCCCTTCGGGTGCTGTCACTTCGAAGTCGAAGCTGACCGGCAGAAC
>JBAXPV010000067.1:0-10696 GCA_037132075.1 Bacteroidota bacterium
GCACTCGAAGGTAGCCCTGTAGATTTTCAGCTGTCTACCCCCTGAACAGTAACCTTTATCTTTGATTGGTTAACTTGTTAATAACCCCTGAACAGTAACATAAATTTTTTAATATATAAATAAAGAAAGGATTGATGTCAGTGGGTGATAAAAATAAACATAGTTGATTTTGCAAGCGTAAAGGAACGTTCATGGGTTAGATAGCCCGGCATCCAGGAATAGGTAAACCAATAGGCAGACAAGTCGAAGATGGCCAGGATCAGGCATAAGATAAAGAGTTTGCGGTAAGGCTTTTTGAAAAGTACAGTAAATTGAGAAAACCAGGGCGGTGACTTTATCGTTGCATCACCCAATTGTGTCAATCGTTTGTGTTCAAGCCAGATGTCTGATTCCGGGATATTTTTCCGTACATAGACAACAAGCAAAGTCCCGATGCTAAAAGTAGGTAATGATATTTATTCAAAAATACAAAATATTACCAAGCAGTGGGGCTCTCATTTTCGTCAGTATGCCAATAAAAATGATTTCAGACATATTCTTGTTCAATTCAAAAAAAACCTATAGTTTTGCAGCTTCAAACATGGTGGATGTAGCTCAGCTGGTTAGAGCGCCGGATTGTGGTTCCGGAGGTCGCGGGTTCGAGTCCCGTCTTCCACCCGAAAATCGAATGCAAGAATTCCAGAATCCAGAATGCCAGAATGTTAGCTCCGCCTATTTCTGGCATTTTTGCATTCTGCATTCTTGCATTCTGCATTCTGAATTCCCGCATTATGTTTTTACCACTCCTTTCAATTCATCAAAAATTACTACAATAGCCAGGTCCACTTTCTAAGATTATCCCTATTTTTGCTACCCCATGCAAAGAAAGCTTTTCCACAAAAACCAAATCATCGCCTCCGGTTCTCTCTCTGCCCTGGCCTGGCGTAAATTTCGCCGTGACCGCCTGGGTTTCATCTCTTTACTCTGTATTGCTTTGCTTACCCTGATGGCAATTCTGGGTTATCTCATCACGCCTGATGCTACTCCCTTTGCCAACGAACAACACCTGGAGTTGGGCGTTAAACACCCCGGCTTCAAGGTTCAGATGTTACAAACCTGCCTGAAAACAACAGATTCAGATGTCAATTTCTTCGAGATGATGCTTTTTGGCAAGAAAAACACTTACCGCCGAATTCCCATCTCAAACTATTATTATATTGGCGACAGGATCATTGCCAATGAATATACCGGCATCATCGGCGAAATAGGCAAAGAAATCATCCTGAACAAATCTGAAATTGCCAGTGATCGCCCTATTGTTACACAGCGTTTCTGGCTTGGCACCGACCGTTATGGCCGTGATATACTCAGCATGCTGATCATCGGAACCCGAGTGAGCCTCGCTGTCGGATTGATTTCTGTTTTGATTTCATTGTTGATTGGCATTACTATTGGATCCCTCGGTGGCTTCTTCAGGGGCTGGGTTGACGAGGTGATTGTATGGCTCATCAATGTCGTCTGGAGCATCCCTACCCTGCTCCTGGTTATCGCCATCACCTTTGCCCTTGGACGTGGCTTCTGGCAGGTATTCGTTGCTGTGGGGCTCACGATGTGGGTCGAAGTAGCTCGTATCACCCGTGGACAAATCCTCAGCATCCGCGAAAAGGAATATGTAGAAGCTACGAAAGCACTTGGTTTCTCTAACTTCCGGACGATATATCGTCACATTTTGCCCAATGTAATGAGCCCTGTCATCGTGATCTCTGCCGGAAATTTCGCTTCTGCAATTTTAATAGAGGCAGGTCTGAGCTTCCTGGGTATCGGCGTGCAGCCACCCATGCCTTCCTGGGGGAGTATGATCCGTGACAATTATAGTTATATCATCCTTGATTCTGCTTACCTGGCCATACTACCAGGCCTGGCCATCATGCTCCTGGTGCTGGCATTCATGCTGGTTGGGAACTCACTGCGGGACGCTCTCGATGTTAAGATAGTGTCGGGTTGATTTGTGATGTTTGTTCCGTAGGAAATTAAGGTATTCAGCATTACCACAATGTTTCACCCGACCTTTATTGGCACAATATCCTTTGTTTAAACTAATCTTTATTGAGCCATAGAAGTCAATCCCGGTAAAATTTAATTTGCGGATATAAGGGCTGATCATGTCAGTACCCAGGGTAAAACTATATAAGCGTAGACAGATGCCGAGCCTTAATTTATTATAGTCATACAGAGATACCGGCATCGAAAGTCCGAAGTTTCTGGTATCGTAACGAGGGATGACAGCAAGTTGTGATGGGCGGTAGGGCAAGTCGGGATATAGCGGAAGGTTGACCATGAATACGCTATTTAAATAAAATCCGCCACCCAAATTCTGGTCATATTGCAAACTAAGCATCGTGGGCAATGGCATGTAAAAATCATGAGCTAAAATGGCTGCCGTGGAATCCCCATAAAAGCGGTTACTTAGGTCATGTTTCGCTTCGTCGATGTTTTTGTATTTTGTCTTGTCAATACCAGGCCAAAAAGTCCCGACATTATCAAACCGTAGCAGGTCTGCCTGCTGATCAAAATGGATCTTTCCAAAGTCAAGCAAAGAAACGCCTATTTTGTAACGATAATCCTGGTATACCTGGCCGCAAAGACTCGGCACCATTCTTTTTGTCTTAGGCGTTTTAGCAACATTTCGCTGATAATAGATGCCAAAATCCCAGCCCCAGCCCTTGCCTCTGAAGTACTGATCATTAATAGTTATATCGTTTGTCTGATGATCCAAAGGAACAGATAGTCCAATAGTAGCATCAAGATTATATACATATAAAGTGTCATGACTTGGCGCCATATAATTAGCATCCTTAATCAAAACATTGACGCCGGCAATTCCTCGCAGTCTTTTTGCCGTTACTCCAATAGAAATCTGGTCATAATCTTTCTGATAAATCCTGTTGGCATAACTAAAATCCATCTCAGCCATGCTCAATTCAGATATCTGGAATTTTCCCGTGGTATATTCGATGTGCTGCTGAGGCGTAAAACTTAAGCCTTCAATGGTAAACTTAGCAACATGATAGGGAATGTTATGCAGTGATAAAATATTCCGAACCTGGGTTTGAAAGGCAAATCCTTGATTCTCGTAACTAAACATGAATCCTGGAGTCATTATATGTTCGCTTGAATAAACCTGTTTTGGTATTTTAGTATACCAGTCATAAACCGTATATTTATCCGGTGATGGATGCTCTTCGGTATACATCTGAGCTTCTTTATGCGTTAAATTATGTAAAGAATACTGTGCTTTTGGGATGTATAGGTAATTATTATCTTCGAAAACAGCGATTCCAAATACCTGTAGATCCAGGTACTGTCTTGAACCTATCATGCTGGACGGATTCAACAAAACGCCATGGGTTCCAGCAAAAGTTCCTGTGGTCATGCCAAGCATTTCCTGCGCTTCTAAGCTGAGCGTCAGGAATATTAGAGAGAGAAACAAGTAAATTCGCAACATGGTGTAAAGATACATTAATGCATCTGAAAACAGAAATCATTAGGTAATAATACATAAAAAAAATATTCTACCTTTGCCACCCTACACGCGGGTGTGGCGAAATTGGTAGACGCGCCAGACTTAGGATCTGGTGTTTTGCGACGTATGGGTTCGAGTCCCTTCACCCGCACGAGATTGCTAGAATGCAAGAGTGCAAGATTGCAAGCCCACATTCTGGCCTTCTCGCATTCTGGCGATATTGCATTCTTGCATTATCAAACAAATTCCATAACTTTACACTCCCAACATTACTTTCGTATGAAAGCACCAAAAGCTTTCATTTTTCTCTTCATCCTATTTCTAAAAAGCATCTTTCTTTTTGGCCAGCAAGGTGAGTGGACCTGGATGAAAGGGGATTCCGCCTTAAACTCAGCAGGACATTATGGCATTCAAGGAATTCCGAGTCCGCTTAATTATCCGCCCGGGATGTATGAAGCTAACGGATGGGTCGATCTTGAAGGAAATTTCTGGCTTTTTGGGGGCTTGTCATGGTTTGGAAATCACAGTGATTTGTGGAAGTATGATGTCAGCACAAACATCTGGACCTGGGTTCATGGCCCTGGCTGTCTGAATCAGCCCGCTGTTTATGGCATCCAGGGAATCCCTTCACCGGCCAATTCACCAGGCGACCACCATGGACTTGGGTTTGTGACCTGGGTCGACCTGCAAGGGGACCTTTGGCTGATGGGAGGATCACTGGCAAATGGCGGCTCGAACGACCTTTGGAGATATCATATTGCATCTGATGAATGGACCTGGATGAAAGGCTCTCAAGTCATCGGGGATCCAGGATATTATGGCACGAAAGGGATCGCAGATCCTGCCAATAACCCTCCGGGCCGCGACGAGGTAAGATGCGGATGGACAGATGACAATGGCGACTTATGGCTGTTTGGCGGGGCTACAGTCTCTAAAAACTTCAACGACTTATGGAAATACGACATCAGCACGAACCTGTGGACCTGGCAGCATGGGAGCAGCCTTCCAAACCAACCCGGTATATACGGAGTTCAAAAAGTCCCCGCACCCCTAAATACACCAGGATCCAGATGGCCTTATGCCCACTGGAAAGACTCTGACGGGAACTTCTGGATTTTCGGAGGGGGTAATGAATTCTATGACGTATTCAATGACCTTTGGATGTTTGACCCAATACAACTGCAATGGACGTGGATGTCAGGTAGTAATCTCATGAACCAGGATGGTCAATGCCTGGGGATCTGTCAGAATTCAGCCAGTAATATGCCAGGTAGCCGTTATGAAAACTCAGCTTGCTGGAAAGGAGCCTGTGATGTCTTTTATTTCTATGGTGGACGCAATCCCAGGTCCTCTACCCTATATAGCTTGAGTGATTTGTGGTGTTATGACAGATTTCCCGGTGAATGGACTTTTGTCAAAGGCACCTTGAGTCCGAACCTGTATGGAATTCATGGAAGTATCACCTTTTCAGACCCCGCAAACATGCCACGTTCCCTCTATGGATCCTGTAGCTGGACCGATCAGAATGGCAATATGTGGCTCTTTGGAGGTCGAAATTCAGGTGCTGAATTCGTCAGTGAGCTCTGGCGTTATGTCCCCGATGATCAATGCCCTCCTGCTAATGTTCTTTTAACGGCCGGTGTTTCCAGGGATACCGTCATTTGCAGGGGAGAATCAACCATGCTTTCTGCTTCAGGAGGAAATTCCTATCATTGGTCACCCAATATGAACATCAGCAATCCGAATGTTCCGAATCCTTATGTCGCCCCAGAGGTCAGCACTACCTATACCGTTGAAATTACTTATCAGTGTAATTCATCAGTTAGTAGTAATGTTAATCTAAATGTACATGTTGAAGTCCTCGATTGTTCTCCAATAATTCCCAATATATTAACCCCCAATGGTGATGGGATGAATGACATCTTCAAGGTGATTTATAAAGGGCGACTTCCCTTTAGTATTTTAATCTTTAACCGCTGGGGAATGAAACTTTTTGAGAGCAAAGATCTCGAACAATGCTGGGATGGGAAATTTAAGGGAAGTGAAGCCACAGCAGGTGTTTACTTTTATTTGGTCAAGATTGGAGAAAAGCCATACAGTGGGACGGTGACACTGATGAGGTGAGCGCTTTTTATTTATGTTAATTTCAACTTTAATATTTTTACCATCTAATACAAGATAGCTCTTGTCCTTAACTACGAATCCAATGAAAGTCCTTTGCTTGTCAATCCCCCTTTGGTTTGTCCTTTTCTTTTTCATAACGGCCTGTGCCATCGCCCAATCCCCTACCCGCTTTTATGAAAAAGCAAAAGTTGGTTATAAAGATAGCAAAACCGGCCAGGTCATCGTTCCTGCTCAATATTATGCAGGAAGTGACTATTACGAAGGTTATGCCTTGGTAGTCCAGGATGGGAAACGCGGATTTTTAAATGAAAGCGGTAAAGTTGCAATTCCGCTGATTTATGACGATGCCTCAGTTTACTTTCAGGGGCTGGCCAGGGTTTGTATCAACAAAAAACATGGATATATTGATCACAATGGAATGATTACAATCCCATTGATATATGATTTCGCTGATGATTTTATAAAGAGCATTGCCAGGGTTGAAAAGGATGGCAAATTTGGATTTATTTCAAATTCAGGGAAAGATGTTATTCCGCTGCAATTCCAGGATGCACGAAATTTTTCAGATGGTCTGGCTGCTGTTAAAAAAGAAGGGAAATGGGGTTATGTCGATATTGCAGGCAAGACAGTGATTCCCTTTGAGTATGAGAACGCAGTGCCTTTTAATCATGGTGAAGCTTCCGTTTGGAAGAATGGAAAAGGCTTTGTCATTAACATGAATGGGAAAAGACTTCGTGACCTGGAAGATCCGGAAAAAAAAGAAGAAAAAGAACGCCACGAAATCAAAGAAAAGTCTGAATGATCGTAATTACCAAGCAATTATATTTCTTGCATTGCTTTTAAAATAAATTACCTTTGCGCTCAATTCGGTACGGCCCTCTTGGTTTTGATAGTTTCTTGTTCATTTTCCTGCATGGTTTCCGGATTTTTTATTAATTATTTTAATTTATTGTATTATGACGATTTATGTCGGAAATCTTAGCCACCAGGCTACTGAACAAGAAGTGATTGACCTTTTCTCAGAATTTGGCGAAGTTACCTCAGTGAAACTAATGAAAGATAACTTCACCGGACGCTCACGTGGTTTTGGTTTTGTTGAAATGGCTGACGGTGATGCCGGACAGCAAGCTATCGATACCCTTCACAACACTGAATTCCTTCGCAGGCCTTTGGTTGTTAACGAAGCCAGACCCAAACCACAAGGCGATCGCCCACCACGTCAGAATTATGACCGCAATGGCGGTGCTGATCGTGGCGGAAACCGTGGCGGCGGCAGCGGCGGTGGCGGCGGATACAGAAACAGCTACTAAACAATTATTCATTTCTCTTAGTCTAAAGACTATTTGTATAATAGGTTGAGCGCCTTATAGCCAGCCGGATGAAATATACGGGTATTTAATTGCCCGAAAGCTTCATTAATTTTTTGTCTGACAAGACCAGGCTTTAGCCTTTATTATTGCTCAGCATCTGATTAATGAAGGATTGTTCTTAATTTTACGAGCCTAATTAATTGCTATGAAAATCATCATCCCACTCGCCATCCTTGTAACACTTGCTACACTTGCTCCCTTCGCTTCCGCCCAGGAAGCTTTAAGAAACATTAATCTCGAGAAAGTAGTCATTTCAGCGAACAAAGTCGAAGAATCCAAGGATAAGATCTCCCAGGCCATGGAGATGATCACACCGATTCAAATCAGGCAAATCAATGCAGCCACAACAGCTGACCTAATATCAAATAACGGGAGCCTTAGTGTTCAAAAAAGCCAGCAAGGCGGTGGAAGCCCTGTAATTCGTGGTTTCGAAGCCAGCAGGATCGTCCTGGTGGTGGATGGCATCCGGATGAATAACCTGATCTATAGAGCAGGGCATCTTCAGAACATCATCACCATTGACCCGGCCGCCCTTGAAAAAGTAGAGATCCTGTATGGTCCGTCTTCAACAATGTATGGCAGCGATGCACTCGGTGGTGTTATCAATCTTATCACGAAATCACCTAAACTTTGTACTCAAGAAGATGTCCTTGAACTTACTGGTGAGGCACGCCTTAGTTATTCCTCAGCAGCCAGCGAAAAAGATGCTCATATGGCCTTTAACATCGCCACAACCAAAGTGGCTTCCTATACGTCTGTATCATATAGCGACTTTGGGGATCTGATGATGGGCAAGGCAAAGAATCCTTTTCATAAGGAGCCGTTCGGGGAAAGGCCTTATTATGTGCAGCGTTTCAATAACAAGGATTCTCTGGTGAAAAGCAACAATCGTTTTCTTCAGAAATTCAGTGGATATTCACAAACGGATGTGATCGAAAAACTCTTGATTAAATCCGGAACAAAAAGCACCCATTCTTTGAATTTCCAGGTATCAAATTCAACAGATGTCCCTCGTTACGACCGCCTTACTGACCCTGCCGGGAATGGCCTGAAATATGCCGAGTGGTATTATGGTCCTCAAAATCGTCTGCTGTTTGCCTATGATTATAACCTTAGCAAGACTTTCGGCCTTGACAACATTCATGCCGGGGCCAACTTTCAAAAGGTAAAAGAGAGCCGCTACAGCCGAAAATTCGGCAATAACAGGCTTGATGGAAGAATCGAAAATGTAAATGTGTTCGGAATCAACCTCGATGGTCTGAAGTCCTGGTCGAAAAACGAAATCCGATTTGGCCTGGATGTGCAGAGGAATGGACTTAAATCTACAGCCTTAGCAAGAGATATCGTGACCAATGCCGAATCACCGCTCGACACACGTTATCCTGATGGTGAAAATACCATGAATACTTCTGCAGTTTACTACTCGCACCGGATCAACCTCAATGAGCAATGGACATTCAATGACGGCATCAGGCTTGGTTATAGTAAACTGCATTCAACCTTCGTTGATACTACCTTTTTTCGGTTTCCTTTCAAAGAAGTTACCCAGAAAAACATGATTAGCTCTGCCTCTGTTGGACTGGTCTTTCTGCCCAACAAACGCTTTCGTTCTTCTGTTAATATCTCCAGCGGGTTCCGCGTGCCCAACGTGGATGATTTATCTAAAATCTTTGAGTCTGCACCTGGCACCCTTATTGTTCCAAATCCAAACTTGAAACCAGAGCGCTCTTACAATTTCGACTTGGGTGTCGACTACAAATTCTCTGAATACATCAAATGGGAGAATGTTATGTATTTCACATATTTCAGGAATGCAATCGTCACCGACGATTATAAATACAATGGACAAGATTCCATACTTTATGAAGGTGAGATGAGCAAAGTTGTCGCCAATCAGAACAAAGAAAAGGCACTAATTACCGGGATTAGCTCTACACTGCTAGCGGAACCACTCCCTTGGTATTATGGCGTTACAATCACTTATACCTATGGGATGGTCATCGACAATGAAAGCCCATTGGATCACATTCCACCTCTATACGGCAAGCTGTATTTAGGATATCGGAAAGGAAAATGGGATGCTCAGTTCTTTAGCTTGTTCAATGGGACAAAACGGATTTTCGATTATAGACTTGGTGCTGAAGATAATGAAGCCTATGCCACTCCTGAGGGAACTCCGGCATGGCTAACGCTGAACCTAAGATGCAGCTATGACCTGAGAAAAAATCTCATAATACAGGCCGGCTTGGACAACCTGATGGACATCCAATACCGCACTTTTTCTTCCGGTATCAATGCCCCTGGTCGCAATTTCATGCTGACATTAAGAGGCACTTTCTAAAGATTAAATACGTGTCTCTATCGTAGATACTTTTCGCTTCAAACGTAGGAATATTTTCTCAAAATACTCATAGGATAGTATGGAGAGTCCAATTGTCAAGGATAGTGCGATCAATGCCAGGAGTAAATTAAGAGACCTTGCTTTATAATAATCCGGATTTACCAGCCAGAACATTTTTCGTAACACAATTAAAACGGCTGGATGATACAAATACATCCCATAGGTATATTTTCCTAATTTAGAGAAAACCAAGGTTTCTTTGTTGTCGCTGATCCTGACCAAATAGAAGACAAAGCCCAGGTAAACAAAGGGAAGCAACAAATAAACATATCCAAAGAAAGGATAGAAATTTTTCAGAATTATGGTGGCGACGATTACTAGAATACCAAGCATGAATGACCCTGCGCTCAGCCATTTCGCATCCATAATGAAAGAATGATACCGGGCGAAGAGCCAGGCCCCGAAACAGCCTGTCATCAGGTAATTGAGATTACCGAATGTATGAAAATAGGCAGTGAATGGATCTGTCAATAAGATGTATGCTACAGAAAACAACCAGATTCCACCACAGACGTATGGCAGTAAATCCTTTTTATAAAAGACAGCAAACAATAAGGGCCAGAACAAATAAAACTGTTCTTCGATAGCCACACTCCAGGTGATTCCGATATTGGCACTGGTCGGTTCACTCAGCATGTCAAAATTGTTGAAGAATAGCAGGTTTTTTAAAAGGCTGCCGTTAAATTGGAACGTATCTAATAAATGGGGTAGTAGAAAAATCCCGGTCCCGAGCACCAGGTAATATAGAGGCCAGATCCTCAAGACTCTGCGCAGATAGAAGTTTTTGATGCTGATGGTCTTGTGCATGTCAAACTCGCGAATTAGCAGATATGTGATCAGAAAGCCACTGATGACGAAGAAAATATGAACCCCTACCCCACCGGTTGTTAGCAAAGAATTGATGATGGTTGTAATCGTTGTATTATCAGTAAGTCCGCTAAAACAATCTCTGAATCCATGGTACCAGAACACCAGGAAAAATGCCCAGAATCTTAAGGAATCGAGTTTGTTGAAATATAATGGTTTCATTTTCTTGTTGTGGATGGCTTGCTATTTGTTTTTGGAATCAAATAATATGTCGTCCCTATGGGACTCGTGAAAACGACACCGGAACTTTTGGCTACAAATATAATGTCCCTAAGGGACATAGGAAAGGCTCCAGTCGCCAAAAACGCCCTGCCATCAATTGTGTCATGGAACATAACAGTGCCCCTAATATCTTAAGATCCTTGTAACCTTTACGATCACCTATCTTTATGTCCCGTAGGGACATCATCCTTGTAACCCTTAAGCTCACCT
>JBAXPV010000068.1:0-10651 GCA_037132075.1 Bacteroidota bacterium
AGAACCATAGGGTTGGTTGTCGTAACGCATGCTTCTTTCTTCTTTCACGACTTTGCGCTGAGTTTCAACGCCAACGCTGTCGATGCGGAGATGTAGCAGCCTTTCAGATTCGAGCCATAAGCCCAATTCAAGTTGGTTAGAGGGGAGGAGTTCATAATAAAAAGTCCTGTCCTGTGTAGTATTGGCGTTGTTCACCCCCCCCGCATTTTGAGTGAGCTTGTCGAAGGTGCCCCTGGGGATGTTGTCACTACCTTCAAACATCAGGTGTTCAAAGAAATGCGCGAATCCCGTACGGGTTGAGCTTTCATCCTTAGAGCCAACATGGTAGAGGATGGTGACTGCAACGGTGGGTGTGGTGTTGTCCTGGTGAAGGATCACGTGTAGGCCATTCGGGAGGTCATACTCCACGAATTTGACCGGGTTTCCTTCCGCCATGACACCCAGTGCCAGGAAAATGAATGAGGAAACGAGTAAGCATTTTAACTTCAGGATCATTGAGATAAGTGTTTGGTTATCAGAAAAAAGAAGGAATGTTTAGGAGAAATTGCTGCTTGTTTTTTTAGATTTTGACAAAGGTAGTCTGATTTAATTATCCATTAGTTTTTCTCGCAATGAAAAACTTTACTATCTTTGCACTCCATTTTCAAAAAGATGGATAAACAATTTAAAATCAAAGTTTAAAACCATGTCAAACCAGTATGAGACCGTTTTCATTATGACTCCCGTTTTGTCTGATGACCAGATGAAGGAAACGGCCCAAAAATTCGTAAAGCTGCTCAAAGACAAAGGAGCAGAGGTCATCTACGAGAACAACTGGGGCTTGCGCAAGCTTGCCTACCCTATCCAAAAGAAGACAACAGGCTTCTATTTCCTCGTTGAGTTTAAGGCTGAAGGCCCTGTAATCCAGGATCTTGAAATCGCCTACAAACGTGACGAGCGTATCATGCGTTTCCTTACCGTAGCTCTCGACAAACATGCTTCTGCATATACCGAGAAAAGAAGGGCTCTGAAATCCGCTGCTCCAAAAGAAGAACCGAAAACTGAAGCTCAAGCTAACTAAGGAAAACCATGGCAACACAAAACAATTCCGACATCAAGTACTTGACCCCGATAGCGGTCGACGTAAAGAAAAAGAAGTACTGCAGGTTCAAAAAAAGCGGCATCAAATACATCGATTATAAAGATGCTGACTTCCTCCTGAAATTTGTGAATGAGCAAGGAAAAATTCTTCCCCGCCGTATCACAGGAACTTCAACAAAATACCAGCGCAAGGTTGCCCAGGCTATTAAAAGAGCCCGCCACCTTGCCTTAATGCCCTACGTGGCCGATATGTTAAAATAAAGGGAGGCAGATATGGAAGTCATTTTAAAACACGATGTGCCCAACCTGGGCTACACCAACGAGCAAGTTACAGTGAAACCCGGCTATGCCAGGAATTATCTGATCCCACAAGGACTCGCCCTGATCGCTACACCAACCAATTTGAAGGTTCATGCTGAAACCATGAAACAAAAAGCCTTTAAAGCTGAGAAAATTAAACTGGAAGCCCAGGATATGGTTTCCCGTCTTGGCAACCTGGTTGTAAAAATCGGTGCTAAAGCCGCTCCGACCGGAAAAATCTACGGTTCTGTCAACTCAATTCAGATTGCAGAAGCCATCAAAGAACAATTCGGCTTTGATGTTGACCGTAAAAAGATCCATCTCGATGATGGTGATTCAATAAAAGAAACCGGTACCTACAAAGCCAGAATCATCCTTCACAAAGAAGCTCAGGCAGAAATAACTTTTGAAGTTTTTGCTGAGTAGTTCTTCGGATTGAAATCATACCTTTGTCCCGTCAGTTTTTGCTGACGGGATTTTTTTTTATGCTGACAAAAAACAAAATAAAGCAATTGCAATCGCTTCGCGAAAGCAAACAACGACAGGAACAAGGCTTGTTCCTGGTCGAAGGCCCAAAATGGGTCTCAGAAATACTCCAAAGCCAGATGAATATCGTGGAGCTATTTGCCGTTGATGCCTGGATAAACCACCATCAAACGCTGCTCGTTAACAAAAAATTCCCTGTTATTCCTATCGATGATATGGAATTAAAGAAAATAAGCAGTCTTATCACACCCAATGCCGTAGTCGCAGTTATCAGGATGCCCCGACCTTCTCTGGATCCCGACCTGTTTCAACAAGACCTTTGCCTGATGCTGGATGGGATTCAGGATCCGGGAAACCTTGGGACTATAATCCGTATTGCCGACTGGTATGGCGTGCAACAGATTATCTGTTCAACTGATTGCGTCGACCTTTACAACTCAAAAGTGATTCAAGCCAGCATGGGATCCCTCCTCAGGGTTAAAGTCATCTATAAAGACCTGAAAGAGTTCCTCACCTCATTGCCCTCTGGAATCCCAATCTATGGCGCACTTCTCGATGGTGAGAATATAGTCCTGGAAAAACTTTCAGCCAACGGAATTATTATCATCGGAAATGAATCAAAAGGGATATCAAAATCGATCCTGCCATTCATTACCCACAAAATTAAAATACCTTCTTTCGACATTGGCGATATGGAAGGCAAAGCTGAATCACTTAACGCATCCATCGCCACTTCCCTGATATGCCATGAGTTTCGCAGGCGAATCACAACAAACAAAGAAGTAAATTCATAATATATTATATATTTGATTTTGCTGAAATGAAAGTATGTAAAATAATATTGTTGTTTATCTGTGTCTTCTCTCTGGCAGGCATCCAGGCGCAACAAGATACTGCGAAAAAGAAGGAATACTTCGAAGAGAATTTTCTGAAATACGAAAATTGTATTTATAAAAACAATATCAGGACTGTCCTTCTGCATCGCCCGGGTTTTGAATTATCAGAACCGGTTATCCTGCTGGGTTCCGATCAGAAATTGCTGTTGTCGTTCGACGAACTAAACGGAACCATCGAGCATTATAAATATATGTTTATTCATTGCACCTCTGATTGGAAGCCGACACAGATCAACCCGCATAAGGTTATGGATGGCTATGATGATGCTGATATTCGTGATTTCCGCACTTCCAATACTACCTTGCAGCCTTATATGCACTATGAGCTTTCTTTTCCGAATGATGACATCCAGTTTAGGATTTCCGGAAACTATATTGTTTTAGTTTTTGCTGATGACGACCCTTTAAAACGGGCACTTACTGCCCGCTTTTGCATCGTCGAGCCAAAAGTGAAGATCATGGCTGAGGTGAAGAGAGGCAACAGCCTCGATGACCTTGAACGTCAACAGCGAATTGAATTTTACCTTTCGGCTTCAGGAGCCGGTTTAAGTGACCCATACCGTAATGTCGACGTGATCATCCGGCAAAATAAACGCTGGGACAATGCCATCACTAACCTCAAACCAAGTCTGGTGAATGGAGATGTTTTGGAATATCATCACGATTATGGCAGCGTTTTTAACGGGGGCAATGAGTTTCGCTTTTTCGACAACAAAAGCGTGAAATACAATTCGGAGAATGTCGACCATATTGACGCAGGTGATCATCTCTATGAGTATTATTTAAAACAAGATCAAAAACGGAATACTAAAGTCTATATCACAGAAACCGACATCAACGGTCGTTGCCTGATCACAACAGTGGATGGTCGCGATCCCTCGGTGGACGGGGATTATACCCTGGTTCATTTTAGCCTGAAATATGCACCGCCATTTTTTGATGGAAGCGTTTATCTCTGTGGTGCATTGACGCAATGGGCGTTTTCAAAGGAGAATAAAATGATCTATAATTATAGTGCGAAGGCTTATGAGCTAACTTTATTGCTCAAACAGGGATATTATAATTATGAATATCTTTTTGTTGAAAATGGGAAAAAGGATGGCGATGAATCACGAATCGAGGGAAGCCATTTCGAGGCTGAAAATGAATACGATATCTTCGTTTACTACAGCGATCCTATGCTGGAATACCAGCGCTTGATGGGGTGGGCGGTGATTCAGTCACGGAGAAAATGATGTACCCTTTCATCTGTACACCGGTACATCGGCACATCGGTTACTCGTATCGCAATGCCTCAATCGGATCCAGGTTTGATGCTTTGATGGCGGGATAGATACCAGAAATCACCGCTACAAAGAAGCAGAGAATTACGCCTCCTGCGATCCAGACCCAGGGGACAATAAAGGCACTTTTGATGACAAACGACAGGATATTTCCGATCATGATTCCCAGGAAGATCCCCAGATAACCGCCCAATTGCCCGATCACGATGGCTTCTACAAGAAACTGATTTCGGATCAGTTTGCGGTTGGCTCCCATGGCTTTCCGGATACCAATTTCACGAGTGCGTTCCGTGACAGAAACGAGCATAATGTTCATCAGTCCAATTGCAGCGCCCAATAAGGTGATCAAGCCGATGATCTGGGCAGCCATGGAGATGTATTTCAGGTTATCAATCAACATTCGGGCGATGTCATCGCTTTTGGAGATATCGAAATCGTCTTCAAGACCAATATTGACTTTGCGGATTTTTCGGAATAATCCAGTTGCTTCTCCCTGCGCTGGTTCCACCTCCGTGGAATTATTCATCATCACTACAATATTAAATGACATATTCGGGCGGGCAAAGGTCGTTCTAACGTTGTTTAAAGGCAGGAGACAAGCCCTGTCACCGGAGAAGCCCATGCTGCTTCCTTTTTCTTTGATCACTCCAATAATCTCATATTTTCCTGGGCCAATCGTGACGGTTTTTCCAACAGGATCAATCTTGTCTTTAAAAACAGTTTTGGCAACCTCGGATCCTAAAACTACAACTTTAGCCCCATAAAACAATTCGGTAGGAGTGAAATTCCTGCCTTTGGCGATCTCCAGGCCTGCTGTTGGGATGTAGTTTTCATCGGTTCCCATTACCGTAATATTCGGATTGGTTTTAAACGACTCATATTTGACCGTGGCAATCCCAGATGCATAGATATATACGGAGGTTGTAGAAGGAAATGTAAATTCTTTTTTGAAGTTCATTGCCTGCTCATAGCTAATCACAGCAAAGGTTTTGGGTTTGGTGTGATTTCCTCCCATATGGACATTCATTGTCCTGTTCCGGATGGTAAACGAATTTGCCCCCATCATGGCAAAATTCGAGGTCAGTGAGTACTTGATAGAATCAATAGCAGTGAGTATTCCCACCAGCGCCATTATTCCAAAAGCGATGATCATTACAGTCAAGGTCGTTCTGAGCATATGACTGCGGATAGATTGCAGCGCAATTCTTATATTTTCCCGAATAACAGGTTGCATGGTGGGCAGCGTTTATAGTAGAAGGAACAAGTTTGGCTTTTTTATATTTTAGTCCCGTAGGCTAGATCCCCGGCATCCCCGAAACCTGGGACGACATACGCTTGGGCGGTAAGTTCATCATCAATAGCACCAACCCACAGCGTCACTTCTGTATTAGAAAGGTGACGTTTCAGGTATTCAACGCCCTCTGCACTAGCGACAATAGTAACAATATGGGTATGTAGAGGCCGGCCTTTACTTACTAATTCTCTGTATGCCAGCACCATAGATGCTCCTGTGGCCAGGATGGCATCTGTTAAAATAAGCACTTTGCCTTCCAATTCAGGAACGGAAGAGTATTCAAGTTGAATCGAAGTCCTGCCATCTTTGTGGTATTTACGGTAGGCTGAAATAAAAGCATTCTCCGAGCGGTCGAAAATATTGAGCAAGCCCTGGTGAATGGGCAGCCCCGCACGCAAAATAGTCGCAAGCACCGGATAACTCGCCAAAACAGGCACATCAGCAATACCAAGACTGGTGACTACATCTTTGGGTTCATATTTCAGCGTCTCACTGATCCGGATTGCAAAGTATTCGCCAATACGTTCCAGGTTTCTTCTGAATCTTAAACTATCTTTTTGTATCTCAACATCCCTGATTTCAGCAATAAACTGATTTAAAATGCTGGGCTGAATCCCTAATATCCTTACCATAGCGGTTTTTTTATAAAGTAACAATTCCACGTTGAAAGTACAACAAACCTACATGTTATTCTAGAGTTTTGCAAAATTGTGGTGGAAAAATTTTGTGATGGGTTAATGGGGCGCTTGGGTGATGGTGTTTATTGTTTCATAATTGATAAGGCAATATTAATGATGCGTGGAAGCTTGTTTTTCTCAAGATGCATGTAGGGGCAATCAATGGCGCCAAAGCCCCTGTAAAAACGGGCGAGGTCTGGGTCATTGGAGCCTTCGAAATCGAGCGTAAGCTGGGATTGACAATGGTGATGAACAAAATCATCGATTAGAAAGGGAATCGCTGCGGTTGCTTTCGCATGGTTATTTCCAGCTGAAAACAGGAAAATTGCCTTCTTGTTAGAAAAGGCAAAGACTGCACCAGCACAAAGACTCCCATCAGGCAGATAGACACCTGCCGAACTGAAGGCTTTGTAGCGTTCCCCTTCAGACACTAATTTTATTAAGGCTTGGTAGTCGCTGTCCTGAAAAGTATCGATCTCCCTGCCTTTATTTGTTCTGAAAATGTCGAGCAGTGACTCGATTGTGGATATGGGTTTTATTGTAAGCCCTGCTGATTGTGCTTTCTTCAGATTCCGTCTGAGGTTTTCGCTATATCCTTTTGCAATAGAAGGATAATCCTCGATGAGATCAAGTTCAAGGTTCGTAAAAGCCGTTTGCTGAAAATCAGGAAGGCTTGTTTTATTATATGAGTTTAAATTAATCTGGATCAATCGGAACTTTTTCGGAATAGCCTCTAGAAATGAATTACAAATAGCTTCCGTAAGTAGTTCTCTTGAAAAAAGGCCGAGTTGTTGGGTAAAAAAAGGCTGGTACAAATAAAAAATTCCGTATTTCTTTCGCCAGCTGAGCGGGAAGACATGCTCATAATCGCCCATGACCAGGGCTGACCAATCAGGGCTGACAATATCCAAATACCAGGAATAGGCATAGATATTCCCATTGATGGCATGGGAGATACAATGATTCCATCCGGAATCTTCAATCTCATCCCTCTTTAAATACCTGATTGTTGCGGTCATCCCTTGTTCTCGGCTAAAAGCGTTACCAGCATTGCCTCATAGACCTTTCTCCAGCCCTTCCATCGTCCCTGCTCGCCCACTGATTCGTTATGCCAGAGGGAGACAAAGGTTCCGCTTACCTGCTTCACCTGGTGTATAAGGTTTTGTATGACGATTATGGCTTGCTCAGGGCTTGAGTCCGAGTAATCTCTGAGTGTGCCTTCCATATAACTGATTGGGTGCAACATTAGTGTGGTACTACAATCTTTTTCCAGGTCATAAAAAGGAAATGGGGAGGAATTTCCTGCCCGGAAGCCTGGTATGGAAGCAAACCCCAGGCTATAATCCGCTTTAATTCCAGCTTCATAGAGGTTCCGGAAGGTCTCAGGCATTTTGAATTTCAGGTAGTGTTGACGGCTTTTGGTGACTGGTCCCGATAGTAAGGCCGACAAAGTACTGACCTCCTCCTTAAGTAATTTCGGATCAAGATAGGTGTTGTAAGAAGGGTGAATGCCGCAATGGCTCTGGCAATCAAGCTTTAAGATCAGTTTTCTAAATTCCGGGTTTCGGGGATCCAGGTTTTTGTCGTAGGGTCCGGGTTCCCCGAAAAGGATAAAGAAAAGAGGCTGATGAACCAATTTATCGTGAATTTTCAGGATGTATTCATAATTGTCAAACGGATCTTGTTGCTTCCCGGCCAATACTGCCATACGCATGACTACTTCCTGGAATCTACCTGCAATAAGGTCTTTCAGGCCGCCCAGTATATTTCGCTTTAAGCCTTTGAACCGGAAAGCATAAGCCTGGTCAATGTCAAAAGTGGGCTGAAAACTGAATTGTCTATTCTTTTTGGGCAACATTGGGTATTTTTCCAGGATCTTTTGTTGGAGGGTCATAGCCCAATTTTCCACAAACGGTGCATGTACAAAGCCGTGCCTGACAACGAAGGTATCGTCAGCCTGAATACGGCCATGTTGATCCAGTTTGTGAGGAAGATACTCATCATACAATGACAGCAAATAAAAAGCTGCTGCCAAAGGATCAAAGTCCAGGCAGGATTCGAGATCCTGGACCGGGAAGAGCACTTTCCCGTATTTCCCAATGGACACGGTTGGTTCAGTGGGATTTAAATTGTTTTCAAAAAGTATATCTGCAGCCCGGATCCATAAGCCGGAATCATGATGTTGTTTTGAATAATTGATTTTGGGACCGTCAAATTCCACGAATTCTGACCACTGATCCGTAAAACGATATTGGTAGCCTGCGATCTGCTCCAGGAATACATCCAGGATATAAGTGAGCCTGGCCGTCGTACGCGTGGCGTATAGGAGGATCATTTCGTGGCTTTAAGGATCTCGTTACAGATGAAACGGGCGGCTTGACCGTCCCCGAAAATAGGAGGGAAATCAAGGCTTTCCAGGGTGTTGTATTGGTCAAAGGCACTCAGGATGCGACTTTTGTCGGCATCGCAAACTTTTCCGGCTCCCTGTTCGAGGATCTCAACCCACTCAGTTTCCGGTCTGAAAATGATACAGGGTTTGTGAAAGAAATACGCTTCTTTCTGCACGCCACCTGAGTCTGTCATCACCAGGGAACAGTTTTTTTCCAGTACCAGCATGTCAAAAAAGTTAGCCGGAGGTAAAATATGAATCTTTGAATTTTGAGTTATTTCAGCATATAGTAATGGGTCAAGCTTGTCTTTCAGCAACTTGGATGTCCTGGGATGCAAGGGAATCACAATGTCCTTACCGGATACAAGGCATACTTGTTGAAGCGCTGAGAAAATGGCATTAAGTCTGTCCGGCTGGTCTGTATTGTTGTCGCGATGGATTGTGGCCAGGATGAATTTTCCCCTTTCAAGTTGATATTCATTTAATATTTCTGACTGCTTCTCCGCCTCTGTCGCGAAGTATAGGCTGTTGTCATACATAACATCCCCGCAATGGTAAATCTTGGGGTTATCCGCATGGAAAGGCTCATGCGCTTCAGGATTCAATCCTTCTTTTACCAGGTTCGCCATTCCGGTAGCGGTAGGGCTAAACAGGAGGGTAGAGAGGTGGTCGCATACGATACGGTTGATTTCCTCAGGCATTGATTTGTTAAAGGAACGCAAACCTGCTTCAATATGGGCAATCGGGATATGCAGTTTTGAAGCGGCAATGGCTGCGGCCAGTGTGGAGTTGGTGTCGCCGTAAACGACAACGTAATCAGGCTTTTCCTGAAGGCAAAGAGCTTCAATGCCTTCGATCATTTTTGCCGTTTGTACGCCATGACTGGCGGATCCGACATTCAGGTTATATCGGGACTGTGGGACTTTCAATTGGCGGAAGAAGACTTCTGACATATTTTCGTCATAGTGTTGCCCGGTATGGACGATGACCTCTTCGATCTCGCCAGAGAAATATTCACGTATAGCCCTGCTGAGGGCTGACGCTTTGATGATCTGGGGCCTCGCCCCGATAATGGTAAGGATTCGGATCATAATGCTGTTAGTGGTGGGAATTTGTCAGAGCAAACCTTCATCTGCAAAGCTAAAGTATTTTTCGTCTCCCAGGATGATGTGGTCGATCACTGGCATCTCCATCAGCTTGCCAGCCTCTTTGAGCTTCTGTGTGAGTTTGATATCTGTGTCACTTGGGCTGGTATTTCCGGAAGGGTGGTTGTGTGCCAGGATAAGGTATGATCCTCCATTCTCCAGGGCGATTTTGAATATTTTTTTTGGATCAGCGATTGTCCCTGCCACGCCGCCCTCACTGATGCAGACTTTGTTCCTGATCCGGTTGGCCCTGTTGAGGATCAGGATCCAGAACTCTTCATAAGGCTGTTCCCCCAGGAAGCTGCGCATATAATCAAACGCATCCTTACTGCTGCTGATCTTTTCGCGAAGCAGGGCTTCTGCCCCATGTTTGCGGTTTGCAAGCTCAAAAGCAGCAATTAGGGTCACAGCTTTGGCTTCCCCGACACCTTTGAAATTCCGGATAAGATCATGGATAGAGAGTTTTGACATCTCCAGGAGGTTGTCAGATGATTTCTGTAAGATGGTCCTGGCGAGCTCCAGTGCAGATTGTCCCTTGCTGCCTGAACCCAGGAGTATTGCGAGGAGTTCAGCGTCGCTAAGGGCGTGTCTTCCTTTGTTGAGTAGTTTTTCGCGAGGACGGTCATCTTCTGCCCAACTTTTGATGCTGTTGTTGGTTGTGTATTTTTCCATACTGATATATACGGGAAACAGCCCATTCAGTGGAAAGAAAATCACAAAAAAAACCGCCCCGGGATGGAGGCGGTTGCACAATTCCTTCAGAAAAGACTATAAAGTGTTAACCTGGATCGTCAATGATGACTTGAGGTTGGCTGCTTTATTCTTGTGAATAATCCTTTTCTTAGCTAACTTATCAATAAGAGAGACTAAGGTAGGGAGCTTGGTAACAGCTTCTGTCTTGTCTTTTAAGCCACGGAATTTCTTAATAGCGTTCCGCATGGTTTTTGAATGATAACGATTCAGGGTTCTGCGTTTCTCAGTTTGCCTGATTCTTTTCAATGACGATTTATGATTTGCCATAATCCTTTGTTATTCAGTGTGTAGGGCGTAGGGGATTCGAACCCCTGATTTCTAGGATGAAAACCTAGCGTCCTGGGCCAG
>JBAXPV010000069.1:0-10179 GCA_037132075.1 Bacteroidota bacterium
TTGAAGTGTTCATTCACAATACCAAAAAACGTCGTGACATCTTACACAAGTTCATTTGTCACATTGGACCAGGTGACACAGCAGCACCGGTGCTTACTGTGATGTTTCCCAGTGAAGACTGATAGTCAACCAATACAGAGAGAGCAGCCCTGGAAACTGGGCTGCTCTCTTTTTTTATTCGTACTTTTTTTAAGAAAAGAAATCGATTAACAGTTGCGGATTACCCTGTTATAAGCTGTATAGAGATCATATCTCTTTTTGCCACAAATCGCTAATGGGATAACTTATTCCAATTCCGAAGCTATAAAAATTACCATTGTTGATCATTTTAGCATTCTTATAGGGCTCATTGTTAACTTGATAATTTATAGTGCTTTCTGCTATTTTATTTAATCCGGCTAAATAGCTGAATGATAAATCTACATGGGCTTTTTTCAAAACAATGAATTCTAATCCTATCCCGGCTTCTATTAAAGAAAAGGTATGTCGCAGATTTGTATTCTCAACTTCATTCCAAGAAATACTATCAAAGCTTCCGCCACCAAAATGACCTTCTTCGCCGGGGGTTGGGTCATAAAAGCCGTAATCTGAATTTATACAATATTGATATCCAATCGTTGTCGTCAAATAAATTTTCTGCTTATATATATTAGTGTTCATCTTTAACCTCAGTGGAATATTCCAACTATTGAGCGATGTTGATAAAGATGTCACCTCAATAGGATTAGCATTAAAAGTATAGCTCTCTTGATAGTATTTTCTAATTATCCCTGTTTCAATCCTCAAATAATTATTCAACTCCTGACCTACAGTAAAACCCCAATTACCAGATATTGCAGGAGTTGTCTGAAATGCAGAGCCCTCGCTTGTAGCATCCCAAACATCCCAGTTTAAAGCACCTTCAACACCAAAATAAGTTTTCTTTTGCCCGAAAACGTTTAATGAGATACAAGAAATAGCAATACAAAGAAGGATCAGTTTTGTTTTCATCGTTGTAATTTTAGAGGGTTTCGCACTGAAAGACAGGTATTAATAACGAATATTTCACCAAATATTATGCCATTAAGCAAAATACTTATCATAGCCTAAAACATGCAGGAATGCGATTCTGATTATTCTGTAAATCAATTATCGTCACAATAGCACTACCCTTTTTCATCATGCTGTTTTTTTGTCTGCAAAACGGGTTAAAGATCAGAAAAATCATTCAGATAGCGCCAATTTTCAAATAAGAAAACGCCCGATCACGTACTCATAAATTTTCACAAAGGTACCTGCTTGACTCGTCAGAAACTGACTCTGAATTGCGTCAAGAACCGCGCTCCTGATGGAATCTGCGCCCTTTGGGTGCCGTCATTTCGAAGTCGAAACTGACCGGCAGAACATTGACACAAATCAGGTCAACCGGTATGAGACTGTTAAAATTTCTTTCAGTTTCACCTGATGCCATAAATGTAAGTGCATCGCAAAACTTCATTCAATGAAAAACAATGAAATCTATCAGAAGATCACCGATTCCATCATCAACAACATGTCAACCGACTCTTGGCAGAAGATGTGGAAAACCCCTCATCCTGTATCCCTGGCAGGACACCTTTATCAAGGCGTTAATCAAATGCTTTTGGGATTCTCCGAGTTCCAATCTCCTGTCTGGGGAAGCTTCAAACAAATCAGAGAAGCTGGTGGCCAGGTCAACAAAGGTGAGAAAGGCACTTTTGTAATCTTTACCAAAACCCTGCGTGAAACAGACGATGCCGGCAACGAAAACAAGATCTGGTACCTGCGCTACTACTACATCTTCAATAGTGATCAGTGTACCTGGACCGAAAAAGGTCAGGCCAAGGTCAACAAACTCTCCCAGGGCTGCAACTCAGAAGTTACCCGTAACCGGTCTGCAGAAGAAATCATTGAAAACATGCCCAACCGCCCTGTTATTGAACATTCACAACATGCCAGACCTTCCTACTGTCCTGCCATCGACACCGTAAGAATGCCAAACCCAGGGCAGTTCAACGGCATAGAAAATTATTTTCGATCCATGTATCATGAGCTAGTGCATGCCAGTGGCCACCCTTCCCGTTTAAACCGGGAACTAGCAGGCTTCAGTGAAGAAACTGCACAAGCCTACTCCAAAGAAGAACTGGTAGCCGAACTGGGTGCCGCTTACCTCAACGTCATTTCAGAAAACCCTGTCAGCCTTGATGTATCAGCTAGCTACATCAACCATTGGAAGAAAGTACTATCAGACAACACCGACTGGATCATCTGGGCTGCAAGTAAAGCATCCCGGGCAGTGAATTACATTCTTAATCTCGAGCAACAAGTTGCTCCACCTGAAGAAACCGAAACAGAAACCTCAGTTCAACAAATTCAAATATCCTAAACCATGGAAGAAACTTATTACAATACCCCAGCAGCTATGGCCGCTGAAGTAAACAGACTTTGTGATTATGACCATAGCGAACAACTCACCAAAACGTTCTGTGCCTGTGGCATGGAACGTTCAACCTTTTACATTCATGACATTACTACCGGAGAACTTAGCCACAAACTTGTTCTCTGCAGCACCTGTGCCGCCAGGATTGAACATGCACTTCTGAAGGAAGCTCCCAATAGGGTTGAGCTTAAGGAAATGCTCGAATTTGAAATCAAATTCCATGGTTATGATCTCAGGGATGAGAAAGTAAGATCCTCATTCATTTTGGCTATCTACAAGTCTTTCTCTATGAACAACATAGTAATCTTACTTACTAACTCACTTTAAGATGGAAACA
This sequence comes from Bacteroidota bacterium, assembly GCA_037132075.1. Taxonomy (GTDB): domain Bacteria; phylum Bacteroidota; class Bacteroidia; order Bacteroidales; family CAIXZF01; genus JBAXPV01. The sequence continues at coordinate 2,775 of JBAXPV010000069.1, forward strand.
TTAACGCAAACTACTTATAAGGTGAATAAACAACATGTATGCCTCAATCCAACCGTTGTTCTTAAGGTTCCATTAAAGAACTCGGTTATTCCACTTTTGGAAGTTGAAGTTGCTGAGATTAAAGGGAAATGGTACACAGGCTATTCCTATATGCTTAAAAACTCCGGCATGGGTTCCCCTTGCTCGGTAAGTAAAGAATTCGCTTATGATTCTTTCAAAAAGGCCATGCTTTGTACTTTCGATACCATTCGAAAAAATCTCGGTAAGGAAGGTTGTCCGGATTCTGCAATAGCCAGAAGAGCCATTGAGGAATTCATTCTTAGGGAAATTGCCTGTAAACAACTTTCCCTGTTTTAAGCTTCAAAAATCATCACACCACAGGGTGCAGCCCGGGAAACCGGCCTGCACCCTCTTTTTTGTATTCGTATCAAAGTGAGGAATGATTTAAAGGACATTACAAGATTCTTGATGTTTAATGCATATGAACTGCCATTAATGTCAATAATTTCACAAAAAGGGGATACGATTCACCTCTGTTTTGATTATTTAAACCCTCCGGAAGGTTTTTTTGATAGTGTTTCCAAGGTTTTGATCATCTGATTTTAAGAGCAATACTTTTCCTTGTCAAACATTTCTCTGTTACAACTTGAATGGTTGGTTACGCCGACCTTCCAAAAGCTTCCCCGGGAACGGTATTCAATGAATAACCCGCAGTCTGTGACCAAGACCCCTCACGACTTTCCTTTGGTTGCGCGTACGCACACGGCATTTTTTGGGTGATCAAACTATTGATTACAAAACTACCTGCACTTCTTCATTCGATGTCAATTGGCAAGCCTCCGGTTTGTTCACGTTGTGCCAACGATGACATAAACCATTGACATCACTTATCGCTGCGGTAAAGACGGGGCAATCAAAATTTAAAAACCCTAAAAATCAAAGCCATGTACGTTACAAGCGAAACCAAAGCAAAAAAAGCCACCCGGAAATTCTTCAACGGTCACAAACTCCAGGTATTTATTCATGGACCATTCCGCTCCACCAAAGGACAAGACTTTTGGAGAGTATTCGTCGGTGAAACCCTCAATGACACAAGTTGCAAATACAACTACAAAATGTTCGGACCCGAAGAAAGAGTCCGGATGGAAGCTCAGAAAATTGCAGATGACCAGAAATTAACCCTTGCAAACTAGTACGACCATGAAAAACCAAACGACAACCGGAGCGCTTAACCTCTTTAACCAAAACATTGCAGAAGTGATCGTATCATACTCTCATACTGTGAAATTCTCAGACATGCCCAAACTCAGCAGCTCCCAGGATGCCTACGACCTCCTTGCGAGAATCTGGCCAAGCGATGTGGATTACATCGAATCATTCCTGGTCCTTCTTCTCAACCGGGCAAACAAAGTCCTCGGGTACAAGATCGTTTCCAAAGGGGGAATGGCTGGCACCGTGGCAGACCCAAAAATAATCTTTGCAACTGCCTTAAAAACAGCGAGTTGTTCTCTGATCCTTGCCCACAATCATCCGTCAGGAAATAAACGCCCCAGTGATGCCGACATCGAACTGACCAAAAAACTCAAACAAGCTGGCCTCGTCCTTGAACTACCGATTCTCGATCACCTAATCTTTACAACCGATGAAGGTTACTTCTCCTTCGCCGATGAAGGTCTGATGTAAAGACCATCAACCTTCCTAAGAAGACCGGCGAAAGCCGGTTTTTTTTTGTCCTTTCCTATCCCTCCCACCGAAAGTATCATTGTGGCGTGGAAACTATCAAAATATTCGATGCCATTGCTCAGATGCGAAAGATCACTGCCCAGGGAGGAAGCTTTTCTTTAATCCATGCAACATACAACCGCGACTCCGGAGCGTGTCATGGAAAGAAGTATGTCAAAACGTGCAGACTTCGCCCTCAAGCCACTAAGGAAAAGGTGGCCAATGCTGATCACAAGCTATTCTACTACGACATAGACGAAGGGCAGCCCTTGAATTGCTGGCAAGCCTTGCTCATGTTTTTTAACGGTCAAAGAATTACTACCTATGATTAAAAAGAAGGTAAAACCAATCGTTCTGCGCAGAGGGAATGTTGGCGTTGCGACATTTTCAAACGCTTCCTACTCCTTCGAGATAGCTGGCTCAGTTAAGATGGCAGATATTGGAGTCCTGCCGGTGAGTTCCCGGATGATGTCGGAAACCCTGCCCCGCAGAATCGGAACCTATGACATTGTTCCCTGTGGAGATTCTAACAACCTCCCCATGGAAATGCGCGATGTTTTTGAATCCAATAACCTCGCGGAAGGCGTGTTCAAACGTCAAAGAGGACTGCTGTGGGGCCAGGGTCCTGCTCTTTACACTGAAGAGTATTTAAACGGAGAAAAGGTCAGGAAGTACGTTGACAATACAGAGATTACAGCCTGGCTCGAGTCCTTCGATTACGAGGAACAACTGGCAAAAGCAATCGTGGACTATTACCACATGGAAGGACACTTCGCCAAGCTAACCCCTGAGCTCTCCGGCAGACTGACCGGAAAACTCAGAATTGCTTCCGTCAAACATGTCGGCTATCACAAATGCCGCCTGGAATGGACAAAGTTCGATGAACCAACAAAACGTATCATCGTGGGTGACTGGCAGATTCCAAGGGTGGCCACCTTTAAACCCTATCCTGTTTTTTCTCCGGCAACGTCGAAAAATGCTATATCGATAGGTTTTTATAATATGTACTCCTTCTCGAGAGATCGATATGGATTACCTGCCCACTTTGGGACCATCGACTGGATAAACAGAGGTTCATCAATTCCGAGAATACTTGAATCACTTTCCAAAAATTCCCTCAACGTCAAGTGGCACATTAAATCACCCCAGTCTTACTGGATGGCAAAACGCGAAGAGCTTATCCGCCAATGTGCCGATAACAATGAGAACTACAAAGAAGCCATGCTCGAAGATCTGAAAGACCAGATTTTTGGCAAGCTGGCAGAAGTTCTCTCAGGCGAAACCAACGTTGGGAAGTTTTTTACCAGTGAGAAGGCAGTCAATGAGTTAGGAAACCCAGATGAATGGGATATTGAAGCCATTGACCAGAAGGTGAAAGAGTTTGTCGAATCCCAGGTGATCATCGCCAAACAGGCAGATTCAGCCATCACCTCCGGTATGGGTTTGCACCCAAGCCTGAGTAACATCATCGTGGATGGAAAACTGGCCAGTGGCTCCGAACAACTCTACGCACTGAAACTCTACCTATCCACCGAGATTGCCATTCCTGAAAAGATAATCTGCAAACCCTTTAACCAGGCAATCGCGATCAATTTCCCCGGACAAAATCTGAAACTGGGATTTTTCCATGATGTGGTCAAAACAGAAGATCAAACCACCCCTCAAAACAGAGTGAAAAATGTTGTTTAACAAAGCAGAAAATGGTATCGCAGAACTGAAATCCATCCTGGGCTTCATTTACGCATCGAACAGTTTTGACAACCTCAAAACCGATCTGATGCTCGCCGAAGATGACATGAGATTGCTCCTGGGCAATAAGCTCTATGAGGCTGTTGAAGCGCACTACCTCTCCGAGGAATATCAAGTGGATGCTCAGGATGATGCAGACCTTCTCTTCCTTGATAAGCTTGTCGAATTTGTTCGTCAGCCTATTGCCTTCTATGCCTTTCGTGCTTATGCTGCACACTCTGATGTTACACATTCTGATAAGGGAAGGCAAATCTTTGTCAGCGAAAATGAGAAACCCGCCTTCCAGTGGCAGGTGGAACGTGACGACCAGGCCATGCTCTACAAAGCGCACCGGCTGACTGATCGTATGCTGGACTTCATTGAAATCAATAAAGACCAAACGTTCTTAGCGGATAACTGGACATCGGAACCGGCCTACCAGGCAACAAAACAGCTTTTTCTGAATTCAGCAAGGGAATTTCAGCAAGTCTATCCTATTGACGAGTCCAGACGGTTTTTCCTTGCTGTTGTTCCCTTTATCCGCGAAGTTGAAAATACTGTCATGCTTGCCGTTCTGGGAAGCGAAAAGTTCCAATCACTCAAGGTTGCAATAGCAGATGGCACCACCACAGCTGATGATGCCAGGATCATTCAACTTGTTAAAATACCACTGGCGCTTTATACTATGGTGACAGCACTCAAACGCCTGGGCATTGAAGTACTGCCCAACGCCGTTGTCGAAAACTTCAATCCCGGCTATTTTACCATCAAATCAACAAAAACTGCCGGCAAAGATGCCAAGGCTTCCCTGATCACTTCTTTGGAAATGGAAGCTTCCAAGGCACTGATCAGCCTGCAAGAACAAATTTCGGCACTCAAAGCCCTGGCCGATGGAGTTCAGTTTGTCGCCCAAAACCTCACTGACCGGAATAATTCTTCGAATAAACACTTTAGAGTATAGTTATGCACCACATTGAAATCCCTGCCCTTAACTATGTTACTGACATTCCGTCCAATATCTCTGAATTGTCCAAAGAACAGTTCCTCGACTTCATTTCCTATTACGTTCGCTACACTGCCGGAGAAATCACTTATGATCATTTCAGAATCGGCCTGGTCAATGTTTTTATCAAGTTCCGGGAGCCAATCAAAAAGATCCCTCCGGACCAACGGGAAAACACCCTGGCCCAGGTGTACCGGCTTTCGGAATTGATGGATTCATTCACTTCCCTGGCAGTTGTTGACGGCATTGAGAAAAGAGTCGTCAATGTTCATTTCATCAAAAACATGATTCCTGTCATCAGAACCTCCGAAGTGGTTCTTTATGGTCCCTCGGATGCCCTGACAGACCTAAGCTTCATTGAATTCATTGATGCGCACAACCTGTTTTTGGAATATGTCGAGACCAGGGAGGAAGAAACACTCAATAAATTAATTGCCACTCTCTACCGTCCAGAACGTAAAGACTACCAGGAAGCCTTGCAATCCCCTTTCTTCGACGGTCAGCGCCGGGAGAAGTACAACCCGAACACTGTCGAACAGTGGCTCCCTGTTGTCCGGTCAAAGTCGCTGCTGATAAAGTACTGCATCTTCCTTTTTTTCAGTGGATGCGAACAGTTTCTGCATGAAGGGGAAATTCCCCTGGGAAGTGATGTCATCAGATTCAAGAACCTATATGCAGATTCTGTCGGCTCCAAAGGCGACGGCACCGGTCTTCTGGGACTGCTTTTTTCCATCGCGGAATCCCAGGTATTCGGATCAGTCAAGGAAGTTGCTGATACCAACCTGTATGACATTATGGTAAGAATGTACCAGCTGGTGAACCAACAAAAGCAATTATCCAACCATACCACTGCGCCATGATCAGCATTCTGCAATACGACAGCTATTTCGACTCCATCGTTTTAAGAATCCCTGGTATCAAATCCCTTTTGCTGATCTCTGCAGAGGCGGACTTTGCCCTGGCCATCCGGAACCTGCCCAATGAGAAGTTTCCTGCAATGCTGCTTATTGTTCCATCTGCAGATTCCATTGCTCCTACCCCCGACAGCTTTACAGAAGTGTCAACCTGCCTTCTCTATATCATTCAAAAGGTAGAGGCATCTGAGCAGACAGCCTCATCCTTCCTCTCGGTGATGGGCAATACGCAGTCCCTGATGGCATCAGTCAAAACCTTGATGGCTTCTGATAAGGGAAGTCATAATGTACAGCCTCATATCACCCACGACATTAACCTCAATGCAATGCACACTGACCCGGAATACAATTTCTTTGGCTGTCATGGCTGGTCGCTTTCATTCACCATCACAAATAATGGATTTCTATGATCACAATTACCCCCTTAGAAGATTGGCTGATCAAAACCGCACTTGTGGCCATGGGCCTGATCATCGGTTACTTTTTGCAAAAGCACCTGGACAGTAAAAAGCCGGATTCCAAGTGTATTGGGGAGTGCAATAATACAGGCGCTTTTGAAAAGATGCTGCTTATCCATGTTGACCTGGCTACCCTCAAATCAGAAGTTCGCCAACAGTCAAAGTTGTTGCAGAGTCTGAGTAAACAAATTGAAGAAATCAACAGAAAGTTCGGAAGTCTTCATGATGAACACCTGATCAACCATAAGCCTCCCTAAAGATGGTAAGTCTTCAGTAAAACCAAATCTCTAACCTTTCAATAATTCAACATGAAATTAAAATCCTTTCTTTTCGCAATCCTGGTGAGTTTCCTTCTGGCGACGATCACTCCCCCAATTTTCACCTCCTATGCCAAAGGGCCGCCACAAACATCGGTGGTAACGAAGGTCGCAGAATCAAACCCTGATTCTGTCTGTGTTTATGACACGACCAAGCCGGCGCCTTCCCCCTGGATTGATCCCACAAAATTGCCGGCATCAAATCCCGGAGGAATCTTTGGAATCGGTGCCGAAAGACTTGTAGCCTACTTAACCGGCCTGATTACCTTAATGCTGATGATGTTCCCCACGGTCTCTTCCTCGAAGTGGTACCTGTGGATCTTTGACCTTTTGGCTTTCTTTATACCCAATTTCAAGAGCGGTGGCGGAGTTCACCAGATAAACCTGTTCTACTCTCTCTACAAGTACTTCTTTAAAAAGGACTGATCATGTCGACCTTTTCTCAGAAGATAATGCCCTGGCTTATAGTGGTGATATTGGCATTAGCCTTAGTGCTTACAATAGGGTATTATCGCTATGTCAAAGTGCCGACAGATTGTGGGAATGTCGTAACAGATACCATTCCGGGTGATCGTGTTCCTTATGCGGTGGATCTGCCAAAACCATCTCCAGTTATCGTTTTCCTGGATACAGGAAAACCTTATTGGCGCTATTACAAGGTTGACACCGCTGCAATTCTGGCTGATCACTATTTATCCAAAGTCTATAAAGACACCATAAAGAACGATTCGTCGGCCCTGGTAGTTGTGATTGACACTGTCAACCAGAATGCTTTGCAATCCAGAGGCCTTATTTTTCAGAACAGACGGGCCATGTTTGTCACAGCGCCTTTGCCCCCGGGAAAACAAAACAGGTACAGCTTTCTTATTGGAGTCGGACTGGGGCGTAATCAACATGAGTTTGGGATCATGCCAACCATTGGAATCCTCAACAACAAGGGGATCATGTACTCAGTAAGTTACGACCTGGTTCAGAAAGACATCTACATCGGCGCTCTATGGAGAATACACCGCAGGATAAAGATTCCGTAAATTCAATTGATTCAGCGAAAAGCTCTGTCCTGGCAGGGCTTTTTTTATGGCCATTTCGGCTTGAGTGTTGTTTTGCGAAAAAGTCACCTTTTGAATTCCATTTGGTTTTTTAGAGCAGCTCAAACATTTTTCTGATGTAAAGAAACTTTCATTCCTTCCATTCGCTGTCAATTGGCGAGCCTCCGGTTTGTTCAGTTTGTGTCAAACAGACTTAAACCATTGACAGCAGGAA
>JBAXPV010000070.1:0-10151 GCA_037132075.1 Bacteroidota bacterium
TGCACTCGAAGGTAGCCCTGTAGATTTTCAGCTGCCTACAGCTGAACAGTAACTAAATAAAATTAAAATATTTTGATAAATATACGCCAATGCCAACCCCTTTGTCAAGAATTGTTAACAAATTAACAGGACTGTCAATCCCCACACCCCAGTTGCGTTATTGGCAGACATCTTGTGTGAAACAGATCTTGTGTTAATCATGTCAGTCAATCCGGGATTCGGAGGGCAGAAATTCATTCCCGGGACTTATAAAAAAATCAAAGAACTAAAGGCAATGATAGCCCATCAGGGCTTAAAAACACTCATAGAAGTCGATGGCGGGGTCGACATTCAGAATGCCGCTTTATTAAAAGAAGCAGGCTGTGACGTGGTAGTTGCAGGAAATACAGTTTTTAACTCTGAAAATCCAGTCCAGACAATAGAATTGTTGTCTAACTGTTAGAAAATGTGGCCCTGACAGGGTGCAAGCACCCTGTCAGGGCCACATTCTTTAAGACAATTTCATATCTATTCAAGCCAAAACATCTGAATTGCATTCATGTTTTGAGTTTGATTGTGGTAATTGATGAATTCCCATTTATCAGTAAACCAACCAATTAATTCATTTCTATTTAACCTTGTGGGCCTAATAGACAGGACAGATTGGTAACTTGACCAGGGATAATCGCTCATACTGTCTGTAAAACCATGTTTGACCGGATTATAATGGATATAATATACCAATTGCCTGAAATATTCAGGTGAATCAATCTCAATTCTTTTAAATGGTCTGTGAAACAAAACACCAGATCTTTTAACAGAATAATTGTAATGCTGGGCATAAGCATTAAAAAGGTTTGAGAACGATTGAGAAACCTTACACCCGACTCTGGGGGCATTGATTATGTTTTCCATAGAATTGTCTGACATATAATAATTATCATCCTCATTTCTTATCCTAACCAGAAAATGAAAATGATTTTTCATCAAATAGAAAGCAAATGTGTCGGCAATTGGGTCAATATGTCTTTCGTACAATCGTAGAAAATGTAGGTAGTGATGATTAAACCTGAAAAGGTCAGTCCTTTGGACTCCGCAATTGTAGATATGGTAATATTTTCCTGGTAAAAGGTTGGTAATGGGTTGCATCGTACTTTTTCTTTAGAACAATATTTTCACTACGGTTTATACTTCGGAATTCAAGTTTGCAAAAATTTCGCAAACTTAAAGTTGAGTATACTTCTGCCATGGTAAGTACAAATAACTGAAAATAAGCATCTTTGCTTCACAAATCAGCTAAATTTCAGTATAGAGAAGCATGGACAACTATTATAGACGTAAAACAAGCCCCTGAGTGGAAATAATTTTCTGACTTTTTTCAATTATTCTTGTTAAAGAGTATAAAGCAAGGTCAATGTCTGGAGTCTAGCACCCAGCGTTGAAAACATCTAGAAAAACAAAACTCATTACAAAAACTTCATAGTGGACCCTGTCAGGGTCGAAAACAACTTATAAAAGACAAAACTCATCACAATTACTTCAAAGCTGAGCCAGTCAGGGTGCGAGCACCCTGACTGGCTCTTAGCCCAAACAATAGAAAAGCTATCGAACTGTTAATGAACTGACACCGAAATTGAAATTTTCATTGTTTTGAAATTAGTAGATCCTGCTTTTTCTTAAAGCATTACGACCATAAAAAGTCGGGAAATACATCAACTCAATTTTGGCTGGGTTTAATGTATAAACACCGGTATACCTGGGTTGAAGTTTGATTCTGAATAAATGTTTTCCTATCGAAAGATGTTCGCAAAAAATGGATGTCTTGTTTTTGAAATATTCTCTGTGTACTTCACCAAACTGTACTGATTTGCTGTTATCACCATAGGAACAACCTGCAGGTATGGGTATTTCCAACATACAATATTCAGCTTGTTTTTTAACATCAACCTGAACCACAATCTCAGTACTTACCCCGGCCCTTAAGGAATCTGGCCGGGTCCCATCAGTTTCAAACCATGTATTTATGCGAAATACACTATCAACTACATTTGGACTTGAGTTCCAGGATTTTTCATAGACAGTAAGAAATACCGGCCCGGTCCCGGTTTTTCTTATAAAAATTCGATCCGAAGGGCTGTGCTGACGAATAACAACAGGAAACTTCGTTGCCGTTGTGTCAATAGCACCCGAAAATGTCATGGCAAGCGGCAATAAGGTATTGTTGGATTGTTTTAACTGCCAGGGCAGGATCGTTTCTAAAACATTTGCTGTTTCAATTGTGTTCCGCCACTTATTGGTTTTCTTTAAATCCAGTAAATAATGTGTTATCCCTTGAAGCAAGGGATGAATACTGTCTTTGGTTTCAAGAATCTGGTAAGCAAGCAAGGTACTATTTGTAGTATTGTCAAACCACAAATCTGTATTTTCACCCCAGAAAATACCTCCTAACAAGCTTGATTTTTTACGATTTAAAATATCCTCTATATTATATGGTATGTTAACCCGCTGTTTAATCCTGACAACAAGTAGTTTTTGATAGGTAGACAAGCTGTCCTGGCCAACTTTCTTTAAATATCCTTCATAAGGTAGCTCCACTCCAAGTTGGGAAAGGGTATTCAATGCATCAAGTATTTCAGATCCTTTGCTAACCTCCAAATGATCTTTCAAAAATGAAGCTGCCATTTCCAGACAGTTCGTATGGTAATCCATGCTTTCAGCCATCAAAACTGACCGTGTAACATAAGATGTCATCCAGATATTGGCCGGAGATTCCTCCCACCATCCCCAGCTTCCATCTATATTTTGTCCTTTTACCAGCTTCTGGATTAGTTTTGAAACCGTCGCTTCATGTCTGAAATGCTTTTTTAATCTGGTGTCAATCTTTTTCTCCATGAGGTAGGCTTTTAGTTTTGAAGCCGTTTGTTCCATACAACTATATGGATACTCTTTAAGATAATCCAATTGCTGCAGCATGGTTTCGAGCATATTATTCTGTGCATATACATACAACTCTTTTGAACCTGACGGAATCTTTATCGTAAGGCTAGTATCCTGGTCAATTACCAGGAATTGCCCGGTAGATTCTTCTATACCAACCGGAAATACAGGGATACTGCGTTCCTCGCCATCAAAAAAACCTTCAGAATTTGAAAGTGAATAACTTAGTTTAAGACTATCCTTTCCATTAGCCTGTATGATAGTGTTATCAATACAAACATCGTTAATTACAGTATCTCTGGTCTTAATGCTTTTATTATCCAGTCGGAATTCTGTCTTTATTTTCTGTGGGAAGCCGGAATAATTCAGTGATTTCCCGATAATATTTGATTGATCACCCCGGATAAGGAAACGCGGAATGGCTAAGTTGGCCATTAATGGTTTCATAGAATGTGTTTCAGCAAAACCGGTACCGCTTTGTTTATGCTCGCTAATTGCAAGTGAGTAGGATTGCCACGAAGTAACATTATCAGGGAATTTAACTTCAAAAGTTGCCATACCATTCTTATCTGTAAACAGATTGGGTTCCCAATAAGCACAATCAGAAAAGTTGGATCTGATTGCGTTTGAAGAAAAACTTGATAAATCCTTGTACAAGGAAAAATCGGCTGACCCAAATAAGGAAGGTGAGGAAGAACCCCTGACCCTGATCCCATCAATATACATCACAGTTCCTTCACTACGCTGACCTCTGACACTGCCATACTCATCATCAGATGAGAATACACCACCGACTGTGGTAGCAACGGCATCTGCAGAACGATTTGGCATTCTTGAAATTCCTTCCGAAGTCACTGTTCCGCCTGTTGAGGTTCTATCTTTGGAAATCAGGGGTATCTTGTAATCTTTTATTTCAATACTTTCTAAAAGTAGAGCACTGCCTTCCATTTCAATGTCCAGAAAAGTGATCTTGTCACCATTAATTACCACATTCCTGGTCATCTGGGTCTTATACCCGACAAAATTGGCTTTTACATCGTATTTCCCCGGAGAAATTGGCCTGATTGAATAATTCCCATAAAAATCGGAAGTGGCCCCCCCTATCATCTCGCCATTTTGTTCAATAATCACAGTAGCAAAAGGTATCGGTTCCTGTGTTTCAAGGTCTATAACCCGTCCCTTAATCATTCCTGAACCCTGTCCAGTGGTCGTACTATTATCCGTAAGAAAGAAGAAACCACTCTTTGCAACTGGCCTGATCGTTCTCAGTTTTTCTTGTGACGAAAACGTCGAATCTTCTATTAAAGACTGCGTACTTTTTAATTTCCGATGATCAAATTGCTCGAATAATCGCCCATCCGCCTGAATTTTAATGGAATCCCTCAAAAAACAATTTCTCGAATCCGTTTGAAAAAGTATGTTATAATAACCGGGTGGCAGATTAAAGACTCTTCTGTTATATCCTTTGTAAAATCTTGGATAAAACGCAGCAGTATCCCTATAGACAACAAATTGGGAAAATGAACTGTCCCCAAGGTATTCAAACACATAGGTTCCATTCCCCTGTATTGTATACTGTGGATTCATGTTGAAACGCGGATTGACCTGTTCAACAATCTTCTTAAGCTGAATATCCTCCTTTTCCAGTGCTAATTCCCAGCTTTTTGGCATGGAGAAATATCTGAACAATGAATGCTTACCCCTATTATCACCCAGGCTTTTGAGTTTAATCATCCCATCATTAATCAGATACTTGTATCCAGGCTCATAAACGAACTTGGTAGCAAAGCCATTTTGAACCGCAAAGTGGACCGTATCGTAATCGAAAAAATCCAAATAATAAGATGTATGTCCATATTTTGGAAATTGGATTATCCTGTCTTTTTGCCACATATAAGCTACTTTGTCTCTGAAATTATTATCGATTTCAACAAACTTTCGATAAACGGTTCGCGTTTCGGCATCATTCAGATAGGCATGTTTCTTCACTTCATGCACAGAAGATGGCAGATGATCCGGGTCAAGGCTAATCTCGAGCTTATTACCGGCTTTCAGAAGGACACTATCAATTGAATACTCTTTGTCATAGGCCCTGATCCTAATGGTGTGATATCCTGGTTTTGCTTTAAACGAATAAGGCTCCGGTGTATTTGCATCATAGTAATAGACAGGGTTGTTATCGAGATAAAGCAGGTAAATCGGCAACCTTCTGCCATCTTTAAACAAATAGGCCGAAAACTGGGCTTTCCTTATTCCTATTGAATCATAATAAAGGGCCATTCCATTTTCAGGAAAAATGAAGCTGTAATACGGAATAGTATCCAGCTTCATTTTCTTCACCCACTCCTTCGTCATTAGCCTGGTGTTGTTAATTTCCAGGAGATCCATACGGAAGGTGTTCACATATGGGAACCGATGCTTAAACTTTCCAAGATAAGGAACATCAGGGATTCCCTTTTCTTTAAACTGTGCATTAACCGCGCCTGCAGTCAGATTCACCTCTGGAACCGGTTGGTTAAGATAATCGGTGACATGTACCGTGAGTTTGGCTTTCTGCCCCGGAAAGACTAAGGCAGGCTGGTCCATTTTAACATTCAAATCCTTTTCCCAAAGGTGCACTTCACACGTTTTTTCATGAATTATTCCACCCCAAAAATACTGGACCGATAAATAATAGGAATCAGAGCCTGGATTCAGGAGTACCCAATTCAATTTGGTGCCATTACCTTCTGTCACATATTGATTCTTCTCTTTATAAATGATGTAATGAAATTCAAGATTTTTGGGGTTATTTACATACAGCTGTAAGGTATCCTTGTTTCTAAAACTACTGATTTGAAGGCCAGGAAGATAAGATGAAATTTCAAGAAACTCAGAAGTTAAATTTGACCTAAAGACATATTTGCCATACAACTGATTTAATGGACAAGAGAACGGATATGTGATATCTTGTTTAAACACAGTATCTTTCCCATTCATACAACAAAGGGAACCTTCAGACTTTTCAGGGATCCCGTTTTTAAAAAATGTTGCACGGACCTCATTTCCATTAAGGCCAACTTTGATAAAATCTTTACGACCGATATAATTCAGGTTTAGCTTTTCTTCATGAATTTCATTGTTACTGTTTTTAAATATGGCTTTCACGTTCATATTCATATCAGCTAAAGGCAATACTTCAGGCGGGATGGAAAATCTTGTCTCTCCGGCTGGTTCAAGCATTTTCTGGGTTCTCCATAGTACATTTGGAATGAACACTGTTGTATTGTAAATATCCTTTACATTCCCGGAAGTCACCTCCAACTCCACCCTACTATCAACCAGATTCATTCCATTGACATCATTCCCGCTTACATTTAAAATGATTGAATCTCCCCGATGCCAGGTTTCTTTTAATGATTTCAAGGTATAGCTGGTTTCGTCGAGCTGATAATCCTCCAATAAAAATGAACTTTTCAATAGTTTTTTGTTCCTTTTACCATGGGTCATACACAGCGTGTATCGCATGTTTATTTTGAGAGAATCCTTCAAAGCGAACTGGCCAACATACGTTCCTCTTGAAACCGGTTTTAACACAGCAATTTGTTTGGATTGATACTCACGATATTCGGGAAACATATTTACTTGTACATCCTTTTTGATTGGCCGATTATGCGTGTTAAGTATATATGCTTTCCATTTCACAGTATCACCGGGCAAATATTTAGGCTTGCTGAATGCGATGAAACCTCTGTATTTGCTGTATCTGCCATATGATCCAAAATGAAAACCTAAGCCATAAGGTCCATAATATCGAATACCCCTGTAAATAAATCTGAAAGGATAACATATCCAGCCAATCGGTGGCGTATAGGATATTTTTCGAAGCAGTCTGAGAACCGTTGAATTATCACTGCCCCTGTCCAGCTCATAAAATATAACATTATCGTGATGACTCACCGAAACGAGACCTTTTTGATTTGCACGCCGTATCACATAAGCATTCAAGTCTTTGTCGAAAGGGATATGTTTTCTATTGACAAAAACGCTTGCATCACTGACAGTTTTTCCATCCGATTTATTGTAAACAAAGATGATCAGGTCCCGCTTATTTTCAGATACCTCTGCTCGTATCTTACCATAATTCACCAACTGATACTCCAATTGATCCAGACGAGCCGCTATAAAAAGGTAATTTCCGTCAGGCAGGTCTTTAATATATCTGGTTCTTTATAAGAATGAATCAACAGCCTGTTTGGTCAGGAGGCTATTAAAATCAAATTTATAGGCCGTAATTGCAGGAATATCATCATCTGACAATTTATAGATATATGTATAATAACTTTTAGTCCTGCTTTCCGCAAGACTTTGCGCATTTGATCTCAGAAAACTACAAATAGAAATAAGGAAAAGAATAGTATAGTATCTCATTATTATCAAATTATCACCCTCACAATATACCCAACCAAAAATGAGCAATTGTACTGGTAGTATTGGAAGTTTGGGAAAGAAGAACTGATCATCAAGCTAAGCTAACAAATATAGAAATTTCACAGCATTAACATTTACTAAAATCCAATGTCAGGGGGCGAGCACCTTTCAAAGCTGACCCTGTCAGGGTGCTCGCACCCTGACAGGGTCTTTACCTGCAAAATATTTCACTTAAAAACCTACATCTTATCCTCAAAACCCATAAATTAGCCCATTAAACGCATTCATTATGGAAAATACACTCTCACATATACTACCCCAAGCTCTCTGGCACTACTTCGGTGAAATCTGTATGATTCCCCGCCCTTCCAAGAAAGAAGAAAAAATCAGACAATACCTGGTTGATTTCGCTAAAAAGCAAGGTTTAGCCTGCGATGTTGACGAAATCGGCAATGTTCTTATCCGTAAGCCCGGCAGCCCCGGCAGAGAAAATGACAGGATCACCGTCTTACAAAGCCATATGGATATGGTCTGTGAGAAAAACCAGGACACTGTCCATGACTTTGACATTGACCCCATTCGTCCGCGAATTGATGGGGATTGGGTAAAAGCCACCAACACTACGCTTGGTGCAGATAATGGAATTGGGGTTGCTGCTTCACTGGCAATCCTTGAAGATAAAACAGCAGCGCATGGTCCGCTGGAAATCCTCATCACTGTTGATGAAGAGACTGGCTTAAGCGGTGCTTTTGCCCTGCAGCCTGACTATATTAAAGGTCGTATCTTATTGAATCTGGATTCTGAAGATGAAGGAGAGATCTTTATCGGATGTGCCGGTGGGACTGACACTGCCATAACGTTGCCTGTTAGCTGGGAAGCAATTCCGGCAGGATATTCTGCCTATTCCATTGAAATCAGTGGTTTAAAGGGAGGCCATTCCGGTGATGAGATTCACAAAAGGCTTGGAAATTCAAACAAGATATTGAATCGTATTCTCTGGAGCCTCAGTCAGCAAATCGATTTGAGAATAGCGACCTTTAGCGGCGGTAATCTCAGGAATGCGATTCCAAGAGAAGCGAGTGGCACTTTTGTGATCCCTATTGCTGACCTGGAAATATGTAATACGATCACACAGAGAACATCAATTGCTATTTGGCAGGAATTACAGCATACAGATCCGGATCTCAGCATCAAGATCACTCCTGCCCCAATGCCTGCTCAGGTATTGACAAAAGAAAGCGGAGACAGGTTAATGCAGTCATTATATGCCTGCCCTCATGGGGTTATTGCGATGTCGCCTGTAATTCCGGGACTTGTTGAAACTTCGACCAACCTTGCAGCGGTCAGAACGGAGAAAGACCATATATATATAACAACATCTCAGAGATCGAGCACTGAATCAGCCAAGCAAGACATCGCAAATATGGTATCCAGCACCTTCAAATTAGCTGGTGCAATCACTGAGCAGGGAGATGGTTATCCAGGTTGGGCACCAAATCCCAATTCAGAGATCCTGGAGATTACGAAGCAAGCACACATAAAGGTACTGGGTTACGAACCTGCTGTTCGAGCCATTCACGCCGGTTTAGAATGTGGTGTTATCGGGGAGAAATACCCAGGTATTGATATGATTTCTTTCGGACCTACCATACGAGGACCTCATTCTCCAGATGAAAGACTGGAAATTGCCACTGTTGGTCGCTTTTGGGATCTTTTACTTCAAGTTCTCCTAAATATCCGTTAATACAATCGGAAATACATGGGCTATTTTAGATTCCGACACCAATACCAATTCGGTAAATGGGGTTTGGATACATAGAATTGGGTAGTTGGTTCAGGTTGTAGAGGATTAAAAACTCAGCACCTACCCTTCCCCCGACGTTCTGGCTATAACCACCACCGACGTAGAAGTTATTTTCGTTTACCCTTTGTGATCCAAAATTAGTATACTGAAGGTAGTTGAGTATTTCGTATTCAGTATGAAGGAAAATCTGGATCTTCGTATAATACCTTGCGAAGACACGGCCACCATAAACATCAGTTTTATAAGCTGGCGTATAAGTGTTATCTTGATAATATTGATAGGTAAGACCTAAGCCTGCAACGAACTGAGGACTTATTTTATAACCAACCAATGGGGAAATATCAATCAAAGTGACAGTACCAAAACTCAATCCGAGGTTACCTCCAAAAAACAAACGGTCCATAAAAGGAGGCTTTTGAGAGATTTGTTCATGTTTTATGATTTGGGCAGAAACAGAAGGTACCATATATAATAAGAAAAAGACGCTCAAAATAAGGATCAAATGCAGGGTATATTTCATAGTTTTTACGGATTAAGTCGCAGTAAAAGTAGGAATAATGCCCTAATAAATGATATTTTTCTATAAAAAACACAGGCTTATTAACAGGCTTTAAAGGTGATTACCAATGCAGTGACAGAAAGTGCATCAAGAAATTGTTAATTATTTTTGCAGGGGGTGTATTGTATATTAAAAACAATGTCTATCTTTGCAGTCCCATTAACGAAAACGTTCTTTCACACAGGGGGCTCATAAAAAGAAAGTCGAAAAAAAAATTAGTTTTTTTTCAAAAATGTTTGGAGATTAAAAATCTTTAACTACTTTTGCAGCCCCGTTTGGATAAAGAGAGAGAGATAAGTGAAAAAGGGAACAAGTTCTTTGAAAATATTGAAGCAAGCCTAGCAAGCAAATATCCCCGGAAGAAAATTCCGGAAGACAGTAAATTTTGACATGATTAAATTTTTCTATACAATGGAGAGTTTGATCCTGGCTCAGGATGAACGCTAGCGGCAGGCCTAATAC
>JBAXPV010000071.1:0-9257 GCA_037132075.1 Bacteroidota bacterium
TTTAGACCTGAGTACATTAATGTCCATAACCGTTTTAATTTCTCTGATGCCAATTATATTAGCCATTTTACATTCCTGTATTTTACTGCTGATTGCTAATGATCTATTCTGTTTCATTATCTTTGAGTTTAAGTTACCACAAAGATAATATATTTATTATGTTAGCACCATTACCCATTCGGGGAGGGATGGGAGGGGCAATCATCTCAAAAAAACAATATTTCGCCTCAATCGCTCATACCCAATCCGCTCAATCCCTGTATTCCGAAACAAGCTATCATAAGCTTCAAGGCTGATGTTTTCCCATTCTTCAGCGCTCATCATTGCCAGGATTGGATTTGGATTCAGCCAGTTATCCAAAGGGCTTTTACTAAATTTGTTCCAGGGACAAACTTCCTGGCAGATGTCACAACCAAAGATCCATGGGGCAGCTGCTTCCCGAAGATCCGCTGGTAAAGCTCCTTTGAATTCGGTGCTTAGGTAAGATAAGCATCTCGTGGCATCCACTACCATCGGTGCTACAATGGCTTTGCTTGGGCAAAGGTCAATGCAACGGGTACATGTACCGCAGTTGGGTATCTCGTAGGGAATGTCATAAGTCAGGTCCAGGTCACTGATGATTTCTCCAAGTAAGAACCAGGAACCCAGTTGCGAATTGATAAGATTTGCATTCTTTCCGATCCATCCCAGTCCTGAGCGCTGTGCCCAGGCCCGCTCCAGCACGGGAGCCGAATCGGTGAAAACACGATAGTTTATTGGACCATGGATTTGCTCAATTTCTTGGCGAAGGATCTCCAGTTTTTCTTTTATAACCGTATGATAATCAACTCCCAAGGCAAAACGTGCCACGCGATAATTTTCCCGGGGAATAAAGGATGAAGGGTGGGCATAATTGATCATCAGGCTTATCACCGATTTTGCACCATCTACCAGCAATCTCGGGTCGAGCCGCTTGTCGAAATTACGTTCCATATACGACATCTTCCCATGTTTCCCTGACTTAAGCCAATGTTCGAGTCGGGGCGCTTCTTCTTCAAGGAACACTGCTTTGGAGATGCCACAGTGAGTAAACCCAATTTCCCTGGCTTTGTTTTTTATAAAGGTGGTAAGTTCTGATGGATCAGGCTTCGCCACGGCTTTTATTCTTCGAAGAGGTTAGGCTGTGAATTTGGCTTGTATTTTCCAAGGTGTCGGTAAGCAAGTTCCGTGACTTCGCGACCACGGGGTGTTCGCATTAAATAACCTTCCTGGATGAGAAAAGGCTCATAGACCTCTTCAATCGTGCCGGCGTCTTCACCAACAGCAGTCGAGATTGTTCCGATACCTACCGGGCCTCCTTTGAATTTGTCAATGATTGTAGCCAGGATTTTATTATCCATTTCATCAAGCCCGTTGATGTCGACATTCAATGCATTCAGCGCATATTTGGCAATCTTCATGTCGATTACCCCTGTTCCTTTGATTTGGGCAAAGTCACGAACCCTGCGTAACAACAGATTCGCAATTCGTGGTGTACCTCTGCTACGACGGGCGATTTCCCCCGCAGCGTCATGTTCAATTTTTACATGTAAAATTGAAGAAGAACGCTTGATGATATGTTCCAGAATGTCAGCGGTATAGTAATTTAAACGCGAATTAATGCCAAATCTTGAACGCAGGGGTGCTGTCAGTAATCCTGATCGTGTTGTGGCTCCGATGAGGGTAAAGGGATTCAGCTTGATCTGGACAGAACGGGCATTCGGACCTGTTTCTATCATGATGTCGATACGGTAATCTTCCATGGCCGAATAAAGATATTCTTCGACAACCGGGGATAAGCGATGGATCTCATCAATAAATAAAACATCGTTAGGACCAAGTCCTGTAAGCAAGCCAGCCAGTTCTCCCGGTTTGTCAATTACGGGTCCAGAGGTAGTTGTGATATTAACCCCCAATTCAGAAGCAATAATATAGGACAAGGTCGTCTTGCCCAAGCCAGGTGGGCCATGCAATAGCACATGATCGAGGGCTTCTTCACGGAGCTTGGCTGCCTGGACAAAGATTTTCAGGTTTTCAAGTACTGCCTCCTGTCCCATGAAACTCCCAAAATCAGGGGGCCTCAGGGCTTTTTCAACTTCCCTTTCAGCAGGCGAAAGTTTTTGTGTTCCGGGATCAAGATTCGGGTTTGCCATAGTTTATTTGCTGCCTTCAAATATCCACATTTTTAAGCAACTGAAAGCATCTTTTTGATGTCTTATTAAAAAAGTCCGGAATCATGATAGAATTAAGGATGCCCCGAAAAATGTAAGTCAGGATTTGCATGCGGTCAATATTATTCATATATTAGCATGCGATCTACAAAAAAACTAATTAAACTCAAAAACTAAGCGCCATGAACACAATTATCTCAGCTATTGACTTCTCAAAGAGCTCACTCCATGCACTGGAATATGCTATAAACCTTGCCAATAAAGTGGAATCTGATATTATTATGACATGGGTAGATACTACTTCAAACGTCGATTCTGATATTTCTGCCATGCAGCGGGAACAACGACATGAAATTAAAGAGCAGTTCGATGAATTAATTGAAATATATCAACCCAAGCTTCTCAATGGCAAACTTAGTTACAAGCTTCGCAAAGGGAAGATATTCCAGGAAATTGCCAACCAGGCAAAATATGAGGATGCCGGCCTGGTGGTTGCAGGATCTCATGGAATCTCAGGTTATGAGAAATACTGGATCGGAAGTAATGCTTATCGAATTGTAAGTTATTCTCCATGCCCGGTAATTACTGTTCGGTTGAATTATAATTTCAAAAAAGAAATCAAAACGATCATCCTTCCAATCGATAGTACACTTGAGACACGCCAGAAAGTTCCTCAGGTTGCCAACCTCGCCCGTTTTTATGACAGTGAGATCCATATCTTGGCAGTGTATACCTCTTCTATCAAAACGATCATGAGCAAAGTTGATCAATATGCAGAACAGGCCGCAAAATTTATTCATCAATCTGGCGTTAAATTCCAGGTCGAAACCTTGAAAGTAAATAACCTGACAACAGAAGTGATAAAATATGCTGAAAAAGTTGATGCTGACCTGATCTCAATCATGACCGAACAGGAGACTTCTGCTTCAAATATCCTTCTTGGACCTTATGCCCAACAGATGGTGAACAACTCGCCCATCCCTGTGTTAACTGTTCAGGCTGAAGAGATCATGAAAATTCATACCGGGAATTAGTATTATCTAATCTTATAATATCTATGTGCACAAAATTGCCTTCCGTTGTTTCATCCTTTTTATTGATACTTCTTGGACTTATACCCTTTTTAGGCTTTTCACAGCCGGGCAAGCTTACTATTTTTCAGGATAATAGAGTAAATGAATTGATTGAAAAGCACATTGCCCTCAATAAGCGCCAGGAAGGCGTTATTGATGGTTACAGGATCCAGATATTTTTTGATTCGGGGGCCGAGTCGAAAAAACGAGCCATGGAAACCAAGAAAGATTTCCAGGATAAATATACAGACATCCCTTCATATTTGTCATTTTCAGAGCCTTTCTTTAAAATCAGGGTTGGCGATTTCCGCCGAAAAGTTGAAGCAGACGGCCTATTACATAAAATCAACCTTATTTATCCCAATGCTTACATTGTAAGAGATAAAATTAGTTATCCCAAGATCAATTAAATTTTTATATTTGAACCAGATTTAAAGATTTTTCTATGAGACCAATTATCGTCCCTATCGATTTTTCAGATTGTTCCATTAATGCTTTGTTGCATGCTTTGTCCATCGCAAAGCATTCTGAACTTGACATTGTAATGGTTTGGGTAAAAAAACCTGAGGAAAACCAGGTAGCCTTTATTGAATCTGCTGGAGATCCTATTACAGCAGTTGAAACTGAATTCAAAAAACTCATTGCCAAGTATCAACCTGATTTACCTGCGAGTAAACTTGAGTATAAAATCAGGACTGGTAAAATAAACAAAGAAATCATTCAGGAAGCATATGATAGCGCTGCCTTTTTAATCGTGGTAGGTACTCACGGAATCTCTGGATTTGAGGAGTTCTGGATTGGAAGTAATGCGCAAAAATTGGTTTCTGAAGCGCCTTGCCCTATCATCACCATTCGTGGTGGTATTAACATTGGCAAAGAACTTAAACGCATTGTTATGCCCATCGATGCAACCATTGAAACGAGACAAAAAGTCCCTTTCACATCATTAATTGCAAAATTGTTCCAGGCTGAAGTTCATATCCTCTTGCTATATACCTCCAAAGTTCAGGCAGAGCGCCGTCAGGTCGATGAATACGCCGAACAGGCCGCTAAGTACCTTCATGAAAACAAAATAAAATTTGTCATTGAAACTGTTGAAGTGAAAGACCTGGTGGATGAAGTACTTGCTTATGCCAAACAAATCGACGCAGGTTTGATTGCTACGATGTCAGAGATGTTGAAAACTACAAAAAATCTGTGGCTCGGTTCGTATGCCCACCAAATGGTCAACCACAGCCCGATACCTGTCCTAACTATCCACATTAAAGACTTAATGAGGGTTTCTACCGGGGGCTAAGCTTCAAAACAAACTACAATTCTAGTTCAAGATCTAACTGATCTTTTAGCGTAAGTATGGCCGGATTCACCGCTGCCATTCTTTTGAATTTGTCAATAGCAGTATATGGCCGGTTGTCCTTTGAAATAGCAGTTATACTGAATTCAATGTCAATGAAATAGTTGTTTAACTCTTTCCTGAAATATGGCAGGATGTCTTTCTTCTTGTCGTTAAGGTCATTTTCCTGAAGTTTGTTGTCGACCTCAAATCCTATGATGAAATCACTCTTTTTTAACGGCTTTCTTTTCATCAAAGTCGTATAAAGACTTGATGCCTTTTGTTGGAATGTCTCTGCAAACTTCATCCAGATTTCCTGAAGCCGTGCCTCTTCAAACTTATCTGCCGGCGCATCATCGGGGATCTTCCCTTCCTCATCCTCGAGGTTCTTTTTCTCAATCTCTGAAGCAATCCCTTTGAGCGACAGGCTTCCTTTTCCATAGTTGGGAAGCTGAGGTTTTTGTTTCAATACAAATCCCTGTGCCACAGCAGTATCTGTTTCTGTAGGAATAGGCTCTGGTGTAATCGGAGCAATCTCTGGTTCAGCAGGAGTAACTTCTTTGCTTGGAGTTTCTTTTTTTATCGGGATTGGGACAGAAGGGCTTATTGAAACAGTGTTGTGTGTCTTCCTTTCAACTTGAGTAGCGTTTCCGGAAATCGAATTCAAATTTATGGCACAAAGCTGCGTCAGTAGTATTTCAATATGAAGCCTTTTGTTGTTCGCATTTTTATAGCTCAGGTCGTACTGGTTACATCTATCCATGCTTTGCAGCAGGAAATTTGCCTGGCAGGTCTTTGCCTGATTCAGGTAACGGTTTTTAAGGCTGTCACCCACATCAAGCAAACGAATAGTCTCAGGGTTCTGACAAACAAGGAGATTCCTCAAATGACCGGCAAGCCCGCCCAGGAAATGCTGCCCTTCAAAACCACTTTCTATGACATCTGAAAACAACAAAAGACTTGATGGGATATCGTTTTTAATAAAATGCTCTGTTGCCCTAAAGAAATAATCATAATCAAGAACATTCAGGTTTTCAATGACTTTCTGGTACGAAATAACGTTTCCAGAGAAGTTTGCCATCTGGTCAAAGATTGACAGCGCATCTCGCATCGACCCATCTGCCTTTTGGGCAATGATGTGCAAAGCATCCTCTTCTATTTGAATCTCTTGTGAGGTGGCAACGAGTTTGAGCTGAAGGATGATGTCGTCAATGGAGATACGTTTGAAGTCGAAAATCTGGCAACGAGAGAGAATCGTTGGGATGACCTTTTGTTTCTCTGTCGTTGCCAGGATAAATTTCGCATATGCAGGTGGTTCTTCCAGCGTTTTCAAAAAAGCATTAAAAGCCTGGGTCGATAGCATATGAACTTCATCGATGATATAGACCTTGTATTTCCCGGTTTGCGGGGGAATTCTGACCTGGTCGATCAGGCTCCTGATATCATCAACAGAGTTATTAGACGCAGCATCCAATTCATAAATATTGAATGAGGCAGAGGTGTTGAAATTCAGGCAAGATTCGCAGTTGTTACAAGGCTCAATCGTATCAGTGATATTCTGACAATTGATTGTTTTTGCCAGGATACGGGCACAAGTAGTCTTCCCGACACCCCTTGGGCCACAGAATAAGAATGCCTGGGCCAGCTGATTCTGTTTTATGGCATTACGTAAGGTTCTTGTAATGGCATCCTGGCCAATTACACTCTCAAAAGCTCCCGGCCTGAACTTCCTGGCTGAAACAACAAAACTCTCCATAAATCCCCTTCAATCTATATTTTGAAAATATCGTCTTTAATTTTGGTATTAATCTCAATAGAATCTACATTGAGCTTCATTTCCTGGCCACCCATTTCCTTTACAAGCTGGAATGGGAACTTTATACCTTTTACATCGCGGTAATCATTCAGATCCTGTGGGCCTTCTTTGCTTAAAGTCCGTATTTTCAACCCGGTGGCAATGTCATACCACTCAGTTTCTTTAACTCCGTTGGGATAAGCAATTTCCATCTTATAGGCATCTTTCCCTTTAATCTCTTCAATTCCCGATAGTTCGGTCTTTACACCATATTTGTCATAATCCATCTCAAGGTTCAGGATAGCCTGGTATTTCATGCTTTCCAGGTCTTCACCGGTCAGTTCTTCACTGCCCTGAGGGGACGTAACCACTGCCTTCTTTCCATCATAGATTTGCTTGGACAGGGTCATACCACTCGAAGAGACATCTACCATCATCATATCAGGAACTTTTCTGTACATCTTAATGGAGATTGACATTCCTTGCATCACAAAACCCATATTCATCGTCACGTCTTTGATTTTGGCAAGCTCTTTGCGTCCTCCAATGGCAGTGAGATAGTTTTCTGTGACTTGCTTTGCAGTAATTCCGGCTGGTAGCGGTTTTGATTTTTTTGAAGGATCATAGCTGTTTCCGTCCACATCATAATAATCAATTTTCTGACTACTGGCAAAGACTTTCAGTTTTGCTGCAATGTCTTCACCTTTCCCGATCACTAGGATGTGGGCATTATTGGGTTTGATATATTTTTGGGAAACCAGCAATACATCATCCGGTGTCACAGCTGCGATGTTCTTCAGGTAGTTGGCATAATAATCATGAGGTAAACCGAAGCGTTCGATATTCAAGGCGAAAGTGGCAACGGTTTCTGGTTTTTCCAGCGATAACGCAAATGTTCCGGAAGCATAATTCTTTACCAAATCAAGTTCATCTGCAGGGACTTTTTCTTCAGTCATACGCTTCATTTCAAAGAGAATCTGTGTGATAGCGCTATCAGTGACAACAGTACGGACTTCAGCATTGGCGGCGAAATTTCCGACAAATTTATCCGGACTAAGTTGTGAATAAGCACCATAGGTATATCCGTGGGCTTCCCTCAGGTTGTTGAACAAACGGAAAGTTCCGCCACCCAATACCGTATTGGCGATTCGTGCTTTAATGTAATCAGGGTCTCCAACTTTCAGGTTGACAGGATACTCCACGCGAACCAATGACTGAACGGCAACGGGCCGGTCAACCAGCTCCACAAGCCTTGTAGCAGGGGCTTCCGGCGCAGGGTAGATCGTGCTTGGCACGGGGGCTTCTTTCCAGCCTGAGAAATATTTCTCGATCAGGGGCTTTGCCTCGGCAAGGGTGATGTCGCCGACTACTGCGAGGTAGGAGTTGTTTGGGCGGATATAGCTTGAATAAAAGTTATTGCAGTTTTCCAGGCTGATCTGTTTCACTGACTCTTCTGTCATGGAATAACCATAAGGATGGTCTTTTCCATACATCACGATTCGACCAACCCTTTCAGCGATAGCCTGGGGTTCGGTCTTGGCAGAAGCAAGCCCTGACTGAGCCTGGGTAAGTACCTTGTTTAATTCTTCCTGGGTGAATTTGGGATAAATTAATGCATCAGTAAGGAGGTCGAGCATTTTCTCATTGTGCTTTTTCAAACAGGTTGCATAACATCCATTGGTGCTAAAGTTCATTTCAGCCCCGATAAAGTCTATCTCCTGGTTGATCTGATCCTTAGTGCGGTTTTTTGAACCTGTTCCCAGTAAGCTTCCGGTAAAATCTACGAAACCTTGTTCTTTTCCTTCCATAACAGGGTTGTAATCGAAGACCATTGAATAGGTCACCTTGGGCAGTTTGTGGTTCTCCACCACGATAACCCTGAGGCCATTAGCCATAGTGAAGGTTTGATAATCCCCAATCACGATCTTCGGGGGTGGCCCGGCCTGGGGTTTCTTGGTCCGGTCGACCTGTGCATTGGTAATTCCGGCGAGGGCCAGAAAAATAATCGCGGTAAAAAATAGTTGCTT
Source organism: Bacteroidota bacterium (assembly GCA_037132075.1). Taxonomy (GTDB): domain Bacteria; phylum Bacteroidota; class Bacteroidia; order Bacteroidales; family CAIXZF01; genus JBAXPV01. The sequence continues at coordinate 8,418 of JBAXPV010000071.1, forward strand.
TCTCATTTTATTTGCCCTCCTTTTTGTCCTTTTTTGATAAATAGTAGAGAACGACTCTATTGTCCTTTTTTAGATAGTCATTGGCTACACGTTTAATATCTTCTTTGCTGACCTTCATATAGCGGTCAATTTCAGTGTTGATCAGGTTGGCATCACCAAAATACACATGATAATTAGCCAGGTTTTCTGCGATCCCGGCCATCGTTGTATTCTGGTCGACAAACTCCGTTTCTGCCTGGTTCTTTAATTTTTGAAGATCATCATCACTCAGTGTTTCTGCCTTGGCTTTGTCAAGCTCAGTGTCAAGTGCTTTTTCAAGGTCTTCCGCACTAACATTCATATTGGCAATTCCGAAGATGATAAACAGACCTGCATCCTCAAGTGCAAAGGGGAAACTTCCTACATACATGGCTTTTTGTTGTTTGTCCACGATGCTATTGACCAAACGAGAACTCCCGCCCTTTGAAAGAAGATTTGTCAGCATCTGGAGCGCATAGTAGTCCTTGGTACCCTGAGCGGGCATGTGATAAGCCTGGATTACTGCAGGTAATTGAATATTATCATACACGACATCACGAATCTCAGCAGTTTGAGGAGGTTCTGCAATTTTGGTGCGCTCAATTTTTGACTTTCCTCTTGGGATGTCGCTGAAATATTTGGCAATAAGAGCTTTCGCCTGCTCAATGTTGATGTCACCTGCAATCGATAAGGTAGCATTGTCAGGCACATAAAACTTATCGTGGAAGGCTTTGAATTCAGAGATTGTGGCCTGATCAATATACTGAGCAGAACCAATAGGCGTCCATTGGTAAGGATGTACCTTAAATGCTCTTTTAAAAG
>JBAXPV010000072.1:0-8290 GCA_037132075.1 Bacteroidota bacterium
TAATCATTCTTTATCTTTGATTGGTTAACTTGTTAATAACCCCTGAACAGTAACCTTTAAATTAGAAAATGGGCCAAAATATTATTCAGGTTTTGTTTAAAAATACACTTTAAACTTATAATTATGAAAACATTAGCAATACTAGTACTTACATTTTTCCTGCCAATTTTTGCAGATTGTCAATGTCCGCTAACAAATGGGGGTGGTTGCGACGATTGGTCCAACTATTCCACACTTGGTGAGATATCTAACTTCCCAATCAAAACAATTAGAATCGATTTTCATGTCATACAAGATCAAAATGCTAATAATAATATACCCTCAACACAAGAGGCATTATTTATTGATATTGTTTCAAAAATGAACAACATTTTTAGCAATCTTGAACATCCTGCAATTTTAAATCCCCAACCTCCAACTTATTACAGCACTCAAATACCAGACTGTAGGGTCAGGTTTGTGGTTAGTGGAGGAACAAATAATAATGGTGTGTATTTTCATCAAAGTGCAGATTATTGGGATGGACATAATCTTAACCTTTCTGGGTTTCTAGCAGATTCTTATAATTATTGTCTCAGTACTCTCCAGCCTTTTCAAAAAGACAGTGTAATGCATTATATTATATATGGAAGCACTGGATTGCTACTCGGCGGTCTTTCTGGATGTAGCGGAGGTGATGTACAGATTAAAGGTATGTATGATACTTACTTGGCACACATTAATGATCTTAATTTAGTCGCAGATATTTGTGCAAGATACTTTTTACATGAATTTGGTCATCACTGTATGTTAAAGGAACCCTATTTTGACCTGCAGAATGGAAATCCTTGTGAAATAAAAGATGCCGGGTCTTCAAATAATATAATGGATGATTGGCCATCGACCAAATCGGCTTTAACGCCTTGCCAAATTGGATTAATGCATTGGGTGTTGTCAAAAAAGTATTATTCAGAATGTTGCCCAATTGATGTTGATGGCTTTATCGTTAAAGGTTGTCAATACGAGCCCCAGAGCAGCATAACCTTAAATGATGGACTTAACCATACATGGTTTTCTGAGCAACGGATGACAGGTGATTTAATTATAACTAGTAATTCTACATTGACCTTGAAATGTAAATTAAAAATGCCTCCCAATTCAAAAATAATTATTGACCCACATGCAAAACTTATCGTGGATGGTGGTACTATAACTTCATCATGTACTGATGCTTGGGAAGGAATAGAGGTTAGAGGAAACAATGCTGCTAATCAATATCTGAACCCTTACGGTTATTACAACCAGGGTTACCTTGAACTTAGGGATGCTGTAATTGAAAATGCCCATGTAGCTGTGGCTTTATGGAATCCGGACGTTTGGAATACATTTGGTGGAATTGTTAAATGTTACAATACAATTTTTAAAAATAACTGGAAGTCTGTTGGGTTTATGACATATCACAACTACTATACTGGGTCTGGCCTACCTGCCCCAAATCAAAGTTCATTTGATCACTGTACCTTTTCTATTACCAGAGATTTTAGGAGATCTTCATTTGATACCCAGATATCAATGTGGGATATTGAAGGTATTAATTTTGTAAAATGCGACTTTATTGATTCCAGGCCGAATACGTTTTCCACTGATATGGGAAAAGGTATATATTCACTAGACGCTTCATACTCAATTAAGTCTTTCTGTAGAGTATCCACACAATGGCCAAACCCCTGCCCTGAGGTCGATCTTGAACGTCCTCACTTTTCTGGCTTTTTAGTTGGCATAGAAGCATTAAGTACTCATGGTTCAAAAGTAATTACTGTGGACCATTCGGATTTCGATCACAATGTTAAAGGTATTTTATTGAGTATAATGGATCAATCAAGTATTACTCACTGCAACTTTGTTTTAGGAAATTGTTTAGCAAATGACAAACCTGCTGAATTTGGACTCGAAATAAATCAAAGTACCGGCTATAGAATTGAGGAAAACAATTTTCAAGGATTAAAAACCGCTAAAGAAACAAACGGGCTTTATATTTATAATAGCGGTTCAGAATATAATGAAGTGTATAAAAATCAGTTTCATGATCTTAATTTTGCAGAACAAGCAATTGCCAAAAATAGAAACGAAAACAATATAGATGGACTACAATTTTTATGCAATGTCCATACCAATACGATCCCGACAGGAATGGATATTATAGCTGCTAAAGACCCTAACCTTTCTGATTGGCAGATACATGGGATCCGAATCAATCAAGGTGAGCCAGACTTTCCTGCAGGCAATGAATTTACACAAGAACAAACAAATATTAACCAAAGTGATATTACAAATGATAATAATAACCCATTTTTCTACTATTATAATGCAATCAATAAACAGCAACCGTTTGACTATACTCAATTTAAAGTTTCTCCTTACCCAATAGAAATAGAAAATACCTGTCCCTCAAAAGTTAGTAAAATCGATCCGATACATGAGATGTCACTAATTCAAAGAGATTCAGTTAAGAATGTCTTTAATCAAAGCGAACAAGCATATTACAATCTTCTATATAATTACAAACAGCTCATTGACGGAGGTAATACAAATCAGGTTTTAAATCAAATTGAGTTTACATGGCCTGAGAATGCATGGGCATTGCGAACGGATTTACTTGCCCGGTCTCCATATTTATCAGTAGAGGTCTTAAAGAGTGTAGCTAATAAAAATGTTTTACCCATAGCTATGTTACTTGAAGTATGTCTTTCAAACCCAGATGCAACACGAAGTGAGTCATTTATTGAATTTATAAGGGATGAAATTCCAACACCAATGCCAGAATATATGCTTAATTTGATTAGGGCAAACCGGGACTTAAGAACCCTGAGAACACATCTTGAAAGTTTACTGGCTTCCTACTCCGAAAAAGCTACATTTCTATCGAATGTATTGTTAACTGATATGAAAAAAGATTCGACAAACAATAATGTTGATAGTATCATTTATTACACCTTTAAACGCCAGAGTCTTGAATCTTATTATTCCATGATCGAACTATTTATCAGTAATGGAGATTATACCAGAGCTTCTGATTCTCTTAGCCAAATATCAAATCGTTTTCATTTTGATGCATATAATAATGAAATATACAATGAGTATTTGGTTTGGTTCTATTTTAGACAGAATTTGCACCTCAACAATAGAACGTTCATGCAATTGGATAGCACGGAAGTATCATATTTAACGAATTTGGCTATGACATACACAGGTCTTCCAGGGTTAGCTATCAGAAATCTATTATGTTTTGGCTATAAAATTTGCATAGAATCTGAAGTAATACAACAATGTAATTCACAACGAATTGGAATAGAACAACCTAAACGTACAGATTTTTCGGCAAATATTCGAATATTTCCTAACCCTGGAGATAGCTATGTGACCTTCCTATTAGTCAACAAAAATATTGACCTTCCGGCAAAAATATCAATTTCTGATGCTACAGGAAAAGTATTGTTGGAAAATATTATACAAATTAATAAGAGTGAGGTTATCTTTGATACTAGATTTCTCAAAAATGGAACATACTTTTATCAAGTTACCGGACAGAAGGCAACAATTCAAAACGGGAAAATAAGTATAAATCATAAATAAATACATTTACGACAAAGCGGACTGAAAGGTACCTGAAAAAATGAAAAGGATTCTTCTGCTAATTTTTATTACACTATTTACGCATAAGGTAAATTCTCAGGTGAATTGCCCTTATGCAGTAGATACCACCTTTACGGTTGATATGAATGGAAATTCTTCTTTGTACTTATTCAATATGGGTGATTTCCTAATCGAGGATGATAGTAAGATTGTTGTTTGTGGGAATTTTCAAAACATGTTAAATACAAATTTGCTTTCAAAACTTATCCGTTTAAATCAAGATGGTGAATTAGACCCAAGCTTTCATTACAATGTACCCCCAGGTCTTACAAACAGTTTGGGAGTTTCGAGACTTACAAAACATAATGGACAATACTATATCGGATTACAAACCAGCCCAGGTGTCTCAAGGCTGTTTTCAAACGGCAGTGTTGACACAAGTTTCCAATGTAAGTTCAGAAATAATACAACTAATTGGCAATGGTGGACAATTACTGCTATTTACGTTTATCCGGATGGAAGAATACTTTTAGCCGGTTTATTTCAACACTCTGGTAACAAAAGTGAGGGCCTGGTAAGACTAAATTCTGATGGAAGCTATGACTCAACATTCCATTCCACAAAGGTGAATTATCTTTTATCAAGAATCCATCCCTTAGATAATGGAAAATTTTTAATCGGAGGCTACGAAAGCGATAGTGTTCCATCACGAAACGGATTGTGGCGGATCAATGCAGATGGTACACTGGACAGCTCATTTAATACCGGATCTGCCAATTATAGTATTGCATATTATTTCGAGGTATTACCAGATGGTAAAATTCTAAGCACCGGGGACTTTATTATACCTCCGAATAACAATCATGTAATCTTTGTCAGATGGAATAAAGATGGGGCATTGGACACAAGTTTTAATTATTTTTCCGGAAATGGGGCTTTGGTGGGGTTTGTAATGCATGATAATTACATTGTTACAGCAGGTTGGCTCAATACAAATGTACCTTATCGATATACCATGGCTTTATTTGATACCCTAGGGAATGTTGATTCAACGATGTTTGGCCAGTGGGGGCCGGATTCGACCTCTTTCTATCAAGGGCCTAGTACTGCCATTTTTAGGGAAACTTCAGATGGTAAAATATTGATTTGTGGTGCATTTAATTCCTTTGGAGGACATCCAACTTTTGGAATGGCAAGAATTTATAAAAAAACTGTTGGGATACTGGATCTTCCTTCTTCTTCTTCTTCTGAGTTTACTCTTTATCCAAACCCGATTTCTTCTATTCTCAACATTGAATTTAACAAAGCAGAACACGGGAGCATCCAAATATTTGACATTACTGGAAAGTTATTGGAAACTCGGACTGTAAACGAGCTATCCAGGAATTATTCCATGTCAACAACAAAATTAACCTCTGGCATGTACATTGTCAGTTTTGAAAGTAATATTACCAAGCAAAGATTTAATAAAAAAATTATCATTACACGATTTGAAAATTAAGATCGTTCAAATTCTTAAAAAAAACAGTGCAGCCCGGAGATCCGGGCTGCACCCTGTGGTTTGATGATTTTTGAAGCTAAAATAGTGAAAGTTGTTTACAGGCAATCTCCCTGAGAATGAATTCCTCAATGGCTCTTCTTGCTATGGCGGAATCTGGACAACCTTCTTTACCGAGATTTTTTCGAATGGTATCGAAAGTACAAAGCATGGCTTTCTTGTATGAATCATAGGCAAAATCCTTTCCAATGGAGCAGGGGGAACCCATGCCGGAATTTTTAAGCATATAGGAATAGCCAGTGTACCATTTCCCTTTGATCTCAGCAACTTCAACTTCTAAAAGCGGAATAACCGAGTTTTTAACGGGAACCTTAAGAACAACGGTTGGATTAAGGCATACATGCTGTTTATTCACTTTGTAAGTTGTTTGGGTTAATGTTTCCATTTTAATGTGAATTAGTAGGTAAGATGACTATGTTGTTCATGGAGAATGACTTGTAGATAGCCAAAATGAATGAGGATCTTACTTTCTCATCGCTTAAATCATAGCCATGGAATTTGATTTCAAATTCGAGCATTTCCTTAAGCTCAACCCTGTCAGGAGTTTCTTTTAGAAGAGCATGTTCAATCCTGGCGGCACAGGTGCTGCAGAGAACAAGTTTGTGGCTAAGCTCTCCGGTAGTGATGTCATGAATGTAAAAGGTAGAACGTTCCATGCCACAGGCACAGAACGTTTTGGTGAGTTGTTCGCTATGGTCATAATCACAAAGTCTGTTTACTTCAGCGGCCATAGCTGCTGGGGTATTGTAATAAGTTTCTTCCATGGTTTAGGATATTTGAATTTGTTGAACTGAGGTTTCTGTTTCGGTTTCTTCAGGTGGAGCAACTTGTTGCTCGAGATTAAGAATGTAATTCACTGCCCGGGATGCTTTACTTGCAGCCCAGATGATCCAGTCGGTGTTGTCTGATAGTACTTTCTTCCAATGGTTGATGTAGCTTGCTGAAACATCAAGGCTGACTGGGTTTTCTGAAATGACATTGAGATAAGCGGCACCCAATTCGGCTACCAGTTCTTCTTTGGAATAGGCCTGCGCTGTTTCTTCGCTGAAACCTGACATTTCCCGGTTCAGCCTGGAAGGATGTCCTGTCGAGTGAGTCAATTCATGGTACATGGATCGAAAATAATTTTCTATGCCGTTGAACTGCCCTGGATTTGGCATTCTTATGGTGTCGATGGCAGGACAGTAGGAAGGTCTGGCATGTTGTGAATGTTCAATGATAGGGCGGTTTGGCATGTTTTCAATGATTTCTTCTGCAGACCGGTTGCGAGTAACTTCTGAGTTGCAGCCCTGGGAGAGTTTGTTGACCTTGGCCTGACCCTTTTCGGTCCAGGTGCATTGGTCTGAATTGAAAATGTAGTAGTAGCGCAGATACCAGATCTTGTTTTCATTGCCAGCGTCATCAGTTTCACGCAGGGTTTTAGTGAAAATCACAAAAGTGCCTTTCTCTCCTTTGTTGACCTGGCCACCGGCTTCGCGGATTTGTTTGAAACTTCCCCAGACCGGGGACTGAAATTCTGAGAATCCCAATAGCATTTGATTAACTCCTTGGTACAGGTGTCCTGCCAGGGATACAGGATGAGGGGTCTTCCACATCTTCTGCCAGGAGTCGGTGGACATGTTGTTGATGATGGAATCAGTGATCTTCTGATAGATTTCATTGTTTTTCATTGAATGAAGTTTTGCGGTGCACTTACGTTTTGGCACCAGGTGAAACTGAAAGAAATTTTAACAGTCTCATACCGGTTGACCTGATTTGTGTCAAGTTCTGCCGGTCAGCTTCACCTTTGAAGTGACGGTACCCGAAGGGCGCGGATTCCATCAGGAGCGCGGTTCTTGACACAATTCAGAGTCCACTTCTGACGAGTCAAGCAGGTACCTTTGTAAAAATTTATGAGTACGTGATCGGGCGTTTTCTTCCCATGAAAATGTCATATCCATATAAGAGGAACGAATACAAAAAAAAGAGCAGTCCGGCTTTTGCGGACTGCTCTCACTTTAAAATAAATTAATCTTCACTGGGAAACATCACAGTAAGCACTGGTGCTGCTGTGTCACCTGGTCCAATGTGGCAGATGAACTTGTGTAAGATGTCACGACGTTTTTTGGTATTGTAAATGAACACTTCGAAGGGAATTATTTGCTTGTCGCTATGCTTTTTAGCGGCAAGGTGTAGCATCCAGAGCACGTCCCAAATCACGCCATCCAGGCTATGTATTCCATCATCGCAAGGCTGCTCGATGATGGCAAAGATTGTCCGAGTGAAGCAAAGCGGAATGACGAAACCAGCCTCTCTCAGGATGGCAGGAGGGCAGGGAACAAGAATACCATCTTCGATGGCTTGTTGACGTGTGTAGGTAGAGATTACTTCTCCAAAAGGGTTGTTTGACATGGTATGTTGTTTTATGGTGCTTTTTGTTTGATGCACCTGGTTAATGGAATAATTTATTACAAAGTATTTACCGCTTGGATTGATATGGGTCAATGTTCTGCCGGTCAGCTTCTACTTCGAAGTGACGGCACCCAAAGGGCGACGATGCCCTCAGGCGGTCGGTTCTTGACCTATTTCAAAGCACTTACGGTGCGTATCCAGGTAGGTAACTTTGTAAAAATTATGAGTAAGTGATCGGGCGTTTTCTACCGGAGAGGGAGCACGGCCAGGAGTTTTTTTGTTTCTTTTTTGGGTCCGTATGCCAAAAAAGAAATCCGCGTACTTAGAGCGAAAGTTAGCCAGTGGCTAACTATATTTTTTACCGCAATACGATGTGATAGCGCGTATTTGCGGAGCTTTGGGTACCTTTTGCAAAGGTACCACGCACGTGAGAGAACGACCCGCTCTGAACTTCTTAAGCAATTGCACATACTCTACAGCAGGATATATGACGCGCACCATAGGCCATTATGTCCTGCACTGTGGCGCATCCTGCATGTGGTGTGTTGGGATTCCAACCATGGATTGAGTCTGTGTCAGTGACACAGATTCCAACCATAGCAGCATACCAGCAACCATAGGTCGTTGGTATGTATTTAGATAGAATAGATTACTATTAGTATGACTTTACATCACCAACAGAAATGGCAAGGCCTTTGAGTGCCCTTATGTACTTAGTCTGACAGATGA
>JBAXPV010000073.1:0-8025 GCA_037132075.1 Bacteroidota bacterium
AATTCCTTATCATTTCGCTGTATTGCTACTATTGTGCCATCAGACCCAATGAGATCGTTCACTTAAAGGTGAAAGACATCAACCTCGAGAGAGGGAATATCACCGTTCCTCCCGGGATCTCAAAAAACCGCAAAGTCAGAAACATTCAACTTCCGGTTCAGTTTCTGGAAATATTAAAGGTGCGATTAGCAGACGTACCGCCGGAGTATTTTATTTGTGGCAAGGGCATGAAGCCAGGTGAAGAATACACTGCCCCGACAAGGATCGCAGAGCACTTCCGCAAAATAGCCGATGTCCTTAAATTCCCCAAGAGCATCTGCTTTTACTCCCTCAAAGACACGGTTGCAGACCGTTTAATTGAGGCTGGGTTCTCAGCCAGATCGCTGAGAGACCTGTTCGGACACCATGATCTGAGTGTCACCGACAATTATCTCCGTGGCATTAATGCCAAAGGTGACAAGCGAATGTTGAACGAATTCCCGGAGTTTTAAACAATCATACTGTCTTTTTTGATCATCTTTAAGAAAATCACTAATTTTCATCTCTGCTTTAAATATTGAAAATTTTCATCAACTTTGTTGGGTGATTGCTAATGGGCTATTGGTCAATTTAATAGTTGATTGTAAATCATAGCTGCAAGCCCAGTTAGGTTTATATTCGTCAGCAACCATTTGTTGAAAAACGCGACTAGATCTTGAAAATAATGAAAAATGTATTTTTAATATTATTAGTAAGTTTATTTAGCTTGACTATCATAGCTCAAAATATGCGTGATAGTATAAATAATCTAATAATCAGATATCATAGTAGCTTTTCACCTTTTTCTGAGACATACGAGCTAAAGGTTATTACTAAATCTATTGCATATGTGAGTCCATTTAAAGAGTTGCCGGATAGTTTAGAAAAAAGAAAATCCAAAAACCTTTCAGTTAAAAAATGGGCAGCATTGTATGAATTGATTGAAAAGACTAAATTTGATTCAATCGGTTCATCTACAGGACAAGGGATTGATGGAGCTTGGTATTACATAAATATTGAATACTGCAATGGGTTGAAAAAATATTTAGAAATTAGGAGTGGTTATGCCCCTGAAAGTTTGTATAAAATTCATGAATTCTTGAGAAAGGAATTAAAAATTAAAAGATAAAACGGTTGCTACATGCTAATAAAACCAACGCAGTTGTCAATGTTCTCCGTAGCGGTAGTCCGTGCGGCGCTGATTTTTTTAGCCACACGTTACAGGTAATTTTATGAAACATCGTATTTATATATTCATAATTTTAAGTTTAGTATATTTTGTGTCATTCGGACAAAATCATAAATTGAAATTAAAAAAGATAAATGGTTCTGGTCATGTCAATATTAAGAAGAATCATCCCATCATAATTCATATTGATACTGCACTTTATAAAGGCAATATTAGTAATATTAGTAAGGATTTCATAGAATTGAGAATTTATGGAAGAAATCCAAATAAAATGGAATATGATAGCGTTCCTTTGAGAAATAGCCATAATGACAAACATATCAGACAAGGATGGTTTCATAAAAGTGAACCATATCATTTTGGCAATCTGTATACTACTAACAATGACATTAGGGTTTTTTATCGTTCAACAGACATTGAAAGAATAGCATTTGGAAAGATTAGTTATTTTGAATACAGAAAAACTGAAAATACTAATGGACCGGGTATAGAGTTTCTAGCGGCAGGAATTGGATTATTAACAAGTCCAATATGGCTTAACAGCGGAGGCAAACCTAATTGGACACTTTTTTATGTTTGCGCAGGGATAGTTAGTTTGGAAACTACATTTGTTTTGATTCGAAATCACAGATCCAAATTGCGGACTTATAATTTTAATGATTGGCAAATAAAAAAGATAAAGTAAAAAACTACTTGTAATAAATTTTGCTAAAACCAATGCTACGAAAGTCAAAGATTGAAATATTTCCCCGAAGCTCCCCGCACCCACAGGTATCGTTCGCTTCTGTTTGGAATAGGTAATACTATAAAAATTGACCAACTCAGCATTGTATTGAGAGTAAGAAATTTTTATTACTTGTAAACCTTCCCCAGCGTTTTCAATCCCGACCACAATACCCCGCCTATTTTGAAAATATGGGCAACAACAATCGTGCTTACCGACCTAATGTTTAGCGTTGCAGAGCTAAGCGAAACCGCCCAGAATGGTGCTCCGTTATAAGCCACATCAAGCCCATTGGTGTCGATGGTGGATTTGGCAGCAAGCTGAACAAATGGCTGTCCGTTGTATGCCGTATCCAATGTGATTAAGTTTTCGCCTGTAGGTAATGCCATGATTTAAGCCTGAGATATTGTGATGTCGTCAATGTAAACAGAATAAGGATAGAGTGCACTCCTACAATAAGCCTGGGCTTCAATCTCCACAACACCAGCTTCTGTCGGTGTAAACGTCAGAGTCAATTGCTGCCAGTCAGTAGTTTCTGCGGCAAGGACTTCTACATCAGAGGCGACACCGTTTATTTGATTTTTCCGAACCATGAGTTTTGCCCCTACGTTAGTAGCATGACTCAATTTAAACCACAAGGTAACTGTCACCAAAGCACTTGCATTAACCGCCACTTTAGCCACTGGGACCCGGAGTGGATATGTAGATATTCTGGTATTGGCCGTAAGATTTAAGCACCAGGAAATACCAGAAGCAGTATGTCTTGTTGTTGCATCAGTAACCGCATAACAACCGTCAGAAAAAATGTAGTGCGTATTGCCAGTCCGCCCAACATTGTGATAAAACAGGCGGTTGTTTTGCATAGGGTTCGTTACCGTTGTTGCTGTAACTGTTTCGGTGCACAATAGATTTCGAATAACAATATCCCCTCCCGAAACACAACCAAACAAACTATAATTGAGTGTTGTTTCCACTTTATTGATAATAATATTACTGCCACCATATATCGTACAAACCGAAGTTGAATTGCATTTTGCCATAACAATCTCTTGAAAGACTGCATCAATCAGGTTTGTACAATCAAATGCAGTGGTATTATTAGAAGCTGAACCAATATAATCGAACCTTGAAAAAGCTAGCCCTTGCACAAGCAGCCCATAGGTTTTATTTGAGTTGAGATAACCGATGCTTGTGCAGTTAAATCCAATGGTCGTGGTGAGATAAATACCTACGGTGTTTTGAACAATAGAGCCGAAGGCAGCAGTAATCTGATAGGAAGAAGAAAACTTAATACCTGCATCTGTGCAGTTTATCAGCTGAGACAGGTCAAGGTTTATCATGGTGCCATAGACATAAATGCCATCGTAATACCTGACAAAACTGAAATATTTCAAAGCGCAATAACCTTTGCCATTCGTATTAATCCCTACACCAAAGCCACACAAACCATCCAGGAAGGTTTCTCCATCCCGGGCCGAATTACTTGTGTTGTATCCAGCCTCATAGGTCATAAGTCCGGTAGAAACCGAGCCCGTGTCGTTCAATACCTCAACATTGGTATTATTTCCTGTTGGCATCGGGGTTTTAATTGTTTCCCGTTTATAGGTAGCCACCGAAGATTCCGTTTCTCCGACATAGCCTCTTGCCATTGCGATAAATGGGTTTGCTGACAGCTGATTATCAAGAACAATGATTTTGTCATCAATACTTTGAATACAAAACCATTGTCCTCCGGTGGCTGCGGATGATTTTGAGATCAAAGAACATAACGAGAGTGAATTTGCCGAACCGGCAGCTTTACAGGCAATGAAATTGTCGAAACGATATGTTTTTGAAGCCAGGGCTACAGTTGCATAGATTGCTATTCCCTGAACTCCTGCGGACAACGCACTGCCTTTGTTTATTGTGAAAGGTGCCATGTAATACGAAACGGGTAATGCAGGCACAGCAAAGGTTTCCACCAGGCTGGTGCATGCTCCGTCAGAATACAGACGAACTTCCAATTGCCCGGCTGTGAGAACCGTTGTGTCATTTTTTATCCAAAACGATATTTGCTCAAAGGCGGACAAGTCCAAAGAGGCCGGCAGCGCATATTTTGCAATGATCTGATTTGCGCCACAACTTGCTCCGGTGACAATTTTTAGTGATGATAAATGCTGCCTGACTAAGGACGTTGCATCAATACCGGCAGATGTAACGTTTGTCCCAGGTGTCCAGGCGAATTCGGTGTTTGTGATTGTTTTGGTAACGGGAGTTTCCAGAACAATACAATGGGGTGTCACTCTTTGATAAGTACCGGAAGCACCTCCTACACCATTTCCGATGGAATTATCCAAAGTAAACGTATTCAGCCCATCCACGGTAATTATCCAAACACCATTGGCATTAGTATTGGTGGTATGGGCTTTAATTTGAACAACATCACCACTCGAAAGTCCATGGGCTGACTTTGTGATTTGCACGGGACTTGCATTTGTTGAAGATGTAATTGACACCGTGGAGTCGATACCTCCATTCGCTTTCGTTGTGTTGGTCCATTTTGCATTACCGACCAATGTTGGGTCCGGTGACTTTGCAATGCGAACGGTATCTGTTGGCGCTATCCTTGCGGCGGTTACTCCGGCAGTCAAGGTTTTCCAGGCATCAGCCCAGGAGGAACCCCCGAAAGGGACACAATCTCCGCTTGCATCAGCTGTGGCTTGCCAGACAGCAGTATCCAGGGTAAAATTATCTGCATCAACCCGGGTCACTTTCCATGTTACATTAAGCCAGGCTGTGAAATTTGACAGGGTTACAACGGCTCCGGTAACAAGGCCGTGACCTGTTTTGTAAACATTGGTCACTGTCCCGGTCGGATTTGAAGCGATACAGGTATTCATCGTTGCCCGGGCGGTATCAATACCATTGATGTAATCCAGATAAAATATTGCATTTGTATAAGCCATGATCTTTTAATTTAATTCGATTGGAATTAAGGAACCAAAGAAGTACAAGACATGCGCCGATAGCGCAATGCCGATGGACATAACCACATTGTTGCTTGCACTTGGGGCTGTTTGGGTAAGCGTATTGCCGGTGGTTCCTGTAGTTGAGATATAGACCGATCCTCCGGTGGTCCAGCTCCAGGCATCATGTCTTAAGGTGCCATTGGTAAGCCAATAACCTGAGGCATTTGCTGAAATAGTTGCATCGGCACAGATAGCAAAGGCATAAGGGCAATTGGCCAGCGCATCTGCCTTACAAAACGCTGCTTTCCCAGAGGATGCAATAAAGACTACATCACCCATTGCGCTTGAAGCGGCAGCAGTGAGGACAATTCGAATGCCCGTTGAAGAATGGTCGAAACTAAAAGCCGTTGAATCAAAGCCACTGGGACCAGGTGGACCAGTGGGGCCGACACTGCCGTTTGTTCCGTTTGTCCCGTTTGTTCCATTTAAGCCTTCAGATCCATCACTTCCTGTCGGACCAGTCGGACCGGCAGGACCGGTGACACCTGGGGTAAGAGAAAGGGAATGAAGATCATAATAAGTGGCATATCCATATATCCCTGTATCTGCCTTGAAAACAAAATCCTGGGGGATTCTGTGTTGATTCGGGGGCATACCGACTGTCAAAATTCCCTGCACCCAAACATTGATAAAGGTTTGAGTGGACTTCGTATTGGGCTTAAATTGTCCGAAAGCCATTGAGGACAAAAAGAACAAAAGCAGGACCGATATTTTAGTTTTCAAGGTTGAGGATTTTTGGTATTCTAAGCATCTCTGGCAGTCTTATTCCGTTACGCGCCAGAACCCCTTACATCTTCAAAGGGAGTGCGGCCAAGTCGGGATGATTTTTTAGTTATTCAATTCAACAACACTAAAGTAGATTCATTGAAAATTTCAGGAAAGGACAGATTATACTGTCCAGGCCTTAATCTTCGCCGGTTGGATTGAATTAAGTGAAACAGTAAAATTCAATTCATCCAGTATAAACTGAGACTCATTGATTTTATACTTCTTCGTAAAGTCAAGGTTAGCCAACTCCATTGGTGTCATATTTTTCTCGATTTCTACCTGTGTTGTTTTCTTTCTCCACTCAACCCAGTTTTTCCAAAAGTTTTGATACAGCCCAAACTGAGGGAAAGCGGTGATCTCCTCTGGTGATCTCCAGGACATGTCAAAAGTTTGCGGTCCTGGCGTTGCATAGACCGTCGGGAAGAGACTTGTTGCATAAGGATAGTATGTATTATCAACGCCATCAGCCTTCAGCCCGTGATAAAACAAGAGTCTGAGTGTGAAATCAGAGAGTTCAAGGCCAGGGTAGATCGGGTTGTTTTGATTGTTTCCAAGTAATTCTACTGCGGGAAGCACTATTTCCCCCATGTCTCCATCATGGCAAAAAGGAACCTCTGAAAGAGTGACCAGGGGGGCTATTGGTGCCTCAAACTTCATGTCCCCGGTGCCAATGATTGCATCTTGAAAATTGTAAGAGAAACGCACCCAAAGGTAGGTTCCGAGCAAATTTTCATCTTCTTTGAAAACATACCACCAATTCTCATTGATTACCAGGCAAACCGAGTTAAGCGGTTGGTCAGAGGGAAGCATCGGGAAGTACATCACAGACCCAGGCTCGGCAAGAGTCTGAGTCTTTGACATCATCATGCTTTGTTGCCAAAGATTGTCATTGTCATCGGACTTCATAGAGAAGGTATAATTCAAAGCCGGGATTTCAAGGAAGGTGATTCTGGCTCTGTTCACCTTATCTGAAAATTCCACTGGCGGTTCTGTTGAGCTTATGATTGAGTCCCTGCTGACGAGTCTTACTTCTTTGCGGATATGATGGAAATAAGTATCAATGCCAAAGGGCACTCTTAATGCAGAGAGGAAGGTCGCAATGGTGATCTTAGGCAGATGGTTATTAAGATGGAACTTCATTTGCCTGTCGATGCCCTGGTTATAGAACTTCACAATGACCGGGTTATAGATACAAAGTCTTTTAAGAACAGGATTCGACTCAAATTCATTCGATAGGATTTGGGTTGAAGCCTCTTCGAAAATCTTATTTAACACAGTGACAAGCCATGGCATCGGTGACACTGCGGGTATTCTTCCATAGTCCGGAGTGTTATGGATTGCATCAGCCCAGTGTTTCCCGGCAAGGGAATAGCAATTTTGGTAAGGACCGGCACCGCTGCCATCCCACCATGGCGTTGTAAACTCAGATGCACTGAAAAGCCCGAGGTTCTTCACCATTGGGAAGGCGGCAGAATACTCCATTGGCGTTGTGCTCAGGAGCCATTTCTTTATTTCGTTTTGGTCAACATCCGGAGTGGCGTGGTCGACAAGAGTTTCTTCTTCGAAGGCCAGGTCACGCAAGGTTTTGTCTTTAGTGACAGAAAGGAACTCAGACCTTCCAATTTTGATATAGGCCTCGATTTCTTTTTCCGAGACTTTCAAAATTCGTAACTGAGTTCCTGGCAACCGAATTGCCCCGAAACGGTGTTCAAAGTCAAAGTCGATTTGCCACGGCATTTCTTTTGACAACCTGGCCGGGAATCCCAGGGCAGCCATATTTTTAGGGGTGTTTGGGAGTTTGAAGGGAAAAGAAGCCGTTGACTCCATTCCCATGTTTGGGTCAAACATAGGATTCTTCAAAGTCATTGAAATCTGGACATCGCCCAGGTCAAGTTGTTTGCCGTTGACTGTTGCTGTGTACATAGTAAAAATTAGAAAGGTTCTGGAACAGATTCAGAAGTCTGAATTGGCATTTCACCACTTATAGCCTGGAATACGTTTTTCAGATCAATCCTTTCTACCATCACAGAGATTGAGCGAAGAAAAGCATTGTCACGATGGACTTCTACTTTATCCTGAGTGACCAGGACAGGATAGTGTTTTGAACCCATGATTTCATAGACTTCCTGCGAGAATATGAAATCACGCATCCACTGCGCTTCTTCTATGCTAACCCATCCGGAGTTCAACTTGTCAGAGGTAATTATCTCGGGAAGGATCTGGCCTTTCGACTTTGAGAAAGGGTTGTACTGAGCGAGTGCTGTCTGGTCAAAGTATTCGCGTTTGTAGGTATCCTCTTCCACTGTTTCACCACAAAA
>JBAXPV010000074.1:0-7657 GCA_037132075.1 Bacteroidota bacterium
GGCCGGTTCGGTCCACCCGCTTTGAGTGGAAGGAACAGGTTGACCTGGGCGGTTCAGGCGGTTTTGTGGAACACCACATGAACACAGCCTCCAGCAATACCAGCGCCATGATGATGAATTATGAGATGTTGGGGATTGATTTGGAGAAGTTTAAGGGGGAGGATGATGAAATGCTCCTCATTCAACCTCATGCCAGTAATAAATATACGGACACTCAGAAACGGCTTCCTTTTAATAAATAATAGAATGCCACATTAAATAAATATTAAATGCTCAGAGTCGGGATAATTTTAATCACTCAATACAAAAACAATTGTATATTTGGACAATTACTGACAAGTCGAAATTGAGTCCATTGAATACAGTAGGTCAAATACTTAGAGAATACCGTGAATCTAAAGGTCTTTTGCTCCGGCAAGTTGCAGCAGCTTTGGAAATGGATACTGCTCTTTTGAGCAAGTTTGAACGGGACGACAGAAAACCCAACAAAGCTCAATTGCTGATGTTTGCAAAGTATTACAATACAAATTCTGACGAATTATTAGTAGCCTGGTTGAGCGATAAAATAGCCAACGACGTACAAAATGAGGACTTGGCCACCCAGGCATTAAAAGAAGCCGGCAAGAAGGTCGAGTTACACAAAAGGAAAAACAAACAATGAACGGAGAATCTTTAAACATACCACAAGACAATTTGGATAAACTCCAATTGCTTTTCCCAGACATTTTTTCGGAAGGTAAAATAGACATGGAAAAGTTTAAAGCAACTTTCTCTGATGATATAAATTTCCAAAACGAAAGATATGTTTTGAATTGGGCTGGGAAAGCCGATGCCTTTAAGGTATTGCAGATAAGAACAACAGCCACACTAAAACCACAACCGGAACAATCCATAAATTTTGACACCACTCAAAATGTCTTTATTGAAGGGGAAAATTTGGAAGTTCTAAAAGTATTACAGAAGGCTTACTATGGTAAAATCAAAGTAATTGAAATTGACCCACCCTACAATACCGGCAACGACAGTTTTATTTACCCTGATAGCTTTAAAGAAAACAAAACTGATTACGAAAAACGGATCGGTGACAAAGATGAAGAAGGATACCTGATGAAAGAAGGAATGTTCCGTAAAAACAGCAAAGACAGCGGACATTATCACAGTAACTGGCTAAGCATGATGTATCCCCGTTTATTTTTAGCAAAAAATTTATTGAGAGATGATGGGGTTATTTTCGTTCACATTGATGATAACGAGGTTCACAACCTTCGGTTGTTGATGAATGAAATTTTCGGTGAAGAAAATTTTATATCATCATTTATATGGAAAAGCCGACAAATTGTAGATAGTAGAACTCAAAATGGTGTATCTAATGACCATGAATATATTTTAGTTTTTGGGAAAAACAATGGTGGGCTTAGAGGCAGAAAAAGCAGTATTGATAAATATAAAAACCCTGACAATGACGAAAGGGGAGCTTGGATGAGTAATAGTATTTTAGGATTAGCAACAGCGGGTCAAAGACCAAACCTGCATTATGATATAACAGATCCCGAAACAGGTAATAGTTATTCTCCACCACCAGATTCAGGTTGGCGTTACTCCAAAGATACAATGGCCAATAAGATTAAGGAGAAAAGAATTGTATTTCCATCCAAGAAAGAAGGGAGACCAAGAGAGAAAAAATTCATTTTAGAATTAGAAAGTGAATACACAGGATTTTCATCCTTAATTTCAACCGAGGTAGGTTATACATTAAATGGAACACGAGAACTTAGAGATAATTTGGAAGGGAATTTCTTTCCTTTCCCTAAGCCTGTATCAATAATTAAAAAACTTATTGAACAAGGGGTGTCTTATGAACCTAATGACCAGAATATCATTCTTGATTTCTTTGGCGGTTCAGGCACAACAGCTCAAGCCGTTTTAGAACAGAACAAAGAAGATGGAGGCAATAGAAATTTTATTTTAGTGCAATTGCCAGAATTAACTGATGAAAACAGCGAAGCATTCAAAGCAAATTACAAAACTATTGCAGACATTTCAAAAGAAAGAATAAGGAGAGTGATAAAGAAAATTGAAAAAGAAATTAAGGAAAATAAAAATCTTCTGAATGGAGACGAAAACAAAAATATTGATTTAGGTTTCAAAGTTTTTAAACTTTCGCCTTCCAATTTCAAAATTTGGAGAGGAAGCGAAATTACAGAAGAGAATTTAGTTACTCAGTTGGATGCATTTACAGATCCAGTTAAGGAAGAAAGCAAAACAGAAAATATGCTTTTTGAATTGATGCTAAAGGCCGGATATCTCCTTACTGACAAGGTTGAAGCCAAGGGTAAGTATTATTCAGTGAAGGATGGAGAGCTGATTGTTGCACTGGAAAAAATCAATCTGGAGATAATTGAGAACATTATTTCTGCTCAACCCAAAAAGGTAATTACTCTTGATAGTCTGTTTTCCGGCAACGACCAGCTTAAAACGAATACCATGTTGCAAATGAAGGATGCTGATATAGATTTTAAAACGATTTAGCCATGGCAGAAAAAAGAACATTGAAAGTGTTTGAGAACGGAGCTACATGGCTTCGGGCAGATTTTCATTTGCATACCAAAGCCGACAGTGCTTTCTCCTACACTGACGACCCCAACTTTTTTGCAACAAAATTTATTGAGCAATTAAAGAGTGAGGAAATACAAGTTGCTGTTATCTCTAACCACAACAAGTTTGACATTGTAGAATTTAAAGAACTGCGCAAAAATGCGGAGAGAGAGGAAATATATTTGCTTCCTGGTGTGGAATTTTCAGTGAAAGACGGAGCAAAAGGGTTGCACATTCTTATTGTGTTCAGCGATGAATGGATTTACAATGCGGAAAATTCGAACAACATACAAAAGTTTTTGGATACTGCATTTTTGGGAATCTCAAACTACGAAAATCCACCATATGTCAATTCAAAGTTTGACCTTAATGAAACATATTCAACTTTGAACAGCTTGGAGAAAGATTTCTTTTTTGTATTGGCTCATATTGACGACCCAAGTGGATTATTCGAAGAACTTAAAGGAAGAAACCTTGTAGACTGCTGCACTTCGGAGGTATTTGACAAGAAAGTTCTAGCAGTTCAAAAAAGCAGAAGCAAAGACAACCGCAATCGACTAATGGAATTAATCGGGAAGAAGAAAATTTCATTCGTTGAGGGAACAGATTCTGCCGATAAAGGCATTCAAGGAATAGGAAAGGGCAATGATGTAAATGGCGTAACTCAAAAAACATTTTTGAGAATGGGTTCATTCAACTTTGATGCACTTAAATATGTTCTACTTGATCCCGACAATCGTGTTTCGTCATGTAAACCCAAAATTGACAACGCATATCTCAAGTCAATCACTTTCACAACAGGTAGATGGAAGGGAAAGAAAATTTCTCTAAACGCAGCAATGAATAATTTAATCGGGATAAGAGGAAGCGGAAAATCAACCATACTTGAGACTGTGCGTTACGCTTTGGATATTCCAATTGGTAACAATGCACACGAACCAAACTACAAGGAACGTTTAGTTCAAAATTTCTTAGGAAGTGGTGGAAAAATGGAAATTGAATTAGTTAACAAACACGGTAAAACATTTATTGCTGAGAAAATATATGGAGAATCAACAAGCATTTATCATAACAATGAATTGCAACATAACCTGAAAGTAAATGCAATAATTAATAAACCACTTTATTACGGACAGAAAGATTTATCAGACATCGGAGGCGAAACTTCAACGGAAGATTTGATAAATAAGCTGATGGGTGATAAACTTAAGAATATTCGCCTGCAAATAGAAGAGCAGAATTCTATTGTTATAAATATTTTATCTGAGCATAGAAAAATAAATAAGCAGCTTGGAACAGAGGAAGAGATCAAAGCAACGAAAGCAGCCATTGAAAATGATATGAAAATTTTCAAGGAGCATAAGATTGATGAGAAGTTGAATAGGCAAATTGGGTTCAACAAAGACAGCAACCGCCTTGACAACATTCTTGAATTTGAAGATTTAGTTATTGATGCAGTGCAAACTCTTTATAATGACTTTAAAGACTTATTTGTAGGATATACAACTTACGAGTCGAAAGAAAATAGTGACTTGTTCAAGCTTTTGTATGAATCATTCGGCAAATTCCAAAATGTATTTCAGCAGATTCCAGATTCTTTGAAACTTCTGCAAACAGAAAAGAAAAATATAGAACAGATTAAAATAGTGTTCTTACAGAAATACGACCAACTGAAGGAAGAATTTTCTGAAATAAAACGAACAATAAATCTACCAAACATTGAAGCAGATACTTATGTAAAACTGTCAAAAGACCTTGATTTTCAAAACTCAAAACTTGTTGAGATAAAAAAGTTGTCAGAAAAAAGAGTTGTCCTAAGAAGGAATCTTACTGAGGCACTGACAAAACTTCGATCCTTATGGCATGATGAATTTACAACGATACAGGACGAAGTTGAACAACTAAATAAGGACCAAACTGCAATAAAGATTGTACCTGAGTTCAAAGCAAATAAAGACAAGTTTAAAGATTATTTGAAATCAACAGTTAAGGGGAGCGGACTTAGAGGAGATTTGGTTGATTCAATTGCTGACAACTATCCTGACTTGATTGAAGTGTATAATGATTTCGGCGTTGATGGAAGTAACATCAAGTCTTTACTTTCTGGAGGAAATAATCTTGAAAATTTCAAGTCCAGGTTTTTAGAGAATTTAAATGCATTTCTAACTTATCGTGTCCCTGACAAATTCATTGTATATTACAAAGACAGACCTTTGCAGGAACATTCTTTGGGACAGCGAGCTTCTGCTTTGATCATATTTATTTTGACCTTGAGAGAAAATGACCTAATAATTATTGACCAACCCGAAGATGATTTGGACAATCAAACTATTTACACTGATGTAATAAGTGAACTGAAAAAACTCAAAAGTCAAACACAATTCATTTTCGCAACACACAATCCGAACATTCCAGTACTCGGAGATTGTGAGCAACTTATCAGTTGTACATTCACAAACAACCTTATTGAAACAACTGTTGGCAGTATTGATGATGAAGACATACAGGAAAAAATTGTTGACATCATGGAAGGTGGAGAGGAAGCATTTCAACAACGCAAATTAATTTACGAATTATGGAAGCATTAGAAGTTTTGGAGCTAATTCATAAAGGTGAAAGCAGCAAAGTTCAATTCAAAGAGAGAGTGAATGATGCTTACTCTATCGCAACCGAAATGGTATCGATGTCAAACTCTAAAGGAGGCATGCTTATCATTGGCGTCAATGATAAAACAGCAGCATTGCATGGATTATCTTATGATGAAATTCAGGCTACAAATAATTTGTTGGTAGATGCAGCAACTAACAATGTTAAAGATCCTATTAACATCTTCACTGAAACTGTAGTTGTTAACGGAGAAAGCTTGATTTTGGTAACTCTCAAAGAAGGTGGAAACAAACCGTACAGAGATAATAAAGGAATAATTTGGATAAAAAATGGTTCGGATAAACGAAAAGTAAATAGCAATGAGGAATTGCTTAGGTTATTACAAAGTAGTGGAAATGTATTAGCAGATGAAGAAACTGTTAAAGGTTCAACAATAAATGATGTTGATACTATTTTTTTTGCTGAATTTCTTCAAAAGAAAACAGGAAAAACTTTGGAGGAGTTGAATCAATCACTTCCTCAGGTATTGAATAACATGGGATTTGCAAATAATGAAGAATTAACACTTGCAGGTTTATTGTTGTTTGCAAAAAATCCGCAGACTCAAAAACCTCTATTTACCGTACAGTGCATTTCATTTGTTGGAAATGATGTTTCAGGAAAAGAATACAGAGATAGCGAACCGCCATTTGAAGGGAACCTAGCAACGGTATTTGAAAAGACAATGAGTTTTATTTTTCGCAACCTCAGAAAATCACAAGTTGAAGAATCGTTCAACAGTTTAGGAGAACTAGAAATACCAAGAACTGCTATTGAGGAACTTGTCGTTAACTCGCTCATTCACCGTGACTATTACATTAAATCGTCAGTCAAAGTTTTCATTTTTGATAACAGGGTTGAGATTATCAGTCCGGGCAAATTGCCCAATTCACTCACAGTTGAGAAAATTAAATCAGGCACTTCAGTTTCCCGTAATCCGATTTTATTTTCTAATGCAAGATACATCATGCCTTATGTTGGTGTTGGTAGTGGTATTCCCCGTGCTTATGCAATATACCCTGACATAGAACTTCAAAATAACGAGGACAAAGAACTGTTCATAGCAATTATCAAAAGACCTTTACCTGTAAAATGAGACTCCACTTTGACAGCAATCAATCTTATCAGTGGGATGCAGTTAAAAGTATCACCGACATCTTTGCCGGCCAACCATTGAGCAGTGGAGATTATGAATTTTCAGTAAATGCATCAGGGGCATTACTTTCCGAAAATGGGTTTGGCAATAACCTTACCTTGTCGGCAGATCAGATATATGAAAATGTAAAATCCATTCAGCAACGAAACGAAATCAAAACAGCTGTTGAAGAGTTGCAGGGAATGAATTTTTCAATAGAGATGGAAACAGGCACTGGGAAGACTTATGTGTATCTGCGTACTATTTATGAATTGAATAAGCTTTATGGCTTTAAAAAATTTGTCATAGTTGTTCCCTCTGTTGCAATTCGTGAAGGTGTTTTGAAAAACCTACAAATCACCCACGATCATTTTCAATCGCTGTATGACAAAACATCAATAAACTTCGATGTGTACGACAGCAAAAAGGTTTCAAGCCTTCGGGGTTTCTCCTCTGGCAATGCAATTCAGGTTTTAGTAATCAATATTGATTCATTTGCTAAAGACGAGAACATTATCAATAAACCAAACGATAAACTCACAGGCAAAAAGCCAGTGGAGTTTATTCAAAGCACAAAGCCTATTGTGATAGTGGATGAACCACAAAACATGGAAACGGAGAACCGGAAGAAGGCAATAAGGAATTTAGAACCTCTGTGTACTTTGCGCTATTCCGCTACTCATGTGAACTTGTATAACCTCATGTATTCACTCAATCCTGTAAAGGCCTACGATTTGGGATTGGTAAAGCAAATTGAAGTCGATAGTGTAATGAGTGAAAATGATTTTAATGATAGCTTTATTCAATTAGAGAGTGTAAACAGAACTGGAAACAGCATTACTTCAAAAATCAAAATTGATGTTATCACAAATTCAGGGATAAAAAGAAAATCTGTAACTGCAAGCAAGAGTAAATTGGACTTATTTGAGTTGAGTGGGAAGAATGAAAAATACGACGGCCTTAAGATTTATGAAATAGATTTTGGCAATCAGCAAATAGAACTCACCAACGGAATTGTCTTGGCACCTGGAGAGTCACAAGGCGGTATGAATGATGAAGTTATGCGATTCATGATTCAGAAAACAGTTGAGGAGCACATAAAGAAGGAACGAGAATACAAGGCTAAATGCATAAAAGTGTTGACTTTGTTTTTTATTGATAAAGTGAAAAATTACCGGGAATATGATGAAAACGGGAATCCAATTCCCGGTAAGTATGCTAAATGGTTTGTTACTGTTCAGGGGTTATTAACAAGTTAACCAATCAAAGATAAAGAATGAT
>JBAXPV010000075.1:0-7283 GCA_037132075.1 Bacteroidota bacterium
CGGTGTACCGGTGTACCGGTGTACCGGTGTACCGGTGTACCGGTGTACCGGTGTATCAGTGTACCGGTGTGTTTTTCAAATACGGTTTGACCTTATGATAAAGAACTTTCCCGTTTTTCATGAGGTAGTCGATTGCCTCGAGAAATCCAACTACCAGAAGAAGAAATGCAATTATTACCAAATCGAATTCGAGCCCGTCATTTGCAATCCCAGCCTTTGCAAATGCTTGAGAGGAAAATCCAAGAAAAAAGACCAACCCAATTAGCTTTAGCTTGTCCATGTCACCGAAAGTTATTATTAATTGTTAAAGGTAATTAATATTTTCTTTAGATTTAATTAACTCATTATCATGCTATTTTAGATATTTTTGTTCAATTATTTTCTAAGAAAGGGCCATTGTTAGTCAGGGACTTCATTCAAGCTTAAATATAATTATTAAAGTGATCTTAAACCTGTGCCATCAGAACGACATAATTCTTTCCGTATTTTTTTGCACACTTCGGACAGGTAGTGTACCACATGACAAGGAGTGATAAAAAGAGAACTGATTCCACCAACATTTTAACGAAGCTGTTCTCAATCTGCAAAAAGTAAAAGTCCCAGTATTTATTAAAAACAGCCAAAAAAACCGACCAAAAAAACAGGCTGAATCCAATGACATATCCATGACCGGTTTCTATGGCTCTTTTGGGACAGTTACCCATACACTTCATACAACTTTCGCAGTTGAAGGTCCAGAATGGCCTGTGATCAACTTTGATAATTGCTTTTACGGGACAAGATTTAATACAGAGATCACAGTTGTCGCAATCGCCCGAGGCAAAAAATGATTTGGCTAAAAAGAATCGTCCTACTATATAGTAACCTAAAGCAATGGGAGCCAGCAATATGTCATAGATTTCGAGCAAAGCTTTAAAGTGTGATTTGCCCGACAGAATCTTTTGAGCAAAAACGACAACCCTTTCTTTATTCTTTTCGTGCAGATATTTCACGGTTCGATTGTTCAGGCCGGGGTGCAGTGAAATCCAATTTGACGGCATATCAACCGGTAAAATTGCTTTGATTGAAAACCCTTTGATTATGAGAATAATAGCAGACAAATAGAATGCGATTCCTGTCATACCCGGGGTAATGAACTTACCGATGAGCATACCGGCTCTGGTATTCATTAACACAACCTTATTCTTCCCTTTTGGATAGCGCAAAATAAAATGCAGCATGATGGGTGGGAAATTGAACCCATGAACCGGCGAAACAAAGACAACAAGAGCACCAGGTTCCGGTGGATCAATTGAAAGCCTGTCGATTTGGGCAATATTGATGATTTGACATTGGATATTGTTTTCTTCAGCAACCTTCTTTAACCATAGAGCAACATTTCTCGAATTGCCGGTTCCTGAAAAGCAATAGATTATGACATTTTGATACGCTTTTTCAGCAAGAGTATTTGCGATGACCATGTTGCAAACTGTTACTTTGACAAAGCTAAGCCAATTTTTATAAATTTCTTTGTTATTGAACCCTTGTCAGTTGTTAAAGTAAACAAATAAATTCCATTGAGCAAGCTCGAAATGTCTATTGAAAATGATGTAGTGTTAGTCATTTCCTGCTTGAGTATTTGCCCGCTCAGAGATTCAATTTTGTATGAGGTAATTCCATAGACTGATTCGACATATATTCTATTATTTGCCGGATTTGGAAAAAAAAGCGTCCTATCCCAGGATGAATTCTCATCGATTCCTGTCGGATAATTCTGATAACAACTGGTAAAATTGGGATTGATATATAACGTAACTCCGTCTTTTTCGAAGCACAACAGGGTTGGATAATAAATGTCGAAGACCATAATTCCAGTTATTCCACTGTTAAAGAGTCCCATTGTACTTCCAATTCCTTCAATCCAGTATTCATTGTATCCGGTGTTCTGATTGACTCCTGATATCTTCAATCTTTTGTAAAAATTACTGCCAAGTAGTATGCTGTCAATTAAATCCACCTTAATCAGAATAGGCCCGGAATAAAAAGGGAAAGAAAGCGGGTAAACTGAAATAGTGTCGTTTAGTGCTAATGAAAAGTCATATAGCAAATGCTCTTGCGTACTGCCTGCAGGGATAGAAAAAACTTTTTTCAGGATGGTATCTTCTCTGAGTAAGGCAAAAAAGCTACCTGTCGTCACAATGCTATCATTCGTAAAATAATATTTTTTATAGACAGATCCATTGTAAGTTGAATCTCCCTTAACGAAATATTTTTCATTATAAACTGACCAGATCGCATTTGAATCCGGAAAATTCAAGTTCTGCCCCAATACTGAATTTGTTGTTAGTAGGATTGTCAATAAGAGCAGTAACTGTTTCATATTGTTTATAATCTATCCTTCACATCGGCATGCCGGCACATTGGCATATCAACTACCTCAAAACCACCTCCTTAATCAACTCCTTCCCAATACTTTCATTCAGCATCTGAACCAACTGGCTGCGGTTGTAACTCAACTCCATGCGAATGGCTGCGGAATCCAGTTTCACAAACAGCTTTTCATCCTTGATCCATAAGTCTTTGGTATGCCTGCTGATCATGGTCCCGACCACTACTTCCCAATTGGCGATGAGACGGTGTTCAATCAGTTTGTCCTCCAAATGATAAGTCTGAAGCAAGAGTGTAATGGCATCTTTCAGCGTGATTTCTCGACTTCGGGGAATCTTTTTCACAATATATCAGGTTTTCCATTGCTGATACGATAGATCATATGATCAATTTCGATGCTGGCAAAGATGCTTTTGATCCGCTCATATTTGGTATCCGTGATAAAAACCTGCCCGAAATTATTCTCTCCAACCAGCCGGATCAACTGGGCAACACGGCGGTCGTCAAGTTTGTCAAAGATGTCATCGAACAACAAAACCGGCTTAAAGTCTTTGATCCGGCGGGTGAATTCAAATTGGGCAAGTTTCAGGGAAATCAAAAAACTCTTTTGCTGTCCCTGGCTCCCATATTTTTTCACAGGATATCCTGAGAGATTGAACAGCATATCGTCTTTATGAACCCCCACCGTGCTGTACTTTAACGCCAGGTCACGCGATAGGGCCTCATTTAGTATTCCGGCAAAATCATGATCATGAAGTTGTGACTCATAATGTATCTCCACTTTTTCCTTGCCTTCACTAATGACCTCAAAGAATTCCTGGAAAAGTGGGATGAAACTTTCCAGAAAAATTTCACGCTTTTTGTGAATCTTGCTACCCAGCATGACCATTTGCTCATTCCAGATATCGAGCGAGCTTTGTTGAAAAGAATGGCTCTCTGCAAAAAACCGTAGTAAGGCATTCCTATGCTGAACGGCTTTGTTATAATTCAGCAGATCTTCAAGGTACACTTTGTCAAATTGGGAAATCACACCATCAAAGTACTTCCTGCGCTCTTCACTGCCCAGGTTGATGAGGTCAGCATCAGAAGGCGAAACCATGACCAAAGGGAATAATCCAATATGGTCAGCCAGGCGATCATAGTCTTTTTTGTTGAGTCGGAATTGTTTCTTGTGGTTTCTTTTTTGAATACAGCTCACCTGGTCAGAACTGTCGCCATTACGCTGGTAATAACCATGAATGGCGAAAAAGTCCTCTCCATGGCGGATGTTTTGGGTATCAAGCGGGTTGAAATAACTTTTACAGAATGAAAGATAAAAAATAGCATCCAGCATATTCGTCTTCCCTTCGCCATTGTCACCCACCAGGCAGTTAATCTTCTCGGAAAAGGAGAACTCAGCCTGTTCGTAATTTTTGAAGTTGGTGACGGTGAGCTTTTGAAGGTACATGGAGGGCTGTTAGGCTGAAGGCTGTTAGGCTGAGGGCTGAGGGCTGTTAGGCTGTTTGCTGAAGGCGTGTATTATTATTATCTTTTCAGTAAGTCAAACAATATTTTTACCAAAATTACAAAATATTTATGAAACCCAAATATGGATTAATACCGACAATGTCCATCAGCCCTCAGCCTAATTGCCATCAGCCTAACAGCCTTCAGCCTATAATTGTGCAACCAAACTCAGATAGTTCGGAGATCCCGCCAGGTGAAACGCAGAACGGCTGTAGTTAAACTGGAAACGACTGATCCTGATGCCGATACCCCAGGAAAAACCTACTGTTTTCATTCGTGTGTCTACAGCCAGTTCCTGGCGCCGCTGGTAGTTGTACCCAAGGCGAAGACTTAATGCTTTTGCAGGGCTAAACTCGCCACCAATGATGATATGGCGCATCAGGTCGTCGCCAAAACCGTCAAGCCCGCTTTTCTTAATGGGCTGGTTGGTAATAGGATCAACATTTCCCGTTGTTGCAGGATCGGTATACCCCTGATTCCATTTCTCAAGATGCGTATAAATGATTGAATACCTGAAAGGAAGGTGTTTCAGCTTTTTCGACACAGCCAATGACATAGAAAAAGGAATTGGCTCAACATTACCTCCGTCGTATGGCTTTAATTGCCTGCCGATATTGGCTGCAAGTAAACTGACGCAAAGATTGTGTTTCGGATCAGTATAAGACCCGGCCACATCAACAGCAATTCCGTATGAAATGTTGTCGTCATAATGAGAATATATCCCTTTCAGATTAGCCCCGATAGAGAAATTCGAGTCCAGCCGCCTGCCCCATCCAAGATTGAACGCATAATCACCAGCGGAAAAAGTTCCGATTACATTACCTCCGTCGTCAGTCCTCTGAAATTGTCCATAACTCACATATTGCATACTGGCCATAAAGCTGCCATACTTCTTTAAAGTATTGGCATACATCACGGAACCATAGCTAACATCGGTATAATAATCAACAAAGTTCAGCGCCAGCGTATTGTTCATTTTCGGGTTGAGTAATGAAGGATTGCTTAAGGCAAGCGAAACATCATTATCATCGATGGCAAGGAAGTTCCCACCCATCGCTGCGATCCTGGGAGAGGAAGCCAGGTCGAGGAAATGATATACCCCATTTCCCCCATTCTGGGACAAAGCAGCAAAGGAAAGACAAACAGCGAGTATGAAGATGAAAGAGTATTTTATCCGCATCAGATATGTTTCTATGTTGTGACCCGGATTTAACGGAATTTTCTCGCAAATATTGCTACCAATTACCACACATATATCCGCCTTGCCGTATTTCCATCATGGCAGGTATTGCATGCACCATTGGTGGTCGGACTTGGCATCATATGTACGTCACCGGTAGTGCCGGTAATCTCAGGATACAAACCGCCTGAATAATCAACTTTTTCTGTAGTATAGAAATTGCCATTCGCGTCAACTTCAACGGTGGCTCTTAAAATGCCAGTGCCATCCGGGGCTGTATACAAGCGAATTGTTCCATTAGGCATGCGGCCTGAACCGGTGGTATCATATACCGTACCGGCAACTATAAACCAGCCCGTTGCGTCATTCCCGACTTTATGACAATGCATACAGTCTTTCCCTGAATTATGGCTCTTTGACCCAAAATGCGCACTGATGTTGGTTTCGTCAGTGTGCTTGCAAGAAACGAATGACAGGAATAATAAGGAAATAAGAAGAACAATGAAACGAGAAGCCATTTTCATGAATAGACTAATTTAGAAAAAATGAATGGTTTTGAACACACAAAGTAAGTGATAATTTAAGAAAAAAAAGGATAAAAACAGAAAAGTGCATAAAATATCATATGATAAGGGCTTGATTAAGAAATGCATTAAATGGCTGCATTACGGCATAAGCATGAAGAATGTATTCTGTTGCGCCGGCTTTCGTCAGAAAATCAGCCTCCATATCATGAGAGACCGTGAAACTCTTAAACCTGAGATACTCAATAGCCGGGTGCTCTACTGAATATCCTGATGGCGCCTTCTTAAGCACGGATTCCTTATCCATTCCGTTCGGAAAAAATTTCTTAAAACTCTTATCGGAAAAAATTTCGCTAAAATCTTTGAAACTATAATCAATTTCCTGCCTGACAAGCTTAAGTGTTTGTGCATCTGGCATATACATACCACCGGCTAAAAAGCAAACGCCTGGCTCAAGATGAAGATAATAGCCAGCCCTGCCGCCATTTTTTCCTCCCGGAGTAAAAAATGCACCAAAATTGGACTTATAGGGCGATTTGTCATTAGAAAACCTGACGTCCCTGTTGATTCTGAAAACACAATTCTTTATTGCCAGCTGCGCTGAGGCAATTGCAGGGTCTTGCTTTTCAAGCCCATTCAATAATACCTGAGCATAGGCATTGAAGTCTTTGCGGGATTCCTGGTAATAATCCCTGTTGGCATCAAACCACTCGCGGGTATTGTTTTCTTTCAGATCTGCAAGAAACTGCAGCGTTTTGTCAGCGATCATGGTCTCAAGGATTTTTGCAAAAATAAAGTAATTTTGTGCAATGCCACCCAAAATCCTCTTCATCGACAGTACCCACCCTATCCTTCCGGAAATGCTCAAGCAGCATGGTTTCGAAGTGGATTATTTCCCGGAATTAAAAAAATCTGACTATTTGACTTTGCTTCCTGACTATTTTGGGATCATCATACGAAGCAAATTCAGGCTGGATAAAGATTTTTTGAAGCACGCTACAAACCTGAAATTTATTGGTCGCCAGGGTGCCGGCATGGAGAATATCGACCTTATCTACGCGGCTTCCCGTGGCGTTCTCTGTTTAAATTCCCCTGAAGGAAACCGGGATGCTCTTGGTGAGCATGCGCTCGGCATGCTGATTTCTCTCTTTAATCATTTTCGTGCTGCCGATCAGCAGGTACGACAAGGTGTTTGGGACAGGGAAGGGAACCGTGGACTGGAAATCAAAGGGAAAACGATTGGAATTATCGGTTATGGCAATATGGGCAGTGCCTTTGCAC
Source organism: Bacteroidota bacterium (assembly GCA_037132075.1). GTDB lineage: Bacteria > Bacteroidota > Bacteroidia > Bacteroidales > CAIXZF01 > JBAXPV01. The sequence goes on from JBAXPV010000075.1 coordinate 6,859, forward strand.
AGCGTCTGAAAGGGTTTGAATGCAGAATCATTGCCTATGACAAATACAAAAGCGGGTTTGGCAATGAATGGGTTGAAGAAGTGAGTATGCACGAACTCTTGACACTCGCCGATGTTGTAAGCCTTCATATTCCACTTACAGAAGAAACCACCTACTTAGTCGACAAGGATTTTATTAATTCCTTTAGCAAATCGTTCTATCTCATCAATACAGCCCGTGGCAAAAATGTAAAAACCGCTGACCTTGTGGAAGCCTTGCAGTCAGGAAAAATTGTCGGTTCCTGCCTGGATGTGCTGGAATATGAGGACATGAATTTTGCAGAGATGATGTCGGTAGACAAACCATCCTTCGACTCCGCTCAGGATGACAACGACTCCGCTCAGGATGACAACGACTCCGCTCAGGATGACAACGACTCCGCTCAG
>JBAXPV010000076.1:0-7146 GCA_037132075.1 Bacteroidota bacterium
GGATAGTTTCGAAAGCGCCCAGGGTGTTAAGGAAAAGAAATGATCTTTCATTTGGCGTATAGCGATAATCTACGGAGTAAGTGAGCGTATCAGTGATGGGGGCACCATGGACGTACAGGCAAACAGTATAGGATAATAATTCATCAGCATAAAAATTTGCATACTCAGCAATGGCAGCAGGACTGACATTGAATTCATAGACTTCATATTTCTTGAAAAGCGTAGAGTCAATTTCTATTACAATTGGCTCTGCAGAAGCAAGTTTTATTTTTGGCGTAATAATAAGGGTATAGGTATCTGAATCGATATAGTCTTTATTCAAAAAATAAAGTGTCTCTGGCGAATTGAAGGCGACCTCTTTGTTGAACCAATGCCAGGTAAGGAAAGAGCGCTTGGTTTGTGTGAAATAATCTTCAAAAGTGTCGTATGCCTCAAAAAAGTCAACATGCCTCCAGGGTGGGACACCACCATTGAGCGCATAAAACCAGTAAGAAGTTTGCAAGGCAGGGGTGGAAAATCCTTCTGGCCAGTTCAGGCAATCTTCAGTAAACTGAACATAAAACGGAAACATCACCTGGTTACGGTTTACGAAATTAGGGAACACAGGCGGTGTGGTAAAAAAGTAATATTTCGGGATTGACCCAAGAAGAAGTTCCGAGACATCGGTTAATGAAGTAAGGAAGAACCCATCATTAAAAGGAGAAAGGAGGTCACGAAAAATCAGTGACGACTGCCACAACTCAAAAACATGCCATGACATCGGTTTTTCATCACCAGAGGGAGCGGTGCCATTGGAATGTGAGGTATTGATATTTATTGCACCGGTAAAAATCACTGAATCGATCTGGTGAGCCGGTACGACTGACCAGGGAGATTCAAAAAGAATGGATTTATAATCAACATCAATGCCAGCGGTCCAATGGTTAATGTTTCCGGTCCAATTGAAATAGGCTTCATTGAGTTTGTCAAGCATTACTCCCATAGCAAAAGTCAACCAATCCCCCCAGGTCTGGTCAATAGCCATAAGAGGGATTTCCTGAGAATCCCCAATTACACCTAAGTTCAGAACATGATGGGTTAATGATTCAAATACCACTGTCCCCGGAAGAGGGTCTGCCAGCCATTGCAAGGAGAATTGAATCGGAATGGCAGGCGTTCCTGTGAGCGGGTCTGACTGAATCAAAAACACCACAGGATTTTTTGCTGCACAAAGTGTTGAAGGATATTTTGAAATTACGATTGACATAGTATTTGAATTATCTGCTTGTGTCCGATTTGATTGCCTTAATTGTATCCTGAGCGTCGATAATATCCTGGTACACGATATGAGAGCGGATGCCGGTGTCAAGTTTTTTCTTTAGCTGGTCCATCACCGCTAACTTCTTTGTCAGTTCCCCAATTACCTTTTCTAAATTCGGTGTACCCATTGGCGGGCTTTGTTTCATCGATTTCTCAATGAGTTGAGGAATATTGATTTGATGAATAATTTGTTGCGTATGTCTTTGGAGCAATTCAAAGTTGGCTTGCATGGGAGCCGACCGGATTGCCTGGGTGATTACCGGGTAATTGAAATCAGCAAATGATCCCACAGCGCCACCGGTGGCGTATTGAGAACCAGAAGTATTTTTTCTTCGGGACTCAATAATTTTTATCTGTCTGGCAATGTCGGGTTCTTTCACCAGTGAAGCAGGAATGACATACTCTCCTTTATGGACAACTCCTGCCGGAACCTCCGGGCTACCATCACCGGTATATCCACCGGCTTTGAACTGAGGTGGTTTCTGTGATGTGATCTTGGCTACGGCAGCGATTGTGGAAGCAATTGAGGCACCAATGAGAATTGCGGTAGCAATACCGAAGTCGAATTTGGGAGTGGTGGCTAAGATCATCGTAATAGCCAGGGCACCATTAATCACAGCCTGAGCCAGGGCAGCTTTCTGTTCGTCTTTCCAGGCCTTTGTTTTTATAGCCGCTTCTTTGCGTTTGTACTTGGCTTCAATCTCGGCCTTCTGCGCTTCTGTCAAGCTTTTACTTGACAATTCCCGCTCTTTTTGAGAGCTAAGGGCAGCGAGTTTAGAGTCAAGTTCAGAACGGTTGTTATTCCCAACGATTTCAAAAACTGTATTTGAAAGCAGTTGTGCCTGGTCGACAAGGAAAGCGTTGATTTTGCGTTGAGTCTCTGCGGATTTGTTCGCTTTGTAATCTGCGATTTCATCAGCGTACATCTTCTCAATCCGCATCTTTGCCACTTCGTTCCCTTCTGCCATCAGCAGAAGTTTAGCGTACTTGGAATCTATCTCGGATATTTCTTTTTGCTCCTGAGATAGGTTGTAAGCGGTTCGCCCCTCTTGTATTTTTTGGATTTCTTCTTCCAGGTCGCGAGCCTTCTTTTCTTTCAGCGCGGCCACTTCCTCTGCCTTTAACTTTTCGTATTCGGAAGTAGTCAGGACTGCATTGGTGATGTGGTTTTGCTTTTGGTTTTCAAGGTCAATGATAAGCAAAGCATTACCAGAGGCCTTGGCAATTTCATCATCATAATATTTTGCGATAGCATCTGACTGACCGGTGACCGCCTCAATCTTCTTGTTGTAGGTATTCTCTATTTCTTGCAACTCTTTCTCGTAACCGACAAGCTGAGTAGCTTTAAGTTTGTTCCGGACAGCGATAACATCAGTGGTGAACACCGTTTCCTGCTTCAGCAATTCGTCTTTTACTGCCTGTCCTTTTTGCACTTCCAACACATCAATTCCTTGCTGAACTGTCCTCTTTTGTTTCGGGGATAGCTTTTCGTTCTCAGCCAGGAACTTCTTTGCCTTCTCAATCTCTGCATCATACTTACGCTCTATTGCATAAACTTCTTTTGAGTACATATTCATGCGCTCTTCAAGCTGCTTCACTTCAAAGGCCTGTAAGTCAAGCATAAGCCTTTGGTATTCTTCCAAGAGCTTATTCTTATCCTTCAAAGCCTTTTCCTCTGACTTATCAGGTTTGGAGTCTGGCGTTTCGACATTCCTCAATTTGTTGAGGTCTTTGATCTTTTGCTGGACCCTCAGATAATCTTCGCCACCTTTTGTCAGGTTGCGCAGTGCGATTTGGTATTTCGACATCTTGGCATCCATTTCCTCGATGGTAGCGGTCCCGATGGCATCGCCCTGGGCTTCTGCATTGAGAACATCATCCAGGGTTTTCTTCTGATCGATGGCCACCGAGATATTTTGCTCATAGGCTTTGATGCTTTCATCAATGTCTTTGACCGCTTCTTTAGAATTACGAATCATAGTATCAGTCATGTTTGTCGCCCCCAGGGCAACACCCATCTTCTGCCAGAGGGAAAGTTTCATCCCATCGGCAAAAATGGTCTGACGCTTGAGTTTCAGGCTTTCCAGCTCAACCGAATTACTTTTCACCATCAATTCAATTTCCTCTCGCAAGGAGTCTTTCTTGTCTCGCGAAAGGTTATTCATCGCCCGGATTGATGCTGAGTAAATGTCTGTTTTGGCCTTGGCAGACATGGTAAGTACGTTTGTCCTCGTTAGAGCATCAGCTTTGTATTCTTCTATTCTTATCGACTCAGCATTGTACTTGTCATAAGCCTTGATGGCCGCCACTGCCGCGGTGACCAGGCCGATAATAACACCAATTGGGTTGGCAGTCATGGCCGCATTCCAAAGCCATTGAGAAGCCGTTGCAGCCTTGGTGGCAAATGTGCCTTCTGACTTGGCAAAGGTGTAAAGCCGCTCCCAGGCGGTTGCAATTTTGGTGGTAACCAGGTTTGCATTACGTAGCAGCCAGCCTTCCTTGTCAACGATGTTGTTAATGAGTTTGACTTGAATCTCCCGTGTGATGGCTGCAATCCAGACACCCAGAGCACCCACCAGCAGAATAAGGGATATCCGGTATTTCTCAATGGTCTGTGGAAGTACCTTAAACCAGGCCACCACTTCCACGGCACCCATGACGATACTTTTGAAGAACTCCTGCAGGGAAGGTAGCATGATCAGGCCATAGAACGACTTGACAAGCTTATCCACAATGGCTCCCAGGGTTTGGTTCTTGATGTTGAATTCATCGGTGGAAGAGGTGGAAGCTTGCAGGGTTTTCCCTGCCAGGTCCATTTTCTCATGCAACATCGACACATTATTGCCAAGTTTGGCAAAAACCTCTGAGGCACCAGCACCCTGGACCTCGAGTTCTTTAATGATCGCAGAAAGGGCAGTGGCACTGGTGCCACCTCTTTTTGAACCTTCCACTACCTTAATGAAGGCACCCATCAGGTCGGAGTTGACCAGATTGGTGAATTCCTTGACCGGCATCCCTGCCACCTTGGCAAAATCCTCCGTGTTTCTGGTCATCTTCTGGAGGATCCTGCCAATGGCAGTCCCGCCTCTTTCCGTATTGACATTTAATTCCTGTAGGGTCGCAGACAATCCAAGGATCTCATCAGAGGTCAATCCCAGTGGTATGCCGATACCACCGATCCTGTTGGCAAAATCAGCGATCACCGGTGCCGTTGCGAAACCGGCTTTTCCCAATTCGTTCAGGGCATCCCCGATGCGCATCATATCCTGATCAACCCGGTTGGATTTGAGGTCAGTCAAAACGTTCCGGAGTGTTCCCATTACCCGGGCGACTTCTCCGGCACCGCCGGTGATCTCATCACCGAGGGCCACATTCAGGACATCAACCGATTTGACGAAATCATAGATTGAGTCTTTGGAGATCCCGAGCTGACCGGCTACCACGGCCATATCCCGAAGCTCTTTTCGGGAAGTCCGCGTGTCGATCTTACCCAACTCAGCATTGAGGTTCTTCACCTCAGATGCACTCATTTGGGTTGTTTTCTGAATATCGGCCAAAGAATCTGACAGGTCGGCACCACCCTGAATAAAGGTTTTGAAGGTATAGACCAGACCCATCAGTGCTACTCCGGCAGCCATGGCAACACTTTGGTAGCGGTTAAAGCTGTCACCCATCCGCTGCATGGCAGAAGGCATTTCCCGGGCACCATTACGCAATTCTGTGACTCTTGCATTGGTGGCCCGTAGTTCTGCCTGAAGGATTTTGTATTGAGGGATATTGGGATTCATGTGCAGCATCACGGCATTGAGTTCCCGCTGATGGTTTTGAAGTTCCTTCAAAGACATTCCGGTGATCCCGATTTCCCGCTTTACTTTTTCGTATTCCGCTTCCACCAGGCGAAGCTGTTCAGACTTGCGGACGAATTCTTCTGAGCCTTCAGGCAGTCTGTTGAGTTCTTTCGATAAGGATTGAATATCAGTATCGAGTGCCCGAAGGCGTTTCCTGGCTTCATCATTGTTAATGATGATCTCAAGTTGAACTTTGTCAATTCGAAGGCTCATTGGATATGTTCTATATTTCGACTGTTAAGGTTTGCGAATTCTTCGCAAACCTGATCTGCTCAATATAACTGAAACTAAACATCTTTGCTTCGCAAATATGTCAAGTTTCAGTATAAATTGTCTTTCACGGCATCCCTGATGTGGTCAGCATACTCATAGAGCAACATTGAAATCAGGTTATTCAAGGTGCCATAGACGTTTTTGGAGTACCAGCGGGTGTTCTTTTTCTTCGGGGCTTTCTTACCCAGGCGATTCCTGTTTGCACCACCGGCAAGCATGGATCGGGTATTCAAAGACTTCTTATGCCAGGCAATTTCAATGGCTCTGCCATAACCCAAGAACTCTAATTGAAGAACCGGGCTATCGCCGTATTTTGAATCTTTATTCTTAATGGAGGAACGTAAGTCGCTTGATTTGATGAGTCTCTTGGTGTTTATGTCAGCCTTGAGCAAGGCTTTCACATACTCACCATGTTTGTGCAGGACTTCATTAATAAACGACAACTCATCTTCGGAGAAACGACCTTTCATGGATGCAATGATAATTGCATGAAAGGGGAGGGGAAAGGACAATAATTGTTACCATAAAGAAAAGATAAGCCTTGACCATAATTCCAACTGCTATAAGATGATTGAAATGATATATTACTCGGACTGCTGTAAATTAAATTATTTAAAGTAATGCGCAAAAAAGCTCTGAGATAACGTGTGAAAAACTACAATTTTGATATAATCCTATAAATTAATATTACATAAAGAATCATAGGTGACAAGCATACATACAAAACTGCTATGGTTGTACCAAGCTTTTTACTAAATCTAAACTTACCATCAACGTTCTTTTCTCTTTGAATTAACATTTCATATCTTTTTTTTTCAATATAAACATAATTAATTATTGAAAATAAGCAGATTGAAGCCAAAAGAGTCCATGGCCAACTAAATGGAAATCTTGAATCACTAAAAAATAGGAAATTGAAACCAACTACACAACTATAAATCCAAAGAAATGTAGAAATAAAAATGAAATTCCGACCACCTGCAGCTGGATCAACCCGCTTTAGTCCATACCTTAAATTAAGTTTCTCAAAGTACTGTGCAATAAAGTAATACAATAAATCAAAGATATACATATAATAATTATTAAATGAATAGGAAGATGGTTGTCATTTGTAAAAGTATAAAAGAAAACTATCATCGGTATCCCAAATGAGAAATATTGTTCTTTCAAATATATCCTACCATGCCATTAATAACAAAATACATCAATGCAATATTTTGCAAACGTCAAGATAAACAGACACTTGCTAATATAAACCTTGGATAAAATTAAATTGTTATTTAACAAATACGTTTGAATCAATTGATATTACTGCAATACAGAGGAATTTGCTTAGGCCACGATTTGAATTGGTTTCCGAAATTTTCGAATTAAGTTGAAAGCATAACTAATTGAATTTATGGCTATAACAAAAAAAAGATTGATTAATTATTAAGTTTTCAAAATCAACCCAACGCTTGTGGTTATAATATTATTAATGTATTTAAAATGGAATTGTATTGTTAAAATTTTCTTTTAAGGTCCTCCAAAATAATATGAATATGTATTATTAATTGAATTTGAAATAATTACACTTGCATTCCAACCATAAACCCATTCTTCATAACCGGCAATGTAGGCAGCACCTATAGAAAGGATAGTCCCAGTAAAGCAAGTTATATTATAAAGATTAGGGTTACTGTTCAGCTGTAGGCAGCTGAAAATCTACAGGGCTACCTTCGAGTGC
>JBAXPV010000077.1:0-7046 GCA_037132075.1 Bacteroidota bacterium
TGGTCTGTCGTCGTCAGATCGGGTATAGGATCTTTTGGGTTTATCCTCATCGCTTCTTGGGAATGACCTTTTTGGTCTGTCGTCGTCAGATCGGGTATAGGATCTTTTGGGTTTATCCTCATCGCTTTTGCCAAATGCTCTTTTGGGCCGATCCTCATCACTTTTGTTGTAAGCTCTTTTAGGCCTGTCTTCGTCAGAGCGGGTATAAGCTCTCTTGGGTTTGTCGCTGCCAGCTACGCCAAATTTCATTCCGCTATCACTGCCTCCACTAACACCAAAACTACGTCTTGGTTTTTCCTGGGGCGCGTCATCAGCGTTTTTGCGTGGCCTTGCTGCCCTCATGGGTTTGTCGTCGCCTGTGGATTTAAAGGTCTTTTTCGGCCTGCTGCCTGAAGCTGAGCTATCAGAGGATCTTTTTGTAATCCTGCCTGAAGGGGTTGGTTTTTTCATTCGAAAGCCCATTTATCGGGCGGAGGGTGCAAAGGTACAACAATTTAGCGGTTTACGCTCTATTTCAACGCATCGTGGGGTAAAATGCGTCAGGGATATGGTGTAGCTGGGTGTCATTTCCATTGATCACAATAGAAATAATGTCAAAGCGTGTTTCCTTGGTCACCTGTTTTTGGCGGATGTAGGCATTGGCCGCATAAATCATATTACGTTGTTTCGTCTTGTCGACTGCGACTTCCGGCTCACCCATCTGGGTGCTACGTCGGGTCTTGACTTCCACGATGATGAGGTAGTCCTTGGTGGAAGCTACAATGTCAATTTCATATTTTCCGGATCGCCAGTTTTTTTCCAGGATCTGATAACCATGTTTTGTGAGAAATTCGACGGCTTTATCTTCCCCTGTCTTTCCCGTCTCCATACTTTCCGTCATGATATTTGTTTTAAAAGGTCAAACTCACGTTTTCTCCAACCACAAGATCCACGTCTCTTCCCAGGATCAATGCCCTGTTATCAGCAATATGACCCGCAGGAAATCCAAAACAAACTGGATAGTCATACGCAGACACTGCATCCTGAACGATCTCATAGGCAGTTTTCCCAAACGCGATTGAGTTGTCATGCATATCAGTGATTCCACCCACGATCAGACCTGCCAGTCGGTCAAGCTTCCCTCCTCTTTTCATTTTTAGCATCATTCTGTCGAAATGATAGAGGTATTCGTCCAGGTCTTCAATAAACAAGACTTTCCCATCAGTATTCAGATCGGAGGCCGTGCCATCCAAAGCATAGAGCATAGAGAGATTTCCACCAACGAGGATCCCTTTGGCAATCCCGGGTCTGTAGGGGAAATCATTTTCGTATTGGTAGGCAAGGTTTTGTCCGAAGAGCGCTTTTTTTAAGCTATCAACACATTCTTTGGTCAACTCCTGGTGGAAAAAGCTATAAGGCATCACGGCATGAAGGGTCTCAATGCCAAAGTTGCTCTGGATATGGGAATGTAATACGGTGATGTCGCTGAATCCAACAACCCATTTAGGATTCTTAACAAATTTCCTGAAGTCGATTCTGTCAATGATCCTAACTGTTCCATAGCCTCCCCGGGCGCATAGGATGGCTTTGATGTTTTCATCATCAAGCATACGTTGCAAACCGTCAATTCTCTGTTCATCCGTTCCTGCGTATTGGTGGTGGACCTCATAAAGATTTTGATCTTCGACGACTTCCAGCCCCCAATCACGAAATACGCCATAAGCGTTTTCCATTTCTTCAGGGATGACCTTTCGCGCAGGCGCTACGATCCCAATTTTATCGCCAGATTTTAAAAACGAAGGTGTGATCATTTTGTTGAATTAATTGTTTTGTAAAAGTAAAAATAAAAAAATCGGCAAAAATCTTTCCACTGGACATGCCTTTTTACATATATATGAAAAAAGGCCGTCGGGTGGAAACATAAAACGAATAATTTTATAAAAAATCAAAAAATACTGCCATGGCTGCTAAAAAAATCAACGGAAAGAGCAAACTGGGGAAGAATCCATTCTATAACCAGGTGATGAATGTCTTCGTCAAGAGTCCTTACGGAGGCTTCAACTTCAGGCAGGTCTCCAAACAAATGGGCATCAATGACAAAGCCAGCCGTGAGCTTGTCAGGCTGATTCTGGAAGAGTTATGCATGACAAAAGAAATTGTGGAGGACAAACGCGGGAAATACAAACTCAATCCGGGTCTGATCCGTGAGAAGTTTTTACACAATACCATCACAGGCAGGGTTGATATGAAAGATACCGGGAAAGCCTATATCATCTCTGATGACGATACAGAAGATATTTATATCGCGGCAAACAATACCAACCGCGCGCTCAATGGGGATACGGTAAAGGTTATGCTCTTCCCGAAAAGGAGCGGACGTAAGCCAGAAGGTCAGATCCTGGAGGTACTTGAACGTGCACATAAAAATTTCGTTGGCGTCATGAAAATCTCTGGTGCCTTTGGCTTCCTCATCCCTGATGATGTAAGGATGCCGGTTGACATTTTCATACCGGGCCCTGGTCTGAAAGGCGCCAAAGACGGGGAGAAGGTGCTGGCGGTGATGACTGACTGGCCTGAACATTCAAAAAATCCCTTTGGCGAAGTTCTGGAAGTCCTTGGGAAACCAGGCGAACATGCCGTGGAGATGAATTCTATCCTGGCCAATTATGACTTCCCGCTCAGCTTTTCCAAAGCCGCTGAGAAAGAAGCGGAAAACATTACTGAAGCTATTTCCCGTGAAGAATATGCAAAACGTCGTGACTTCAGGGATATTTTCACCTGCACCATCGATCCTATAGATGCCAAGGACTTTGATGATGCCCTTTCCCTGAAAAAACTCCCGAATGGGAACTGGGAGGTCGGCGTTCATATCGCAGATGTCTCCCATTTCGTAAGACCGGGAATGGCCATCGACAAAGAAGCCTACGACAGGGCCACTTCTGTTTATCTCGTCGACCGCACCTTCCCGATGTTACCGGAAAAGCTCAGCAACAAAGTATGTTCTCTCAGGGCTGATGAGGAAAAGCTATGTTTTTCCACCGTTTTTGAGATGAATGACAAGGCTGAGGTGATCAGTGAATGGTTTGGCAAGACAGTCATCTTGTCTGACAGAAGGTTTACCTATGAAGAAGTACAAGAGATGCTGGATGGAAATGAAGGTGACTTCAAAGCTGAGATTCTCATTTTGGATGGACTGGCAAAGAAACTCAGGGCGGATCGTTTTAAAAAGGGTTCTATCAACTTCCGTTCCCGGGAAGTGAAATTCAGGCTGGATGAGTTTTCCCGTCCGGTGGAGGCTTTCATCAAGGAACAAAATGACTCTCACCGCCTGATCGAGGACTTTATGCTGCTTTCAAATAAAAAGGTGGCAGAAAAGATCGGAAAAAAGAAAGGGGAGGCAGAAGCCAAGTCATTTGTCTATCGAATCCATGATGAACCAAATCCCGAAAAACTGGGCACATTCGTGGAGTTTGTTGCCAAGCTGGGTTATTCAGTAAAAACAGGTTCCCGCAAGACCTTATCAGATTCTTTAAACCAGCTGTTCGATAAAATTGCAGGGAAAGGAGAAGAGAACCTCGTGGAGACTATTGCGATTCGTACGATGTCGAAAGCAATCTATTCGACGAAAAATATTGGACATTATGGCTTGGCATTCCCGTTTTATACACATTTCACCTCGCCGATCCGTCGTTACCCCGACCTGATGGTCCATCGATTGCTCGAGGAATATATGGCAGGGAAAAAGTCAGTGGACCGGGACGATTTAGAAGCAAAATGCAAGCACAGTTCAGAGATGGAGCGGAATGCTGCCGATGCGGAAAGGGCTTCTGTGAAGTTCAAACAAGCTGAATTTATGCTGGATAAGATCGGGCAGGATTTCAGCGGTTTGATCTCAGGTGTTGGAAAATGGGGATTCTGGGTTGAGCTTGACATCAACAAAGGCGAAGGCATGGTGCCGATGCGCAGCCTTCAGGATGACTATTATTCACTGGATGAGGATAATTTTATGATCGTTGGTGAGAGAAGAGGCAAGAAATTCAGGCTTGGTGATCCAGTGATGATCAAGGTAAAACATATTGACCTGGCTAGAAAACAAATGGATTTTGAACTGGTAGAATGAGAAATTATGAGACGTGGAGCAGGATTGGTGAGGGTGATGTTGATGATTTTATTTTCAGGGACTGTTTTAGCACAGGTTCATGAGGATTTCGGGGATGGGAATTTCACCCAAAACCCGCCATGGCAAGGCGATGGAGCAAAATATGAGGTAAACGCTGCCGGGCAGCTTCAGTTAAAGTCAGCAGGAACTGACACGGCATGCCTTTCGACAGCCAGCTTTTTGATTGACAGCACCGAATGGCGGTTTTTTATCAAGCTGGCATTTAGTCCCTCATCCAATAACTTTGCCCGGGTTTACCTGGTTTCTGATCAGCAACTGCTTGATGGGCCGTTGCATGGCTATTTTCTGCAGTTTGGCCAGGCTGGATCCAATGATGCGATCACTTTTTATCGCCAGGAGGGCTTGGATACGTTCAGGATTTGCACAGGTATCCCGGCAGGAATCGCATCCGCTTTTAACCTGGGCATTAAAGTCAGTCGAAACCACCAGGGACTGTGGACAGTCATGGCTGATCCCGGAGGAGGCTTTCAATATCAGTTTGAAGCAGCAGGGGTTGACACTTTTTATAAACAGACCTCCTGGTTTGGATTCCAATGCCGTTATACCTCCAGCAATGCCACAAAATTCTTTTTTGATGATGTCGTTATACAGCAGATTCCCCAGGATATTATCCCGCCAAAATTGATTAAAGTGATTGCCAGGGATAGCTTAAGTCTCGATATAATTTTCTCTGAGCCTATCAACAGTGTTTATGCTGAAGACCCACATAATTACAGTATTGACAAAGGGATTGGTCAGCCTTTGCTTGCCGTTACTGACTTACAGCAGGCGGGACTTGTTCATCTGAATCTTCTTCAGCCATTGACCTCAGACACCAGTTACTTACTGAGTGTGTTGCATATTTGTGATATTTCCGGAAATATTACCAATAATCAGGCGATTTCCTTTGTTTATCATCGCCTGAAAGAGTTTGATGTGGTGATCAATGAAATCATGTCTGATCCGGAACCCCAGGTGGGCTTACCCCCTTGTGAGTATTTAGAATTGTACAATCGTTCCAATAGCCCGGTTTTTCTGAAAGACTGGCAATATTCATGGAGTACTGGAAGCATTAGGCTTCCCGATACGCTCATGAAACCAAAGTCTTATCTCTTGCTTTGCGACAAAGGGCATGGGATCTTTATGGCAAGTAATGGGAAGTATATTGAATTATTTGGATTTTCCCTACCCAATTCAGGAAGTGATTTGTGTTTAAAAGATCCCTCCGGCAGTGTAATTTCTTTTGTTAATTACCGGCCGGAATGGGTTCGGAATCCATTGAAACAAGAAGGTGGCTGGGCTTTGGAGCAGATAGATCCCTTAAACCCATGCGGAGGCGCACAGAACTGGCGGGAATGTGTGTCGACAAGAGGTGGCACACCAGGTTCCTTGAATTCAGTGCATGCCATTCAATCGGATCAGGGGAATCCACATGCATTTAGGGCTTATCCACTCGATGCCAGGACGATCCGTATTGTTTTTTCCGAATCATTAGATAGTAATTTTTTAAAGCAAGACGGGATGTACCGACTGGATCCTGGCCAGAAATATCCTGACAAAATCACAATGAAAGCGCCTGGATACCAACAGCTTGATCTTTATTTTACTGACAGCCTTGAAATTGATAAAACATATAGCCTGCATTTTTTAAAACAATATGCAGATTGTGCTGGCAATCTGTCCAGTACAGAGGATAGTCTTCGCCTCGCAATCCCGGGAATCCCTGCAGTAAAAGATGTTGTAATCAATGAAGTATTGTTTCATCCCAAAACGGGCGGCGCAGAATTTGCCGAGTTATATAATCTCAGTCAAAAGGCGCTGGATCTGAAAGACCTTGTTATCGGCACTTACGACAGCCTGAATAATAAATTTGTCTGTTATGGCAGGGTTTTGGAAGAAAGTTATGTGATTTTTCCCGGAGATTATGTGGTTTTAACGGATGAGCCGGATGCGGTGCTGAGTCAATATTTCAGTCCCAATCCTGAAGCCGTGATCAAAGCCTTCTACTTTCCCGGCCTGACGGATGCGGGTGGTGAATTGGCATTAGCAGACCTATCACTTAACATAATTGACAAAGTGAGATTCAATGAAGACATGCACTATCCTTTGCTTGCGAGTACCCTCGGTGTAAGCCTGGAACGCATCAAGCCAGATGCGATCAGTAATTTGAATTCTAGCTGGCATTCAGCGGCGGCCAATGTCGGATATGCCACACCCGCCTATAGAAACTCACAATGTTTGGATAATATCAGCGGAGGTGCCGAATTCAATCTAGAGCCAAGGGTATTTTCTCCCGGAACTGACGGGCATAGAAATATCATAACCCTAAACTACAAACTCCCTGATCCGGGCTTTTTGATTAATGTTGGCATCTTCAGTGAAAGCGGGATTAAAGTAAAGACACTGGCAAACAATGATCTTCCGGGTAGCTCCGGATTTTATAGCTGGGATGGCCTCAGCGACCGCCACACCCTATGCCCTTCAGGTAGCTACATATGCTATATTGAAATATATAGCATAAATGGTAGTGTAAAAAGAGTTAAAAAGGTGTTTGCAATACTATGATAGTCCTCCCCCGGAACTGCCCCCACCTGACCTCCCCCCATTCGTAATGGTGCTAACATAGTATTATTATTTGTATTTTTTTATAGTTACCAAGTTTAGTGATTCTCTTATACTTTCTGTTTGGTATTCTCTGTTGCAGCATTTGTTTCAATATTAATTGATTCATTTCTTCTACGACCTGAGGACCATTGGTTATATACTCTTCCTTTTTTGTCAATAAGAATATCCTGATTATGCGTATAGAATTTTTGAATGAAATTTTCTTTGGGAAAAAAAGGCAAGTCTTTTAGACGCCTGCATTTTGAAATAATTTCAAAACAGTTATACAAATCATCAAGTAATA
>JBAXPV010000078.1:0-6677 GCA_037132075.1 Bacteroidota bacterium
GCAACAAAGTCATCGGATACAAAATAGTATCCACCGGAGGTGTCGCCGGGACCGTCGCGGACCCAAAGATCATCTTTCAAACAGCCCTAAAAACACATAGTTCATATATAATTCTGGCGCATAACCACCCATCAGGCAATACCCGCCCAAGCGATGCTGACATTCTGCTCACCAAAAGCCTCAAAGAAGCCGGAATTTTTCTCCAACTGAATATCATTGACCACCTCATCATCGGAGATTCCTCTTATTTCTCCTGGGCAGATGAAGGACTGCTGTAAAACACAGCGCTTCAAAAGAACCGGCGAAAGCCGGTTTTTTTTTGTCCTTTCAGCCCCACCTCCTTAAAAGTATTATTGTGCCATGGAAAGCATTCAACTATACGCTGCTATTGCTCAAATGAGAAAGATCACCGCCCAGGGTGGTAGTTTCTCTATGATTCATGCAACATACAACCGCGACACCCAGGAGTGCCACGGAAAGAAATATGTAAAGAACGCCAAACTACGACCCCAAGCTACAAAAGAGGTCGTCATAAATGCCGACCATAAGTTATTTTATTACGACATCGATGAAGGTCAGCCCCTGAATTGCTGGCAGCCACTTCTGATGTTCTTTAACGGAAAAAGAGTCACAACCAATGAGTAGAGAAAAAAAGACAAGGCCGATGGTTATCAGAAGCGGCAACATTGGAGTGGCCACCTTCGCCAGTTCTTCTTATTCCTTTGAGATCTCCGGCTCAGTAAAAATGGCTGATGTCTCAGTTATGCCGGTCAGTTCAAGGCTCATGTCTGAGAACCTGGCGCGAAGAGTCGCCAACTACGACATTTTTCCTTGTGGTGAAAGCAATACGCTCCCCACTGACATGCGTAACATCTTTGAGGCAAATAACCTGGCAGAAGGAGTATTCAAACGGCAAAGAGGTCTTTTGTGGGGACAGGGACCAGCACTCTACACCGAGAAATTTGTCGATGGAGAGCGAAAACGTGAATGGACTGACAACCCCGAAGTTATGAAGTGGCTTAATGACTTTGACTATGAAGATCAGTTGACCAAAGCCATTATTGACTATTACCACATGGAAGGGCACTTTGCTAAAATCACTCCGACCAGGGAAGGTAGAATCAAAGGGGTCTCTAAAGTTGCATCTGTAAAGCACGTTGGATACCACTCTTGTCGATTAGAATTTGCAGAATATATGGAACCTACTAAAAAGATCATTGTAGGTGACTGGCTGCTGCCGCGAATTGGGAAAATGAAAGCCTATCCCATTTTTGACCCTAAGGCAACAACGCTTCCAATCTCGATCGGCTTTTATAATATGTATTCCTTCTCGAGAGATCGATACGGACTACCAGCCCACTTTGGAACACTGGACTGGATAAAAGCAGGTTCATCGGTTCCCAGGATACTCGATGCTTTGACGAAAAACTCCCTGAATGTCAAATGGCATATTAAGTCCCCTCAGTCTTATTGGATGGCAAAACGCGAAGAACTTATTCGCCAGTGTGGTGAGGAGCCAAGTAAAGGTGTGTATAAAGAAAAAATGCTCGAGGATCTGAAGGATCAAATCTTTGGTAAGCTTGCAGAAGTTCTCTCCGGAGAAGCAAATGTGGGCAAGTTCTTCACCAGCGAAAAGGCTGTCAACGAACTCGGGAACCCCGACGAATGGGACATCGAATCGATTGATCAAAAAGTCAAAGAGTTTGTAGACTCACAAGTCGTAATTGCAAAACAAGCTGACTCTGCCATCACCTCCGGAATGGGACTTCACCCATCGCTGAGTAATATTATTGTCGATGGGAAACTCGCCAGTGGGAGTGAACAGCTCTACGCCCTAAAGCTATACCTCTCCACAGAAATTGCACTGCCCGAAACGCTGATCTGTAAACCGATCAACCAGGCACTTGCCATAAACCACCCCGGGGAGAACCTGAAGATTGGGTTCTACCACGATGTAGTCAAAACAGAAGATCAAACGACACCCGCAAACAGAGTGAAAAATGTTGTTTAACAAAGACGGAAATGGTATCGCCGAAATGAAGTCCATCCTGGGATTCATCTATGCATCAAATAGTTTCGATAACCTCAAAACGGATCTGATGCTCGCAGAGTCTGACCTTAGATTGCTCTTAGGCGCGAAGCTTTATGATGCAATCCAAACTCATTATCTCTCCGATGATTTTAATGTCGACAACGAGACAGACGAAGCATTAATTCTTCTTAACTCACTGGTCGATTATTTACGTCACCCCCTGGCATTCTATGCCTTTCGTGCTTACTCAGCCCATGCTGATGTTACCCACTCCGACAAAGGAAGGCAAATCCTGGTAAGCGAAAATGAGAAACCCGCTTTCCAGTGGCAGATCGAGCGTGATGATATGGCAATGACCCTAAAGGCAAACCGTCTCACGGACAGACTGCTCGATTTCATTGAAGAGAATAAATCCTCGGCCTTCCTTACTGAAAACTGGACCTCAGAACCAGCTTACATCGCAACCAAAGAATTGTTCTTAAACTCTGCCCGGGAGTTCCAGTATGTCTATCCGATCGACGATTCAAGACGGTTTTTCCTTACAGTCACACCGTTCATAAGAGAAATCGAGCGTACCACAATACTTGCGGTACTCGGACCGGATGCTTTTGCTGCCCTAAAGGCTGAAATCAGTGATGGAGAAATGACCCCGACCGGCACTGCTATCCTTCAAAGGATAAAGGTTCCACTGGCACTCTATGCCATGGTTACTTCACTGAAACGTCTGGGCATTGAAGTATTGCCTAATGCGGTTGTAGAGAACTTCAACCCTGGCTACTTCACTGTCAAGGCAACAAAAAGTGCGTCCCTTAATGCCAAAGCCAGCCTGATCGCTTCACTCGAGGAACAAGCTTCAAAAGCACTGGTCAGCCTGCAGGAATACCTCGCCGCAAAAAGAGCTGAAACAGAAGGTGTCCCCTTTGTCGGGCAGAACCTGATTGAAAGAAATGTGATTGAGAATAAACACTTTAGAGTATAGCACATGCACCACATAGAAATACCAGATATTGATTACATCGCTGATATTCCCTCGGATATCTCAGAACTCAACAGAGAGCAGTTCCTTGACTTCATCTCTTATTACATACGATATGCTTCTGGGGAGATCACCTATGACCACTTTCGTACTGGCCTGGTGAATTGCTTCATACACTTTCGTGCGCCGCTTCGCAAAATCCCCCAGGGAGAAAAAGAAAATGTACTCGCCCAGGTTTACCGATTGTCAGAACTGATGGACTCATTCACTTCGCTCGATGATTCTGAAGGTGTCCGGACAAGGCGGGTAAACATTCACTTCATAAAGAACATGATTCCTACCATCCGGACAAAGGAAGTTATCCTATACGGTCCCTCTGATGCGCTAACCGACCTTAGCTTTATTGAGTTCATAGATGCTCATAATTTATTCATCGAGTACCTGGGTAGTCAGGATGAAGAAATTCTCAATAAGCTGGTTGCTACCCTGTATCGACCGGAGAAAGAAAACTTCGAAAAAGAAAAGCAAGATCCATCTTTCGACGGCCAGCGCAGGATAAAATACAATCCCAACTCCATCGAACAATGGCTCCCTATTGTCCGCGAGAAGAGTCTGCTTGTCAAATACGGGATCTTCCTTTTCTTTTCCGGTTGTGAACACTTCCTGCACGAAGGTCAGATTCCACTGGGAACCGACACCATCAACTTCAAAGACCTTTACAACGCCAATGCAACAGTAAAAAGTGACGGTACCGGACTCTTTGGATTGCTCTATACCATCGCTGAGTCCCAGGTATTCGGAAGCGTGAAAGACGTTGCCGACACCAACCTCTATGATATCATGCTTCGTATGTACCAGCTCGTCAGGCAAAACAAAACCCCCGAAATTAACTCCCCTGCCACATGATCAGCATTAAACAACTCAATGATTATTTCACTGATGTAGTGTCCCGCTCGCAAGGAATCAAATCTATGATGTTGATTTCCTCAGAGGCAGACTTCGGACTTGCTATCAGAAACCTCTCACCTGAGAAGTTCCCTGCTATGCTTCTCATTATCCCTTCGGCTGACTCAGTGGCACCTACACCAGACAGCGTGTCGGAAGTCACCACCTGTCTTGTGTATATCATTCAAAAGGTGGAAGCCAGCGACCAGACACCCGCTTCTTTCGTGGATGTCATTTCTGTAACGCAAGAGCTGATGACCCTGGTGAAGTGGATCATGCTTGGCGACAAAGGCCTACATGGTCCGGGTCATATCACCCATGACATAAATCTCAATGGCATGCACACAGATCCAGAATACAACTTCTTCGGCTGCCATGGCTGGTCCCTTTCATTCACCATTGTAAACCCCGGATTCTGATGCTTTCCATTACTCCCTTCGAAGATTGGCTGATTAAAACCGCCCTGGTGGCTATGGGCTTGATCGTAGGTTACTTTCTGCAAAGGTTTATGGAAAGGACCAGTGCGCCCCCCCCTTGCCCAGGTTCCTGTAAGACACAAGGAAATTCAGAATCAAATATGACCCTCATTCTGGTTGACCTTGCCACAATTAAGGCAGAAAACCACGCACAGTCAACGATTCTTAAGGCGCTGAAAAAAGACTTTGACGACATCAACCAAAAGTTTGGGACACTCCGTGACGAGCATATCCGCAATCACCATCCTCCATAAAATGATTCCACATTAATTTATCTCAGTATCAACCCATTAATAAAAACAATCCTATGAAACTCAAAACAATTCTTATCGCTTTTCTGGTGAGTATCGTCTTAGCGACCATTACTCCCCCAATTTTTACAAGTTATGCAGCCACTCCGACGGTGACAGCGCTGGCCACCGGCAACCCCGATTCTGTTGTCGTGATGCCAACAAAAGACTCTATCCCGGGAGCGTGGATAGACCCTTCGAAGTTACCCCCGGCAGATGCCGCAGGTATCTTTGGAATCGGGGCAGAAAGATTACTTGCCTACCTTTCTGGCTTGATCACGCTGATTCTGATGGTGTTCCCGTCGGTTTCCAAATCAAAATGGTATCTGTGGATATTTGATTTCATCGCCTTCTTCATCCCGAACTTTAAGCAAGGAGGTGGTGTTCACCAGGTCAATCTGTTTTACTCCTTGTATTCATACTTCTTCCCAAAGAAAGTTTGATGTCAGCCTTCCTGCAAAAAGTAAACCCCTGGCTTGTGTCGGTGATCTTAGCCTTACTGTTAATTATAACGCTGATCTCTTATAACATTCGTAAGGTGCCGGTGGGCTCCATGGTCACTGTAACCGACACGATTCAAGGGGACAGTGTTCCTTACACTGTCCTGCTTCCGGCACCTTCTCCGGATCTGGTGTATAGAGACACCGGTACGGCCCGGTGGTTCATGATGGAAGTGGATACGGCAGCCATACTGGCACAACATAATACTACAAATATCTACGGCGACACGCTAAAAAACGACAGCTCTGCATTGATTGTCGTGATTGATACCGTCAGATTTAATGCTTTGCAGGGAAGAGGCCTTGTGTTCCAAAACAGGCGACTGACCTTGATAAGAAATACACCCCCGGTCACCAGTGAGAGCCAATATGATTTTTATTTCGGGGCGGCTATTGGTAGAAGTATGAATGAATTTGGCATCATGCCAACGGTAGCAATCCTTAATAGAAAGGGTCAGATGTACCAGCTAAGTTATGACCTGATTCAGAAAGACATATATATTGGTGCCCTCTGGAAAATTCAACGCAAAATCAAAATTCCATAACATCAAAGACTCCATTGAGATTAAAGGCTGCCCCTGCAAAGAGGCGGCTTTTTTTTGCCATTTTCTGACCAGTTTTTTGTAAAGAGGTCTGCCACTGAATCCATTTTGATTTTATAGAGTGCTTCAAGCATTTTTACGATGTAAAGAAACTTTCATTCCTTCCCTTCGCTGTCAATTGGCAAGCCTCCGGTTTGTTCAGTTTGTGTCAAACAGACTTAAACCATTGACAGCAGGAATACATTACAGTAAGGTTAAGTGACATCGAAAAACACTTAAACTCTAAAAATAAACCAAAATGAAAACAGCAGCAATCAAAACCGCAAAAAACACAAAGGCACCAAAAATGACCGCAAGAGAAACCGCCGCAGAAGCCGCAGCAGTAGTAATTCTCAACGAATCCCTCGAACCGAAGGACGAAATTTCTGATTCAACAAGGAACAATTTTCCCACCGAGTCACCACTTACGGTTTTTCTGACTGGTCCTTACCCTTCAGAAGGAGAACATGACCCACATTTTGTTTTAGAGGTTGCTGAAACCTTTCAGAATGATTTGCCAAAACATCTTTACTCCATTTATAGCCTCGAAAAAGCCCAGGCATTGGCTCTCAAAATCGCCCGCGACCAGAGATTACCCCTATGGCAAGACATCAAGTGGCCTGCGAAAACCACACAGAAGGCTGCGATGCCCCTGAAAAAGTAAACTTTTCAAATAAACATAGAGAAGCCGTGCGAGCCATGGCTTTTTTTGTGTCTTATATTTTGGATATCATATTTTCCCATATTACTGTAATTTATTAAGCAAAATTTCTTTCCTTTGATAGAGTAATGACTAAAGGGCTATTTTTCAATTCAGTAACAAACTTAGCTTAATAATAAATATTTTATTTGGATTATGGAAAATAATTCATTATGT
>JBAXPV010000079.1:0-6511 GCA_037132075.1 Bacteroidota bacterium
CGGACATGACCATCACCAAGACCGGCACACCGGATCCTGTGATAGCCGGCCAGAACGTGACCTATACCATTACCGTCACCAACAATGGCCCCTCTGATGCACAGGCTGTTGCGGTGAATGACGTGCTGCCTGCGGGTCTGACCTTTGTTAGTGCCACACCTTTAACTGGCTCATGGTCAGCACCCAACTGGACCATTGGAACCCTGGCCAATTCCGGCGAGGCAACGTTGATTTTGGTGGCTAAAGTCAACAACAATGTCGCCAATAATAGCACTATCATCAATACGGCTAGTGTATCAAGCACAACAACGGATCCGGTAACGCTTAATAATTCAGCGAGTAAGTCGGTTAATGTCTCTACTTCTTCAGATCTGTCAATCACCAAGACCCGCACACCGGGTGCTGTGATAGCCGGAGAAAATGTGACTTTTACCGTCACTGTCACTAACAATGGCCCCTCTGACGCACAGGATGTTGTAGTGAATGATGTGCTGCCTGCAGGTCTGACATTCGTCAGCGCCACACCTTTGACAGGATCATGGATATATCCAAACTGGACAATCGGAACCCTTGCCAATTCCGGCACAGCGACAATGACCCTTGTGGCCAAAGTCAACAGCAATGTTGCCCATGGTAGTGTCGTTACCAATACTGCTTCTGTCTTCAGCACAACTTCAGATCCGATACTGGCTAATAATTCAGCGGACAAATCCGTATATGTCATTACTTCTGCAGATTTGTCCATTATGAAAACAACCGAGGTACCTACTGTGATAATCGGAGAAAATGTGACCTATACCATCACTGTCACCAACAATGGGCCCTCTGATGCACAAGCTGTTGTTGCGAATGATGTGCTGCCTGCGGGCCTGACCTTCGTTAGTGCCACACCATCAACAGGGTCATGGTCGGCACCTTACTGGACCATCGGAACCCTGGCCAATACCGGCACAGCGACAATGACCCTGGTGGCTAAAGTCAACAACAATGTTCCCCACGGTACCTCTATCATTAATACTGCAACGGTATCCAGCACAACAACTGACCCGACGCCGGATAATAACACATCAAGCTTTGGTTTTGCCGCCATTGCTTCTGCAGATCTGTCCATCACCAAGACCGCCACGCCGGATCCTGTGATCGCCGGCCAGAATGTGACCTATACCATTACTGTCACCAACAATGGGCCCTCTGATGCACAAGCTGTTGTTGCGAATGATGTGCTGCCTGCGGGTCTGACCTTCGTCAGTGCCACACCATCAACAGGATCATGGACTTCCCCAAACTGGACAATCGGAACCCTTGCCAATTCCGGCACAGCAACGATGACGTTGCTCGCTAAAGTCAACAGTGATGTTGAAGACGATGCTTTGATAACAAATAATGTTTCATTACTTAGCATTACCACTGACCCTGTTTCTGGCAACAATACTTCATCAGCCACAGTCCTTGTATATAATCCAGGTATTTCAGGTGTTGTTTATGATGATCCAAACGGGTTAACTGATGCGACAATCAATGGAAACGGATCCAATGCCAGTGGTCATATGTATATTAACCTAGTGAGTGCATCCAATACTGTTTTGACATCGCTGCCTGTCAATGCTGATGGCACATATTTCTTTGGCGTTGACCAGGGTATTCAAATCAACAGCGCTTATAAAATTATTCTGAGCAGTGGGATTGTCTCTGTGAGTAGCACCCTGATTGCTGCCGTATTTCCGGGCAACTGGGTCCCAACAGGAGAGTTTTTGGGAACAGGCAGCGGTAATGATGGCATTCCAAACGGAATACTGAGTGTTTCTGTATTAACCTCCAAGCTTTCCAATGCCAGGTTCGGAACCGACGAACTCCCAACAGCAATCCCTTCTGATCCTGCACCTCAATACAATCCGGGTGGAACAAACAGCGTAAGCATCCCTGCTGGCTCCTTCAATGGCACTGATCCTGAAAGCCCGGCTGGCTATATCCTGATGTTGAAGATTGTCTCCTTCCCATCAAATACAAATACGATCACAGTCAACGGAAACACCTATTCTTCAGAAACTTGGCCATTAAGTGGAGTCTGGGTTCCTACCAATACATCTGGGAATCCAATTCAGGCGATCAGCATTGACCCTGTTGACGGTTCAGTCACTCCTGTCATAAACTTCAGTGTATTTGACAATGCTGGACGAGAATCCATGAGCAGCGTCGCGCTCCATATACCTTTTTATAGCATTAACCTTTCAGGTCATGTTTATAATGATGTCAATGGGATGAACTCCGGAAACAGGGTTGATGGAATCGGTATTGGAACAGCATCAGTTGTCCCATTGTTTGTTTCCTTAACAACAGAAGGGTTTGTAAGTTCGACCGTGGCGGTAAGTCCTGAAGGGACTTATACTTTCTCTAATCTGAATAGCAGCCTGAATTATTCTGTTACTCTCAGTACCTCCAATACTCCGGCAGGGAACCCGGCTCCTGTTTCCAGCCTTCCTGCAGGATGGGTTAACACGGGTGAAATACTTAACAATGCCGCAAACAGCCTTACAGGAAATGATGGATTAACAACTGGCATACTACTTGTCGGGCATGTCACAGCGGATGCAATCAATGCCAATTTCGGTATCGAGCAAGCCCCACTGGCGAACAGCAACCTGCTACCCAATCAAATCAACCCCGGAGGTACGAACAATCTAAGTATTCCTGCATCCTTGTTTACGGGTAGTGATTTCTCTCCAGGAACCATCACATCGATTCGGGTCATCACATATCCAACGTATGCCACCTTCATTACGATCAATGGTATCGCTTATAATAGCGGGACTTTCCCGCTTGGCGGCATCACCATTCCTGCCAATTCCGCCGGAAACCCAAGTCAGTCAGTGACGATAGATCCCGTTGATG
Organism: Bacteroidota bacterium; assembly: GCA_037132075.1. GTDB lineage: Bacteria > Bacteroidota > Bacteroidia > Bacteroidales > CAIXZF01 > JBAXPV01. Next base: position 2,890 of record JBAXPV010000079.1, read on the forward strand.
GTGTCGTTGAGGTTAACATCTCCTATGTGACTGTCGATAATGCTGGCTTCTCTTCTTCCGCTGCAACAGTTTCAATACAGCTGTTTACGATACCAACAATCACTTGCCCTGCCAATGTTGTTATGCTGACTGATGCCGGACTTTGTACCGGAACTGCCATTGGATTGACAGCTGCCTGTTTCGATTATGATGTTTTGGCCTCCCTTACCTGGACTATGTCCGGAGCCGGCACGGCTTCTTCAACGGTAACGGGAATCAACAACCTCAGCAATTATACTTTTAACAAGGGAACTTCAATTGTTAGCTATACCGTGACGAATATCCATGGGTATTCCGCTTCATGTTCCTTCAGTGTTATTGTAAATGACAATGAATCACCGCTGATCAATTGCCCGGCTAATATAGTTGTTAACAATACGGCTGGTTTGTGCAGTGCTGTGGTTTCCTATTCGCTTACTGGCACCGACAACTGTTTACCGCCAGGAATTACTCAAGTCTCCGGTATTGCTTCGGGCTCAGTATTCCCGCTGGGGACAACAAGCAATTCATTCCTGGCAACTGATGCTTCAGGAAATACCACAAACTGTAGCTTTACAGTTACTGTCAATGACAATACTGCCCCATCGATTGTTTGTCCGGCTAACATAAGTTTGAATGCCGACGCTGGCCATTGCAATGCATTGGTGAGTGTCCCTGTTCCTGTGACCGCTGACAATTGCGGCCTTGGAACTGTGTTAAATAGCTTCAGCGGTACAGGCAATGCTTCCGGGACTTATGATGTGGGAACGACTACTGTCATCTGGACTGTAACGGATATTCATTCCAATACATCCACTTGTTCTATGACAGTGACGGTAAGCGACCAGCAGTTGCCTGCCATTACTTGTCCTGCAAACATCAGCGTAATTGCTGATGCAGGCCAATGCAGTGCTTTGGTCACGATTCCTGTACCAGTTACCAATGACAATTGCGGTGTCGCAACACTTACCAATAACTTTAACAGCAATGGCAATGTTTCCGGGACATACCCTGTGGGAACGACTACTGTCATCTGGACTGTAACGGATATTCATTCCAATACGTCCACTTGTTCTATGACAGTGACGGTAAGCGACCAGCAGGTGCCTGCCATTACTTGTCCTGCAAACATCAGCGTAATTGCTGATGCAGGCCAATGCAGTGCTTTAGTCACGATTCCTGTACCAGTTACCAATGACAATTGTGGTGTCGCAACACTTACCAATAACTTTAACAGCAATGGCAATGCTTCCGGAACTTATCCTGTGGGAACGACTACAGTGATATGGACTGTGAATGATGTTCACGGCAATTCGTCTGCATGTTCAATGTCAGTAACGGTTACTGACAACCAGGCTCCTTTTGTTAGATGTCCTTCGAATATCAGTGTGAATGCAGCAACAGGTCAGTGTAATGCTTTTGTATCAGTCCCCTTGCCTGTTTCTTCTGACAACTGCGGCATTTCAAGTGTTTTGAACAATGTCAATAACAGCAATAATGCTTCAGGGACATATGCCATTGGAACAAGTATTATCATCTGGACTGTAACAGATATCCATGGCAATTCCTCGACATGTTCGACAACAATAACGGTTGTCGACAACCAGCCACCCACAATTGTTTGCCCGAACACCCTGCTTTTGAATACCACCCAGTGGCTGTGTACTGCAACCCAGGCAAATCTTGGGACACCTGTCACCAGTGACAATTGCGGTATTGCTTCCGTAGTTAACAATGCACCAATAGTATTCCAGCGCGGAACCACTCATGTTACCTGGACTGTTACAGATTCTTATGGAAATACCGCAAGCTGTAACCAGGATATTGTGGTAATTGACAGCCAGACCCCAGCTATCACCTGCCCTGCCCCAGTTTTCGTTAACGCCGGTGCCGGTTCTTGTGTCGCTTCAAACCTCAACATTGGCACTCCTGCTTATTATGACAATTGCCCGGGATCTGTAGTTACAAATAATGCACCAGGCACTTATCCTGTCGGGATTACTACGATCGTCTGGACGGTTGTGGCTGCCAATGGTCAATATGCCAGCTGCAGCCAGCTGGTCACGGTAATAGACAATCAAAGCCCAACAATTGTTTGTCCTCCTGCCAAAACAGTATATCTGATGACCGGACAATGCACTGCCAGTAACGTAGAACCTGGCACTGCCAATTCCGCTGATAATTGCGGAATTGCTACAGTGACGAACAATGCGCCATCAGCTTTCCCCAAAGGATTAACAACAGTAACATGGACTGTGACGGACGTGAATGGAATATCAGGGAGTTGTAGCCAGATCATTACAGTTGTTGACAACATTCCGCCGGCAATTGAATGTCCACCAGCAGTAAACGCCAATACCAATGCCGGGACCTGTATGGCAACCGGTATAAACATAGGCAACGCCGTTGCTACCGACAACTGTGGTGTGGCAGTAATCACCAACAATGCTCCTGCTTCCTATCCTGTTGGAATAACTACTGTAAGCTGGATCGCAACTGATGTTTCCGGGTATACTGCAGTTTGTGTACAATTGGTTACCATCACAGACAATGCTGCGCCTTTGATGGCATGTCCTGCTGATATTTTTGTCAATGCCAATCCAGGAATTTGCAATGCCACGAATGTCGCCTTAGGCAGTCCTACTGTAAGTGACAATTGTTCCGGCCAGATCACCCTGACTAACAATGAATTGACGCAATATCCTCTCGGAATCACTACGGTCAACTGGACCGCAACTGACATCCATGGGAATACAGCAGTATGCAGCCAGCAGGTGACTGTACTTGACAACCAGGCACCGGGCATTGTTTGTCCAATGAATATAACAATACCGGCAAATTCCGGTGTTTGTTACGCAAGCAATGTTAACCCCGGAGTCCCCATTACATCAGATAACTGTAATGGACCATTAAGCCTGAGCTCGAATGCTCCGGCACAATTCTTGCTTGGAACCACGACAGTAATCTGGACTGTTACAGATGCTGCGAACCACACGGCAAGCTGTTCACAGCTGGTCACTGTTGTTGACCAGCAGACTCCTCTGATCATAGCACAGGCTGCAATCACTGTATTTTCCGGGACGACTTCCTGTACTGCTGCTAATTTGATTTTAGGAAATCCTCTTGTTACGGAGAACTGCGCTATACTTAGCGTAACAAACAATGCACCATCGGCTTACCCTGTCGGAGTCACCACCGTAGTTTGGGTTGCTACGGATGCTGCCGGAAACAGTGCTGCCACAAACCAGATTGTGATAGTTATCGATACCATTCCGCCTCAGATTGTCTGCCCACCGGATATCAATGCACTGGTGCAGGCAGTAAATTGCCAGTCCGGCAATATAGAAACCGGTTCTGCTACAGTCACTGACAATTGCAGTGTTACATCAATCATCAACAATGCTCCGGCTGGCTTCTCATTAGGTACAACAACGATTACGTGGATCGCAACCGATGCCAGCGGGAATACGTCCCAATGCCAGCAATTGGTCAATGTAAATGACAATACACCTCCCACGGTTGTGTGCCCGGCCACCGCAGTATTTACTTCAAATCCGGGTGAGTGTTCGGTGTCAAATGTAAATATTGGTGTGCCGACAGCTTC
>JBAXPV010000080.1:0-6437 GCA_037132075.1 Bacteroidota bacterium
CAATGAGAATTGGTGGTATGTTTTCAAAGAAGATGAAAATTTGCTCGGAACCTACATTTGGGTGCGTTTCTCTTACAATTTTCAAGATGCGATCATTGGCAGCGGAGATATGAAGTTTGAGGCACCCATCGCTCCCTTGGTCACTCTTTCAGAGGTTCCTTCTTGCCATGATGGAGATATGGGTGAAATCGTGCTTCCCGCAGTAGAACTGCTTGGGAACAATCAAAACAACCCTATTTATCCTGGTCTCGAGGTTTCTGACTTCACACTCAGACTCTTGTTTTATCATGGGTTAAAGGTCGATGGAGTTGATAATACTTATTACCCTTATGCAACAAGTCTCTTCCCGACGGTCTATGCAACGCCTGGTCCGCAAACTTTCGATATGTCCTGGCGATCACCAGAAGAGGTTACTGCCTTTCCTCACTTCGGACTATATCAAAACTTTTGGAAAAACTGGGTTGAATGGAGAAAGAAAACAACTCAGGTAGAAATCGAGAAAATTATGACTCCGATGGAATTAGCCAACCTTGATTTCACGAAGAAGTACAAAATCAATGAGTCCCAATTTATCCTTGACGAATTGAATTTCACGGTTACGATCAATTCAATCCAACCGGCGAAGATTAAGGCCTGGACAGTATAATCTGTCCTTTCCCGAAATTCTCAGTGAACCTACTTTAGTGTTATTATTTTAAAATAATAATAAAATCATCCCGACTTGGCCTCACTCCCTTTTGAAATATAAGGGGTTCTGGCGCGTAACGGAATAAAACCACCAGAGAAAAGCTTAGAAAACCAAAAATCCTCAACCTTGAAAACTAAAATATCTGTCCTGCTTTTGTTCTTTTTGTCGTCAATGGCTTTCGGACAAATTAAACCCAATACGAAATCCACTCAAACCTTTATCAATGTTTGGGTGCAGGGAATATTGACAGTGGGTATGCCCCCGCATCAACACAGAATCCCCCAGGATTTTATTTTCAAGGCAGATACGGGGATTTATGGATATGCTACATATTATGATCTTCATTCCCTGACCCTTAGCCCAGGAGCCACCGGCCCGGCTGGCCCAACGGGTCCGACAGGTCCGACAGGAAGTGATGGATCTGATGGCTTAAATGGAACAAACGGAACAAACGGGACAAACGGGACAAACGGGACAAACGGTAGTGTCGGCCCCACTGGTCCACCTGGTCCCAGTGGCTTTGATTCAACGGTTTTTAGTCAGGATCATTCTTCAACAGGTATCCGGATTATCCTTACTGCTGCCGCTTCCAGCGCAATGGGCGATGTAGTCTTTATTGCATCCTCTGGGAAAGCAGCTTTTTGTAAGGCAGATGCTCTGGCAAATTGTCCTTATGCATTTGCCATTTGTGCCGATGCCACTATATCAGCAAATGCCTCTGGTTATTGGCTTACCAATGGCACTCTTCGACATGATGCCTGGAGCTGGACCACCGGAGGTTCTGTCTATATCTCAACAACAGGAACTACGGGCAATACACTTACACAAACAGCCCCCAGTGCGAGTAATAATGTAGTTATGTCCATCGGCATTGCGCTTTCTGCGCATGTCTTGTACTTCTTTGGTTCCTTAATCCCAATTGAATTAAATTAAAAGATCATGGCTTATTCAAATGCAATATTTTACCTGGATTACATCAACGGTATTGACACTGCCAGGTCAACGATAAATACATGTATTGCTTCAAATCCGGGCGGTACAACGACCAATATTTTCAAAGTGGGGCATGGTCTGGTTACCGGTGCCGTTGTAACCCTTTCAAATTTCACATCCTGGCTAAATTCTACATGGAAAGTGACCCGGGTCGATGCAGATAATTTCACCCTGGATACAGCAGTGTGGCAAAGCACGGCTGATGCAAGCGGAGATTGTGTTCCATTCGGGGGTTCCTCCTGGGCTGATGCCTGGAAAACGCTGACTGCCGGAGTAACCGCTGCAAGGATAGCCCCAACAGATACTGTTCGGATTGCAAAGTCACCAGATCCGACCTTGATCGGTAATGCGAGATGGACCAACACAACAAAAGCGAATGGAGGGATTGACTCAACGGTGTCAATAACCTCTTCAACAAATGCAAGTCCTGTTCAAATCACAAAGTCAGCCCACGGACTGACGACCGGTGATGTTGTTCAGATCAAATCCCATACGACCAATACAAATGCCAATGGTGTTTGGATAATAACCGTAGATGGGGCAAACACATTTACTTTGGATAATTCGGTCGGCAATGGTGTTGGTGGGGCCTCTGGCACTTATCAAAGAGTGACACCCCATTGTATTGTTCTGGAAACCCCCGTTACCAAAACAATCACAAATACCGAATTCGCCTGGACACCTGGAACGAATGTTACATCTGCCAATATTGATGCAACGTCCTTAGTCAGGCAGCATTTATCTTCGCTAAAAATTGTCACAGGTGCAAGCTGTGGCGCGAATCAGATCATTGCCAAATATGCGCTGCCGGCATCTTTGGATTTGTCGGGCTTTGAGCAAATATCGTTTTGGATTAAAAACGATACAACTGTTACAACAGCCGGACAATTGGAAGTCCGGTTGTATTCTGACGGAGCATGCACCAGCCTGGTGGAAACCTTTGCTGTGCCTGCATTACCCGTTTCGTATTACATGGCACCTTTCACAATAAACAAAGGCAGTGCGTTGTCCGCAGGAGTTCAGGGAATAGCAATCTATGCAACTGTAGCCCTGGCTTCAAAAACATATCGTTTCGACAATTTCATTGCCTGTAAAGCTGCCGGTTCGGCAAATTCACTCTCGTTATGTTCTTTGATCTCAAAATCATCCGCAGCCACCGGAGGACAATGGTTTTGTATTCAAAGTATTGATGACAAAATCATTGTTCTTGATAATCAGCTGTCAGCAAACCCATTTATCGCAATGGCAAGAGGCTATGTCGGAGAAACGGAATCTTCGGTGGCTACCTATAAACGGGAAACAATTAAAACCCCGATGCCAACAGGAAATAATACCAATGTTGAGGTATTGAACGACACGGGCTCGGTTTCTACCGGACTTATGACCTATGAGGCTGGATACAACACAAGTAATTCGGCCCGGGATGGAGAAACCTTCCTGGATGGTTTGTGTGGCTTTGGTGTAGGGATTAATACGAATGGCAAAGGTTATTGCGCTTTGAAATATTTCAGTTTTGTCAGGTATTACGATGGCATTTATGTCTATGGCACCATGATAAACCTTGACCTGTCTCAGCTGATAAACTGCACAGATGCAGGTATTAAGTTTTCTTCTTCCTATCAGATTACTGCTGCCTTCGGCTCTATTGTTCAAAACACCGTAGGTATTTATCTCACCACGACCATTGGATTTAACTGCACAAGCATCGGTTATCTCAACTCAAATAAAACCTATGGGCTGCTTGTGCAAGGGCTAGCTTTTTCAAGGTTCGATTATATTGGTTCAGCTTCTAATAATACCACTGCATTTGATTGTACAAACCTGATTGATGCAGTCTTTCAAGAGATTGTTATGGCAAAATGCAATTCAACTTCGGTTTGTACGATATATGGTGGCAGTAATATTATTATCAATAAAGTGGAAACAACACTCAATTATAGTTTGTTTGGTTGTGTTTCGGGAGGCGATATTGTTATTCGAAATTTATTGTGCACAGAATCAGTTACAACAGCAACGGTAACAAACCCTATGCAAAACAACCGCCTGTTTTATCACAATGTTGGTCGTACCGGCAGTACGCACTACATTTTTTCTGACGGTTGTTATGCGGTTACCGATGCAACAACAAGACATACTGCTTCTGGTGTTTCCTGGTGCTTAAATCTTACGTCCAATACCAGAATATCTACATACCCACTCCGGGTCCCAGTGGCTAAAGTGGCGGTTAATGCAAGTGCTTTGGTGACAGTTACCTTGTGGTTTAAATTAAGTCATGCCACTAATGCAGGGGCAAAGCTTTTTGTTCGGAAAAATCAAATCAACGGTGTCGCTTCTGATGTCGAGGTAATTGCCTCAGAAACTACAGACTGGCAGCAATTGACGCTGACATTTACTCCGACCGAGGCTGGTGTTGTTGAAATTGAAGCCCTGGCTTATTGCAGAAGTGCACTCTATCCTTATTCTGTTTACATTGACGACATAACAATATCTCAGGTTTAAATCATGGCATTACCCACAGGCGAAAACTTGATCACACTGGATGTGGCATACAACGGACAACCCTTTGTTCAGATTGTTGCCAAATCAACCATCAACACCAATGGGCTTGATGTGGCTTTTAATGGAGCGCCATTCTGGGCTGTTTCGCTAAGCTCAGCAACGCTAAACATAAGGTCTGTCAGCACAGTGGTTGTTGCTCATATTTACAAAATAGGAGGGGTATTGTGGTCAGGGCTGAAAACGCTGGGTAAAATTTACAAATAAGCAGTACCTGGAATTTTTCTATTGGTCAGTTTTTTTAACTTATGTCATTTCCTGCATACATAATAATATAGGCAATATATGATTTGATTTCCCGTTCCTACTTAAACCAATATTTCAGTACTATGAGAAAAGCAGCCATTGCCTTATTATTATTGATTTCAACGTGTTTAATCTATTCCTGTGAAAAGGACAAAGAAACTGACAAACGTATTCCGCCGGTTACCTATCCCAATTTTTCGAAATTTAATGTAGGAAGCTACTGGGTTTATCAGCAGTTTAGGGTTGACAGTATGGGTAATGCTACGCCAACTAATGATTTTGATAGTTGCTATGTTGAAAAGGACACCCTGATCAATGGTTTTTCTTATGTAAAGACCTACCGTCCTACTCAATTTTGGCCAAACATTCCCTATACTATCGTACGTGACTCTTTACACTATATTGTTACCACTGGAGGTAAAGTTGTCTTTTCCTCACAGGATTTTCAAACAGTATTTTATTCTTACTATTCTGTATTAGACAATGGTGATACCATGTATCATGCAACCAATACCATGGAGGATAAAGATTTATCTGTTACTACGCCAGCCGGCACTTTTATAACCTCGAATTTCAGAAGGACCGTTACTTATTATCCTCCTTTTGATTATAACGGGAAGCATAGGTATATGCACATGCGGTATGCAGAAAACATTGGCATCGTGATTGAATCACTTCCATTTTTCAGTGCGGACCCCAATTATACCGAAAGAAGGTTAGTGCGATACCACATCAATTAATTCCCTTTAGAAATTTTAGTTAGGCTAAAAGTCTGGAAATTCGTTCAACATTCGCTTGTCACCTTTGGCATTGATGCCCCGGAGGTAATTGTCGGTGACACTCAGATCATGGTGTCCAAACAGGTCTCTCAGCGATCTGGCTGAGAACCCTGCCTCAATCAAACGGTCTGCAACCGTATCTTTGAGGGAGTAAAAGCAGATGCTCTTGGGGAAATTAAGGGCATCAGCTATTTTGCGGAAGTGCTCTGCTATCCTTGTAGGAGCAGTATATTCAGCCCCTGGCTTCATCCCTCTGGCACAAATGAAATGCTCAGGAGGAACGTCAGCTAATCGCACCTTTAATATTTCCAGAAATTGAACAGGAAGTTGTATGTTTCTGACTTTGCGGTTTTTTGAGATCCCTGGAGGAACGGTGATATTCCCTCTCTCGAGGTTGATGTCTTTCACCTTTAAGTGAACTATCTCATTGGGTCTGATTGCACAATAGTAGCAATACAGCGAAATGATAAGGAATTCGTAATCATTTTTAAGAAGATAGTCCCGGTAAGCTTTTTGTTGGTCCGGAGTGAATGGCTGCTTTTGCTTTTCCTGTTCGGGAAGCCGATCAATTGTTTGAAAAGGATTTTCCCGAATATATTTGTGCTTAATAAGTAGGTTGAAATTCCCTCTCATTTCAATCAAACAATTGTTATAAGTACGTGTGCCTACTGTCCCTTTGTCAACACGGCCTTTTTTCTGTGTTGTTAGCACATAATTCATGTATGCCCTGGCCATAAGTCCGGTGAACTCGAAAACATACATATTTTGCTTTTTAGTAGTCTTAAGCCATTCCTTGAAATTATTTATTCTCGAGTCCATGCTATCCACTGACCGCTTCCGTAAATAGGACTTTTTATACTTGCTGATGAAGTCCATTGAAGAGGACAGATTCTCATACGAGTATTTCTTTGAGTTGTCGATAAATGGGTTAAACCCTTCATCTAACCTGGTATTAATCTCCGCGATCAGCTTTGCTGCAAAGCGCCTCTTATTGCTTTCAGTTTTTAGAGTATTGATTCGTTGTTTGATTCTAACCAACTTGTCAATGTCAGGATTGAAACAATAATAATAGACAAACCAGACCTTCCCGGTGGAAAGTTCCGCGTATTTAAATGGAAGCATGTAACCAGAAAATAACACTGCACAGAAATCGGCAAATAAGAGTGCACAACATT
>JBAXPV010000081.1:0-6290 GCA_037132075.1 Bacteroidota bacterium
ACTACAATACGGCAACAGACATGGGGACAAACACCTCCAGGACAGAAACCGGACTTTTAAACAACACAGCCTATACCCGCTACGTCTGGGCATATTTTCCCTGCGGAACATCAAGTGCGACCACAATGCTTCAGTCGACGCCGGCAATTTCAAGTCCGGTTGCCGGTTCACACGTGGCATTGCTGTACCAGATCACCTGGAACTGGAACACCGTGACCGGCGCCACCGGATATAAATGGTGTACCACCAATGACTACAATACCGCGACAGACATGGGTGCAAGCATCACAAAGGTTGAAACGGGATTAACGTGCAACACCGCCTATACCCGTTACATCTGGGCTTATTTTTCCTGTGGAACATCAAGCCCGACAAGCCTGAATATGTCAACCCTGGTGATTTCAAGTCCGCTTGCAGGAAGCCATATCGCCACAACCACCCAGATCACCTGGAACTGGATCGCCGTGACCGATGCAACAGGATATAAATGGAATACGACCAATGACTACAGTACAGCAACAAATATGGCTTTAGCTACCTCAAAAACTGAAACAGGACTTAGCAATGGCGTCACCTATACCAGGTATGTATGGGCCTATAATTCATGCAGCGTGTCACCCATAAGCACCCTGAGCCAGTCAACACTATATATAGGAATGGCTTACCAGGGAGGAATCGTTTTCTATATCGACGGCAGCGGGCAACACGGACTGATTGCCGCAGCCACTGATCAGAGTGGCAGTGCGCCTTGGGGTTGTCCTTCAACTACAATTGGAACCACAGCAACAGCGATCGGAACAGGACAAGCCAATACCACGGCAATTGTTTACGGATGCAGTGAAGCCGGTATAGCGGCACGAATTTGCGATGACCTTGTGTTGAATTCATACAATGACTGGTACCTGCCCAGCTTAGACGAACTAAAACAGTTATATATACAAAGAAATGTCATTGGCGGTTTTTCTACATACGCCAATTACTTCAGTTCGTCTGAAGTAATATTTTTCAGTGGTGACACCTGGGCTCAAATCGTTAACTTTTTAAATGGTCTTAATGGGTTTTATCCCAAAAATATGGAAATTAATGTTCGCGCAATCCGTTCTTTTTAGAAAAAAATCAGTTGTCAATTATTGACTTCAGGAAAGTCATGCTTTAACAATAGAATATTTTATATGAAATCTCAATTTAAACCACAGTTGATCAAAAAAGCAGGAAAACAACTGATCCTTTTTCTTTTGTGCTTTCTCCTTTCGGCCAGCGCACTTGCCCAGGACCTCGGCATCAATTCAGATGGCAGCGAACCTCATACTTCAGCGATTCTCGATGTAAAAAGCACGGCAAAAGGCGTTCTCATTCCCCGCATGACGATGCAGGAACGTGATGCCATAGCCAGTCCGGCAAACGGCCTGATGGTCTTCTGTACCGATTGCGGAACCAAAGGAGCCTTGAATATTTTCTTTGGCGCGTGGAAGTCTGTTTCTCTTTGCTCCGTGGGCGCTCCCCTTGCCGGAACCCATATCGCTGCAGCCAACCAGATCACCTGGAACTGGAATGCCGTGACCGGTGCTGCGGGTTACAAATGGAACACCACCAACGACTATAGCACGGCTACTGATATGGGACAAAACACCTCCATGTCCGAAACCAGCCTTATTGAGGGAATCACCTACACCAGGTATGTCTGGGCTTATAGCCCCTGCAGTGTGTCAACAGTAAGCATCCTGAATCAGATGTTAATATACATTGGCATGAGTTACCAGGGAGGGAAAGTTTTTTACATATATAAACCCGAAGATATTGTTGTTTATGTTGCCGGAGAGACACATGGCCTGATTGCAGCTACCAGCAACCAAAGCACCGGAGCGCAATGGGGTTGTTACCAAACTTTTGTCAATTGGACTTCTACTGAAATTGGTCAGGGACAGGACAATACCTTGCATATGCTCATTTGCCCCGGATCAAACAATGCTGCGAAGATTTGCGATGATCTTGTTTTGAATGATTACAGCGATTGGTTTTTGCCATCAAAAGACGAACTGAATCAGCTTTACCTGCAAAAAAGCATCATTGGAGATTTCACAGTATCAATCTATTGGAGTTCATCCGAGTATAACAACAATTATTCTTACGGCCAGCGCTTCCTTGCTCCCAACCCGGGCGGGGTATATTTGGAATCAAAGGACTATCCGCGGGCGGTGCGGGCGGTGCGGGCTTTTTAATAAAATACAGAACCCAAATTTAAAGCAAAGTTTTCGATCATGGAAAATAGAGTTCAATTAGAGAAAGAAATTGTAGAAAAAGCGATGAGAGATCCCCTTTTCAGAAAACGGCTTCTTGAAAATCCAAGAGCTGTTATTGAAGAAGAGACCGGGATTACAATTCCAGAATCTGTCATCATAAAAATCATCGAAGAAGAACCACTCATCATTTACCTGATCTTACCCAAGACTCCTGTTGAACATGAGGAGACATAATTTACTTAATCTGTATCTGATTGATTTACCGTCGCTTTACCGCTATCATTTAAAGTGTTTATACTTAAAATAAAACATATCAATCTAAATATCATTGCATTTTTGAGCAGAGAGTTCTTGTATCTTGTAGTACAAAATATACTATATTTGTTTACGGAATCCGATTCCGGCCTTGGGGGAGGTGGTTTAATCATTCTTTATGAAAAAACTACTGATACTAACAATTGCTATACTTTGCGGAACTTGCGCTTACAGCAAAACTTCAAACGACGGTAATGAGAAAAAGCCCGTCACTTTAAACCGGCAGGATACCACAGCCGAAGGCTGTTATCTGCTTTCCGAAGCATATTTCAAGGCAAACAATGCTGACAGTGCCTTTTACTTTGCGCTGAAGTCATTCGGACTTTTCAAGTCATCAGGAAAATACAAGCGGGCAAAATCAAATCTGTTTAAATTCAGCCAACAGCATAATTATGGCAAAACTGAATCAGGGATGATCATTCAGCGGGAGCTGGCCGGCATTTATCAGTCGCTTGGGCAATACGACAGTTCGCTTTTGTTTTCTGATCATGCCCTCAGCATATCCAGGTTTCTTGACGAATCGCTAAATACAGGTCAGATTTACACCGACATGGGCACCACCTATTTTTATATGGGCAAATTTTCGGAGGCTTTAAATTGTTATGAAAAGGCAAAGGAAATGCTGCTTGAACTTAACGATAGTGTTCAAATAGCAAAGCTCTATAACAACATGGCTTCCACCTATAAACAAATCTCTTACTATGACAAAGCCACGTATTACTTTCTTGAATCGGCTAAACTGAAGGAAGCACTTGCCGACACTGACGGGCTGGCTGCTACCTATAACAATCTCGCGCTGGTTTATTTTGACTCGGACAACAACAAAATGACCCGTTTCTTTCTGAACAAAGCCATCTCCATCAACCTGCACAGAAAAAACAAGAAATACCTGGCTGTGAACTATACCGCTTTGGGTGACCTCTACATGGACCTGAAACAAGCTGACTCAGCTCTGTACTTTTATCAGAAGTCTCTGGAGCTGAAAACAGAGATGGGGAATAAATACGGGATTGTTATTTCACTCCACTGTATTGGTGATGCCTATGCCGGATTGCTTAAGAATGAAGCCAAAGCGGAGGAAAACTATCTAAAAGCCCTGGCGCTTGCCAATGAAATCGGGGCTGAATCAGAGATTGCCAGTCTGAACCTGAACCTGGGCGAGCTTTACATTAAAAAAGGCAAGCTGGCTGCTGCCGGTGAATTGTTCCGCAAAACGCTGGACTACGCCAATCGGGAAAGTTCATTCGAACTCATACAACAAAGCTGCCGCTACCTGACCGAGATTAGCATACTCGCCGGCGACAAAGCTGCCGCTAAAGACTATTTTTCACAGTATCGAGTCTCAGTTGACAGTCTTTACGGACAGGAAAAAACCAGGGCTGTTCTTGAAATGCAGACTCGATTTGAAACCCAGAAGAAAGAAGAAGAGAACATTTTACTGCAAAAAACCAATCATCTTCAGAAAGTTCAGATCAGGCTTTTATTTATTTTGGCTGTGATATTTTTGTTACTTGGCTTTTTAATTTTCTATCTGTACCAGCAAAAGAGTAAAGCACACAGGCAGATTGTCAGGAAAAACCTCGAGATCGTAAGCACTGAAAAACAAATGGAAGAGTGGAGAACCCTGAGCCGTTCCGGAGATCATGCACTGATTTTGCCTGCTTATAACGAAATTGAAAATACAACACTGGGGATTCTTGTTAAGTTTAACCGCTTAATGCAGGAAGAAAAGCCTTATCTCGAACCCGGTCTGACTGTTGATGACATTTGCAGAAAGATAAGTACAAACCGTTCCTATCTTTCCCAAATGATACGTGATACTTTCAAGCAGAACTTTAACGCATACATCAACGAACTCAGGATTAAAGAGGCCAGACGGCTTTTATCAGATTCAAAAAACAACCATATTTCCATTGAGGGTATCGGCTCCATGTCCGGCTTCAGCAATAAAGTCACCTTTCATTCTATCTTTAAAACCCAGATCGGGGTAACTCCATCCTTTTTCCGAAACTCCATGGCCCGCAGCGGATCCGATGTGATGAATTCCCTGTAAACCCTGGCTTTTTACATTTCCTTACTTCCTTTTACTATTCCTTACCTGTCTTCTTAGGAAAGGGAACAGGCATGATTTATTTTTATCTGAGCTAATCCTGTATTGGAAATGCTTCCAGGAAAACAAATAAACCGGCATCGGAAATATTGTAAAAATACAAATAGATGAAAAAAGCAATCTGTGTCATCACGTTCATGGCATCAGCCCTCGTCTCCCAGGCACAAACTATTTATAACAACGGTGCCCGTATACAAACCGTAAGCGGCACTTATATGGTTGTTTCGGGCGGAAGCTTCAGCCTTACCAGCGAAAATGCCACCTACCCTGCTTCCTTAGCAAACCTTAAAATCGGCAGCGGCGCTACGCTCAGCCTCACTGCAGCGAGCTACCTTAAGATTGGCGGGAATTTGCAAAACAGCGGCACCCTCAACGGGGCAACAGGAAGCAAGGTTACTTTTGCCAATTCAACGGCACAGGTCATCACCGGAACCGGGGCAACTACCTTTAGCAACCTTACGCTCGACAATAATGGCGGACTTACGCTGACGGATGCCGGGATCACCGTAAACGGCATCCTTGATTTTACCAACGGACTCCTGACTACCGGGACCAACACCGCCACGATCGGTGCATCCGGGAGTATTGTAAACGCCGGTTCTTCGAAGTATGTAAATGGGAAGCTGGCCCGGACATTCAGCAGTACGGGTTCAAAAGTTTTCCCCATTGGCAAAGGCAGCAATTACCGTCAGCTTAGTTTTAACTATACCGCCATTAGCGGAACCAGCATCGTCACCGCCGATCAAACCGAATCCGGAATGTCGGGTACCCTGCCAGGCAACACCGCACTGCTTACCACCGGCCGCTATTGGACTATCAGCCAAAGCGGCGGGACAAACCTTCAATATTACCTCAGCCTTGATGCGTCTGGTTATTCCACTTCCAACAGTGTTTTTATGCTAAAAAAGGATGCAGGCACCATATCATCTTATGCCACCACCACACCCAATTATTCCAATGCAATAGCCCTGACCACCTTCGGTGATTTTGCTTTGGGACAGACTGCCGAATATGCTGATCTTTCCATCATCAAGACCACCTCGCCTACTGCGATAGCCGGACAAAATGTGACTTATGCCATCGTGGTCACCAACAATGGACCCATTGATGCGCAGGCTGTTTCTGTGACTGATGTGCTGCCTGCGGGCCTGACCTTTGTCAGTGCCACGCCATCGGTTGGATCCTGGTCTGCATCAAACTGGACCATTGGAACCCTGGCCAATTCCGGCGAGGCAACGTTGATTTTGGTGGCTAAAGTCAACAGTAATGTCGCCCACGGTACCTCTATCATTAATACTGCAACGGTATCCAGCACAACTACGGATCCGGAACCGGATAATAATTCAATGACTAATGTTTTTGGTGTCATTACTTCTGCAGATTTGTCCATTATGAAAACAACCGAGGTACCTACTGTGATAATCGGAGAAAATGTGACCTATACCATCACTGTCACCAACAATGGGCCCTCTGATGCACAAGCTGTTGTTGCGAATGATGTGCTGCCTGCGGGTCTGACCTTCGTTAGTGCCACACCTTTAACAGGATCATGGACTTCCCCAAACTGGACCATCGGAACCCTCGCCAATGAAGTTTCGGCTACAATTACTCTGGTGGCCAGGGTC
>JBAXPV010000082.1:0-6209 GCA_037132075.1 Bacteroidota bacterium
CAAAATTAATTTGCCTAGTTAGGATGCACAAGATGGGGTTGGTGGGGTGGATACCTTTTAGCCGCAAAAGAAATGGTTCGCGTTCTGAAACCCGGTGGGAAGATCGCTACTTCTGTTTGGAATGCTCCAGGAAAAAATTTCTGGGTTACAGCTATTATGGAAACAATCAGCAGAAACATTGAATTAACATCACCTCTACCAGGTTCTCCAGGAATGTTTCGTTGTGCTAAAGATGGTTTTATCTCCGACATATTTATACAGGCAGGACTAAAAAATATTACACAAAAAGAAATTGCAGGAAAAATGAACTTCAAAACAATTGATGTTTATTGGAGCATGATGACGGAAGTAGTTTCCCTTGTAGTTGCGGCTCTAAGCAAAGCGGATGATAAGCTGAAAAATAAAATTATGAAAGAAGTTTATCACGCATTAAATCAAAAATATTCTGATGGAGATATTTTGTTGGACTCAAGCGCTTTTGTAATTTATGGCGAAAAATAAGCTGATGAATTGTTGCGTGGACACATTAACAGGAATGCATAACAAGGGGATATCCCATTCTTGGCAGCAATGCATTCGCATACAAGTACACAATATGCCCGCATAGGCCAACCAGAGCCTTTAAAACCACAAAAATCAAGAATTTTGATCAAAATGATTAACTGAAGTTTCGCATGTCACGAGAACCCGCAATTTGAAACGTTTTGTGAAATATAAGCAATAGCCTATTATGTTAATTTGTAAAAGACTTTGCAACAGCCATCCTTCGACTCCGCTCAGGATGACGGGTGGTTCTCAACGTAATGTAGCATTACATTGAGAATATATTTTATATATTATAATAACAGTATTATTTCAATGTTACCCATAGTAACATTGAAATCCTCCGTCATCCTGAGCGGAGTCGAAGGAGGGCTGTTCTACAGTTTAGTAACGTTCATTATCTGCATATATGTTATATAAAGACATGCGAAACTTCAGTGATTAAGTGTTGAGCATCGGCTTTTCTCTCGTGCAAAAGACACTGATTTTTTTAGTGTCTAAAGAATAATTCCCTCTAACAAAACGAAAAACAAGGGACCTTTCGTAAACATTTCGGCTTTGCCAATGTTATAATAACAATCATTTTATAACATTTTTTACAATAACCTTATACTTAACATATAGCCTATAAACGAGCTATTCTTCATGAAACCCGATATATTTCTCATTGGCAGAACATAATTGGATATTTATATGATAAAACAATAAAAATGACAAAAGATAAAGGAACAAAAGAGAATCCGTGGAAACTCAAGACTCCACCAATGACATCTGATTTCGAAATGTATAAAGGTGAAAAGGACGGAAAAGACGTAATTGTTTGTGTAGTTGGCAAGACAACGCTGTTATACGATAACCGTTGCATTGCTGACCTTCATACAATGCTTAAACAACACGGTGACTGGATGGAACTAGGTAGCGCTGACGAACAGAAACCTGCTAAAGATGGAACTGTTGAAGCATGGGGACGTTCAGAAAAGAATCCTATCGGCGGTTGGTATGGACTAAAGAAAGGACTTCGTGGACGCTTCGGAATGTACATTCCTCCTTTAATGGAAACTTTAGGTCTTGTCGAATTGACACACGACGCAAAGGGAAATAAAATGAAAGCAAAATAAAGTGAAAACTATAATTAATGGAAAAGGAACATTAGTAGTTAATTTTCAGCACACAGAAACGGAAAAGCAATAAACGCACAAACACAGAACCTGCATATTGCCTCATAAAAAATGCAGCCCATCCCATAATCTCTAAATAATACTCTCTTTTGGTGTTAAATTAGGTAACTTTGCGAGGAAGATGTCAATTTATACAAAAAACAGCTTCTCGAGTAAAACGAACTAATTAATGATGTAAGATGAAAATTATTTTAAGATTATCAATTGCACTTTTTGTGATGATGCATATTAGTGTTTTCGCATCATTTGAAAAATCAGGGCCATCGGGTCCAGAGCTCAATCCATTTAGCAATGGGGGGAAAGAACGGAATATGATCGTTGTTATCAGCGATATTCATCTGGGTGCCGATACCGCTTATGCCGAGTGCAAACATAATCTTAAGCCTCTTGAAAATCTGTTAAAACAAATCAAAGAGTCTCCCAATGTAAAAGAACTGGTTATCGCCGGAGATTTGGTCGATGAATGGTTTGTGCCAGCCACGACAAATACTTATCAGGGAAAGGACCAGGCTGATTTTGTACGTCGAATTGCGGCAACAAACAAGGGAGTATTTGATGCTATTAACAGCATCATTCACGAAAGAAAAATATTGGTTACTTATGTACCAGGAAACCATGACCTAAGCATCACTGCTGTAAATATTGATAATGTCCTTCCAGGGATAAACCAGGCACGGGATGCAGTGCTGGGTTTAGGTACCTACTCCCCGCATGACTATCCCAAAATAGCTATTGAACATGGCCACAGATATAATTTTTTCTGTGCGCCTGACCCTATTTCAAACCAGTCCATAGCGCCGGGCACTATTATGCCTCCCGGGTACTTTTTCACAAGAATTGCCGCACTGTACGTGATACAAGGACGACCATCACCAACGAATACCATAGCTGTTGTAACCCAAAACAAACCAGTAGATTTAAGCCATGACTTACTGTTCCGATATTGGCAGGACTGGGCCTTAACCGTGAAACTTTACCCGATTAAAAACAGGCTTGATGAGCAGATTATTGTAACAAACGTTAATGGATTCTCCGGGTCATATTCTGTAAACAATCTTCTTCCGTTTCAATCAAACCCAGGCGGATTGCTAGATGTGCATCTTTTTAAAGGGATTCAAGACAATTGGGAAGCAAGACAAACACTTAACAATGTATCAATACATATAGCCACTGCTCGTGCCATAGATTCTGTAATGTCAGCAACCGAAACCGACTACCAGGCAAAGCAGCAGTACTTTATGAACCCTGCCTCAGATAAAAGAATTGTTGTTTTTGGTCATACGCACGAACCGAAAATTGTCGCGTCTGAGAATTTAAACAATAAGAAATGTATTTATGCGAATTCAGGAACGTGGATTGATCATAATCCAGGTAAAACCACTATGAATTTTGTCGTCATAACACCACAGAGCGTTGAGCCATCAACACATACCCTGATAAAACTTTACAATTACGAAAAAGAAGTTGTTACAAAAATGGCTGAAGACTCCATGCGCTATTAACAGGAACCAAGTGTAGCAGTAATAAGTGTTTCTTTAATATCAGAACGGTTTTAACAGATAATCATTAAATAATATGGGATGTTGAAATTTTCAAATTTTTCTATACTTGTTATTACGCTCATTATTATGGCAATTTTTTCCCTTAGTTGCAAAACACAGAAAACCATGATTGACAATACAGTAGTTAAAGAATTGGACGTCCAAAGATATTTAGGCACCTGGTATGAAATCGCGCGTTTCAACCATAGTTTTGAACGCGGACTGGTTGGTGTTACAGCAAAGTACTCCTTGCGCGACGATGGGAAAATAAAAGTTGTAAACAGTGGCTATAAAGATAGTTTAAACGGTAAATTTTCACAGGCTGAAGGGAAAGCCAAGATCCCCGACCCCATTAACAACCCGGCAAAATTAAAAGTGTCATTTTTCTTGTTTTTTTATGGCGATTATTATGTTATGGAATTGGACAAAGATTATCAGTGGGCTGTTATCGGCAGCAGTTCTGATAAATATCTTTGGATTTTGAGTCGAAAGCCACAAATAAAACAGGATCTATACAACGAATTACGCGAAAGACTGAAGAAAAGAGGTTACGATGTTTCAAAACTAATTGAGGTGAGGCAACAAGAATTGTAGTATCTTACAAGATTCTCCAAATAAATATCAGACCAATAAATATTTAGAGCCAGCTTAATTCATCGTTTTTGTAAATATTTTCAGGAGTTCAGTGCTTTCAGCCCTATTCAGTTTCGCGCTTTTTTAATATTCCAATATGGTTAAATTAAAAGAACATATATTGAAAATCACCCTCCCCTACTGCAACGGCAAATTTCTATACTACGCCTTTGTTGCCGGTGGAAATATGATACTAAAACATCAGACAGAACTAAATAGAATTAATATTTTTCCGGTTAATGATAAAGACACCGGCACAAACCTAGCCACTACAATTCGTTATATCATTGACACAATTAAACCGGATAAATCGTATAAAATTACGCTAAACAGCATTGCTGAAGCTGCATTAATGGGAGCCCGAGGTAATTCGGGTGTTATTTTTGCTCAGTTTTTATACGGCCTGAATAAGGAAACTTTGAATAAACCCAATATTACTTTTCCGGAGTTTGCAGAAAGCGTGACTCAATCAATCCCATATATTTACGACGCCATTGCCAATCCTGTTGAAGGGACCATGTTGACGGTTATCAGAGATTGGTCAGATTTTCTTAATACTCGAAAGGAAGCCAGTTCTGATTTTAAAAATATCATAATTGATTCCCTGGCCATACTCAACCGATCATTGGCAGAGACTACCTTAAAACTGAAAGCCTTAAGCAAATCAGGTTATGTTGATGCTGGGGCCAAAGGTATTTTTTGTTTTATGGAAGGTATCGTTGATTTTATAAAGAATAGTAATATCCGAAACCTTGCGTCAATCAAGATGGAAAATCCTGTCTTGACGTATTCAGAAGAAATATGCAACGAAGAAATCAAATACCGTTTTTGTACAGAAGCCATCATAAAAGATGCAAACATCAGTGTAGCAGAATTGCAAAGTATGTTAAACAATAGTGGTGATTCTGTTGTGGTTGCCGGTTCCATGAGCATTTGCCGTATGCATATTCACACCAGCCATCCGGCAGAACTTTTCCATCAACTCAAAGAAATCGGAACCATTTCTTACCAGAAAGTGGATGATATGGTTCGTCAACAGGAAATGATTAACAAACGAAAATGGAATATTGCACTATTAACTGATTCAACCTGCGATCTGTCGCAGGAGTTGATTAATTTTTATCAAATTCATATAGTGCCGCTCAATTTAAATTTTGGGGATAACCACTATTTAGACAAAATAAGCATTCAACCCAATCAGTTTTATGACTTGCTTGAAACACAGGCTGAATTTCCCACAACCTCTCAAATAAATGAACAGACTTTCTCCAATATTTATTCACGTTTGGCGTCGCATTACGATGCGATAATTGCCGTGCATCTTAGCAGTCAGTTTAGTGGAACTTATGCAAACAGCGTAAAAGCCGGGGAACGCATTTCAAAAGAATTTAAGAAAGCAGTTTATGTAATCGACTCTAAAAGTTTGTCGGGAGCTTTGGGATTGCTTGTGCTGAAAACTGCCCAAAACATAGAAGCAGGTGAGCCTGCTGAATCAATTGTGGAATCTCTTAAAAAGGATGTGGTTCAATCAAAGATATTTGTGAGTGTTCGCAATTTAAAATACATGATAAAGGGAGGTCGGGTTTCAAAACCAAAAGGATTATTGGCCAGTGCTTTGGGGTTAAATCCGGTTATTTCAATGGATGAGAATGGGAAGTCGTTTTTGTTTGGCAACACCTTTAGTCAGCATGCAAGTTTGAATAAAATATATAAACATATAAAATACATAAGCTCAGGAAAAACCTTGTGGAACTACATTGTACTTCATGCCAATAATCCAGAAGGGGCTCAGGAAGCTGAAGAAAGAATGCGACTCATCACTGATAAAAACCCTGTTTCTGTGGTCAATATCTCTCCTGTAATCGGGATGCATGCCGGCAATGGTGCTATCGCCATTTCGTTGTTGTTTAATCATTAATCGTTAACATATGATGACATTAATTTTACAAGCGGCTTTGCTCATTTGGTTAATATTAAGCCTTTTATGGTTATTGAGCATAATGATAAAAAATGCAAGTATCGTTGACCTATTCTGGGGTTGCGGTTTTGTAATAGTAAATGCGCTTTATGTTTTTATGTCAGGCGAATTAAATACGAGAAAGATTCTGATGTTGGTATTGGTTACCGTTTGGGGCTTAAGGCTCGCAATTTATCTTGCTTCCCGGAATATTGGCAAGGGAGAGGATTTCAGGTATCAGGAATTCAGAAGGACATATGGAGTAAATCGTTATTGGTGGATCAGCTATTTTCAAACATTTATAGTTACTGTTCAGGGGGTAGACAGCTGAAAATCTACAGGGCTACCTTCGAGTGC
>JBAXPV010000083.1:0-6012 GCA_037132075.1 Bacteroidota bacterium
GACAGCGAAGGGAAGGAATGAAAGTTTCTTTACATCGTAAAAATGCTTGAAGCACGCTATAAAATCAAAATGGATACAGTGGCAGACCTCTTTGCAAAAAACAGGCATCAGAAATGACAACAAAAAAAGCCGCCTCTTTGCAGAAGCAGCCTTAATGCTCAATGGAGCCTTTGATGTTATGGAATTTTAATTTTACGTTGAATTTTCCAGAGGGCACCAATGTAGATGTCTTTCTGAATCAGGTCATAACTCACCTGATACATCTGACCCTTTCTGTTAAGGATTGCTACCGTTGGCATGATGCCAAACTCATTCATACTTCTACCCATAGCCGCCCCGAAATAAAAATCATATGGGCTCTCATTGTTGACCGGGGGCGTACTTCTTATCAAGGTCAGTCGCCTGTTCTGGAACACCAGGCCTCTTCCCTGCAAAGCATTAAATCTGACAGTATCAATCACGACAATCAGTGCTGAGCTGTCGTTTTTTAAGGTGTCACCGTAGATATTTGTGGTATTATGTTGTGCCAGTATGGCGGCAGTATCCACTTCCATCGGGAACCACCGGGCCGTACCGGTGTCTCTATATACAAGGTCCGGAGATGGTTTTGGAAGCTGGACAGCATAAGGAACACTGTCCCCTTGAATTGTGTCGGTTACCGTAGTGACAGGGCCAACCGGCACCTTACGAATGTTATAAGAGATTAGCGTTATAAGCATCAGTAAGGCTAAGATCACCGACACAAGCCAGGGGTTTACTTTTTGCAGGAAAGCTGACATTAGGCTTTCTTTGGGAAGAAGTATGTATACAAGGAGTAAAACAGATTCATCTGGTGAACACCACCGCCTTGCTTAAAGTTTGGGATAAAGAAGGCGATGAAATCAAATATCCACAGGTACCATTTTGATTTGGAAACCGACGGGAACACCATCAGAATCAGCGTGATCAAGCCAGAAAGGTAGGCAAGTAATCTTTCTGCCCCGATTCCAAAGATACCTGCGGCATCTGCCGGGGGTAACTTCGAAGGGTCTATCCACGCTCCCGGGATAGAGTCTTTTGTTGGCATCACGACAACAGAATCGGGGTTGCCGGTGGCCAGCGCTGTCACCGTCGGAGTGGCTGCATAACTTGTAAAAATTGGGGGAGTAATGGTCGCTAAGACGATACTCACCAGAAAAGCGATAAGAATTGTTTTGAGTTTCATAGGTTTGTTTTTATTAATGGGTTGATAATGAGATAAATTAATGTGGAAACCTTTTATGGGGGATGGTGATTGCGGATATGCTCGTCACGGAGTGTCCCGAACTTTTGATTGATGTCGTCAAAGTCTTTTTTCAGCGCCTTAAGAATCGTTGACTGTGCATGGTTTTCTGCCTTAATTGTGGCAAGGTCAACCAGGATGAGGGTCATGTTTGATTCTGAGTTTCCTTGTGTCTTACATGGACCAGGGCAAGGTGGGGGCGGACTGGTCCTTTCCATAAACTTTTGAAGAAAATAGCCTACAATTAGGCCCATGGCCACCAGGGCAGTCTTAATCAGCCAATCTTCGAAGGGAGTAATGGATAGCATCAGAATCCGGGGTTTACGATGGTGAATGAAAGTGACCAGCCATGGCAGCCGAAGAAGTTATATTCGGGGTCGGTGTGCATGCCATTGAGATTTATGTCATGTGTGATATGACCCGGACCATGGAGGCCTTTATCGCCGAGCATGATCCATTTGACAAGGGTCATAAGTTCTTGCGTGGCAGAAATGACATCCACGAAAGAAGCGGGTGTCTGGTCGCTGGCTTCCACCTTTTGAATGATATACACAAGACAGGTGGTGACTTCCGACACGCTGTCTGGTGTAGGTGCCACTGAGTCAGCCGAAGGGATAATGAGAAGCATAGCAGGGAACTTCTCAGGTGAGAGGTTTCTGATAGCAAGTCCGAAGTCTGCCTCTGAGGAAATCAACATCATAGATTTGATTCCTTGCGAGCGGGACACTACATCAGTGAAATAATCATTGAGTTGTTTAATGCTGATCATGTGGCAGGGGAGTTAATTTCGGGGGTTTTGTTTTGCCTGACGAGCTGGTACATACGAAGCATGATATCATAGAGGTTGGTGTCGGCAACGTCTTTCACGCTTCCGAATACCTGGGACTCAGCGATGGTATAGAGCAATCCAAAGAGTCCGGTACCGTCACTTTTTACTGTTGCATTGGCGTTGTAAAGGTCTTTGAAGTTGATGGTGTCGGTTCCCAGTGGAATCTGACCTTCGTGCAGGAAGTGTTCACAACCGGAAAAGAAAAGGAAGATCCCGTATTTGACAAGCAGACTCTTCTCGCGGACAATAGGGAGCCATTGTTCGATGGAGTTGGGATTGTATTTTATCCTGCGCTGGCCGTCGAAAGATGGATCTTGCTTTTCTTTTTCGAAGTTTTCTTTCTCCGGTCGATACAGGGTAGCAACCAGCTTATTGAGAATTTCTTCATCCTGACTACCCAGGTACTCGATGAATAAATTATGAGCATCTATGAACTCAATAAAGCTAAGGTCGGTTAGCGCATCAGAGGGACCGTATAGGATAACTTCCTTTGTCCGGATGGTAGGAATCATGTTCTTTATGAAGTGAATGTTTACCCGCCTTGTCCGGACACCTTCAGAATCATCGAGCGAAGTGAATGAGTCCATCAGTTCTGACAATCGGTAAACCTGGGCGAGTACGTTTTCTTTTTCTCCCTGGGGGATTCTGCGAAGGGGGGCACGAAAGTGTATGAAGCAATTCACCAGGCCGGTACGAAAGTGATCATAGGTGATCTCCCCAGAAGCATATCTTATGTAATAAGAAATGAAGTCAAGGAACTGCTCTCTATTAAGTTCTGAGATGTTGGAGGGGATATCAGCGATGTAATCTAGATCCGGTATTTCTATGTGGTGCATGCGCTATACTCTAAAGTGTTTATTCTCAATCACATTTCTTTCAATAAGGTTCTGCCCGACAAAGGGGACACCCTCTGTTTCAGCTTTTGTTGCGGCAAGGTATTCCTGCAAGCTGACAAGTGCTTTTGAAGCTTGTTCCTCGAGCGAAGCGATCAGGACTGCCTTGGCATTCAGGGAGGCACTCTTTGTGGCCTTGACGGTGAAGTAGCCAGGGTTGAAGTTTTCGACAACTGCATTAGGCAATACTTCAATGCCCAGACGTTTCAATGCAGTAACCATGGCATAAAGAGCCAGAGGAACCTTTATCCTTTGAAGGATAGCTGTGCCGGTCGGGGTCATTTCTCCATCACTGATTTCAGCTTTTAGGGCAGCAAAGGCATCCGGTCCGAGTACCGCAAGTATGGTGGTACGCTCGATTTCTCTTATGAACGGTGTGACTGTAAGGAAAAACCGTCTTGAATCGTCGATAGGATAGACATACTGGAACTCCCGGGCAGAGTTTAAAAACAATTCTTTCGTTGCGATATAAGCTGGTTCAGAGGTCCAGTTTTCGCTCAGGAAGGCCGAAGATTTATTCTCTTCAATGAAATCAAGAAGTCTGTCCGTGAGCCGGTTTGCCTTTAGGGTCATTGCCATATCGTCACGCTCGATCTGCCACTGGAAAGCGGGTTTCTCATTTTCGCTTACCAGTATTTGCCTTCCTTTGTCGGAGTGTGTGACATCAGCATGGGCTGAGTAAGCCCGAAAGGCGTAGAAAGCCAGGGGGTGACGTAAATAATCGACCAGGGAGTTAAGAAGAATTAATGCTTCGTCCGTCTCATTGTCTACATTAAAATCGTCGGAGAGATAATGAGTTTGGATGGCATCATAAAGCTTCGCGCCCAAGAGCAATCTAAGGTCAGACTCCGCAAGCATCAGATCCGTTTTGAGGTTATCGAAACTATTTGATGCGTAGATGAAGCCCAGGATGGATTTCATTTCGGCGATACCATTTCCGTCTTTGTTAAACAACATTTTTCACTCTGTTTGCAGGGGTTGTTTGATCTTCTGTTTTGACTACATCATGGTAGAACCCAACTTTCAAGTTCTCCCCGGGATGGTTTATAGCAAGTGCCTGGTTGATCGGTTTACAGATCAGCGTTTCGGGCAGAGCGATTTCAGTGGAGAGGTATAGCTTTAGAGCGTACAGCTGTTCACTGCCGCTGGCGAGTTTCCCGTCGACAATGATATTACTCAGCGATGGGTGAAGTCCCATCCCGGAGGTGATGGCAGAGTCAGCTTGTTTTGCAATTACGACTTGAGAGTCTACAAACTCTTTGACTTTTTGGTCAATCGATTCGATGTCCCATTCGTCGGGGTTCCCGAGTTCGTTGACAGCCTTTTCGCTGGTGAAGAACTTGCCGACATTTGCTTCTCCGGAGAGAACTTCCGCCAGCTTACCAAAGATTTGATCTTTCAGATCCTCGAGCATTTTTTCTTTATAAACACCTTTACTTGGCTCCTCTCCACACTGGCGAATAAGTTCTTCGCGTTTCGCCATCCAGTAAGACTGAGGGGACTTAATATGCCATTTGACATTAAGGGAGTTTTTCGTCAAAGCATCGAGTATCCTGGGAACCGATGAACCGGCTTTTATCCAGTCCAGTGTTCCAAAATGGGCTGGTAGTCCGTATCGATCTCTCGAGAAGGAATACATATTATAAAAGCCGATCGAGATTGGAAGCGTTGTTGCCTTAGGGTCAAAAATGGGATAGGCTTTCATTTTCCCAATTCGCGGCAGCAGCCAGTCACCTACAATGATCTTTTTAGTAGGTTCCATATATTCTGCAAATTCTAATCGACAAGAGTGGTATCCAACGTGCTTTACAGATGCAACTTTAGAGACACCCTTGATTCTACCTTCCCTGGTCGGAGTGATTTTAGCAAAATGGCCTTCCATGTGGTAATAGTCAATGATGGCTTTGGTCAACTGATCTTCATAGTCAAAGTCATTAAGCCACTTCATTACTTCGGGTTTGTCTATCCAATCACGCTTGCGCTCACCATCCACAAATTTCTCGGTGTAGAGAGCTGGTCCCTGTCCCCACAAGAGACCTCTTTGTCGCTTGAATACTCCTTCAGCGAGGTTATTTGCCTCAAAGATGTTACGCATGTCAGTGGGGAGCGTGTTGCTTTCACCACAAGGGAAAATGTCGAAGTTGGCGACTCTTCGCGCCAGGTTCTCAGACATGAGCCTTGAACTGACCGGCATAACTGAGACATCAGCCATTTTTACTGAGCCGGAGATCTCAAAGGAATAAGAAGAACTGGCGAAGGTGGCCACTCCAATGTTGCCGCTTCTGATAACCATCGGCCTTGTCTTTTTTTCTCTACTCATTGGTTGTGACTCTTTTTCCGTTAAAGAACATCAGAAGTGGCTGCCAGCAATTCAGGGGCTGACCTTCATCGATGTCGTAATAAAATAACTTATGGTCGGCATTTATGACGACCTCTTTTGTAGCTTGGGGTCGTAGTTTGGCGTTCTTTACATATTTCTTTCCGTGGCACTCCTGGGTGTCGCGGTTGTATGTTGCATGAATCATAGAGAAACTGCCACCCTGGGCGGTGATCCGTCTCATTTGAGCAATAGCAGCGAATAGTTGAATGCTTTCCATGGCACAATAATACTTTTAAGGGGCTGGGGCTGAAAGGACAAAAAAAAACCGGCTTTCGCCGGTTCTTTTGAGGTGCTGTGTTTTACAGCAGTCCTTCATCTGCCCAGGAGAAATAAGAGGAATCTCCGATAATGAGGTGGTCAATGATATTCAGTTGGAGGAAAATTCCGGCTTCTTTGAGGTTTTTGGTGAGAAGAATATCAGCATCGCTTGGGCGGGTATTGCCCGAAGGGTGGTTATGCGCCAGAATTATGTATGAACTATGTGTTTTTAGGGCTGTTTGAAAGATGATCTTTGGGTCCGCAACTGTCCCGGCAACACCTCCGGTGGATACAATCTTGTATCCGATGACTTTGTTGCCTCTGTTTAACAGAAGTATGATAAATGTCTCTACATATTCAAGGTCTTTCGGCCAGATTCTCCTTAAGATTT
>JBAXPV010000084.1:0-5955 GCA_037132075.1 Bacteroidota bacterium
ACCGGAGGCTTGCCAATTGACAGCGAAGGGAAGGAATGAAAGTTTCTTTACATCGAAAAAATGCTTGAAGCACTCTATAAAATCAAAATGGATACAGTGGCAAGCCTCTTTGCAAAAAATTGGCACCGAAAATGGCATAAAAAAAGCTGCCTCTTTGCAGAAGCAGCCTTAACGCTCAATGGAGCCTTTGATGTTATGGAATTTTGATTTTGCGTTGAATTTTCCAAAGGGCACCAATATAGATGTCTTTCTGAATAAGATCATAACTTACCTGGTACATCTGACCTTTTCTGTTGAGGATTGCTACCGTAGGCATGAAACCGAATTCATTAAAGCTCCTTCCTATTGCTGCTCCTATGAGAAAGCTGTATTTTGGCTCTTTGTCCGGAGACAAAGGCGCTGTGACAAACATGGCTCTTCTGTTCTGAAAAATCAGACCTCTGGATTGCAAGGCATTCTGCCTGACAGTGTCAATCACAACCACCAGGGCCGACGAATCATTCTTTATGGTGTCTTTGTAGACTTTGGATAAATAGTGATCAGCCAAAATTGCAGCGGTGTCAACCTTGTAATAGCGCCAATAAGGTTTTCCTGTATCCAGGAAAACGATACTTGGAGATGGTTTTGGTAGGTCCACGGAATAAGATACACGATCACCTGGTATGGTATCGGTTACGACATTCCCGCAATCTGTCGGCACTTTGACATAGTGATAATACACTACGGTAAGCGCTAAGGCTAAAGCCAAGATCAACGATACCAACCAGGGCGTGATCTTCTGAGAAAGAGTCGACATGATCAGGCTTTTTTAAAGAAGTACTTGTATAAGGAGTAAAACAGGTTTATCTGGTGTACCCCGCCACCGCTCTTGAAATTTGGTATAAAGAAAGCCAGCAGGTCAAAGATCCACAGATACCACTTCGATGAAGAGACCGTGGGGAACATCATCAGCATTAAGGTAATCAGCCCGGTTAAGTAAGCCACTAATCTTTCTGCTCCTATACCAAAGATCCCTCCCGGGTCTGAAGATGGCAGTTTTGTCGGATCAATCCATGGGGAAGGCGCCGGCTTGGTCGTATCATAGACACAGACAGAATCCGGGTTTGATTTTGCGACCTTAACCACCGATGTAATTGGCGGCCCATTGGCATTAGAGGTAAAAATCGGGGGAGTGATCGTAGCAAGTAGAAAACTCACCAGCAAGGCAAAAAGAAACGATTTTAATTTCATGATTTGATTATTAAAGGGTTTAAAATTTGAATATGTGTCAATGAGTTCGGTATTAGGGTGGCTTATGGTTGACCAGGTGTTCATCATGAAGGCTTCCGAATTTTCTGTTAATCTCTTCAATTTGCTTACTCAGGCTCTGCAACAACTTCGACTGTTGACGCACTTCCGATTTGAGGGTAGCCAGGTCAACATGGATAAGCAGCATTTTTTCAAAGGCACCCGTGTTATTGCACTCCCCAATACACTTGGAATCCGGCTTTTTGCTGTCCAGGTGCTTCTGCAGAAAGTAACCGATAATCAGGCCCATGGCCACAAGCGCGGTTTTGATCAGCCAATCTTCTAAGGGGGTAATTGTGATCATAAGAATCCATTGTTATTGATGGTGAATGAAAGCGACCATCCATGACAGCCGAAAAAGTTGTATTCCGGGTCCGTGTGCATGGCATTGAGGTTTATGTCATGGGTGAGATGGGGTGTGATGGAATGGGTTCCTTTATCGGCAGCCATCAGGGTCTTAACAGAGGCCATCAGGGCCTGTGTGTTAGAGAGGACTTCAAGGAATAAAGCAGGGGTTTGGTCACTGGCTTCCACCTTTTGAATGATATAGAGAAGGCATGTCGAAACTTCAAAAACACTATCGGGGGTTGCTGCGATGGAATCTGCCGATGGAACGATAAGTAGCATCGCCGGAAACCTGGTGACAGGGAGGTTCCTTATCGCCAGGGCGAAGTCTGCTTCGGCAGAGATCAGCGTAATGGACTTGATACCGGCAAGCCTGCTGACAATGGAATCGAAATACGTTTTGAATGAAGCAATTCCTATCATGGCGCGGTGGTATGGTTTGAGAGTTCCTTTTGTTGGTTAACAAGCTGGTACATTCTTACCATGATGTCGTACAGGTTTGTATCAGCAACTTCCTTGACTGAGCCGAACACTTGTGATTCTGCAATAGAAAAAAGAAGGCCTAAAAGCCCGGTTCCGTCGCCTTTGGCGTGAGCGGAATCTGCGTAGAGGTTTTTAAACTTGATAATGTCGGAACCCAGTGGGATTTCTCCTTCATGCAGAAATTGTTCGCATCCACTGAAAAACAGGAAGATGGCATACTTTATCAGCAGCGGCTTTGATCGAACAATTGGGAGCCATTGTTCAACAGTAGCAGGGTTATACTTCTCGCGGCGCTGACCATCGAAGAATGGGGAGCGTGTTGCCTGCTCATAATCCAGCCTTTGGGGGCGGTAGATTGTGGCAACCAACTTATTGAGCGTTTCTTCTTCCCGGGTTTCCACATATTCCAAAAAAAGGTTGTGGGCATCAATAAATTCAATGAAGCTGAGATCCGTCAAAGCATCGGCAGGTCCATGCAGCACCATCTCCTTTGTCCGGATGGTAGGAATCATATTTTTGATGAAATGAACATTGACGGCTCTTTTTTCAATACCGTCAACGATCTTCAGAGATGTGAATGAGTCCATCAGTTCTGAGAGCCGGTAGACCTGGGCCAGGGTATTTTCTCTTTCAGAAAGGGGAATCTTCTTTATCGGTTCACGGAACTTGATAAAAACATTGACCAGTCCGATTCTGAAGTGATCATAGGTGACCTCACCGGAGGCATAGCGGACATAATAAGAAAGGAAGTCAAGGAATTGTTCTTTGGACAATTCTGAGATATTGGAAGGAATGTCAGTAACGTAGTTAAGGGCAGGGATTTCAATGTGGTGCATACCTATACTCTAAAGTGTTTATTCGAAGAATTATTCCGGTCAGTGAGGTTTTGTGCAACATACTGAACTCCATCGGCCAGGGCTTTAAGTACCGCGATTTGTTCTTGCAGGCTAATCAATGCCTTGGAAGCCTCCATTTCCAAAGAGGTGATCAGGGAAGCCTTGGCATCTTTGCCGGCAGTCTTTGTTGCTTTGATGGTAAAATAGCCGGGATTGAAGTTTTCGACAACGGCGTTGGGCAGTACTTCAATGCCCAGGCGTTTGAGTGCTGTCACCATAGTATAAAGCGCCAGTGGTATTTTAACAAGTTGAATGATCCTGGCATCATCAGCTGTGGTGGTGCCATCTGCTATTGCAACCTTGAGTGATTGGAACTTTTCGCTTCCCAGAACGGCAAGCATGACAGTATTTTCAACTTCGCGGATAAAGGGAACAACAGCAAGGAAAAACCGTCTGGACTCGTCAATAGGATAGACTTGCTGAAATTCCCTTGCTGAATTCAGGAAAAGCTGTTTGGTAGCCTGGTAGGCTGGTTCTGATGTCCAGTTATCCTCTAAAAACGTTTGGTCTTTATTGATTTCAATGAAGTCCAGCATACGATCAGTCAACCGGTGCGCTTTGTAGAGCATGGCCTGGTCGTCCCGTTCTACCTGCCACTGGAAGGCAGGTTTCTCATTTTCGCTGACAAAGATTTGTCTTCCTTTATCAGAATGAGTAACGTCTGAGTGTGCAGCATAAGCGCGAAAGGCATAGAAGGCAATAGGTTGGCGAACAAACTCGACAAGTTTATCCAGAAAGAGAAAGTCCGCATCATCCTGAGCATCCACCTGATAATCTTCACTGAGGTAATGCGCTTCCACTGCCTCATAGAGCTTATTGCCCAGGAGCAATCTCATGTCATCTTCGGTGAGCATCAGATCGGTTTTGAGGTTGTCAAAACTGTTCGATGCGTAAATGAAGCCCAGGATGGATTTCAGTTCGGCGATGCCATTGTCTGATTTGTTAAACAACATTTTTTACTCTGTTTTGAGGGGTGGTTTGGTCTTCTGTTTTAACCACATCGTGGAAAAATCCCAGTTTCAGATTTTGCCCGGGGAAATTGATGGCAATGGCCTGGTTAAAGGGTTTGCAGATTATCTTTTCGGGAATGGCAATCTCGGTGGAGAGGTAGAGTTTCAGTGCGTAAAGTTGTTCGGAACCACTGGCCAGTTTCCCATCCACGATGATGTTACTCAGGCTTGGGTGCAATCCCATGCCGGAGGTGATGGCTGAGTCTGCCTGTTTGGCGATGATCACCTGGGATTCGACAAACTCTTTCACCTTCTGGTCAATGGCTTCAATATCCCATTCATCTGGGTTTCCTAACTCATTGACTGCCTTCTCACTGGTAAAAAACTTCCCAACGTTGGTTTCGCCTGAGAGAACTTCTGCCAGCTTGCCAAAAATCTGGTCTTTCAGATCTTCGAGCATGGCTTCTTTGTAGTTCTCATTGTTATCGGCACATTGGCGGATAAGCTCTTCGCGTTTTGCCATCCAGTAAGACTGGGGTGATTTAATGTGCCACTTGACGTTGAGGGAATTTTTGGAAAGTGATTCAAGTATTCTCGGAATTGATGAACCTCTGTTTATCCAGTCGATGGTCCCAAAGTGGGCAGGTAATCCATATCGATCTCTCGAGAAGGAGTACATATTATAAAAACCTATCGATATAGCATTTTTCGACGTTGCCGGAGAAAAAACAGGATAGGGTTTAAAGGTGGCCACCCTTGGAATCTGCCAGTCACCCACGATGATACGTTTTGTTGGTTCATCGAACTTTGTCCATTCCAGGCGGCATTTGTGATAGCCGACATGTTTGACGGAAGCAATTCTGAGTTTTCCGGTCAGTCTGCCGGAGAGCTCAGGGGTTAGCTTGGCGAAGTGTCCTTCCATGTGGTAATAGTCCACGATTGCTTTTGCCAGTTGTTCCTCGTAATCGAAGGACTCGAGCCAGGCTGTAATCTCTGTATTGTCAACGTACTTCCTGACCTTTTCTCCGTTTAAATACTCTTCAGTGTAAAGAGCAGGACCCTGGCCCCACAGCAGTCCTCTTTGACGTTTGAACACGCCTTCCGCGAGGTTATTGGATTCAAAAACATCGCGCATTTCCATGGGGAGGTTGTTAGAATCTCCACAGGGAACAATGTCATAGGTTCCGATTCTGCGGGGCAGGGTTTCCGACATCATCCGGGAACTCACCGGCAGGACTCCAATATCTGCCATCTTAACTGAGCCAGCTATCTCGAAGGAGTAGGAAGCGTTTGAAAATGTCGCAACGCCAACATTCCCTCTGCGCAGAACGATTGGTTTTACCTTCTTTTTAATCATAGGTAGTAATTCTTTGACCGTTAAAAAACATGAGCAAGGCTTGCCAGCAATTAAGCGGCTGCCCTTCGTCTATGTCGTAGTAGAATAGCTTGTGATCAGCATTGGCAACCTTTTCTTTAGTGGCTTGTGGGCGAAGTCTGCACGTTTTGATGTACTTCTTTCCGTGGCACGCTCCGGAGTCCCGGTTGAATGTTGCATGGATTAATGAAAAGCTTCCTCCCTGGGCAGTGATCTTTCGCATCTGAGCGATGGCATCGAATATTTTGATTGTTTCCACGCCACAATAATACTTTCAAGGGGAGGGATAGGAAAGGACAAAAAAAAACCGGCTTTCGCCGGTTCTTTTGAAGCGCTGTGTTTTACAGCAGTCCTTCATCTGCCCAGGAGAAATAAGAGGAATCTCCGATAATGAGGTGGTCAATGATATTCAACTGGAGGAAAATTCCGGCTTCTTTGAGGTTTTTGGTGAGAAGTATGTCAGCATCACTTGGGCGGGTATTGCCTGATGGGTGATTATGCGAAAGAATTATATATGAAGCATGTGTTTTTAGTGCTGTTTGAAAGATGATCTTAGGGTCCGCAACGGTCCCGGCGACACCTCCGGTGGATACTATTTTGTATCCGATGACTTTGTTGC
>JBAXPV010000085.1:0-5654 GCA_037132075.1 Bacteroidota bacterium
AAAGGTGATTTTGTACAAGAGCGAAATAAAGAGTCAGCTAAAGCTGACGGCAATGGGGGCTGGGGGATGAGGTGCCACGACAAAGACTTCAGCCCTCAGCCGATCCCGCCATCCTTCGACTCCGCTCAGGATGACTTTTCCTTCAGCCCTCAGCCGATCCCGCCATCCTTCGACTCCGCTTAGGATGACTTTTCCCTCAGCCCTCAGCCTAACAGCCTAACAGCCTACTTCCACCGAAACGTCTGAATCAACCGATCAATATCCGCTTTCAGAAAATCAATCACCGGGCTCAAAGAGTCATTGTTCGGTTTAACATTGAAATATAAAGCGCCTCTGACAAAGTTTTTAGTGCTGTCAGTCACATAGAATTGGTACGGAGATGCCGCATCATTTCCACGGATGTCCCACAAAGTGCCAAAGACATGATTTTTTGGGTTGCTGATGTCGATTTCATCAATACCATTGGCCTTGGGAATATGTTTGTTTACCAGTTCCCGCGTGTCATCCAGGAGTTTATCCAGGTTGCCATTGATTTTTAAATAGCTGATATACACTGTCCCTCTGAACCTGGGGAATTCAAGGTTAAGCCAGTAAGGATCATTGACTTTATCGGGCCGGGCTTTGGCAATGCCATAAACCGGGTATTCAAAAGAATACGGAAATGTAGTATCAAAAGAACGATATTCCTTTTTGGGAAGTTCAATACGGAAATATGCCCTGGGTTTTGGCGTATCATCACCGGAACAGGAAAACAGCAGCAGTCCGATTGAGAAGCTGCTGAGGATCAGGGAGATTCTTTTAATGTTTGGATGAGTCATCTGACAGGGTTACTTTTACTTTTTCGATTCTTCGTCCGTCAACGGCTTCTATCCTGAATAAAAACCTGCCGATGCTGATTTTTTCATCAACCTCAGGGATCTTGGCCATTATTTCCAGGATGATCCCGGCCAAAGTGCCTGATTCCCCTCTGACTTTATCAAAAGTCTCAGGATCAACACCCATGATGCGGCAAAAATCAGAGATAGCCACTTCACCCGGGAATATATAGTTGTGATCGTCCAGTTTATGGTAGGGGATACTCTCTGATTCCAGGTCAAATTCGTCATGGATCTCTCCGACGATTTCTTCTAAAATGTCTTCTAGCGTTACGATGCCGGATGTCCCGCCATATTCATCCACCACAATCGCAAGGTGGATCTTTTTCTTCTGAAACTCCTCCAGAAGATCGCTGATATGTTTGTTCTCAGGCACAAAGAAGGCAGGTCTCACCAATTCCAGCCAGGGAAAATCCTTGTCTTTTTTAAAATGCGGGATCAGCTCTTTGGTATAAAGGATCCCATCAATGGTATCAAGATTTTCCTCAAATACCGGCACACGCGAATAACCAGCCTCCAGGATGATGTCAAGTAATTCTCTGAAATTCAGGTTGTTTTCAACAGCAGTAACTTTGGTGCGTGGCTGCATCACATCTTGTACTTCCTTCTCGCCAAAATTTACGATGCCTCTCAGTATCTTGTTTTCATCATCTGTAGCATTTTCATCACTGGTGATATCAATCGCTTCTTCAATTTCGCTCATGCTGAGGTTCTGGTTCTTTTTAATGAGCTGTTTGTCGACGAAAATAGTCGTATTCACCAGCAACCTGCTTGCAGGAGCCACCAGGTCTACAAAAAAATGTAAGAGTCGGGCCGTGCTGACAGCCGTCTTTTCAACATGTTGTGCCGCATAAACTTTTGGGAGGATCTCTCCAAAAAATAAGATGATCGTCGTGATCAGCACCACCTCGGTCAGAAATCCCAGCAGGGGAAAATGAGAGAAGTCGATCAGGCTGTGCGCCAGGAAAGTGGAGGTAATGATGATACCGATATTGGTGGTGTTAACCAGGATCAGGATAGAAGCAAGGAGCTTTTTGGGGTTTTGCAACAACCTGGCCACAAGGTCATCCTTGTCATTGGCATTGATTCGGATTTCCTTGATCTCATGTGGTTTCAATGAAAAAAATGCGATTTCCGCGGCACCCAGCATGGCCAGGAACAGCAGTAACAAAACGATAACCAGGATTAATGCGAGCAGTGTCGACAGACTGAGGCCATTTCCGGCCATCACTGCTGCTGATTGTATCGAAAAAGGATGGGTTGAGATCAAGGATTAATATTAATAAGATGCAAAAATAAAAAAAGGCTGCCAAACGACAGCCTTTTAATTTGAAGATCAGAAAGGAAGATCATCTTCCACAGGGCTAAAGTTGTTGTCGACACTTGCCGTTGTGGCATTTTCAGCGCTTGCATGATGCTCTTCACTGCCCTGAGGTTTGGGCCCGCCAAGCATTTGCATGAAATCCCCCACGATGTCATATGCATACCTTTTGACACCTTCTTTGTCATCATAAGAACGACTCCGGATCTTTCCCTCGAGGTAGATCTGGGCCCCTTTTTTAAGATATGTCTCGGCAATCTCTGCCAGTCCGCGCCACAAAACGACATTATGCCATTCAGTAACCGACGTGCGGGTTCCGCTTTTGTCTTTGTAGGATTCGGTGGTGGCAAGGGAAAAATTGGCCTTCTTCACTCCGTTCTCTAAGTTCAAGATCTCAGGGTCCTTTCCCAGGTGCCCGACGAGAATCACTTTGTTCACTCCGTTTGCCATGATTGAAAAAAATTAAAAGAATTAATAATGAGTTTGTCTACACAAATATATATGAAAAAAGGGGGGTGGAGTGGAAAGAAAAAGTGAATTATTTTTGAATTATTTTCTTTTAGGCTGAATATTAAATAGTTACGCAAGTGCGGTTTTTTTTGTAGCGCAGAGGGACGCAGTTTATTATTTCTCCTCTTTGACTTTGGTCTTTACTTGCGCAGAGGGACGCCGTTTTAGTTTTTGTCCCTTCCGTCTCGTAGTTCCCGGTCACAGGTACCTGAGCTTGTCGAAGGGACCCCTTCCGTCCCGCCTGCAGCGGTCCACCTTCCCCGAGGGGGAAGTAAAAATCCTCTGAAGGTGGCGGTAGTGTTACATCTGGCTGTTTTTTCTCCCATCGGGGAGATGTCGAGCGGAGCGAGACAAAGGGGCAATCAACTCACAGATGTCGAGCGTAGCGAGACAAAGGGGGCAAATAACGAACAACCTTCGAGCGGAGCGAGACAAAGGGGCCCCTTCGACAAGCTCAGGGACCGGTCACAGGCCGCAATTCTCAAAAACCGCGTCCCTCTGCGCAAGAATAAATCAGAGTCTGGCAGAAAGAAATAAAAAACCGCGTGCCACTGCGTAACAATAAAACCGTGTCCCACTATCGAGTCTCAGATTACTTCAGAACGATAAATCGTTTTGTAATAGTTTTCTGATTAGAAGATAACGTGCAGAAATATAGCCCCGGAGCCAAATTAATTCCATTATTCCCTTGTAGATTCCAGTATATTGTAAATTGACCAGCTAAAGAAATTTCATCAAATATGGTGTTGATTTTCTTTCCCACGGAGTTATAAATAGTGATGCTAACTGGACCTGCTTCTTTTAAAATAATTTTTAAAGAGGCAGCATTAAGAATTGGATTGGGAAAAATTTCTAACTCAGGTGAACCGTCATTTCTGCCGGATAGTGAAATTAAATTGTTGTCTGAAAGCCAAACCCCAAATTTAAAAGAGCACAAACCACCTTTTTCCGTGGCTATCCAGATATTATCATCATTATCGACTTCAATATCTGTAATTCTGTTATCTGTTAATCCTGAATTAACTGTATTATATGTTGTGAAGCCAGAACCGTCAAAGCGGGCAAGGCCGTAGTAACTTGTCCCTAACCACAAATTATTTAAATGGTCCTTTATCAGACTTGTGATATGATTTCCGGGTATTCCTGAATTTGTTGTGTTATATACTACCCAGTTTACGAGATCAGTTTTTACCAGTCCATTATCTGTGGCAAGCCAGAGGCAATTTTGTGTGCTGTCGAAGAGAATATCATTGATCATATTATTCGGTAGTCCCGAATTAGAAGTACTATAAATAAAGGAAGTTAGAGTGTCATATTTTAACAAGCCTTTGCCACTCCCTACCAGAAG
Organism: Bacteroidota bacterium; assembly: GCA_037132075.1. Classification (GTDB taxonomy): domain Bacteria; phylum Bacteroidota; class Bacteroidia; order Bacteroidales; family CAIXZF01; genus JBAXPV01. The sequence continues at coordinate 4,055 of JBAXPV010000085.1, forward strand.
ACTACTCCCATAGCTAAGGATACTATTAATAGCGTAGCCGCTTAAAGGTATATTGGTCAAAGTCCAAGTCGATCCATCGAATTTAAAAACCCTGCCATTCTTAGTCCCTGCATACAGAAAATGGTTATCACGTCCAAAGGCTCTTGTGCGTTCATCGGGAGAGCAAGTAGGGTTCCAATTGTGATAAGTGAAATTTGTCCCGTCAAAATGGCTAACCCCGCTTTTTGTCCCCATCCAAATATCAGATCCTAAAGTATTTAAAGCAAATATATAGTTAAAGGGCCAGCAATTGTCTAAAAAATTGTATTGACTCCAGTTATTCCCGGCAAAAATCGTCAGGCCGGAACCAAATGAATAAAAAAAACTATTTATATTACCATTGCCTACAGTCCCTAACACAAAAGTATTTGTTGAAGATGTATAGTTTAGGCAACTAATACCCGGATTCGTCATCCCCGTATTTGTAGTGTCAAAATAATCAGTCCAAACAGAGTCATAAGCAGACAATCCCAATGGCCCTACGGTCCATATCTTGTTTGTATTATCAATAAAACCAATTTTATTAAATAAGCCCATATTAGGGAAATTTGCAGTTGAAATGTAATATAATGGAGGACTGAAAGCATATTTATATAACCAATTAATCCCATTGTATTTATATAAACCGTGATATCTGTCGCAGACCCATATATCTCCGGCATTATCAACCTTAATTGATTCCAAATCGGTAAATCCAATATAAGGGGGACCAATATTTACAGGGTTCCAACTGGTCCAGGAACTTCCGTTCAGGCAACTTACACCACGCATATGACTTACCCATAATTTACCGCTATCATCATGAATTAATGAATAAACATAGTTATTTGTATCACAATTTATCCCTGAATTTTGAGCAGTAAATACTTTCCAGTTTGAATTATTATAGGTAAAAACACCTACCTGACGACAACATAGCCAAATGTTATCATTAGAATCAATAGCTAGATCCATCACGTTTTTTATAGGGTATAAAATACTGTTGTATATAGCAGAAGTATAATTTGTCCAACTCACACCATTATATTTAGCCAGTCCTTCTGCAGTCCCGACCCAAAGATCGCTACCATGAACCAAAATACTTAGAATTACATTGGATGGAAGCGCAGAATTCGTGGTATTGAAACAAGTCCAGGAGTTAATCCCATCAAAACGGATGAGACCTGTAACACTATCAGTGGTTCCGATCCACTTCATTCCATTCGAATCAATGGCAATGGCACTGAGAAAAACAGAAGGAATCGCTGAATTGTTTTTGTTGAAATAACTTGAAACACTGGTGTTAGGATTAAATTTAATCAGCCCTCCTTCCTGACATGCAAGCCAGAAGCTATTCCCTTCTTTTGCCATTGCAGCAATATTACCAGTATACAAATGATTTTCCCAGAAAGGATTTTGGGCTGTTGCAATACTCTGAATTCCTGTAAAAAATAATGATAACAGTGTTAAGAATTGAACAGAAATAAAAGCATGGCAAACAATGTTCTTGACTTTAGTTTTCATATTATGTTACTGTTCAGGGGGTAGACAGCTGAAAATCTACAGGGCTACCTTCGAGTGC
>JBAXPV010000086.1:0-5529 GCA_037132075.1 Bacteroidota bacterium
CTCCTGCCACGGCAATTGAAGGAACACCGGTCGATGTCGTGTTTTTAAGAATACCCGTCGCCAGTCCGCCTAAAGAAACACCATTGATTTTTCCAACCACAGTTGCCCCTTGTGCTCCAGTGACATCTCCAGCCAATGATCCTGAAAAATTCGTTGAAGTTCCACCACTGATGTCAGTAAGCACAGCCACGGTACCCGTTGTCGTTCCAAAAGTAATTGTAGGCGATCCTCCTGTAGCTGGAACTGTTATGGTTGTAGTCCCACTTGTTGTTCCTTTCATGTTTATTGCGCCTGTCGTTCCTCCTGCTGTTCCTATCGTAACAGTAGAAGCTAAAGTTGGTGCCGTCCCGAAAACAGCAAGGCCAGTACCTGTTTCATCACTTAAGGAGCCCGACAGATTTGCCGAAGAGATCGATCCGCTTGCACTTCCGTACAGCGTGCCCGAAGTTGGAAATGTAACATTGGTTGTTCCTGTCAATGTCCTGGTATAAGCATAATTTCCTGAACTGGTCACCGTAGCTGCTGAATTGTTGGCAACTCCGGTTCCGCCGTTTGCAGGGGCAACAATACCAGTAACATTGGAAGCAGTCCCCGTAGTATTTTGGTTCAGCGTAGGGAAATCTCCTGCCACGGCAATTGAAGGAACACCGGTCGATGTCGTGTTTTTAAGAATACCTGTTGCCAGTCCTGCCATCGATGTCCCGTTGATTTTTCCAACAGTAGTAGCACTTTGCGTGCCGGTGACATCACCGGAAAGTGCCCCGGAGAAATTTGTTGCAGTCCCGGATGTAATGTCAGTAGTAAGGGCCATCTTATTCCATCCGGCATTGTCGTAATACCAGAAGGATTTTGTATCCGTATCATAAACCAGCATCCCTGCAGCAGGTGTCAAACCACCAAGCGTGGTGCGTTGTGCGGTCGTCATCCGTGGTGCAAGGAAACCTCTTAAAGTCGACCTGAGTTCCAAAATTGAATTGGCATTAGGCGTAATTGATGCTTCACTGATGCCAATTCCCTGGGCAAAAGCTTCCGCTCCAAACAAACTCATTAAAAGAATTGTCGTTAAAATCATCAACGAACCTGGACGGAGAAGGATACGCTGTCCTTGCGTCCTTTCCTTTATGCAAGAATTTCTTGCCGACGAACTTCGTTTTGTTTTCATTATTCGTTTAATTTGTGTGTTTAGCATTAAATCCCAAGCTTTCCTATACACAGGTATAAGAATTAACAAAGCAACTTAGCAAAAGGTTTCGTAGGAATTATGGGTTAATCTCTGATTCTATATGATTAACCCTAAAGGATGCTTGAAAACGTCCTCCCCCCCTTTGAAAGGTCACCTTGCAAAAATATTTACATATATTGTTTGCAAATTTACAATAAAAACAGAGCAAAGTAAAGTAAAGTACTTTGCGGTTTACCTGACAGGCCCGAAAACAAATTTCTTTTCCAATGTCCCTTTTGTATTTTTTAAAGAAATAATCAGGACCTGTGGCGGTAGATTGAGATATATCTGGTTTTGCAGGCCTCCCTGGAGATTTTTTTGAAGTATGATCCTGCCAAGTATATCATAAATAGATAAATCTGTATTATCTTTCACCAGGTTAAGATCAATCACAATACCTTCCTCATTGTAATAAATACCAGCAGGTATGTTAGGGTTGTTCTCATTCCCACTCAAATGAATAATAAACCGCATTGGGTCATCACTTGCAGAAGCATTGAATTTGTATGATGATGAAATGTTTAATTTCTGGAAATAATTGTATTTGCGGTCTTCCAGGATCAGGGTTTCAAATTCGGAAGGATTGAAATTTGCTGTCAAAGTAAACTTTCCACTCATCCCTGGTTTGAACATGACCGGAATCAAGGGGTTTTCTTTAGGAGTTGTCAGAAATAGAACTGAAAGGTACTTCCCAATGTAGGATAAATAGAGGCTGGGAGCTGTGCTAACCTGGCTAAAGAGTTTTTGTGCACCGGCCTCGTTTGAATCCGCCCCGAATTTTAAAATGATTTCGTCGAAACCATTTCCTGACAAGGAATTTACAACGAGACTCAATTTGGAGTTTTCCGTTTCCGTTCCTTTCAGCCAATTGCCGGCCCCGGAATTACTTCTGATATCATTTGTTGTTCCAAGGACACCTGGCGTTGTAGCTTTGACGAAAAATGCCTGCATCGGTGCAATATATTGGGAGACACCATTGGTACCGCTTCCTCCGGGATCTGCCGAATTAAAGACGCCATAATTATTGGCAGTATTGTTCCAGATCCAGGCATTGTATCCGCCGCCTGTAAGATCTAAAGCCGTTCTTGTCCATCCCGACAAAGCTTTCCAGTCGATGGAAGAAGGGTAAGGATTGCCAACAAGGTTGAATCCTTTGTTCAGGACATTGGGGCCACTAAAAGTAATAGGGAAATTGAAGTTCCCGTTGTTTAAGTCTCCGACAAATGTCTTTGTAGGCGAATTTGCCTGAAGGGAATACAGGTATCCACGACCAGGTATAAAAAAGCTCTGGGGATGCACCGTAGGCCAATTTGGAGTGATACCCATATCGGTATTCAATTTAAATACCCAACAACTTGTTATTTCATCCCAGGTATATAAGTCATAACCTGTTCCATTTCCGTAAGTACCTGAAGGAGTCCATGTTCCACCTATTGACTGTTCAGCTACAGGGCTGGATAAGAAATGCCAGTCTTCAGCACTTCCGCTGATATAACGGTCAACTGTAGCAGGCACGTTGTTGGTAGAATGGATCAGAGAACCTGAACCTGAGATACTTGAATTTATCTTCAATCCTGCATTTCCTGCGCTGTTTGATAAGGTGCCAAAGACAGACAGATCTTTCGCTTCAGCGATAGTCACAGAGGCCCCAATGCTGATGCTGAGGTTATGACAGACGGCAGCACTTATGTCGACCGTAGGATAATGAGGTACACCAGAAGGAATAAGCGCATCAGTAGAAGCCGTTGGTACACCACCACACCAGTTGTCTGGATTGCTCCATGCAATACTGCTCACACCAATCCAACGGCCTGTCGGATAAATGGTAACTGTGACTTCAAAGCGAGAAGTGCTTTCGCAGAAACTCAAAGTTTGTGAGGCATAATATGATGCGCCATTAACCAAAACGACGGAACCAGCCAATGGACTACCTCCGAATGATGCAGCATACCATTGGATACTAGTGCCGGTGGCAGTCAGGTCCGCAACGGTAGCGCCGGGACATACGCCCTGACTGGCAGTGCCAGTGGGCGCAGCAGGTGTTGGTGCCACAGGCCAGGTAACAACATTAGATGGACCAATGCCACTACAACCGTAACTGCCACCGGATCTGCTGACTTGTATTAAAACATTTCCGCTGGCCCCGCTAAGATTAATATCGGCTCCAGAAGTATAAGGAGCCCATGTTCCTCCATTATTGATGCTGTATTCAAGAAGGTCACTTGCACCGTATGATCCCCCGCTGCCTGCATGAATTGTAGCATTGGGAATAGTACTTTCAATACAGACGGTGGTTCCGTTGACTGGTGTTGCTGTATTTAGCGTTGGTAGCGCTGTAGCACTGCCAACTGGCCAATAACTAATTGTACTCCAGCTGGATCCTGTACATCCAAAATTACCCCCGGTTCTACGGGCACGTACGATGATGGTATCGGTAGCACCTGTTGTTGTGATGCTTGAGCCACTTGTATAGGTGGTGAAAGTCCCCAATACGCCATGAATACTGACTTCGTATTCATCCACAGCCCCTGCAGAGCCTCCTGAACCAGCAATAATACTTGCATTTACACCTGAATATCCAGGGCATATTATACGTCCGCTTGGTGGCGTTGCGGTGTTTAAGGCGGGATATGTTGAAGAAGAAGAAACTGGCCATGTGACGATGGTCGTCGGCCCGCTTGCGCTGCAACCATAACTTCCGGCTGAGCGACTAACACGGATCAGGATATTTGTTGTGGCACCAGTGGTGTTAATCTGCGTTCCAGCGTTATATGTGAGCCAGTTAGTGCCATTGTTCAAACTATATTCATATAAATCGCTGGCTCCGGAAGATCCACCTGAACCTGCATTGATGGTGGCAACAGGACCTATAAATCCTGCACAAATCGTGGTTCCTCCAGTGGGTGTTGCAGTGTTTAGGCTAGGATTCTGAGTCGCTGTGCTTAAATTCCAGGTACAGATGGTGCTCCAGGCTGTATTTGAGCAGCCGTAGCTGCCGGAAGTCCTGATAGACTGAACGATGATATTTCCTGTTGCTCCAATTGTATTAATTGAGGCCCCATTAACATATGTATTATAGCTAAGACCTCCATCGATACTGTACCTGAATGTATCGTAAGCACCTGCTGAACCCCCGGAGCCAGAAGCTCCTGTCACAGTTCCCGAATTATATCCTGCACAAATGGAAGTCCCGTTTGCAGGTGTTGCGCTGCTTAAAGCGGGGGCGATAGGAGTGGATGCGACTGGCCAGCTAACGATAGTTGTCGGGCTGCTCGCAGAACAACCGTAAGATCCTGCGGATCGACTCACCCTTACCATTACATTGGAAGTCGCCCCGCTTGTATTGATTAGATTTCCAGAGGTATAGCCTGACCAGCTGCCTCCGTTGTCGATGCTGTATTCATAAAGATCAGCAGTTCCCGAAGAACCTCCGGACCCGGCAGTGATTGTGGCGCTTGGACCTGTATATCCAGCACAAATCGCCGTTCCATCCGCAGGTGAAGCTGAACCTAGCACAGGCGCAACTACGGCAGATCCAATAGTCCAGTTTGATAGTGTGGACCATGATGTGGCAGTGCAGCCATTGCTTCCTCCAGTGCGACGTGCCTGTACAATTAAACTGCCAGAGGCAGAAGATGTTACAATGGCAGATCCGTTGGAATAGGAAGCCCAGCTGCTTCCACCATCAATGCTAAGTTGGTATTCATCAGCTGCGCCTGCAGAGCCTCCGGAACCGGCTATTCCGGTAACACTGCCGGTGTTGTAACCTTGACAAATTGTGCTTCCACTGCTTGGGCTTGCGCCGCCAAGAGTGGGCGCTGAAGGTGAAGCTGCCACCGGCCAGGTAACAATCGTAGTCGGTCCGGTAGCACTACAACCGTAACTTCCAGCCGAACGACTGACACGGATTAAGACATTGGTCGTTGCACCCGTTGTAGTAATCGATGATCCAGAGGCATAAGCTGACCAATTCGTTCCATTATTTATACTGTATTCATACAGATCTGCAGCCCCTGAAGAACCACCTGAACCTGCTGTTATCGTTGCACTTGGGCTGTATCCGGCACAGATGTTTGTTCCGGTTGTAGGTGTTGCAACATTTAAGCTTGGGTTCACTGTTGTCGCAGAAACCGGCCAGGTCACGATAGTTGTCGGTCCGGTCGCAGAACAACCGTAACTTCCAGCCGAACGGCTGACACGGATTAAGACATTGGTCGTTGCACCCGTTGTCGTAATTGCTGATCCAGAGGCGTAAGCTGACCAATTCGTTCCATTATTTATACTGTATTCATACAGATCTGCAGCTC
>JBAXPV010000087.1:0-5424 GCA_037132075.1 Bacteroidota bacterium
CGTATCCAGGTAGGTAACTTTGTAAAAATTATGAGTAAGTGATCGGGCGTTTTCTCCTGGCCGTGCAGGGTAAGCCAAGGGTTTTTTTGCTTCTTTTTTGGGTTGTCATGCCAAAAAAGAAGCCCGCCCGAAGTGGCGCAAGCTTCATCCGGTGGATGAAACATTTTTTTTAATCGCATATGACCATTTGACGGACATTTGCGAAGCTTTGGGTACCTTTTGCAAAGGTACCACCCGCGTAGCAGAACGACCCGCTCTGAACTTGAAAGGCAATTGCACCCGCTTTTGAGCAGGATATATGACGCGCTGTGCCGTGTGTTACCCTGTGCTGTGGTTCGCTCTGTGCAAACAGGAAAGTGAAATTCCAACCACTGGGTGTAACCTGCCAGGCATACAACAGATTCCAACCACAGATGAATCTCAGCGACGATCAGCCACTGAGATTTGATTAAACAGATTTAAGGAAAGGGATCAGTAGGATTTGACATCACCAACGGAGGTGCTCAAACCTTTGAGTGCTTTGATATACTTGGGTTGACAGATAATGGCTTTAAAGGCATCACTCATATTGGTTGACTCCAACGGAAGGCGTTGCAATGCGAGCTTCTCAGACTTCTTCACCTTCTGAATCCGGCCTTTGACCTTCTCCATGGGTGCGATCTCCATACTACTCTTTAGCTCCTTGCACTCATAGGCATCGATAAGCAGCCGTGGCAAAGACTTGTTCTTACCTTCCAACATGATGTTTGCCAGTTGGTACTCCTGCCAATGTTCAACGTTCTTGGCACCCACTGACATCAGGGTTACATTCCAACCAGTAGGCTTATTGTCCTGCCACTCAATGGCTCGTTTTAACTTATTGGCAAAGTCCTCTTTGGACTTGTTGTATTGGTTGGCTGCCCGATCAGCATGCAGGAAAGCAATCTTGTTCTGATGTGAAGCGAAGTAATCCAGGAACTTCACCGCTAACTCATTGATGAACTCAGGCACCAAAGTATAGATCGATTTGAGAAAGCGCAGGCAGTCGCCATGTTCCTGTGCAACGACCAAAGACATCATATTGCCCGGGTCGAAGCCTAACTCCAGAGGCTTGTAGGATACTACATAGCGTAATGCCTGTGAAGAAGCTTTAATGGATTCATTCAAAGAGAACTTGTCATAGAAACAGTAGTCATAGCCATCACGATAGAAGTTGTTTTCACCCTGGTTAAAGTAGAATCGTTCACCCTGATTCAATGCTGTCTTAATGGAAAGGATTGAACACTTGAACTCTTCAATGTCCATGCTCTCCAACTGGTTCTGCAAGTAGTTCAGCGTAAGTATATCCACATTAGCCAGGGAACTGACCACATAGAAGAAGCTGGATTCATAACGTAGCTTATTGAGTCTTGCCTGACATAGTGCTAACTCCTTTTGCAACAGTGATACACTATTGTCTTTGCTCAACGATGCCTGATGTATCTGAATCTTTATCTCATTCACTACAAGGGCACATTGCAGGATCTTCTGAATGATGTCTTTGTCCATCTTCTCAGCCATTGAAAGTATCCAATCATCTTCACCATGCGCGGTATTTGGCATGTCGGTAAGGAAGGACTGGCCCATAAAGAAGGTGGACCTTTGCAACAAAATGGCATCACCACGTAGCGTTGGCAAAGCTTTGTTTAACTTCTGGCGTTTGAGGTATTTGGCCTCATCACCGAACATATGGGCAATAGAAATACCTGCATTAATAGAAGGCCTGTCCAGAGATTTGAGATAGATTTTCCCACCATTGAATATGGTGATGGTGTGCTTATGGGATGGGCAGGGAGTGAGTGGCTTTGGCCAATGTGAGGGTGGCTCTTTGTCCAGAACATAATGAAAGCCTTCGATGAAGTCTTTGCGCTGCCAGCCCACGATGATCTGCGGAATGATGTTGGTCAGAAGGTTGGCATAGGTATCGGAGATAAAGGCAAAATTTGCCCGGGGCATGTCATAGACCACATCGATGATGCGATCTGCCAGGATTTCTGTGGACTTGGCCACACCACGGCCACCAACCAGGTAAAGATTCTTAGGCTTGATCAGATCAACCATCATTTTAATCCATGATGCGTAGCGAACGTCTGTGGTTTGCTCAATTAGGTTCTGTTCCATTGATTTCTTCAAATTCCACGTTTTCAATTCCGGCATCCATTTTCAGACGTTTTGTTTCCTGCACAGAGAGGTTGAGTTTATCAATCCATTCCCCCAGAACAGGCCTGTCAACCTTTTTGATGCCCATTTTCTCAGCGTCGATCTGGTAAAGTACTGTTTTGCGCTCAAGCAAGTTCAAAGGGATATCTTCTTTGTCAGCTTCATTGAGCCTGCGGGCTTTCATGGCCGATTCCGTTAATTTGCGAAAGCCTTCCATGTCATTGTCATTCCAACATACCAGGGCAGCGTTATCAAGTTTCTCAGCATAGATATTGCGCCAGGCTTCTTTCTTAATCTCATTGTTGCAATAGAAAAAATTGATAGCATCTGCAATAAGCCTTTGACAATGATAGCGGGTAACTTCAGGATACAACTCCATCAAAACATTGGTGATGTAAGCAGGGGTATTATATTTAGCGATCATCGCCCGGATTGTTTCCAGGCGGTCTAAATACTGAATCATCATCGGACGAAGTTCTTCACTCTTGCCGGTAGTCATCCACTGTTGCAGATGAACGGGGTTTAAATCAATTGTGTCCATTGACTATCTTTTCTCTGAGATCACTCAATTTTCTTTGTCTGAGTTTGGCTTCCAAATGCTGAACGGCAGTAATCGATCCGTTCTTTGCAGCATCACTGGTGTTTTTATCCCGTTCAGCTTCTTTCATCAAAATACCACGATCATAATGATGCCGGAACTCTGAGTCCGGATTTTTGTTCTGAATTTCAATCCAAAGCGGGGAGAGTTCCATGATCAGCGCGATTTCTTTTGGGTTATACCCTACCCCTGAGAGCTTTTCAATTTCAATCTTCTGTTGCGGTGATAATTCCATAGATTTCTTCTTTGCGAAAGTCATAGACCTCCTGGATATTTAAAAACACATACTGTTCGTGCTGCGCATTCTCACTGAAATTGCCTGAGCCTTCCACCAAAAAACAGCCATGAGGTGTTTTGATCAGGCAAATTTTGGAGTGATTCCAGGCATAGCTCACTGTAAATTGCCCAGGTCGTTGCGAACATAACAGCGCAAGTTGTTCCTGGACTTTGGGCAGGCGGAACTTTATAGAATCACTGATGAGAATGTGAATCTTCTCCACTTTGCCTCTTTCTAAAAGATGAGTCAATGACTCGAGGATTCTTACACTGATGGAATAGGTGGAAAGAATCAATTCCTCGATGACTTTGTGTTCTTTAACGAAGTAGGGAATGAAGGTGAAAGCATTAAAGCTTTTCACCGTCCACAGGAAAAAGCATTCTCCCGGGTTGGGCACATTTCCAACCAGGGATTTAATGCTTTCGACCCTGATAGAGTGAATGTCATGGAACTTCGATTTGAGGATGCCAGAGGAAGCAACAGCTTCATTGTCAAGTTCCGATAAGGAAAATAGAGCCATTAGCGGCTTTTTAAAATATTATCGATCTCTGCCATCAGCTTGGTTTTAATGGTAATGGAGCGAATACGGTTTTCGGTATTCACGGAATCCTTTTGAGCGGCAAGCAGGTTTTTTGTCTTGATCACGTTAATATAAAGGTTGTTTTTCTTGCGGGACAGTTCTGCGGAATTGAGTTTTCGCAGTTCCTCGCATTGAACCCTGATTTCAAAGATTGGGTGTTTGTCCAATATCTTAGCATTTGCTTTGTAGTAGTTCAACTCATCCCAAATTGCCCTGTTATCCAGGTATGCTTCCACGCATCCAGAGGAAGCCAGGCTCATATGCTCAGGTTCCTCTGTAGTGAACAAGGCTTCATGAAAACACCTGAAGCGGTCATGCTGGGTAAACATGTCCGCAACCAGGATTTTCAATTCATCAGGACAACTCAGTTCTTTTAAGAAGGGGAACTCTTCTCTGATTTTGATTCCTTTTTTGAAGGACTCAAGCTGTCTTTTTTTTTGTCTTCAAGGCTTTCCATGGATTCCAAAAGAGGCTCTACCTCTGGGACTAATTGCTCACCCTGCAGAACATCATCCAAACACGGTGCCTCGTCGGCCACAACAACAGCTGTTTCTTCAGACCCGGCAGGAAGTCTGCACTTCTTGGCTGACTTCTTTGCTTTTGGCACCTGAGGTGGCCGTGAAAGAATATCCTCAATCTCCACTGCACTGATACCGGCAGTCTTGCGCAATTCTTCAATAAGCAAAGCATGGTTATAGGGACTATAACCCTGGCGGTTCAGCGTTGAACTGAATGATTTGCGGTTGCCGTACGCATGAAAGAGCTGAACGCCGCTATCAAAGGCCCGGTCCTGGATGAGCCAGGTCTTTATTTTGTTTGTCATGTTGACTTATGTTTTGAAGTGTTTCTACTAATGTTTTGTTGTCATTCCGGCCTTTTCGCCAAATCTCTGCCCTGCATGATACTTTGTTATATACCATGTTAACATGCTTACGTTTGAGCTGCCGGGAGGTTGATTGATTTCTTTTATGCATCTGGAAGAAATTTAGAAGTGGGCCAGTTGAAAATGCATCCCATCCAGGCGTTGGAAATTTCCACCCCAGTCAAAACCGGCATCGAGGAAGCATTGAACGAGTTCAGGGCTGATAATGGGTTGTTGACCCAAACCATTTCCCGTTGCATTGATGTCGATAGCCAATCCCCAGGAATGAAGGCTCATGGCGGAACTACGTCTAATCCTACGGATATTGAAGCAGCCATCCCATGTTTTTACTTCATCAAGCAAACCACGTTTGATGATGTTGTTAAAGGCATTGGCCAGGGGACCACTTAAAAGTTTATTGCAATACACTTTATTGGGGAGAACGCCAATTTCAAGGTGTTCCGGTACGTCCCAAAGCTCCATGCAGTCATTGGTTTGACTTGGGTTACCGAACTTTTCAAAGCAATCTGTTGAATTTATCATGGCGAGCATTTTTACAAATGTGCAACTGCACATCACTTTAGAAAAGGACTAAAAAAAGCCACCGGTCAGGGTGGCTTTTCTGAGCGTGGTTGAATAGAATTACCAACGGTTGAGTTCGATGAACTTCCATGCGGCAGTGTCACTCTTGAAGGCTTTCACGGTGAGTTTGGCACCATAAACTCCTGTCCAGGTGACTCCGTTGTGAAGAATGAAATCATTGGCTTTGGTAACTGTGGAAGGATTGTCGCCGGTAGCACCCAGCAGGGTATAAACCCCTCCATCGATGGCGTTAGTCAGCGTGGTGATCACCACCGGGGCAACGCTTCCGTCTGTAAGGCCATATTCGCCTGTTCCGTCAACAACATTGACTGCGGTTGCATCGGCAG
>JBAXPV010000088.1:0-5403 GCA_037132075.1 Bacteroidota bacterium
GGGAAGATTCCATACTCTCGCACTTTGAAACAATGGCTCGAGTACTTGTTGAGATAAAAGAGATTAACGTTCATAAATTGAATGAAATATCAATTGCATCTACCAGGACTGCAAGTGCAACTTCGACCACCATTGATGCTCTCAAAGAAGTCGCTTACACTGTTGTTGGCTACCGGGATATTTCTTCACATAAGACCACAAAACTTGAGCAAAACAATAAAACCGTTCACCAGGATTCAACTATTGAAAACGCCTTGGCTCGAAATATTCAAGGCTCTCAGCTTCGCCCGGCTTATGTCGACTTTGATATTCCTGCCATCACCCGTGCCATAAAACTTTCCCCGATGCAGGGTAATATCGAACTCTTTCAAAAGCACACACAGGACATCATTCATTCCATCAATATCCCTCAGCTTATTGAGAATTCACTAAAATCAAATACCGTTGATCACACCCCGGAATTCAATAAGATCATAGGGGAATTGTCCGGAAAGATGGAGATGATGGACCAGCTCAAAAAGACCCTGGACTCTGGTGTTCGTTCGCATATCGTCTACCAGGATATTGTCGATGCCCAGGACACCATCAAATTAATTCATGCCGATACTTCCCGCTAAAACAAAAATATGTCACGCCATATCTCAAAGTACCCCTCAACCCTCTGTGCTGCCAAAAACCCTGATGTCTTTGTAATCCAGTCAGATAAAGATAGCAGCCCGGGTGTCGCAAAGCTTACTCCCTCTTTCAGCTTTGAGCTGTGGCAGGATGAAATGATTTTCCGTGATTTCATTTCACCGCTTGTTTCCGGCTCCTATCTTTTCGCTACACTTGATGTGTCGGAGCTTCTGCTGGGTTCTATCCCCAGGTATAATTTCCTGGACGCTCCCGTTTCGTTTGGGACACCCCTAATCCGAAGAGAAGTCATTTTCCCCTTCTATGTCAAACATTCGGAAAACTACCTGGAAATTGATGACAGAGAGGTTACGCTGATGTCACATTGGTTTTACGCGCTCAATGGTGGTGTTCCGCCATGGAAACATGTCGAATTCTATAAAGCCTACGCCACCTTTGAGCAGTACTTTGTTGACACAAAGAAAACCTTCCTGACCTGGCGATGGTCACAGAAGATCATCGGTTACGAGGATAAGGAATCGCTGTATTTCCTCAATCTGAGTGAACGGGCGGTAGATACGCTCAGCCTGGTGATCACCTCTAAGTTCTTTACCCTGACTCTGGAACAACCTCTTAGCCTGGCACTGGGCTCTGTGATCTACAAGGCCTATGAAGTACTGGAACTCAATATCTCTCCCAAAGAAATAGTCGAAGCCCTGGATATTGACCAGATCGATATTCATAGCTTTAACGTTCACGTTACCCACAATGGCCATCAAATTTCTGAAAAGCAGTATTATAAAATAGATTACCGGGAGTTGCCAAACGTTCACCAATTCCTTTTCCTCAACTCCCTGGGAGCTTATGAAAGTATAAGATTCACAGGTACTGCCACCACTGAGGATGCCTATAACCGTGACTTCTTTGACCAGACAGCCCTCACTCCGTACAATACGTTCGCAAGGTCGAAAGGCCAAATTGCCCCGGAGATTGCCACCACTAAAAAGGTGAACTCCGGATGGATAACAAAAGAAGAAACAGAACTAATGCGTGATTTCATTTCGTCGCAGGAAGTCTATGAAATCATTGGGGAAGAATACTATCCTGTGCTGGTCACCCAGGATAAAGTTGAGGTGCATCGTGACAACTCATTTCTGTATTCCATCACTGTGTCAATCGAAAACATTGACCTTAAAAATGTCTATCAAGGGCTGAGCGGCATTATGCCAACCACCGGAACACTCACAGACCCTTACTAATCCAAATCCATGTACTCAGCACTGATCAACGGCAAAGAAATAGACCTGGGCGATGTCCAGATCTCAATGCGATTGAAGAATCCCATGTTTGACCCTAATATGGGGATGGATTCTACCGCCTCCTATCCCTTCAAATTGCCTGTTACCCCTAAAAATATGGCAATTCTGGGATTCCCAGGGAGGCTGACCAAGCCGATGCCTTACCAAAACGATTTTCCGTTTGAACATCGCTTCGGAGCAATCCAGTTACCAGGCACTCAGATTCGGATTTTGAAAGTAACAGAATCAGAAATCGAAGCCTATATCAAAATCGGCAGATCTGAGTTCCTGTCCACAACCAAGGATAAAACCCTTCAAGACCTTGCCTTTCCTGAAGTGGTTTTGGTAGATCATGCCACCCCTGATGCCAGCCTTGCGGAAGTAAAAAAATGGCTTGTCAGCACAGAACCGTTGGAATATCCTGCCACCTTCCCGATGGTGAAGAACCTCGGGCTTTTTGGGGCCTCCAACTTCGCAGAAGTCTGGTGGAAAAGTGACGGTCCCGGGCCTTACCAAAATGCCTGGACTTTCGAAGGAATCCACTGGGCCGACAATATTCACTCTTATCCTGATTATTACAGGATTCCGGCTATTACCCCGATGGCGTGGCTCTGTACCGTAATTGAGCAAATCTTTGATGAAGCTGACTATACCATTATTTCAAATGAGTTCTTTACCGATGAAGTGCTTCGGAAGTTGTGTATATACAATCCGGTCATCGTACGTTATAAGAACTCCATTCACCATGAGATCAAATTCAACCTAAATCACCATCTGCCAAAGCTTTCTATAACTTCTTTCCTATCGACATTCCGGGTTCCCTTTGGCATAGACACCTATTTTCATCACATAAGAAAAGAGGTTCGGTTGATGAGTCGCGATTCCATCATTACTTCCATGGAAGAGCCAGTGGACTTCTCAGAAAGGGTGAGTAAGGTCCGCACTGTCTTTATCGAACTTGCTTCCGAGAATTTTACATTCTCCATGCAGTCCGACCCTAATGATGTTTATTGGCAGAAAACCATGTTAATGTCGATTAAACAAAACGTGGCGGAACCTGCTTCGGTGATGTACTTCATGATGCTTCCCTCAGATCAGTTGTTAAACTCGGTATGCCTGGTCATTGATGAGAATTGGTGGTATGTTTACCTCGAGGATGAAAACAACCCGGGCTTGTTCCTTTGGACGCGCTTCGCTTACAATTGGCAGGATGCAGTCCTGGGAACCGGCGAAGTCAAGTTTGAGGCTCCCATAGCACCTTTGCCCACAGTCACAGAACCGGCGCTTTGCCTTGATGGTGCCCTGGGTGATGCCACCCTGCCCGTTGTTGACCTTCGTGGAAATCAACAAATGAATCCAATCTATCCCGGGGAAGAGTATTCAGAATTCAGCCTACGGTTGCTATTTTGCCACGGGGTTCAAAAACCCAGTCCATCCAATTACTTCTATGTCTACGCTTCAAGCCTGTTTCCAACGCTTTACGCTACGCCGGATTCGCAGCCATTTGACATGTCGTGGCGATCTCCCGGGGAAGTAACCGGATTCCCTCAATGCGGCCTTTATCAAACCTTTTGGAAAAACTGGATAGAATGGAGAGGACGTACCACTCAGGTAGAAATACAAAAACACCTCACTGCATCGGAACTCTCAAACCTTGACTTCACTAAAAAACACAAGATCAATGAGTCTCAGTTCATCCTCGATGAGCTGAATTTCACTGTCACCCTACAGTCCATTCAGGTTGCCAAGATCAAAGCCTGGACTGTATAATTGTCCTTTTCTAACGATGTTACCCCTGATAATTTAGCATCCATGAAAAAGTTAGTAATATTTCTCGTACTTCTCTGTGTCACTTTTATGTCCTGTGCCCAGAAAATTGCTGCCCCTCCAACAGATATTACTTTTTGGAATGTCTGGGTGCAGCATAATCTTATCGTTGGGATGCCACCGCATCAAAAAAAAATCCCCCAAGACCTGATCTTCAAAAGTGATTCCGGCCTTTATGGCTACGTCACCCATTATCAACTTACGCTGATTTCAGGGGGAGTAGGACCAACAGGGCCAGCGGGGCCAGAAGGCCCAAGGGGTGATTCCGGCTATTCGCCAGTGAAAGGCATCGATTACTTCGATGGTGTTCCCGGCCCTGATGGGCCAGAAGGGCCAAAAGGTGATTCCGGCGTTGCCGGTTCTAATGGAACAAACGGCGCCAATGGTTCAATTGGCTTGAATACCCCATGGTCCTCCGTTTGGACAATGCACGATTATTTATGCAACACTACACCCCCAAGTGGGAAGTTTTGTACTTATACTGGTTCTTATTCGTCATGGAGTGACTTTTGCGCTTCGTTGGTTTTCAGCTATACCGATAAAAACTCGGTGAATTGGTCCGCGATGTTTGTTGGCCTCAATGATCATCCAACAATCTTTCGTTTGGAGAAGGTGGGCGACCCAACGAATTACGCCACATTCCGTTCAGAGATAACTACAGAACACACTACATGGTGCCGTTTTTTCAGCGTACTTGTTAATAGCAATGGGAATCCTTCTCCTAACTCAGATTACTACATCTCTTTTCAGAAAAATGGTGCCGATGGTGCTACCGGGAGTAACGGAACGAACGGTTCCAATGGTTCTGTTGGCCCGCAGGGTCCGGCAGGTCCTGCAGGCTTGGATTCGACAATATTTGTCAATGATCATTCCTATACCGGAATCAAGATAGTGTTGACGGCAGCCGCCAATTCAGTTATTGGTGATGTTGTTTATCTTGCTTCTTCCGGTAAGGCTACCTTCTGCAAGTCAGATGCTATAGCCAATTGCCCTTATGCTTTCGCTATTTGTGCTGATGCCACTATTGCTGCCAATGCCTCCGGGAATTGGTTAACCAATGGCACCATCCGTGATGATACCTGGTCGTGGACTGTTGGAAGTCCAATCTATGTTTCATCAACGGGTACCACTGCAAACACCCTCACGCAGACAGCCCCCAGTGCAGCCCATAACGTTGTTATGTCCGTGGGGATTGCGCTTTCATCTCATGTTATGTACTTCTTCGGTTCATTAATTCCCATCGAACTTTATTAAATTCTCATGGCTTATACAAACGCAATATTTTATCTCGATCATGTTAATGGTATTGATGCCGCAAGAACAACGCTAAACTTATGTACGGCATCAAATCCAAGTAGTACCATTACCAGTATTAATAAGGTTGGTCATGGACTTGTCACTGGAGCAGTAGTGACACTTTCCAATTTCACTGCCTGGTTAAATGCCAAATGGAAAATCACCCGCGTTGATGCGGACAATTTTACCCTTGATACGGCAGTCTGGCAAGCCACTGCCGATGCTTCCGGTGATTGTGTCCCCTTTGGTGGAATGAATTGGGCAGATGCCTGGAAAACATTAACGACCGGTGCCTCGGCTGCAAGAGTCGCGCCTGGTGATGCAATCCGTTGTGCAAAATCTCCTGATCCTTCTTTGTTGGGAAATGCCA
>JBAXPV010000089.1:0-5267 GCA_037132075.1 Bacteroidota bacterium
TCGGTCCTGCTTTTGTTCTTTTTGTCCTCAATGGCTTTCGGACAATTTAAGCCCACCTCGAAATCAACTCAGACTTTTTTAAATGTTTGGGTCCAGGGAATTTTGACAGTCGGTATGCCCCCGCATCAACACAGAATCCCCCAGGATTTTGTGTTCAAGGCAGATACAGGGATTTATGGATATGCCACTTATTATGACCTTCATTCCCTTTCTCTTGCCCCAGGGGCTACTGGTCCTGCCGGTCCGACTGGTCCAGCTGGGGGCAATGGTGCTGATGGCTCGAATGGAACAAACGGAACAAACGGCAGTGTCGGGGCCACTGGCACTGCCGGTCCTAGTGGCTTTGATTCAACATCCTTTAGTCAGGATCATGCGTCAACAGGTATCCGGATTATCCTGACTGCTGCTGCTTCAAGCGCAATGGGTGATGTGGTCTTTATTGCATCGACCGGGAAGGCAAGCTTTTGCAAGGCAGATGCTCTGGCCAATTGTCCTTATGCTTTTGCCATCTGTGCCGATGCCACTATTTCTGCAAATGCCTCTGGTTATTGGCTAACCAATGGAACCATGAGACATGATGCCTGGAGCTGGACCACCGGAGGATCGGTCTATATCTCAACAACAGGAACCACCGGCAATACTTTAACCCAAACCCCGCCAGGTGCTAGTAATAATGTAGTTATGTCCATTGGCATTGCGCTATCGGCGCATGTCTTGTACTTCTTTGGTTCCTTAATCCCAATTGAATTAAATTAAAAGATCATGGCTTATTCAAATGCAATATTTTACCTGGATTACATCAATGGTATCGATACTGCCAGGGCAACGATAAATACCTGTATCGCTTCAAATCCGGGTGGGACAACGACCAATATTTACAAAGTGGGGCATGGTCTGGTTACCGGAGCCGTAGTCACTCTGTCAAATTTCACAGCCTGGCTTAATGCAACATGGAAAGTAACCCGGGTGGATGCTGACAATTTTACTCTTGATACTGCTGTCTGGCAAGCCACAGCTGATGCAAGCGGAGATTGTGTTCCTTTCGGAGGTTCCTCCTGGGCTGATGCATGGAAAACCCTGACTACCGGAGTAACCGCTGCAAGGATAGCGCCAACAGATACCGTTCGGATTGCAAAGTCACCAGATCCGACATTGGTTGGTAATGCAAAATGGACCAACACGACAAAAGCGAATGGAGGTATTGACTCCACGGTATTCATCACATCATCGACAAATGCAAGTCCCGTTCAAATCACAAAGTCAGCCCATGGACTTTCGAGTGGTGATGTCGTTCAAATTAAAGCCCATACCACCAATACAAATGCCAATGGTGTTTGGATAATTACCGTAGACGGAGCAAACACATTTACTTTGGACAATTCGGTTGGTAATGGCGTAGGTGGTGCCTCTGGTACTTACCAAAGAGTGACACCCCATTGTATTGTTCTGGAAACTGCCGTTACCAAAACAATCACCAATGCCGAATTCGCCTGGACACCTGGCACGAATGTTACCTCTGCCGGTATTGATGCAACATCCTTAGTCAGGCAGCATTTATCCTCACTGAAAGTTGTCACCGGAGCAAGCTGTGGAGCGAATCAGATCATTGCCAAATATGCGCTGCCTGCCTCTTTGGACTTGTCCGGCTTTGAGCAAATATCGTTTTGGATTAAAAATGATACAACGGTCCTAATAGCCGGGCAATTGGAAGTTCGTCTGTATTCTGACGGAGCATGCACCAGCCTGGTTGAGACCTTTGCTGTACCGGCATTGCCCGTTTCTTATTACATGGCTCCTTTTACAATAAACAAAGGCAGCGCCTTATCTTCAGGTGTTCAAGGAATAGCCATCTATGCAACTGTAGCCCTGGCTTCAAAAACATATCGTTTCGACAATTTCATTGCCTGTAAAGCTGCCAGTTCTGCAGATTCACTCTCGTTATGTTCTTTGATTTCAAAATCATCCGCAGCGACCGGAGGACAATGGTTTTGTATTCAAAGTATTGATGATAAAATCATTGTTCTTGATAATCAGTTGTCAGCAAACCCATTTATCGCAATGGCAAGAGGCTATGTCGGGGAAACGGAATCTTCGGTCGCTACCTATAAACGGGAAACAATTAAAACCCCGATGCCCGCAGGAAATAATACCAACGTTGAGGTATTGAATGACACAGGGTCGGTTTCTACCGGACTTGTGACCTATGAGGCTGGATACAATATTAGCAATTCAGCCCGGGATGGAGAAACCTTCCTGGATGGTTTGTGTGGCTTTGGTGTGGGGCTTAATACGAATGGCAAAGGTTATTCCGCTTTGAAGTATTTTAGTTTTGTCAGGTATTACGATGGCATTTATGTCTATGGCACCATGATAAACCTTGACCTGTCTCAGCTGATAAACTGCACAGATGCAGGTATTAAGTTTTCTTCTTCCTATCAGATTACTGCTGCCTTCGGCTCTATTGTTCAAAACACCGTAGGTATTTATCTCACCACGACCATTGGATTTAACTGCACAAGCATCGGTTATCTCAACTCAAATAAAACCTATGGGCTGCTTGTGCAAGGGCTAGCTTTTTCAAGGTTCGATTATATTGGTTCAGCTTCTAATAATACCACTGCATTTGATTGTACAAACCTGATTGATGCAGTCTTTCAAGAGATTGTTATGGCAAAATGCAATTCAACTTCGGTTTGTACGATATATGGTGGCAGTAATATTATTATCAATAAAGTGGAAACAACACTCAATTATAGTTTGTTTGGTTGTGTTTCGGGAGGCGATATTGTTATTCGAAATTTATTGTGCACCGAAACAGTCACAGCAGCAACGGTAACAAACCCAATGCAAAACAACCGCCTGTTTTATCACAATGTTGGGCGCACCGGCAGTACGCACTACATTTTTTCTGACGGTTGTTATGCGGTTACTGATGCAACGACACGGCATACTGCATCAGGATTGTCCTGGTGCTTAAATCTTACGGCCAATACCAGAATATCTACCTATCCACTCCGGGTCCCAGTGGCTAAAGTGGCGGTTAATGCAAGCGCATTGGTGACAGTTACCTTGTGGTTCAAATTAAGCCATGCCACTAATGTAGGGGCCAAACTCTTTGTTCGGAAAAACCAAATTAATGGTGTCGCCTCTGATGTAGAAGTCATTGCCTCAGACACTACTAACTGGCAGCAATTGACTATGACATTTACTCCGACCGAGGCTGGTGTTATTGAAATTGAAGCCCAGGCTTATTGCAGGAGTGCACTCTATCCTTATTCTGTTTACATTGACGACATCACAATATCTCAGGCTTAAATCATGGCATTACCCACAGGCGAAAACTTAATCACATTGGATGTGGCATACAACGGACAACCATTTGTTCAGATTGTTGCCAAATCAACCATCGACACCAATGGGCTTGATGTAGCTTACAACGGAGCGCCGTTCTGGGCTATCTCCCTTAGCGCAGCAGCACTAAACATAAGGTCGGTCAGCACGGTAGTTGTTGCTAGAATTTACAAAATAGGTGGGGTATTGTGGTCGGGGCTGAAAACGCTGGTGAAGGTTTACAAGTAGCAATGATTTTTGCTCACGTATTGAGCTGAGTTGCTTGATTTTTAAAGTGTTGTCTTTTCCAAATAGCATCGAACGGTTTGGCCGGCAACCACATTACGGGTTTTAAAGGTAATTATTTTGATTTAACAATTATGTTCATTAGATGTTCCAATTTTTCTAAACCTGTGAACCCAATATTGTGGGTGCCGGCTTGTTATGGTCATTTTCTTTAATAATTAAAATTATCTGCTTTCACTATTTCATCAAAAATACCTGTTCGTGGATCATAAAAGTCATAAAAAGACGAAACATCCACATTTTCAAAAATACCGCTTTCCTTTATGATATTCGGCTTACCATTTCCTTTGTGAGTTTCATCAAAAAATATGTAATAATAATAGCATATAAATTGAATTTCATTATCGGATAGATTGGCTAAAAGAATTGATGAATAATGCTCTTTTGATTTGTCAAATCTTTCTTCAATTTGAACTATTAAAAATTCTAAACTTTTAAAATACGATACAAACCAAGGATAAACTTTCAAGTCATTTTTATTAGGGATTATAAGAAATTCTTTTAATGAATTGTATATCAATTTTTCATTTACTCCAGCTGCTATATGGGCATTATATAGTAAGCCTTGTGTTTTGCATTGATCGAATTTTTCTCTGATTTCATTATTTCGATTCAAAAAATGATTTAAAAAATTAAAGAACTTATTATCAAATGATTGATCTAACATTATGTTCTTTGTCTTTGTTAAATCCTCTTTTTGAAGCATCAATGTTTTGTAAAGTAATATTACTCCCACAAGCGTCCATATGGAACCGAAAAGTCCTCCATATAAACTACCAATGTTTGAAGCTAATTCAGGAGAAATATTTAAGCTAAAATTTAAATAATTATTTGTAAATAATAAAACAGTAAAACATACGAATATTACTATTGAGACAAGAGTAATTAAAATTGCAGTTTTTAAAATTATATCTTGATCATTAAACTCCGAAATAGACTTCTTCATAGGTTTGTTTTAAATTGACCATAACAATAATATAAACCTAACTTGGCTTGCAGCTATGATTTACAATCAACTACTAAATTGACCAATAGCCCTTTAGAAATCATCCAACAAAGTTGATGAAAATTTTCAATATTTAATTCTTCAATGAAAATTAGTACCCATCCCCTTAATGACTTAAAAAACAGTGTGATCGCTTAAAACTCCGGGAATTCGTTTAACATCCGCTTGTCGCCTTTGGCATTAATACCACGGAGGTAATTGTCGGTCACACTCAGGTCATGGTGTCCAAACAGGTCTCTCAGCGATCTGGCTGAGAATCCTGCCTCAATCAAACGGTCTGCTACCGTGTCTTTGAGGGAGTAAAAACAGATGCTCTTGGGGAACTTAAGGACATCGGCAATTTTGCGGAAGTGCTCTGCGATCCTTGTCGGAGCGGTATATTCTTCACCTGGCTTCATGCCCTTGCCACAAATAAAATACTCCGGTGGTACGTCTGCTAGTCGCACTCTCAATATTTCCAGAAACTGAACTGGAAGTTGTATGTTTCTGACTTTGCGGTTTTTTGAGATCCCAGGAGGAACGGTGATATTGCCTCTTTCGAGGTTAATGTCTTTCACCTTTAAGTGAACAATCTCATTGGGTCTGATGGCACAATAGTAGCAATACAGCGAAATGATAAGGAATT
>JBAXPV010000090.1:0-5199 GCA_037132075.1 Bacteroidota bacterium
ATGAGATAAGCGCTGAAAGCATCTAAGTGCGAAACTCAGCTCAAGATGAGACTTCTTTTAAGGGTCGTCAAAGATCATGACGTTGATAGGTTGCAGGTGTAAAGGCAGTAATGTCAAAGCCGAGCAATACTAATTACCCGTAAACTTTCTATTCAGACCCTTTTACTGCATCGTCTAACTTTAGTAATTTCTTTCCGATATGTCAATCCTTATTGATTTAGATATTTTAGATCTTCAGGTGACTATAGCGGCGGGGTCCACCTCTTCCCATTCCGAACAGAGAAGTTAAGCCCGCCAGCGCAGATGGTACTGCAGTTTTTGTGGGAGAGTATGTCGTTGCCAACTTTTATTAAAACCCCCGTTTATCGGGGGTTTTTTTTTGCCCCGATCCTACCCTTATCGTATCTTTGCCCAACATGCAAACCATATTATGCCTTTCAGGACTTCACTATTCATATTCCTATCACTCGTTTTCTTCCTGAAAGCCAATATCGCTACACCCCAGAGTCCTCAACCTAAACCCAAAACAGACTCTTCCCTCATAATCTACAGATACGCCGCTATCGATAGCCTCAGCTGGTACTCCAAACCGCTCCTGTTTGATACGCTTCCTCAAAATGCCATGCGTTATGATCCATTACAATCGCATGATAATTTCTATGCTCAGACAGGGAATATTGGCAGAGCATCAAACCCGCTTTTCTATTCCCCTAATCTGACACCAGGCTTTGATGCAGGTATTCATGCTCTTGATCCATACTTGTTCAACGTGAACAACATCCAATACTTTACGATATTTTACCCTATGTCCAGGTTAAAGTATGTAATGGGGCCGAAAAAAGAATTGCTGTTCGAACTACTGCACAACCAAAATATCGGGAAACTCTTTAGCCTCGGCATTAATGTTCATGCACTAAAATCACCAGGTTCCTATACCAACCAGTTAACCAACCTGTTCAATTTCTATACTTACTTAAGTTTTCATACTAAGAGCAAAAGATTTTATGCCACTGCGGGCGGACTTAGTAATCTGCTTAAGAATGGAGAAAACGGTGGCATAGCCAATGATACTGCCTTTGAACAAAACATTGAAACAAACCGGAAATTGATTCCGGTACAACTTGGTACTGCAAGAAACTCATTTAAACAAGTTGGCTTCTTTCTGAATCAGGATTTCGACCTGATCAGGCACCAGAAAATTGAATCAGATTCTTCAATTCTTAAGTTACGATCCTTTCTCCCAAATAAAATACGCTTAACATCCTACTATGACAAACAAGCCTGGCGCTACGATGATGAAGGAAACCAGGCCTCTTTTTATCCAGCCTTTCCTAAAGACTCAACAGTAACCCGAGATATATACACAACTGAAAGCTATCACACACGCCTTTTTCTTTATCATACAGCCAACAAATTATTTCCTGTCAACTATTACGCAAAGCTCGCTTACCAAACGGACAAGATTACTGATTCGGTTATGAATAAAACTGAGGAACAATCTTTTGCCGGGTTAGGGATGAATACTGAATTGATATTGGGTATTAAAGCAGGTATCGATTGGGAACAGCAATTAACCGGGAAATACAATAAAGGAGATTATAAGACCCAGCTTTTACTTGAAAAGTACTTTGGTAAAGGTCGATATCAAACAAGGATAAAACTGGATTATACCATTGCTGCTACTGCGCCATCAATGTTTCAGCAGCATTATCATTCAAATTATTTTAATTGGGATAATTATTTCGCTAAAATCCATCACAGTATTTACTCAGTTGGCCTGTCTTGCAAAGGTTATGAACTGAAATTCAAACATACTGAGGTGCAAAACCTGGTGGTGCTGTTGCCAGTTAGTTCAATACCCTCTCAATTCCAGAAGAAAATTAATGTTGATGAAATCACTTTCAACAAAATATTCCATATCGGGCACCTGGTTCTCGATAATGAAATACGCTATCAAAGTATTTCAAATACGATATTGTTGCATTTACCCTCATGGACATCCCGTCATGCACTTTATTTTGATCTAAAATTGTTCAATAACGCTTTGAACATGCAACCAGGCTTTGATATCTATATTCAAAGTGAGAATTACAGTGACGCTTATATGCCAGCTTTGAGAAGTTTTTATCTGCAATATGATAAGAAATTGCTGCCTCAAACTTATGTAGATTTCTTTGTTAATCTGAAACTTAGCCGTGCTATTGTCTTTTTAAGCTATAAGCATCTTGATGGGAAATTTGCCGCAGGGCAATACTACCAGACCCCGGGCTATCCTGTTCCGGATGCTGGGTTTAGATTTGGGGTCAGCTGGTTGTTGCGGGATCCGCCGGATTCCACTCAAAAGACTGAGGGGAAATAAAGTCCAGGCATGAAGATCCAAAGTCCAAATAAATTCCAAATTGCAAATCTCAAACTTCTGCTTCGGGCTCAGCTTGGGGTTTTTGATTTTTTACCTGTTAATTTAAAAAAATAGGTATAGCGTTTAAGGATCATGATTTAGGAAACTATAACCATAGAAACGAGAGAAATTTCTACTTTAGGTCTTCGGCCTATTCCGTAATTTAAATATATTGCCTATGTATATCTATTTTTCAACGTTACATTTAGTAACGTTGAAATCTCCAGTCATCCTGAGCGGAGTCGAACGACTGTTCCTAAGCCTGAGTTACGGTAATAAATTTACTTATAGTTTTGATAATAAATTTGTTAGCATTACAACAGTCCTCCTTCGACTCCGCTTAGGATGACGCGGGGTTCTCAATGTAATATAGCATTACATTGAGAATAAACTTTAAATTAAGGATTGTAGGCTTTCTGTTTTTGGTACTTCTAGCTATAGAAACGAGAAATTACAATGTTCCACAAAGCGTCGGGACAGTTTGCTCAATTATTTATACGAGGGTTCGCTCGAAATAGATAACAACTGGGTGGAGAATGCAATCAGACCAAATGCCTTGGGAAGAATTTTTTTTTTGCCGGATCACCTGAAGGAGCCAAACAAGCAGCCATGTTCTATTCTTTCTTTGGTACCTGCAAGAAGAATTATGTGAATCCATATTATTGGTTAAAAAGAGTCCTGGAAGTCATTCCCGATTATCCGGCTAACAAATTAGCTGATCTGCTCCCGCAAAACCTTAAGCTATAAGGTGGCCAGACTTTGGTGCAGTTGGTCGGACGGATACGTTTCTTACCTGTTAATATTTAACAATATGATTGCTTTTGCCAATTTCTTTTTGTATATTTACAGACCAATATATATATAATACTTCTTTTTTCGAACACTGTATAATATTTTTAATCTGAATTAAGGGTTAAATGCAGATATTGATTCATATTATTGAATGTCTTGAATTTAAAGCACTTGGATTTTCTATTGTCCAAACTCCAGTATATCATGAACAAGATGTTCCTGTAGAGAGAGAGACCGGTCATGATTCAATCAAGATCAGCAATTTTATTAACAATAAACTTCAACGCTACTTTTCATGAAACCATGGCGGTACCGCCATAATTTGATTTGGGAAAGCCAATCTCTCAGGGGGAAATAATTGAATAACAAGGTAATTCCCGAAAAACAAATCATGAAAAATAATAATGAATGCAATTGTATCACATGCTTTATAAATAAGCTTAGCCTTCAAAGATTTTTCATTTTGATGGTTATTATGCTTAGTACGATTTCCCTAAAAGCACAGTAGGTCTATCCTTTTGATAGTAGGCCCCAATTGTACAACAACTCAGCTGTTTCTTCAGGAGTATAATGTAACCCTTTTTTAGGTCTTGTTGTGAATCAATCGACTTTTAACCTTTCTTCAGGAACTTATCTGTTAAGTCTTCAGTGTTTATCAAAGGGTATTTACCAGATTCGCATACAACCTTCACAGAAATTGGACAAAGTAGGTAAACTTGTCATTTTAAACTAATCCAGGATGAAACTAATACTTTTATTAAGCATCTGGCTGCTTGCATTCACTGCAAGCAGCCAAAATATTAGTGAGGCTAAAAGGGATTATAATTGGATTTTTGGTCGTTCATATCCACCATACAAAGGGTCAATTATAAACTTCAATAACAATCCTGCAACTTGTAATTTTTTCACCCAACATCTAGATATCCTTAATACAAATGGTTCAATCAGTGACACTTCGGGAAATTTATTATTTTATACCAACGGGATGTTCGTTGCCGATAAAAATGGGAATATTATGCCTCATGGAGATTCTCTGAACTTTGGTTCTTATTATAACTCAATTATGTCAGACCCTGTAGGTTACCATGGATATAATGCAACGCAATCCTTAATTATTCTGCCTCAACCCGGAAACGAAAATCATGTTTTTCAAATTATTCATTCAAGGTTATTAGACCCCTATCACAATGCCCTTGATTTATTAAACAGCACCGTAAGTATTGATGAAAATAATGGGTTGGGCGATGTTACTTCGAAAAATGAAGCTTACCTGGTTGACACAGTGGACTTGGGTATTGATGCTGTGCGTCATGCAAACGGCAGAGACTGGTGGGTAGTAGTTTCCGAGGCAAATTGTTCGTGCTATTATCTGACTTTAATTAATCCTGATATACCCCTTACTCATAAACAATGTGCCGGAATATCTACAAATGGCCGGGGTGCAGGTTGTCACTTTAGCCCCGACGGACTACATTTTGCCAATGTGGTAATAACCACAGCAAAAGCAAAATTCAAATATTTTTCCTTTGACCGTTCAGTTGGATCGCTCACGTATGTAACAGAATTCAATGTCCCAAGAAATATTTTGTGGTATGGATTTGCATTTTTCACCAAATTCCCGATTTATGTATGCTTCTATAAATGACAGTCTATTACAATACGACCTCTTGTCATCTGACATTGAAGCTTCGATGATTGTTGTTTCAAAACTGGATAGCGGGGAATATCATGGATTTGGTTTTTCGCAATTAAGACCCGATGGGAAAATTTAATTAGGGACTGGGGCAGCAATTCCATATTTACAGATCATTCATTCACCGGATAATCCGGGTTTATCCTGCAATGTTGAGAAATATGGATTCAATAAATTAACGATTGGGAATGAATTGCCTCATCCTCCAAATTTTCGACTTGGCCTTAATATTGGCATCAATGAAAATTATACAAACAAAGATTGTTACTGTTCAGCTGTAGGCAGCTGAAAATCTACAGGGCTACCTTCGAGTGCA
>JBAXPV010000091.1:0-4887 GCA_037132075.1 Bacteroidota bacterium
CACTCGAAGGTAGCCCTGTAGATTTTCAGCTGTCTACCCCCTGAACAGTAACAAACAATCTTTGAATTGGATTCTATTCAGAAATCCAAACTTTATCTGATGGCATATAATAATTCAAGTCCAACCTCTGGTTTTGCGAAAAACATACTTATGTTCGCTGACACACTGAAATACGAAGAACCAATCATTTTCCCGCAGCATCAGCCCAAATCTACGCATGTAAGTACTGCTCATAATAACAATACAGTAGAATCATTTATAAGGGTCCGCCCCAACCCAGCTAAGAATTTCATTGTAATAGAGTACAGCTACATGAATACTGATAACATGGGTATTATTCAGATTACTGATGGCGCGGGTCGATTAATAAAAGAATTCCAGGTAGCAAGCCTAAAGGATCAGATTATTTTCGAAACGAGCGGATTGTCTTCTGGTATGTATTTCTGCAACCTTTATTCAGGAAATAAAAAAATTGAGTCTCAAAAATTCAATATTGCAAATTAGAATATTTCCGGGTAAATAGAAACAAGACATTTCCTTTGACATTCTTTGTGTATAATGCTTTCAATTATTTCCATATCTCAAAACATTTTCGTGTAAATTCTTGTAATTCCATCTAACTAATTTTCAAATTGCACGGTAAGCGTACGGTCTGATGCATATTGCGCAGGATAATTGCCTGGTATAGGTTTGCAGGTTCAAATATACGAACCATGAGCAAACCAACCAAACAACAGCTTGAGATTGTCAGTCTCCATACACATGACGCCGATAGTCCTACAATACCCCAATGGTGTGAGTTTGCAGCTTCCCTCCGAAACTCCAATAGATTATCTGTATGCAGAATGGCTCATTCTTTCTTTCTAAGGACATTTTAGCCAATACGACCAAGCCTTAGGATTCTCTTTTACCATTTTTTGTCCTTTAGAATATTCCTTCCTGCAATTATCATTGCAGCATGAAAGGTCGTTTCTCCGAAGATGAGTTGTCGTTTATTAATGAAGTACTTCACAAACATGGTGAGTATGTCAAGGCTTTGCTCAAGGCTGACATAAACACCAAAAGAATCATTAAGTCCCGGGATCTTCGTTCATCTATTAAAAACCAAGACCAGGTTTACGGAGAAAGCCCGGTTCTCCAACTGTCGTTCCTGGGTTACGGGCGTGCCATTGAAATAAACTGGCATAAAAAGTCTGGCAATACCCTCGGCATGCTGATGGGTAGCTCCAATCGCCAGACTTTGGGTAAGAAAAAGAAGAAGAAAAATACCCGATGGTATTCCCGGAATGTTTACGGCACCTTGAATAATCTTATAGCAATCCTGCTATATGAGTATGGTGATCATGTGAGAGAAGCAATCAAAGACAATTTAGAAACAACCTATGAGCCTGAGAATTGACAAAGTTCAGTTGGAGATTATCATTAACAATGATGAAGCCCGGAAAAGGCTTCGTGCACTGGACACTGACATTAAGACCCTCTCAAAAGAACTTGCCAGACTGCCGGAAGGGACAGAAGAATTTATTGCCAAGTCTGCTCAGCTAAAGTCAGTGGAAGCAGAATACGAAAAGCTGAAACGTGAAATCGGGATCACCGGGATGTCTTTGAAGGAACTTCAAAACCACCAGCGTGAATTGAATATGGTCATGCTGCACATGGACCCAAGAATTCCGGAGTATAAAATCCTGCAAAGGGAATTAAGGGAAACTACCACCAGAGTCAACGAACTTCGCAACGGTGCCAGGCAAATGCCTACCACTATGCAACAGTTAGGTGATAGTTTCAACAGGTACCAGAGTGTCCTTATGGCTGCCGGTGTCGCCCTGATGGGAATTATCTACACCTTCAATACCTTTATCCAGGGTGGCGCAGAACTTTCCGACAGCCTGGCTGATATTCAAAAGACAACCGACATGACAGCGCAAGAAGTCCGGAACCTTAATTCGGAATTGGGGAAGATCGACACCAGGACTTCACGAAAAGAACTCCGCGACATGGCAATTGTGGCAGGACAATTAGGGATTGCCAAGAAAGACATCTATGACTTTGTGCAGTCGGTCGATGTCCTGAATGTCGCCCTGGGTGATGAGATTACTGGTGGTGCCGGTGAAGTGGCAAAGGTAATGGGTACGCTGCGCAATGTCTTGACCGACATGAAATCAACAAACGTCAGTCAGGATATGATGCGTATTGGGGATGCTATCAACGAACTCGGTAAAGCTGGCTTCGCCACTGCACCGGTGATCGCTGACTTTGCCAACAGAATTGGTGGTATCGGTATTCCCCTGGGACTTACCTCTGATGAAATCCTCGGATTGTCAGCAACGCTCCAGGAATTGAACATCAACACCGAAAGAGGCGGGACAGCCGTTGGGCGAATCCTTCAGAAAATGGCTCGCAATACCGGGGATTTCGCCAAAGTTGCCGGGATCCCCATTAAGGAATTTACCGATATGGTGAATACTGACCTCATGGGCGCTTTCATCAAAGTGATGGAAGGCACCAAGAGAGGTGGTATTAATGCCACTGTTTTAGCAGGAATTATCAAAGAGCTTGAAGTCCAGGGAGCAGGTGCCTCGGAGGTTTTCGCTAAACTCGGAGGGAATGTGGCGATGCTGAACGAGAAGATGGACCTCGCAGGGAAAACCCTGCAAAGTTCAACCTCTTCCACAGACGAGTTTAATATCAAAAACCAGACGATGGGTGCCATAGTGGATAAACTGGTCAAGTCCCTTTACGGTCTTATTATGTTGCCTTCGCTGCAAGAACTCTTCAAAGGGATGATCATGACCACAGTCTCCCTTGTCGCCTGGTTTAAAGAACTTCCACAAACCATCGAGAAATATAAAGTTGCCCTAACTTTACTCGGTGCTGCAATCGGGATCTGGATTGCATCTGTGACCAGGGGAATACAAGTCCAAATCTGGAATAACCTTGTCACCAAAGAAGGATGGTTACTCAGTTCCGCAGACTTAGCCTTGTCAAAACTAAGAACAGCCTGGGAAAGGCTATACACCTTTGCCAAGTCCGAAGGTACTATTGCAACCAAGGCAGCAACCGCATCGCAATGGCTTTGGAACGCTGCCCTGGCAGCGAATCCTATCGGTCTGCTTATAGGCCTGTTTGCCTTAGGGGTGGCGGCAATAAAGGCCTATGACAAGTATAATGCAGAGTCAGTGGCAATAGAAGAGCAAAAATCTGACGCGCTCATAAAGGTCTCAGTACTTACCAGCACTGCCAAGACACATACCGATTCCTACGCTGCTTCGATACGTGCCTTGAATAATCTCTCCCGGGATAAGAAGATTTCCCTCAGAGCAGAGATTGACCTTATGCTTGAAAACAACAAAGCAGAACTTGAGAGTTTGAAGTTGAAGCGCCAGTTGATCTTTGCCGAGTCTTTGAAGTTGACGCTTTGGCAAAAACTGGGCTATGCCATCGGTGGTTTGAATGGCAAGGCCGCTGAGGATATTGTCGACAATGCCAATCTCGCTGTCAAAGACCTGGACGAAACCATCAAGGCCTATGAACAGTCTGTTTCTGTCGCCATAGATCAGAAAAAGACCCTCGATGATGTTCTCAACGCAGAAGCCCAGGGTGATGCCATTGGGATCTCGACTCTTGAGGAAATGGATGCCAAGATGTCGAAATACCAGATCGCGCTGCGGAACCTCACAAAAGGTGGCGAAGATTATCTCAGGGTCCAGCAAAAGATCAAAGACCTCAATAAACTGAGGAATGTCGAAACGCCAGACTCCAAGCCTGATAAGTCAGAGGAAAAAGCCTTGAAAGACAGGAATAAGCTTTTGGAAGAGTACCAAAGGCTTATGCTTGAATTACAGGCCTTCGAAGTGAAGCAGCTTGAAGAGCGCATGAATATGTACTCAAAGGAAGTTTATGCAGTAGAGCGTAAGTATGACACAGAGATTGAGAAGGCAAAGAAGTTCCTCGCTGAAAACGAAAAGCTGTCCCCTAAACAAAAGCGGACAGTTCAGCAAGGGATCGATGTGTTGGAAGTGCAAAAAGGACAGGCAGTTAAAGACGAACTGCTGAAGCAGGAAACAGTGTTCACCACTGATGTTATCGCTATCCGCAATAAACTCAAAGCCACGCAGCTTATCGGTTATGAAAAAGAGTTGCAGGAGATAGAGAACACCTACAACAAAAATATTGAGGCGGTCACCGGCCAGTCTGATGCCATCACGAAATACTATGATGATGAAATTGCCAAGGCCTATGGTAATGCTTTGCTGATCATTGACCTTGAAAACCAAAAGCAAAATCACATCACCAATGCCATCCTGACCACTGCCGAATACGAAAAGTTGAAGGCAGAGGAAGTGGCCGCTCTGAAAGAGAAAAAGGCTCGCGACCTTGAAGATGAAATCCAAAAAATACAAGAGGGGCGAACCGCTTACAACCTATCTCAGGAACAAAGAGAAATTGCCGAGATAGATTCTAAGTACGCCAGGCTTCTGCTTTTAGCAGAAGGGAATGAGGAAGCAAAGATGCGGATTGAGAAGATGTACGCTGATGAAATTGCAGATTATAAAGCGAACAAGTCGGCAGAAACTCAACGTAAAATCAATGCTTTCCTTGTCGACCAGGCACAACTGCTTTCAAATACAGTGTTTGAAATTGTCAATAACAACAACCGCTCTGAACTTGACTCCAGACTCGCTGCCCTTTCCTCCCAAAAGGAGCGGGAATTGTCAAGTAAAAGCCTGACAGAAGCGCAGAAGGCCGAGATTGAAGCCAAGTACAAACGCAAAGAGGCTGCCGTAAAAACAAAAGCCTGGAAAGACGAACAGAAAGCCGCCCTCGTACAAGCCGTGATTAATGGTGCCCTGGCTATTACGATGATCTTAGCCACCACTCCCAAATTCG
>JBAXPV010000092.1:0-4863 GCA_037132075.1 Bacteroidota bacterium
TTATTCCCTAACTTTGGTTGGTTAACATGTTAATAACCCCTGAACAGTAACAAAAATAGATCCTCTTTTTATTTAGTCTCCGGCACATATACACCGGAACCGATAAAGAAATTTGTTCCGGGAATGGGTTCTACATATCCGATTTTTAGTTTTTCTCCGGTCTCTCCCGGTTTAATCCAGAAATATTCAACAAAACCACCTCCCTTTGAAGCGGCTTTTGAAAGTTCACGGATGACATATTTCCCTTTACTATCCTGGTAATCATAGAGATTCTGGCCCTCAAGATCGGGCTGAGTCGCATGAGCAATATTGATACACTGATAATTATAGACATAAAAATAACCAGAGTTATCCTGGTAAAAGCGGACTGAGTCGATGAAAGTCCTAATTGTCAACACTTTTGTTGCAGAATCAGCAACTTTTTTGAGCAATTCTCCGAGTCCTACCGCTGAGGCATGAACGACAGCAACTGTAGTTTTTTTATTTGCAGTGAGCTCATCAATCTGACTGGAAGATTTTGAAGCGTCATTTTTATTACATGCTTCAATTAGCAATGGAATTAGCAGTAAAATCAGGGCTTGTCTCTTTAACAAACGGTTCATAAGGAATGGATCAGGTTTATATAGCCATTAAGGTGCTTTTTATCCAGGAGTAAAGATACAATACTCTTTCCTATATATCATACAAAATTGCATTAATTCAGTAAACGGAGATGAGATCACGATAAAGAGAAAAGAACAATGCCAACATTGTTCTTTTCTCTTCATTCATCTGCCCGTTTTAGCCTGGAAAAATGATCTTATTCACTTTGTCCTGAGTTCAAATACTAGCAGCATTTTTCATTCCCTGCTTCGGGACTATGTCTTTCTTTCCATACGGCTTTCATCTTTTCTCTTTCTTCTTCACTTAAATGCATCCATTTTTTGTGAAAATCTTTGTGATGGTTATGAAAAGGATGGTGACCATGAGACCCTTTAAATCCACCAAAGAGGATTTTTGATAATACCAGTATTCCTAAGGCCTGGCAAAAAGTAATAGCTTTTACACCTATTACAGCGGGAAGAATCGCATTCCATAAAAGCATTACAACCCAGGTGAATAATAAGACACCAGCAGTTATGGCAATGGGGAAAAATATAGCTCTTTTAATCCAAAAAGCTTTTCCACGGTTATTTTCGCAGCACATCATAATGTTTATTTTTTTTTGTTTTTTAATAATAAAATTTCTGTAATTTTTCTCTCAGATGAGAAACCGCATAGCGCTTTCGGGATATAATGGTTTTAATGTTTTCACCCGTTTTGTCGGCAATTTGTTGAAGTGTTAAATCTTCCAATTCATTCCAGACAAATACATCACGTTGTTTTTGTGGGATTTCATCCAGGGCTTTAAACAGGGAATCCATAAACAAAGCCTTGTCGAAGTCAGTTTCTGCTTTATCACTTTCTGTAAATAAATTTTCCGGAAATATCATTTCTCCATCTTCATCTTCATACAGCAAATCTTCCAGTGGCAGGGTCGTTTGTTTCCGATATTTATCTACGATCCTGTTCCTGCTGACACGATAAAGCCAGGCACTAAGTTGACCAATTGGTTCAGTCTCCATGACAGAACTCAGTTGAAACCAGACATCCTGCAGTATGTCTTCGGCATCTTCATCATTCTTCACGCGACTACGAATAAAATCAAACAAACGCTTACCATAATGCTGTACGGCTTGTTTGATTGTTTGTTGTCGCTGGGCCATTGGGAATACAATTATTTCATCCATATACCCTTGTAGACGGATGAGATGTGAAATTACTTTAAATTTATACCCCTTTAAAACTGCATGAAAAGATTCGGAATTATATTAATCCTAATGTCAGGGATATTCTTTGGGCTTATTTTTGCCGTGCCCTTTCTGCCTTATACCATCGGACAGAAAGGGATCATCACCACAGTTCTGGTGGTATGTGGTGAAATTGCCTGGTGGGTTGGCGTTGTTATCCTTGGAAAAGAGGTGGTTGCGAAATACAAGAAATTCCTGGATCCACGGAAGTGGTTTTAGTTCATATTCCTGATCATAATCTCATCGCAGAAAGCGAATTCAATAGTATTGTTTATGGATTAATATCTAAATTTAATCCGAATCGAAATTCCCGCCCTGCTTGCGGCTGGTCATAAGCACCAACATAATTCATGTCAAGAATGTTGTTTAATTTGACCCACAGTGTCAGATATTTTATCGGCTTTGAGCTGATTCCAAAATCAACCAATGAATATGACGGCAGATTATACCAAATTCCCTGGTTATCATATTTTCGGGTTGAAATGTAGGTGTAAGAAACATCAAATCCGAAGTAGGTAAGGGGCATGTAGGAAACGAAAGCTTTCAACTGATGCGCCGGACGATAGGCAATGAAACCCGAAGTCCGGAAATCTGATGTATTTTTTGCTTCCAGGTAGGAATAGCTAAGCAAACCAAATACCTTTTTATTGGGCGTATATTTTCCAATGAGCTCAAATCCGGATAAACCGGCAGACTGTAAATTTACCAGTTGATAGGTCGTATCAGTGGGTTTTATTGATGTGATCATATCATTGATGATGCTGGCATATCCATTAAACTGGACACTAAGTTGATGCCGGAAAAATGAGGATTCGATACCGATATCAATATTGTGGCCCTTTTCATATGTTAAGTCAGGATTAACCGTATAGCCCATTAAGACATCACCATATAATTCTTTCATTCGGGGGAATATGGTGAAATTGCTATACCCGGCATGGACTTTATATTTTTTAGTTAATGGCATATAGGCAGCAGAGAATTGATAGTTCCAGGCAGATAGATTCTTCCTGCTTTTATCATCATTACTGCTTGAATACGTTGGATTGTTGAGATTGTATGAAGTCCCAGCCTGGATAAAGATTCTTCTGATAAATTCGCCATTATATTCCAAAGCCGATAAGAGCGTTACGGCTTTCGCTGTCCCCGTAGTATACCAGACTTGTTCGTGTATGTCTTTTTTGAAATCAATGGAATAATTCAAAGTATGTCGTGATGAGATTTTATAGGATAGAATTCCTTTTGCACCCAGGCTTTCATCATTCCAATAGCTAAATTTTTTAATCTTTGACAATGTAATGTCAGTATATTCATTCATTGTATCCTTCAGATGTGTATAATAGAAATTTGTCTCAAGGATCAGTTTGTCTGAAAATGCAGATGAGTGCCTGAGTCCTATGCTGGAATTTCTCCAGAAATCCATATGCCTGTACCTTGGCGATATGAGTGAAGGCGGATAGCCGAACTTGCTGGCATTATACATTCCAGTTATGCTGATATGATGCTTTTTATTGGGAGCAAAAGTTAATGTTCCTGTAAATTCGGAGTTTTCCTGGTCACTGTTTAGTCTTGTCCTGTCAGCCTGACTGTTGATCGTATCAAAAGCTTTTGAGAGCCTGACAGCGTTCCTTTTGTAATAATTAGCAGATACCTGGTAATAGATTTTTTTATGGACATTTCCCGTGATCAGGGCATTGTAATTTTGCTTTCCATTGTTTCCCCAATAGGTGTTTATTTTTAGGGCAGGTTGCCCTTCAGTCAATATATGGTTATCGATACGTATGATATTCCCTGATGAATTGGCCCCATAAATTAGAGAGGCGTTTCCTTTTTCAATCGAAACATCTGCATTGTTAAAAAACAATCCGTCCATGCTGATCCGTCCTTCTGTACTTGACCTGACCGGGATGCCGTTGAAGAAGATCGTAATCCGGTTTTGGTCAAATCCCCTGATATTTAACATTTGCCCGCCGATTCCGTCAGGGACACTGTATGTGCCGGGCAGAAAGCTGAGTTCGTCCATTATTTTTTCGGGTCTTGTAAGGATCAATTGTTCTGTAAGCAAAAAAGCCTTGCTGGTATTAGAATTGGAATGCATCGGAAAACCATAGGTTGTTTTAACACTATCCGGAATGTCAATAATAGAATTCGGGTCATATGCATTTTGAGAAAAAGTAAAGGATGTCAGGAACGAAAAAAAAATTAGCGAAAAGAAGTTTTTCATGTTTTTAGCAGACAAATGGAAAAAAGAAGTTATAAAAGTGAAAAAAATATCTAATGCAAAGGTATTGATTGGGATTATAAATCACCTGGTTCTTTATCGTCCCTAATTCCTATCTTTGAATACAAAAACAATAAGGTCTAATTACAAAAGGTCTCCTGGGTTTGATAAACAAATCCATGTCCGGGCTCTATCATATCCGGAAAATTACACTCTTTTGCGTCTTTTGTCAGGCAGCTTGCTGTGGGACCTGCATAGAACAGGATGAACACCAGATCTTTGCTGATAATTGTTCCTCCAAAAGTTTTAAAACCAATCTTGGCTTTGTAATATCCCTGTTTTATCTGACCCTGGAGGTTTCTTCCATCCCATCGCTGGGCAGTATCCACCCAGGTATAAAGGGTTGCGCCTGTGCTATCCACGATCTTTAATGAAAAGTCAAAGACATTCATGACAGAAAAATGATAGATGTCATTGATCCCATCACCATTGGGTGTGAAAGCACCCGGAAAAACCATCCGGGTTGCAGAATCATTATAATAATATCCTTTTCCATCGCTATGAAAAGAAACAGTATCCTTATCCCTTTTGCAGGCACTCATAAACGCAGCAATCATCAGAATTGCTAACATTAAACTTCCGGTGAATTTATATAGTTTTTCCATCTTTACTCACTTTAGCTTGAATACATTGCTGGTTTATCACCATGTCTTTCATTTCTTGTGGCAGTCTTGCTACAATGTTTTTTTAGTAAAGATATTGGTTACTGTTCAGGGGTTATTAACATGTTAACCAACCAAAGTTAGGGAATAA
>JBAXPV010000093.1:0-4743 GCA_037132075.1 Bacteroidota bacterium
GAGCTTTGGGTACCTTTTGCAAAGGTACTACGCAAGTAAATGAACGACCCGCTCTGAACTCCTTAAGCAATTGCACACAATCCACAGCAGGATATATGACGCGCACCATAGAGCGTTATGTCCTGCACCGTGGTGCGCCCTGTGTGCACAATGTTGGGATTCCAACCATGGATTGAGTCTGTGTCTGTGACACAGATTCCAACCATAGCAAATGCCAGCGACCATAGGTCGTTGGGATGTAGTTAGATAGAATAGATTACTATTAGTAAGACTTTACATCACCAACTGAATTGGAGATGCCTTTGAGTGCCCTTATGTACTTAGTCTGACAGATGATAGCCTTGAAGGCATCACTCATATTGGTTGACTCCATGGGCAGCCTTGGCAGTGCCAGCTTCTCTGACTTCTTCACCTTCTGTATCCGACCTTTGACCTTCTCCATAGGGGCTAACTCAATGCTGCTCTTAAGTTCTTTACATTCATAAGCATCAATGAGTATTCGCGGCAAAGACTTGTTCTTGCCTTCGAGCATGATGTTAGCCAATTGATACTCTTGCCAATGCTCTACATTGCGGGCACCAACTGACATGAGTGTGACATTCCAACCAGTAGGCTTGTTGTCCTGCCACTCAATAGCACGTTTGAGTTTGTTTGCAAAGTCTTCTTTGCTTTTATTGTATTGATTGGTTGCCCGATCAGCATGCAGGAACACTACCTTGTTCGTATGTGAAGCAAAGTAATCTATGAACTTCAATGCTAACTCTTGTATGAACTCTGGAACCAATGTATAGATCGACTTAAGGAATCTAAGGCAATCGCCTTGCTCTTGTGCTATGACCAATGACATCATGTTGCCGGCATCAAAGCCTAACTCTAATGGCTTGTATGGCATCACGTATCGCAAGGCCTTTGAGCAGGCTTTTACTGTTTGATTCAGGCTGTATGAGTCATAGTACGAATAGTCATACCCATCACGAAAGAAGTTGTTCTCTCCCTGGTTAAAGTAAAAGCGCTCTCCTTGATTCAGTGCTGTCTTGAACGACAGTATTGAGCATTTGAATTCTTCTATATCCATACTCTCCAACTGGTTTTGCAGATAGGTGAGTGTAAGGATATCGATATTAGCCAGGGTACTCACCACATAGAAGAAACTTGATTCATAGCGGAGTTTCAAAAGTCTTTGCTGCCACACTTGCAGTTGAATGTCGAGTGCGGTGGTACTTGAGCCTTTCAACTGAGACTCATAGATCTCA
This sequence comes from Bacteroidota bacterium, assembly GCA_037132075.1. Classification (GTDB taxonomy): domain Bacteria; phylum Bacteroidota; class Bacteroidia; order Bacteroidales; family CAIXZF01; genus JBAXPV01. The sequence goes on from JBAXPV010000093.1 coordinate 1,254, forward strand.
ATATTTATTTCATTAACGACAATGGCACATTGGAGTATGTTTTGTATTTGCACCTTGTCCATCTTATCTGCCATACTCAGTATCCAATCATCTTCGCCATGGGCTGTATTAGGCATATCCGTAAGGAATGACTGCCCCATGAAAAAAGATGATTTCTGTAAAAGAATGGCATCACCTCTTAGTGTAGGCAATGCTTTATTGAGCTTCTGACGTTTAAGGTATTTGGCTTCATCACCAAACATATGAGCAATTGAGATCCCGGCATTAATGGAGGGTCTGTCAAGGGATTTGAGATAGATTTTCCCACCATTGAAAATTGATATGGTGTGCTTATGCGATGGACATGGCGTGTATGGCTTAGTCCAGTGATCCGGTGGCTCCTTGTCGAGGCAGTAATGATAGTTTTCAATGAACTTTTTACGTTGCCAGCCTACGATGATCTGAGGAATGATATTGGTCAGAAGGTTGGCATAGGTATCTGAGATAAAAGCAAAGTTGGCCCGGGGCATGTCATAGACCACATCAATGATGCGGTCTGCCAGGATCTCGGTGGACTTGGCCACGCCACGGCCACCAACAATATAAAGATTCTTTGGTTTTATCAGGTCTACCATCATTTTTATCCATGATGCGTAGCGAATATCCGTAGACTCAGCTTTGTTGTTCAGTTCCATCTTCTTCTGTCCAGGATACGTTTTCAATGCCGCCGTCACTACGTAATTTGCTTTTCTGAACTTCTTCAAGTGGGAGTTTATCTATAAACTCTGCCAAAAGAGTGCGATCAACTTTCTTGATCCCCATTTTCTCAGGATCAAGTTGATAGATTATTGTTTTTTGATTGAGTAAGTCGTAGGGAATATCCTCTTTGTCTGGCTGGTCAAGCCTTCTGGCTTTCATGGCAGATTCGATCATTTTTCTGTAACCTTCCAGGTCGTTATCCTCCCAGCATACCATGGCAGCATTATCAAGCTTTTCTGCGTAGATATTGCGCCATGCTTCTTTCTTGATGTCATTGGAGCAATAAAAGAAGTTTATTGATTCAGCTATTAATGCCAGGGCACCTTTGCGACAATAGCCATCGTTAAGTTTCATCAGAACCTTTACGATAAAGGCAGGGGTCTCATATTTGGAGATCATTGCCCTAACCATTTCGAGGCGGTCAAGGTATTTTATCATTACTGAGGGTGACTCGTCAGACTTGCCGGTGTCGATCCAGATTTGAAGTTTTATATGATCTATACTATTTGTTTGCATTGAGTAGTCTTTCTCTCAGGTCGTTGAGTTTGCGTGTCCTTATCTTAGCCTCAATGTGTTGTATTGCAGTGACGGAGCCATTTTTGGCGGCGGCGTTGACTTCTTTATCCCTTATTGCTTCATCCAATAAGATACCACGTTCATAGTGGTATTTGAATTCTGAGTCTGGGTCTGCCATCCAAAATTCAACCACAGGCCATGGTAGGTTCATGATCATTGCGACCTTAACGGGATTGAACCTTAAGCCTGAGAGTTCTTCTATCTCAGCTTTTTGTTCCTGTGATAATTCCATAGATTTCTTGTTTTCTGAATTCGTAGACTTCTTTGATATTAAGGAAAAGGTATTGTTCGTGCTGTGCGTTCTCAGAAAAATTGCCTGAGCCTTCCACAAGGAATGAGCCTTGCGGGGTAAGCATCAGACATATTTTTGAGTGGTTCCAGGCATAGTCAACACTGAACTGCCCGGGTCTTTGCTTGCAAAGGGTTACCAGCTGCTCTTGCACCTTGGGCAGTCTGAATTTGATGGTATCACTGATGAGGATGTGAACCTTTTCTACTTTCCCTTTTTCTAAAAGATGAGTAAGGGATTCAAGAATTCTGTTGCTTATGCTATAGGTAGACAAGATCAACTCATTGATGACCTTATGCTCTTTGACGAAAAAGGGAATAAAGGTGTACGCATTAAAGCTTTTTACGGTCCAAAGGAAAAAGCACTCCCCCGGGCCAGGCACGTTGCCGACCAGGGATTTAATGCTTTCCACTTTAGCGAGGTGGACATCATAAAATTTAGATTTTAGGATTCCCGAGGTGGCGACTGAATCTTTATTTAAGTCAGAAAGTTTAAATAGTGACATTATCTATTCTTAAGTATGTTGTCGATTTCTGCGATCAGTCTGGTTTTTATGGTCACCGAGCGTATTCTTTTCTCTGTATTTCTGGGGGTGTCATTTTTTGTCAAAGACTTTTTGGTTTTCATCAGATTGACATAGAGGTTACTCCTTTTGCGTGACAACTCAGAGGAATTGCACTTACGCAATTCTTCTACTTCCTGCCGGATTTCAAAAATCGGGTGTTCACCCAGTGGTTCTTTATGCTGTTTGTAATACTCTAATTCCAACCAGATTGCCCGGTTTCCAAGGTATCCTTCCACGCAGTTGATGGCTGAAACGGATTCTTCTTCAGGTGTCTCAGCCAAAAACAACAACTCATGAGAATCCCGGAAGCGGTCGTTCAAAGTGAACATGTCCGCAACCAGGATCTTCAATTCATCAGGACAACTGAGTTCTTTTAAGAAGGGGAACTCTTCTCTGATTTTGACTCCTTTTTTGAAGGACTCAAGCTGTCTTTTTTTTTGTCCTCAAGATTTTTAGCTGGTTCCAAAAGAGGCTCTACCTCTGGGAGTAACTGCTCAACCTGCGGAATATCCACCAAACACGGCTCTTGATCTGCCACAACAACAGCTGCTTCTTCAGAACCGGCGGGAATCCTGCACTTCTGCGCTGACTTCCTGGCTTTTGGTACCTGTGGTGGCCTTGAAAGGATATCCTCAATCTCTACGGCACTGATACCGGCAGTCTTGCGCAGTTCTTCAATAAGCAAGGCATGGTTATAGGGACTATAACCCTGGCGGTTCAGCGTTGCGCTGAAAGACTTGCGGTTGCCATAGGCATGAAAGAGCTGAACGCCGCTATCAAAGGCCCTGTCCTGGATGAGCCAGGTCTTTATTTTGTTTGTCATGTTGACTTATATTTTGAAGTGTTTCTACTAATGTCTTATTGCCATCCCGGCCTTTTCGCCAAATCTCTGCCCTGCATGATACTTTGTTATATACCATATTAACATGCTTGCGTTTGAGCTGTCGTGCGGTTGATTGAATTCTTTTATGCATCTGAAAAAGATTAAAATTGGGCCAGTTGAAAATGCATGCCATCAAGCCGTTTGAAATTCCCGCCCCAATCGAAACCTGCGTCAAGGAAGCACTGAACGAGTTCAGGGCTGATGATGGGTTGCTGACCCAAACCATTACCGCTGGCATTAATGTCGATTGCCATTCCCCAGCTGTGCAGGCTCATTTGGGCACTGCCTTTGATTTTGCGGATGTTAAAGCATCCGTCCCAGGTGATCACCTCAGGCAAAAGGTTACGCGAAATGATGTTGTTAAATGCCCTGGCCAATGGACCGGTCAATAAGGAATTGCAATAAACTTTATTGGGCAGAACACCGATTTCAAGGTGTT
>JBAXPV010000094.1:0-4734 GCA_037132075.1 Bacteroidota bacterium
CGAAGGTAGCCCTGTAGATTTTCAGCTGTCTACCCCCTGAACAGTAACAAAAATTGTTTAATTAATAATTAATTATTATATATTTGCGTACCATTTAAATAAATTAAAAAAAAGCAACAATGATAAAATTGAATTTTACTGAAAAAGAGCTCGAGACATTGAAAGAATACTTTCAAACTGAGCTCTACAAAGCGGAACAGAAGATTGATGGCATTCGTGGTATGCTTGAAAAAGTCGGAAAAAAATTCGGCAAGAGTCTAAAATTCGTTGAGCCTGCAGTAAAGAAGAAAAAATCTAAAGCAAAAGTTTCAGTAAGTGCAGTTGCAGTTGAAAAGAAAAAACCAGGCAGAAAACCTGCAAAAGTAACAGCAGTCGTTGCCGAGAAAAAAGAACCTGCAAAAAGAGGCCGCCCGGCTAAAAAGAATGTTGTCGTTGCTGCGCCTGTAAAAAAAGCAGCACCCGCAAAAAAAACAGCAACAATAAAAAGGGAAACTAAGAAGGCCACTGAAAAAAAGGTAGCAATATTGAAGCCTGTTGTAAAAAAGGCAGTTGCTGAAAAAGTTGTTGCGAAAAAGGTAGTTGCCAAAAAAGCGGTAGCAAAGAAACCTATTGTTGCCAAAAAAGCTGTTGCTATTAAAAAGGCAGAAGCACCAAAAAAAGTTGTAGCACCGAAGGCAACAAAAGCGCCTAAAGTCGTCGCCAAGAAAGCTCCTGTTGTAAAGAAAGATGTTGCTCCAAAAGTAGTTGTTCCTAAAAAGCCCCTGGCTCCCAAAGCAGTGAAAGCTTCAAAGCCAGTTAAAGCTGCCAAAGTTACTAAGGCTTCCAAAGTAATAAAAGCAGTTTCCCAACTTGAAGCAACACCTGTAGTTGTTGTTTCTTCTGACCAAAACTAAAACGTTTGGCTATTGATGCTGTTCAGGATGGTTCTAAATTGCGCATAAGTTTGGTTCTGGCATTTGGATTATTTGTTATCTTTGCAGCCAATTAAAAACAACAATTTTAACTTTAAAGAACTATGGCATACAAAATCACCGATGAGTGTACCGCTTGTGGTACTTGTATCGACGAATGTCCTGTTGACGCCATCTCCGAAGGCGAAATCTATAAAATTGACGCAGATATCTGTACCGATTGTGGTGCTTGCGCAGATGTTTGTCCAGTTGAAGCAATTGAGCCAGGTTGATTTCGTTAAATCGATCTAATTTGGAAAACCCTGGTCATGCCGGGGTTTTCTTTTTTAGCAAAGTAGTGTTGCGATCATGTGAATTTCTTTCGGTTTTAAGGAAACCAGATTACATTTGAATTGTTATTGTTAAATTAGTCTTAACTTTATTTTAGTTTTTAACGTATAAAAACTTTAACAGGAAGCTTATGATGTTTCCTTTTCCTTTTTTAATGAATTTATTTGCGTTTGCATGGATAAACTGTCTTATTTAAGTAATGCCGAGATCCCGCAGTTAGAAGCGCTATACAATCAATATTGTCAGGACCCGGATTCTGTTGATGTTGGATGGCGCAAGTTCTTTGAAGGATTTGAGTTTGCCCGTCTCGACAGCAGTATACGAACAAAGACATCAGGGATGGTGCCAGATGAGTTTAAAGTAATCAACCTCATCAACGGCTATCGGCAGCGTGGACATCTTTTCACACAGACCAACCCGGTCCGTACCCGCAGAAAATATACTCCTACACTTGATCTGCAAAATTTCGGACTCAGTGAGAATGACTTGAACCGAAGGTTTGAGGCAGCTGCAGAAATCGGATTAAAGGACGCCACGCTTCAGGATATCCTGAATCATCTTCAGGAAACGTATTGCCATTCGATTGGTGTTGAATTCATGTATATCCGCAATACGGAGATTCATGAGTGGCTGCGAAGTATGATGGAGACAACTCGGAACCGACCTGCTTTCAGCGAAACGGAAAAATCACAGATTCTGAAAAAGCTCTCTGAGGCTGTCCTTTATGAGAAATTTATTCATAAAAAATTCCCAGGTCAAAAGCGTTTTTCTCTGGAAGGCTCTGAATCCCTGATCCCGGCAATTGAAGCGATTATTGAAGAAGGATCTCGCTTAGGCGAAGAAGAATTTGTGATCGGAATGCCCCATAGAGGTCGGCTAAATGTGTTGGCCAACATCTTGCATAAGTCATGTTCAGAGATTTTTACAGAGTTCGCAGGAAAAGAATTTGATGACCAATGGTTGATGGGCGATGTGAAATATCATCTCGGTCATACCTATGAAAGGAAATTAAGTGCCGGGAAAAATGTAAAACTTTCCCTGGCTCCCAATCCATCTCACCTGGAAACCGTCGGCCCTGTGGTTGAAGGAATCGTACGTGCCCGGATTGATCATACTTATAAAGGAAATGTCGGGAAGATCACACCGATTATCATCCATGGAGATGCTTCGGTATCAGGACAAGGTGTGGTTTATGAGCTGCTACAGATGTCGGAGCTTCCCGCTTATAAAACGGGAGGTTCTATTCACCTGGTGGTCAACAACCAGATTGGATTTACCACAAATTATCTGGATTCACGTTCGAGTATTTATTGCACAGATGTCGCTAAAATCATTCAATGTCCGATCCTGCATGTCAATGCCGATGACGTTGAAGCAGTGGTTTATGCCGTCAGGATGGCCATGGCTTTTCGTGCGAAATTCCAGAAAGATGTCTTTATCGATCTCCTGGGATATAGAAAATACGGGCATAACGAAGGTGATGAGCCTCGTTTTACCCAGCCCACCTTATATAAGATCATAGAAAAACATCCTGACCCCAGGGAGATCTACCTCAAAAAATTGACGGACGAAGGAAGTCCTATTGCCGGAAAAGCGAAAGAGATTGAATCAGTCTACCTGGAGATGCTGGAATCGGAGCTTTCCGTTTCGCAGCATACAGAAAAGGCTCACCTGACGAACTTTTTAGAAAACGACTGGAAAGGAATCCGGAAGGCTCATGCTGAAGATTTTGCACATTCTCCCTTTACCGGTGTCGACAAAGAGACCTTGATTGACATTGGCAGAAAAATAACAAGTCTTCCTTCCGACAAGAAGTTCTTAAGAAAAATCGAGAGCTTACAGGCTTCACGTCGTGAGATGATTGAAAAAGGGGAGGGTCTGGATTGGGCCATGGGAGAATTGCTGGCCTTTGGAAGTCTTGTCAATGAAGGAATTCCTGTGAGGATGACCGGCCAGGATGTTCAAAGAGGTACCTTTTCGCATCGTCATGCCATTTTTACCGTCGAGGATACTGAAGAATATTATATTCCCCTTCAACATCTACATAAGAATCAGGCTGATTTCAAGATTTATAATTCATTGCTGTCGGAATATGCCGTGCTTGGATTTGAATATGGCTATTCCATGAACGACCCGAATGGTTTGACGATTTGGGAAGCCCAGTTTGGAGATTTCGCAAATGGGGCCCAGATCATTTTTGATCAATATATTAGCAGTGCTGAGGACAAATGGAAAGCGATGAGCGGCCTCACAGTCCTGCTTCCACATGGCTTCGAAGGCCAGGGCCCGGAGCATTCTTCTGCCCGTATGGAGCGTTTCCTGACATTGTGCGCCGATGGAAATATGCAGGTAGCCAATTGCACGACACCTGCAAATCTCTTCCATATTTTGCGCCGTCAGCTCAAGAGGGACATCCGTAAGCCCCTGATTATCTTCACACCCAAGAGTTTGTTGCGCCACCCGGCTTGTGTTTCATCACTGGATGATTTTAGCAATGGCGGATTTCAGGAAGTTATTGATGACAAGAAGGTTGATCCTGCTAACGTTGAAAGAGTCGTATTTTGCAGCGGCAAGATCTACTATGAACTGGTGGAAGAAAGATTGAAAAATGGAAAATGGGACACTGCCCTCGTTCGTGTGGAGCAGCTGTATCCTTTCCCCAAAGGACAAATAAAGTCGGTGATCAGCCGATATCCGAATGCCAATAAGCATCTTTGGGTTCAAGAAGAACCTGCCAATATGGGAGCCTGGTCGTTTATCCTGCGTGCTTTTAAAGAGGTGCCACTGATGCTGATTGCTCGTCCTGAGAGCGGAAGCCCGGCAGTAGGCGCGAGCGCATTGCATGTGCAACGGCAGCGTAAGATCGTAGAAAAAGCATTTGGGGATTGTCAGTGTGGACGCGTACAGGATGTCTGCAAATTACTTTGCGCTCCCAAAGAATGGGCTCATATTGGGGAAACAGATGAACAAGAATCATAAAAAACATAGATACAATGATTGAAGTTAAGGTACCGAGTCCGGGAGAATCTATCAACCAGGTTCAGCTGGCGAGCTGGCTCGTAAGTGATGGAGATTATGTTGAAAAAGACCAGGAGATCGCAGAAATAGATTCCGACAAAGCCACCCTTGCCATTCCCTCCCCGGAAGCAGGAGTCATTAAAATAATCACAGCGGTTGGAGAAACAATCGCAATCGGAGCCGTGATCTGTACTTTAGACACAGCCGGAACAGCCCCAGCACCAAAGATAGAACAGCCGACAACAATTGTGGCAAAGGCACCCAGCCCTTTATCCCCCCTTCCGCCCACCTCCCCCCCCCCCCCCTCCCCCCCCCCCCCCCCCCACCCCCCCCCCCCCCCCCCCCCCCCCCCCCACCCCACCCCAGACACCCACGCAACCCGGCAACCGCGCCCCACACATGAAACAAGACCCGCAGCCAGCACACACTCGACCAAACACCACACACCAAGCGCGATGCACACACTCACGAATCC
>JBAXPV010000095.1:0-4054 GCA_037132075.1 Bacteroidota bacterium
ATTTATTCCCTAACTTTGGTTGGTTAACATGTTAATAACCCCTGAACAGTAACAGGAATTAACATATTTCCTGCCAAAAAGCTGGCAATATTCTGATATAGCTTGCTGCAGGATTGTGATTGAAGGCGTTGAGTTTCGATCGAGAAACTTCGAAAATGCCGAGTGGAAGATCTCTGCTCCAATCAAGTCGAACGCAAAAGTGATCGGGCTGTTAGAGGTATCTTATGTCAGGGAAATGTCCCAAGAGGATGAAGGGCCATTTCTGAAGGAGGAAAGGAAATTAATAAACGCCATTGCACAGCAATTGGGGAAAATCACGGAACAAAGAAATGCAAAAGAGGAAACCACCCGGCAATCGGGATTGATCCGTTCATTGCTTAACTCTATACCCGATATGATCTTCTTCAAAGATCTTGAAGGTGTTTACATGGGTTGTAATCCCTCATTTACCGAATTTGTTGGCAAATCGAGAAGTGAAATTATCGGCAAAACAGATTATGACCTTTTTGAGAAAGAAGTTGCCGATATTTTCAGGTATTATGACCTTGAAATGTTTAAAGGCAAACAACCCAGGCATAACGAAGAATGGGTTACCTATCCCGATGATAGAAAGGTACTTCTGGACACCCTTAAAACACCCTATTTGGGCATTGACGGGACATTGATCGGAATTCTTGGAATCAGCAGAGATATTACAGCGAAAAAAGCAATAGAAGATAGTATTAAACAAAGCGAGCATAGGTTGCAAATGGTGATGGACGTTACACAAGAAGCGCTCTGGGACTACGAAGTGCCTTCAGGAAAGGTAACGCACAATAACAATTGGTACACCCTGCTTGGTAATCAGCCCGGTAAGATTGACGATTCCTTTGATGGATTAGTCAGCACTATTCATCCTGACGACAAGTCAGCGGTTTTCGAAAAAATTGATGCAGCAATTCATGGCAAAACCAAAATTTATTTCTCCGAACACCGCCTAATCGGCAAACAAAAGACTATTTGGGTACAGGATCGCGGAAGTATCGTCGAACGTGATTCACTAGGCAATGCGGTTCGGATGGTCGGAAGTTTCACTGACATTACTGAACGTAAAGTGTTTGAAACATCATTGATTGAAAGTGAATCTCAGCTTCGTACCATTACCGATTCAGCCTATGATGCCATTGTAATGATGGATAATCATGGACGAATTACTTTCTGGAACCCGGCAGCCAAAAATATTTTTGGACACACAACAGATGAAGCTATAGGCCGAAATCTTCATACACTTATTGTACCCCAAAGGTATCGCAAGGCGCATAACGAAGCTTTTCCCTTATTTCTCCTTACAGGCCAGGGAGCTGCAATCGGAAAAAAACTCGAATTGAAAGCGAAACACAAAGACGGACATGAAATCAATGTAGAGCTTTCAATCTCTTCTATTAAAATTAATGATACCTGGCATGCTGTTGGGATTATTCACGATATTTCTATCCGCAAAGCGGCAGAGATTGCTTTGATTCAGCTGACTGAAATGCAGAAAATCATGATGGAGATTGCTTCATCATCTATCCATATACCCATTGAATTTATTGATAATTCGATAAACAACATACTTAAAGAAATGGGTGAATTTGTTTCAGCCGACAGGATCTTTATATTCAGTTATGACTTTGACCGGCAAACCACATCGAACACTCATGAGTGGTGTTCAAAAGGAACAAAAGCTCGAATTCAAACGTTACAGGATCTGTCAATGGAAATTATTCCTGATTGGATAAATCAGCATCAGTTGGGAAATATCGTGTATATTGAGGATGCACTTGCCTTACCTGAAGACGATGTTAAACGAAATATTCTTGGACCACAGAAAATAAAAAGTCTTCTGGCAGTTCCTATGATGTCAGGAAGTGGATGTTTAGGCTTTGTTGCTTTCAGTTCTGTCAAAAAGCATCATCGCTATGATGAAAGCGAAATCAAATTGCTAACGCTTTTTTCGCACACTCTGGTGAATATTTTCAACAGTGCAAAATCGGAAAAATTACTTCATGAAAGCAATGCCAGCCTCCAGAAAGCCTTTGATTTTGAAGAAAAATTGTTTATTATGGCTGAAACAGCCAATAAGTCAAAGAGTACATTTTTGGCCAACATGTCACATGAGATTAGAACCCCGCTCAACGCTATCATTGGGTTTTCACAACTAATGAAACGGGAAAAATCAATGACCAGCAAGCAACAGGAATTCAACAATTCTATACTACGCGCCGCAGACCATTTACTAAGGCTCATCAACGATATTCTCGAGTTGTCTAAAATAGAAGCTGGCCGTGTAGAGCTAAAATCGACAAATTTTGATTTACATGCCCTTTTGCATGAAATACACATGCTGTTCAAGGAACAGGTTCAATCCAAACAAATTCAGATTATTGTTGAAACAAGCCATGACCTGCCGCGCAATGTTGTAACAGACGAGCAGAAACTACGTCAGATCCTGATCAACTTGATCGGCAATGCAGTGAAGTTCACCAATGAAGGAGGCATTACTGTGCGCTCCCATGTTGATAAAAGAAATGAGCATAAATTGATTCTTGTGGTGGAGATTCAGGATTCAGGCGTGGGCATAGCTGAAAATGAACTAGAGAAACTTTTTAAACAGTTCGAACAAACCTCTTCAGGGATAAAAAACAGTATGGGAACAGGTCTTGGACTTGCACTGAGTCGCGAACTGGCCGTGTTAATGGGGGGAAATGTCACTGTTGCGAGCGAAGAGGGAAAAGGTTCCGTGTTTACAGTAACTGTCGAAATCAAGCAGGGAGCGCATGAGCATCGCGAAGCGTCCAGTACAAAACGGGTAACTGGCATTGACACAACTCATGAAGCTTATCGCGTGCTTGTTGTTGATGATAAGGAAGAGAACCGGCAGGTTCTCACAAATTTCCTCAAGCTCGCTGGATTTATAACCAATGAAGCGGTTGACGGAACTGATGCCATTGCGAAGTTTGAACAGTGGGAACCACACCTAATCCTTATGGATATGCGCATGCCTGGAATGGATGGCTATGAGGCAACCCAACAGATAAAATCAACAGAAAAAGGAAAATATACACCGGTGATCGCTGTAACTGCCAGCATATTTGAAGATGAGAAAAAAAAGGCCTTTGCACTTGAGATCCAGGGTTATATTCACAAGCCTTTTCGTGAAAGTGAGTTGTTTGAAACAATAGGCAATATTCTGGGCATAAAGTATATATACGAAGAAGAAAAATCAGATGATGCCCAGTCCAGATATCTTAATAATGACGAAATTGTTGATAAGGACATTACTAAACTGTCTGAAAAGCTTACATTGCAGATGAAGAATGCAGTTGAATCTGCCGATTTCCACCTGCTTACACGATATATCAAAAGCGTTGAGAATGATTATCCGGAACTCTGCAGGCACCTGTTGACACAGGCAGAACATTTCAATTATAATTACCTTTTGCAGGTATTAACAGTAGGAGGAAAATGAAAGATGACACCCTGAACAGCAGCAATTTTCTCAACATCCTGATCGTTGATGATATAGGTGACAATCTAAAATTGCTTGATGAAATACTAAGACCTGAAGGGTATAAAACACGACTTGTTCCAAATGGACCACTGGCAATAAAGGCTGCAGAAAAAGAAAAGCCCGATCTGATCCTTCTCGATATAATGATGCCTGAAATGGATGGATTTGAAGTTTGTCGCAGTTTAAAAGAAAACCCAGCCTTAAAAGATATCCCCATTATCTTTATCAGTGCATCGGGCGACACTAACGATATCGTAACAGCTTTGAATATTGGTGGCGTTGATTATATCAATAAACCTTTTCAGGCTGAAGATGTCAAGGCACGGGTTCTCACACATCTGAAACTATGTCGGCAAAACATAGAACTCCGGGAACTTAATGCCACTAAGAATAAATTCTTTTCAATCATCGCCCATGACTTACGTAGCCCTTTCAATGGGTTTTTAGGGCTAACTCGACTCATGGTAGAAGATCTGGAAAGCCTTTCGGGTGAAGATATTAAAGAGCTTTCACTAAGCATGA
>JBAXPV010000096.1:0-4034 GCA_037132075.1 Bacteroidota bacterium
GCAGATCCACCGGAATGTCTTCTTTGTCCGGATCACCCAAACGCCGGGCTTTCATAGCAGATTCTGTATTGCGGCGAAATCCTTCCATGTCATTGTTACCCCAGCAAAAGATGGCTGCATTGTCAAGACGTTCTGCATAGATATTACGCCAGGCCTCCTTTTTAATTTCATTGCTGCAATAAAAGAAGTTAATGGCCTGAGCGATCAGTTCCTGAGCCTGCCATTTGGACAAGGTATCATCCAAAGAAAGCAGGGTTTTTACGATGAAATTGGGATTCTCATACTTGGCTACCATGGCACGAATTAACTCAAGGCGATCAAGGTAGGCCGTCATTTTTTCAGAAAACTCCGCACACTGTCCGGTGTCTATCCAAGCTTGCAGATCCTCCGGGGAAATTTTACTTAGTTCCGTTGAGGATATCATAGCGCAGGTCATCAAGTTTATGGTTTTTGAGTTTCTTCTCCAGTTCCTGCAAGGCACTGACAGAGCCATTTTTGGATGCTTCACTCAGTTGCTTATCCCTCTCAGCTTCTTTTAGAAGGATACCCCGGTCATAGTGATAACGAAATTCAGAATCAGGATTTCTGAACTCCGCTTCGATCATAAACACGGCCATATCCAAATACATGGCAATTTTTTTGAAGTTGTAACCGATACCGGCTAAATCCTCGATATCACTTTTCTGTTTCTGAGATAATTCCATAGATTTCAGATTTTCGGAAGTCATAGACTTCACGGATGTTTAGAAAAAGGTATTGTTCATGTTGCGCATTCTCACTGAAATTCCCCGAACCCTCGACCACAAAACAGCCACCAGTTGTTTGAATTAGGCTAATCTTAGAATGATTCCAGGCATAACTTACCGTAAACTGAGCAGGCCGCTGATTGCACAGTAACACAAGCTGCTGCTGAACCTTTGGCAAACGAAATTTTATGGAATCACTGATCAGGATATGGACTTTTTCAACTTTGCCTTTTTCCATCAGGTGGGTAAGAGATTCCAGGATACGGTTGCTGATACTGTAAGTTGACAGGATCAATTCATGGATCACCTTATGTTCTTTTACGAAAAAGGGAATGAAAGTATAGGCATTAAAGCTTTTGACCGTCCACAGGAAAAAGCATTCTCCCGGTGAAGGAACATTTCCAACCAGGGATTTGATGCTTTCGACTTTCACCAGGTGAATGTCATGGAACTTTGACTTCAAGATCCCTGAACCAGTCGGGACTATTTGATCCAATTCTGATAACTGAAAAACTGGCATCTCAGCGGTTCTTTAAAATATGGTCTATTTCCATCATAAGTTTCTCTTTCACTTCAATTGATTTGAGTCTCTTGGCCGTATGCTTTGGATTGGAATTCTGCAAAAGCGACTTTCGGGTCTTACTCAGGTTGATATACAGGTTGGTGCGTTTACGCGAAAGCTCTGCAGAATTCAATTTGCGCAGACCTTCCATTTCCTTGCGGATTTCAAAAATCGGGTGATCCCCCAAAATCGTCCCAAAAGTCTTGTAATGATTGAGTTCCAGCCAAATTGCCCTGTTCGCCAGGTATCCTTCCACACAGTTGATGGCTGCAAAAGATTCTTCTTCAGCACTCTCAGCCAAAAACAACAAATCATGAGAATCCCGGAAGCGGTCGTTCTGTGTGAACATATCCGCAACCAGGATCTTCAATTCATCAGGACAGCCCAGTTCTTTTAGGAAGGGGAACTCTTCTCTGATTTTGACTCCTTTTTTGAAGGAATCAAGTTGTCTTTTTTTTTGTCTTCAAGGCTTTCCATGGATTCCAAAAGAGACTCTGCCTCTGGGACTAACTGCTCACCCTGCGGGACATCCTCCAAACACGACTCTTGATCTGCCTCAACAACAGCTGCTTCTTCAGAACCGGCGGGAAGCCTGCACTTCTTCTCAGCTTTTTTAACTTTAGGTACTTGAGGTGGCCGTGAAAGGATATCCTCAATCTCCACGGCACTGATACCGGCTGTTTTGCGCAGTTCCTCTATGAGTAAGGCATGGTTATATGGACTGTAACCCTGACGGTTCAGTGTTGAACTGAAGGATTTGCGGTTACCATAGGCATGAAAAAGCTGAACCCCTGTTTCAAAGGCTCTGTCCTGGATGAGCCAGGTTTTAATTTTGTTTGTCATTTTGACTAATATTTTGAAGTGATTCTACCAGTATTTTCTTTCCATGGCGACCCTTTTTCCAGATTTCGGCAGTACCGGTCACCGTATTGTACACCATATTAATATGCTTGCGTTTGAGCTGCCTCACTGTGGTCTGCTTTCTTTTGTGCATCTCATAAATGATTAAAAGCGGGCCAGTTGAAAATGCATCCCGTCCAGGCGTTTGAAATTCCCGCCCCAGTCGAAACCGGCATCGAGGAAGCATTGAACAAGTTCAGGGCTGATAATGGGTTGTTGACCCAAACCATTGCCACTGGCATTTATGTCGATGGCCAGACCCCAGGAATGCAGGCTCATGGCAGAATTACCACGGATTTGACGGATGTTGAAGCAGCCATCCCATGTTTTAACCTGGTCAAGCAATTCACCTTTGATGATGTTGTCAAAGGCTCTGGCCAGTGGACCGCTCAGGAGTTTATTGCAATACACTTTATTGGGGAGAACACCAATTTCAAGGTGTTCCGGTACATCCCAAAGTTCCATACAGTAATTGGTTTGGCTTGGTTCACCAAACTTTTTAAAGCAGTCTTTTGAATTAATCATCAGTGGCGTTTTTACAAAAGTGCAACTGCAAATCACCTTAGAAAAGGACCAAAAAAAAGCCACCCATCAGGATGACTTTTCTTTGGATGTGGGAAAGAATTACCAACGGTTGAGTTCGATGAACTTCCAGGCGGCAGTGTCACACTTGAAGGCTTTCACCGTAAGTTTGGCACCATAGACTCCTGTCCAGGTCACTCCGTTCTGAAGAACGAAATCATTGGCTTTGGTAATTGTGGATGGATTGTCGCCCGTAGCACCCAGCAGGGTGTAAACGCCACCATCGATGGCATTGGTCAGGGTGGTGATTACCACAGGTGCAACACTTCCGTCGGTTAGGCCATATTCGCCTGTTCCGTCAACAACATTGACAGCAGTGGCATCGGCAGCGGCAACAGCTTTTACCGTGTCCAGGGTAACAGTACCAAGATAATCTGCCCATCCCGGTCCTTTTTGGGCCGATTTGAAAGACATCACAGAAACGTTTTTATCCTTGTCCCAGTCGTTTTTGTGGGAAAGGCGTAAAGGGGCACAAGGGGAACCGAAGAGAGTCATAGAGCCATCGGTACATTTCTCAACGATGATCCCAATAGACTTCCCAAGCCATGAGGTCTGGAACTCTTTGATTTCTTTTAAGTTGCCCGGATGGGAGAACTCGACACTTTGAATGACACCTTCTGCATCGGTATCTCCACTGCTTTCTGCGGTACTTTTTATAGTATCCTGGGTAGCGTAGAGTTTAATGGCATAGGTGCCGGGAATGAAAATCAGAGAGCCTGGCATCACAATACCGGCAGCATTGCGGGTATAACCGGAAGCGACATCGTTCCAATCAAAGACGATCACTTTGTCTTTGAGATTACCACCATTGCCTGGCATCAGGGCAGTGGGTTTATTTACATCAACTTTAACGTATGACATGGATTTTGAATTTTAATGGGTTTAACAATGAAAAAGGTAAACAGAAGGGGCAGGGTCTCTGCCCCTTCTGTGGTGGGATTATCCGCGAGAGATCTCGTAGAATTTACCGTCCACCTTGTTCTTCTGCAACTTAATCCAATGCCCGGCGCTCAGGGTCATTGCTGCAGAAAGTGAGAAGTTGCCGGCGTTGGCAATAGTAGAAGCATGGGTATCACC
Source organism: Bacteroidota bacterium (assembly GCA_037132075.1). GTDB lineage: Bacteria > Bacteroidota > Bacteroidia > Bacteroidales > CAIXZF01 > JBAXPV01. The sequence continues at coordinate 3,868 of JBAXPV010000096.1, forward strand.
TGTACCGTAGAAGGTATAGATGCGGTTGTAGATGGCATTGTCAAGATCAGTAATGGCAGTGGCTACGGTGTTGACGTTCGTCACAAAGTCAGTACCACCGGCTACATCAGGTGTGGCATCGTCTTCATCCACCGCCACAAAGGAAGTAGTGATCGGGATACGCTCCA
>JBAXPV010000097.1:0-3940 GCA_037132075.1 Bacteroidota bacterium
ACAGTTTATCGACAAGGCACTGCTAGGCTAACATGGGGTTGGTGGGGTGGATACGCTAAAAGCATGTCTGGGAAAAACATAAAGCCAAAACGACAACTTATTGCATCAAAAGTATTGTCCGCAAAAGGAAGTTCGCAAACATCGCAGGCACAGGTTTCAATGTTTGTAATTCCTCTTTCTATTGCATTTTCACGGGCTATTTCAAGCATGTCGTCTGAAAGGTCTGTAATAATAACTTTCCCCCCCATTAACATTGTAGCAATTGTTAAACCAGGTTCCCCTGTTCCGGCGGCAATATCTAGCACAACATCTTCGTCTGTGGGATTAATTAAACTAATGATTTCATCACTTATTGGTTTTAAAAGATCCATATTCAGTTCATCCCATTTTTTCCAGCCAGGAGAATATTTATTCCATGATGCTTTTTGTTGTTCGCGGATATCTTCTAATTGTTGTTCCATTTTGTTAAAGGTTACTTGTGAAACTCAAATTTTAGGAATGAATTGTAACAAATTTATTAGTCGAACAATTCCACCAAAGTAGGAGGGTACATACCCCGTGGATTGCAGGTGTGCCCTTTGCCCTTTTTGCTTCTGTTTGATAAATATAATTATTGCGGTAATTGTTGTTTATGTGGTCAGTAAAAATTTCCCTTGACAGCTTGCCTTATGCAGTTATTGTCATTTTACTTTTAAATGCTTATAAATAGTAAAGTAGGTCCAATCTTCTTTGGTTTCCTGATCATAATCGTATCCAAGTCCGTTTGCGATCGACTTCCATTTATTTCTGAAGAACTGTTCATAATCTCCGACAGTAACCAGGCCCCAGTCCATCATTTTAAGCCATCCGAGTCCCATACCTTTCACTCTTCCTTTGATGACTGAGCTGTCGTTTTCCAGTATTTCCATTCTGTAATCTTTGAATTGATCTTCGTTTGCATAAATCTCCTGAACGAATTTTTCAGGCGACATTCCCTCAATGCTCTTCCAGTAAGGAAGGCCAATAGTTCCTGTCCATGCCCCAAAAGCCGAAGCAGAGCTGCCATTGGATTTGGCATAACTTATTCCGGCAATGATAAAATAGATAATATTAGATTCCGCTGTCTCCCATCTTTCATCATTCGAAAATTTCGGCAGTTGGATCGTCGAATTCATTGATTGACCGAAGACTGTCCCGCTTGTAAATACCATAAAGGATACGATTTGTAAAGCTATTTTTCTCATATTTAATGCTATTAATTGGTTTAATTTACTAAGGCACTTAACGGGTTGCAGCTAAAAGAAGTAGTGGTTTTTGAACACTAAACTGTCTACCCGCACAATGTTCATTAGTTGCACAACTGTTTATATTCGCAATTCCAGCCAATTTTTTAGGTACTGTTATGCGGTGGCATCTTTTTACTTGTCATTCGTCAGTCTAAAATTGTGTAAAGTTATGTCAATAAGTATTGGTCGCTTTAAGGCTTTTCCTTTACTATTTCTCGGTGTTACACATCTTGAAGACGGATAAATAAAGTTCTCTGTTTTTTTATGGTCAACAACCACATTGGCTGCTTTTGCAAGTCTGCTAATAATGTCTGCCGTATAATTGTGTTGAATTAATAGACCTGTAAATGGATCAAAATGAAAGTCTTGAACTTTATTGTGTGTCGGAAAGTCGTCTGGAAATGTTGCCTGAAGAAAACCTTCAGATTTTTCTGTCCATTCAAGGTATTTGTTTGTCAATAGATGTGGTAATGTAAAATAATTCCAAAGAGCATAATTGGCAAAATAAGCCATATCTAAGTCGTCCCAATAGAAAAGCCTGCGTCCATAAGGAAAAAAGTCTCTGGCATTTTTCCGTTCCGCGATTGTTATTCCATGAATGTTTTCTAATCTTACATCGTTTCCGTCAAGAATCCCTGAAATATTTTTGTCTTTGCCTATCGGTGTTATTTTTGAAAAAGGTCTTCCTATTTCCATTCTTATTTGAGCGTGTTCAAAAAATGGCCTTTGTTTCAAGGTAAAAGCAAGTCCACGAACTGATACCTCAGCTTCAATAAATTTATGGCTTTGCCAAAGTTCCGTTCCACCATATGCGCTAATTGCTTTTTGTGCTGTTAAACTTAACATTATTCAAACTTAATAGTTAATATTTTGATGATGAAACTTGCTAAAAACCCTTCAAATAAACATAACGCTTGCTGTTCTTTTACTTTTAAACATGCTATTCTGCAATCACTTTCCCGGATGCAAGGATTGTTTTATTATTCATTATTCGGTAAAGATATATCCCTGTCAACCATTGAAGTTTTGGAGCTTCTATGATTTGTACATTTTGGTAGTGCCGCTGGAAGATTTTTCGGCAAAAAACATCATACAACTCTAACTCACAATCGGGCACGACCTTGCTAAGTTCAAGTTTAAAGTTCTCGCGGAAAGGATTTGGCATAACCGTGCAGTGTTGGACTTCCGTTGTTTCAATTCCGGTATAAACCTGTGAACAGGCAGAGCCGGGATTAGGGTAAATAGACTGTCCGTTAATATAGACGCAATCGAGCATACTTCCATAATGATCCGTAACGAAATCCTCTATTAGTCCTGACGTACTTCCTATACCTTCAATAATGCAATAACCACTGAAGAAGGGCCCAGGAGCAAAATTCATGCGTCTGTGGTATACAGTGCCAATAAGTATGGAGTCATAGCTCGAAATAATTAATGTACCCTGATATTGAATGATACTGTTAAAAATTGCTCCAACTGGCTGAGAAAAATCATAAAGCACTCGTTCAGTAGTATCCAAAGGTAGACGTATATAAACAGTTTTAGCGACAGTATCTTGTCGCATTGCGCCCACATATTGTGGTCCAAAAGGTGATATAGAACAGAGACCACCACCTGTTGAACAATTATGCCCTCCAGATCTGATGAGCTTTGAATAAGTCAGTGACCCGATTAAGGTATCCCCGGACGTCTCCGTCTGGTATTGAGCTGAGCATGACATTTGCGTAAAAGGGTCATAACAGGCATAGGTGTGCTTCCATCTGGCATTCTCCATTGGCAACGGGATATAGGTCTGAGAAAACCCACTGAAATGTAAAATACAAAGAAGGACCAAGTTGAGAAATGATTTCATTTTGGTTGAATTTGAAATTTTAATTAAATGCCCCTCAATTCAATCTGTGTTTCAATTGCCTACAACTTGTTTTTAAGCTGCATTCTAACGGATGAGGTAATATGCAATAAGGGATTGCGGGATACTTTCCTGTCCACCTACACCGAAGTTTGAGCGGAGCAGAATGCTTGAATTGCCATTGAAACCCTTATTGCTTATAACCTTTGTGTGTGCCCTGCATGGGTCATGCAGCGCACACTTGCTGTAAGCTATTAAAAAAGTCAAATATACAAATTTACTTTTCGATGGCGAAACAATTAGTGTGCGTTTTCCAGAGGGTGAAAGTCCCTTAGTGGGTTCGCCACCGGCTTAAGTATTGCATTTGGCATCATTGAAAAAAGCCCGAGAGAAAGAGGAAAAACCTCATTCGAATGGGTGTTCCAATCGGGCAGGCATATGCATGGAGCAGAACCAGAATGGGAGGTTGGGCAGTTGCTCAAAGCCCTATCCTAGGGACTACGATTACTTTAGAACGCTTGAAGAAAAGGGGATATGAGGCGATGTACACGCTTTACGAACAAATTGCCCCACATCTTAATGAACCGCTGTATACGAGACCCGGGAGTTTATCCTGAGCTTGTCGAAGGGTACAGTGGTGGGAGAGGCGCACCCCGTCAGTGAATGCTGGCAGGGCCTCTACTCGATTAGCGGTTCGGCTTTTGTTCTATTCTATTCTATTTTTCAGATATCGCAATATACTTTTTTAATTCAGTGTGTTTTTCTGCTTGCTTTATTAAAAAGTCTGCTACGTCAGCTCTATTAATTCCGCCTATATTAATTCCTT
>JBAXPV010000098.1:0-3597 GCA_037132075.1 Bacteroidota bacterium
GCAGATCCACCGGAATGTCTTCTTTGTCCGGATCACCCAAACGCCGGGCTTTCATGGCCGACTCGGTATTGCGGCGAAACCCTTCCATGTCATTGTTATTCCAGCAAAAGATGGCTGCATTGTCAAGGCGCTCGGCATAGATATTACGCCAGGCCTCCTTTTTGATTTCATTGCTGCAATAAAAGAAGTTAACGGCCTGAGAAATCAGTTCCTGGGCCTGCCATTTGGACAAGGTATTATCCAAAGAAAGCAGGGTTTTTACGATGAAATTGGGATTTTCATACTTGGCTACCATGGAGCGGATCAGCTCAAGGCGATCCAGGTAGGCAGTCATTTTCTCGGAAAACTCTGTGCAGGCACCCGTGTCAATCCACAACTGAAGATCCTCTGGCGTAATATTACTTAGTTCCGTTGAGGATATCATAGCGCAGGTCATCAAGTTTATGGTTTTTGAGTTTCTTCTCCAGTTCCTGCAAGGCACTGACAGAGCCATTTTTGGATGCTTCACTCAGTTGCTTATCCCTCTCAGCTTCTTTTAGAAGGATACCCCGGTCATAGTGATAACGAAATTCAGAATCAGGATTTCTGAACTCCGCCTCGATCATAAATACGGCCATATCCAAATACATGGCAATTTTCTTGAAGTTGTAACCGATACCGGCTAAATCCTCGATATCACTTTTTTGTTTCTGAGATAATTCCATAGATTTCAGCTTTGCGGAAGTCATAGACTTCACGGATGTTAAGAAAAAGGTATTGTTCATGTTGCGCATTCTCACTGAAATTACCGGAACCCTCGACCACAAAACAGCCACCAGGCGTCTGGATCAGACTTATCTTGGAATGATTCCAGGCATAACTCACCGTAAACTGAGCGGGTCTCTGGTTACACAATAACACCAATTGTTCCTGTACTTTGGGCAATCGGAACTTTATCGAATCACTGATCAGGATATGGACTTTTTCAACTTTGCCTTTTTCCATCAGGTGGGTAAGGGATTCCAGGATACGATTGCTAATGCTGTAAGTTGACAGGATCAACTCATTGATAACTTTATGTTCCTTCACAAAGAATGGAATGAAGGTGTAGGCATTAAAGCTTTTGACGGTCCACAGGAAAAAGCATTCTCCAGGTGAAGGAACATTTCCAACCAGGGATTTGATGCTCTCGACTTTCACCAGGTGAATGTCATGGAATCTTGACTTCAAGATCCCGGAACCCGCGGGAGCCAAATGATCCAATTCCGATAACTGAAAAAGAGTCATATCAACGGTTCTTTAAAATGTTGTCTATTTCCAACATAAGTTTCTCCTTCACTTCAATTGACTTTAGCCTTTTATCTGTATGCTTTGGATTGGAATTCTGCAAAAGTGACTTTCTGGTCTTACAAAGGTTGATATACAGGTTGGTGCGTTTACGCGAAAGCGCTGCAGAATTCAACTTCCGCAGGCCTTCCAACTCCAGGCGGATTTCAAAAATCGGATGCTCCCCAAGAATTTTTCCATGTGTCTTGTAGTGGTTCAATTCCAACCATATTTCCCTGTTCGCCAGGTATCCTTCCACACAGTTGATGGCTGAGAAAGATTCTTCTTCAGCACTTTGGGCCAAAAACAACAAATCATGAGATTCCCGGAAGCGGTCGTTCTGCGTGAACATGTCCGCAACCAGGATCTTCAATTCATCAGGACAGCCCAGTTCTTTTAGGAAGGGGAACTCTTCTCTGATTTTGACTCCTTTTTTGAAGGACTCAAGTTGTCTTTTTTTTTGTCTTCAAGGCTTTCTGCTAATTCTACAACGGGCACTTCTTCAGTCTTTTCAGGCTCTTCAGAAGAAACAACCTCCAAAGACGGGACTTCTTCGCCCACAGCATCAACCGGCACTTGTGGTGAAACTTCAGGAGGACTGGCCTTTGTCACTGACTTTTTTTTCTTTGGAGTCTGAGGCGGACGAGAAAGAATGTCCTCTATTTCAACAGCACTGATACCGGCAGTTTTGCGAAGCTCCTCAATGAGCAAGGCATGGTTATAAGGACTATATCCCTGGCGGTTCAGTGTTGAACTGAATGATTTTCGGTTGCCGTACGCATGAAAAAGTCGAACCCCTGTATCAAAGGCTCTGTCCTGGATGAGCCAGGTCTTGATTTTGTTTGTCATATTGACTTATGTTTTGAAGTGTTTCTACTAATGTCTTACTGCCATCCCGGCCTTTTCTCCAAATCTCTGCCCTGCATGATACTTTGTTATATACCATATTAATGTGCTTACGTTTGAGCTGTCGGGCGGTTGATTGATTTCTTTTATGCATCTGGAAAAGATTAAAAGTGGGCCAGTTGAAAATGCATCCCGTCCAGGCGTTTGAAATTTCCGCCCCAGTCAAAACCGGCATCAAGGAAGCATTGAACGAGTTCAGGGCTGATAATAGGCTGTTGACCCAAACCATTTCCACTGGCATTGATGTCGATGGCCAATCCCCAGGAATGAAGGCTCATAGCAGCACTGCCACGGATTTGACGGATATTGAAGCAGCCATCCCATGTTTTTACCTGGTCAAGCAATTCACCTTTGATGATGTTGTTAAAGGCATTGGCCAGGGGGCCACTCAAAAGCTTATTGCAGTACACTTTATTGGGGAGAACGCCAATTTCAAGGTGTTCCGGCACGTCCCAAAGTTCCATGCAGTCATTGGTTTGGCTTGGTTTACCGAATTTGTCAAAGCAATCTTTTGAATATATCATGGCGAGCGTTTTTACAAATGTGCAACTGCACATCACCTTATAAAAGGACCAAAAAAAAGCCACCGCTTAGGATGGCTTTTCATTGGAGGTGGAATGGATTACCAACGGTTGAGTTCGATGAACTTCCACGCGGCAGTGTCACTCTTGAAGGCTTTCACGGTGAGTTTGGCACCATAAACCCCTGTCCAAGTGACTCCGTTGTGAAGAATGAAATCATTAGCTTTGGTAACTGTAGAAGGATTGTCGCCGGTAGCACCCAACAGGGTGTAAACCCCACCATCGATGGCGTTAGTCAGCGTTGTGATCACTACCGGTGCAACGCTTCCGTCGGTTAGGCCATATTCACCTGTTCCGTCAACAACATTGACTGCGGTGGCATCGGCAGCGGCAACGGCTTTTACCGTGTCCAGAGTAACGGTGCCGAGATAATCTGCCCATCCTGGTCCTTTTTGGGCTGATTTGAAAGTCATCACTGAAACATTTTTGTCCTTATCCCATTCGTTTTTGTGGGAAAGGCGTAAGGGGGCGCAGGGGGAACCGAAGAGCGTCATGGAGCCATCGCTGCATTTTTCAACAATGATACCAATTGATTTTCCCAGCCAAGAGGTTTGGAACTCTTTGATTTCTTTTAAGTTTCCCGGGTGTGAGAAATCAATGTTTTGGATTACACCTTCTGCATCGGTATCTCCACTGCTTTCTGCAGAACTCTTGATGGAATCCTGGGTAGCATAGAGTTTGATGGCATAGGTGCCGGGGATGAAAATCAGAGAGCCTGGCATCACGATACCGGAAGCATCGCGTACATAGCCGGAAGCGACATCGTTCCAATCAAAGACGATCACTTTGTCTTTGAGATTACCAC
>JBAXPV010000099.1:0-3533 GCA_037132075.1 Bacteroidota bacterium
GTATCTATCACAACCACAAGGGCCGATGAATCATTCTTGATGGTGTCTTTATAAACTTTGGATAAAAAATGATCAGCCAGAATGGCAGCTGTGTCAACCTTGTAATAGCGCCAGTATCGTTTTCCTGTATCCAGGAAAACGATACTTGGAGATGGTTTTGGTAAGCCCGTCGAGTAAGATATACGATCACCTGGAATGGTATCGGTTACGACATTCCCACAATCTGTCAGCACTTTGACATAGCGATAATACACTACAGTAAGCGCTAAGGCTAAAGCCAAAATAAGCGATACAAGCCAGGGTGTAATCCTCTGAGAAATAGTCGACATGCTCAGGCCTTTTTAAAGAAGTACTTGTAGAGGGAGTAAAACAGGTTTATCTGGTGTACCCCGCCACCGCTCTTGAAATTGGGTATAAAGAAAGCCAAAAGGTCAAAGATCCACAGGTACCACTTCGAGGAAGAGACCGTGGGGAACATCATCAGCATTAAGGTAATCAGGCCGGTTAAGTAGGCTACAAGTCTTTCGGCACCGATTCCAAAGATTCCTCCGGGATTTGATGCCGGCAATTTTGTGGGATCAATCCAGGGGGAAGGCGCCGGCTTGGTCGTGTCATAAACACAGACAGAATCAGGGTTTGATTCTGCGACCTTCGTTACCACCGATGTTTGTGGCGGCCCTTTGGCATAGGAGGTGAAAATTGGGGGAGTGATCGTCGCCAGAAGGAAACTCACCAGGATTGCGAAAAGAAAGGATTTTAATTTCATGTTGAATTATTGAAAGGTTAGAGATTTGGTTTTACTGAAGACTTACCATCTTTAGGGAGGCTTATGGTTGATCAGGTGTTCATCATGAAGACTTCCGAACTTTCTGTTGATTTCTTCAATTTGTTTACTCAGACTCTGCAACAACTTTGACTGTTGGCGAACTTCTGATTTGAGGGTAGCCAGGTCAACATGGATAAGCAGCATCTTTTCAAAAGCGCCTGTATTATTGCACTCCCCAATACACTTGGAATCCGGCTTTTTACTGTCCAGGTGCTTTTGCAAAAAGTAACCGATGATCAGGCCCATGGCCACAAGTGCGGTTTTGATCAGCCAATCTTCTAAGGGGGTAATTGTGATCATAGAAATCCATTATTTGTGATGGTGAATGAAAGCGACCAGCCATGACAGCCAAAGAAATTGTATTCCGGGTCAGTGTGCATTGCATTGAGGTTAATGTCGTGGGTGATATGAGGCTGTACATTATGACTTCCCTTATCAGAAGCCATCAAGGTTTTGACTGATGCCATCAGGGACTGCGTATTGCCCATCACCGAGAGGAAGGATGAGGCTGTCTGCTCAGATGCCTCTACCTTTTGAATGATATAGAGAAGGCAGGTTGACACTTCTGTAAAGCTGTCGGGGGTAGGAGCAATGGAATCTGCAGATGGAACAATAAGCAGCATTGCAGGAAACTTCTCATTGGGCAGGTTCCGGATGGCCAGGGCAAAGTCCGCCTCTGCAGAGATCAGCAAAAGGGATTTGATACCAGGGATTCTTAAAACGATGGAGTCGAAATAGCTGTCGTATTGCAGAATGCTGATCATGGCGCAGTGGTATGGTTGGATAATTGCTTTTGTTGGTTCACCAGCTGGTACATTCTTACCATAATGTCATACAGGTTGGTATCAGCAACTTCCTTGACTGATCCGAATACCTGGGATTCCGCGATGGAAAAAAGCAGTCCCAGAAGACCGGTGCCGTCGCCTTTGGAGCCGACAGAATCTGCATATAGGTTCTTGAATCTGATGACATCACTTCCCAGGGGAATTTCCCCTTCATGCAGAAACTGTTCGCATCCACTGAAAAAAAGGAAGATGCAGTACTTTATCAGCAGCGACTTTGACCGGACAACAGGGAGCCACTGTTCGACAGTGTTCGGGTTGTACTTCTCCCGGCGCTGACCGTCGAAGAAAGGGGATTGCAAGGCTTCCTGGTAGTCTTTACGTTCTGGACGGTAGAGAGTGGCAATTAATTTATTGAGTGTTTCTTCCTCCCTGGTCTCGACATATTCCAAAAACAGGTTGTGCGCATCAATGAATTCAATGAAGCTTAGGTCTGTCAGGGCATCCGAGGGACCATAAAGAACCACTTCGGAGGTTCTGATGACAGGAATCATGTTTTTGATGAAATGAACATTGACGACTCTTTTCTCAATGCCGTCAACAACTGCCAGGGAAGTGAATGAATCCATCAATTCCGAAAGCCGGTACACCTGGGCCAGGGTGTTTTCCCGTTGGTCCGGAGGGATCTTTTTGATTGGCTCCCGGAACTTGATAAAAACATTGACCAGGCCGATTCTGAAATGATCATAAGTGATTTCTCCGGCAGTGTAGCGAACGTAATAGGAAATGAAGTCGAGGAACTGTTCCTTGGACAATTCAGAAATATTGGAAGGGATGTCAGCGACATAGTTAATGGCAGGAATTTCAATGTGATGCATACCTAGGCTCTGAAATGTTTGTTTTCGATTTTATTGCGGTCTGTAAGGCTTTGGGCAACAAAAGGAACACCCTCTGCCACAGCTTTTAAGGCAGCAATCTGTTCCTGAAGGCTGATCAGTGCTTTGGAGGCTTCGCTTTCCAAAGAAGCAATCAGTTGGGCCCTGGCATCTTTGGAGGCAGGCTTGGTGGCTTTCACAGTCAAATAGCCCGGATTGAAATTTTCTACAATGGAATCGGGCAGTACCGTTATCCCCAGGCGTTTCAATGCCGTTACCATAGTATATAGTGCCAACGGGATCTTGAGGTACTGAATTAAGCGGGCATCATCATCCGATAGGTTTCCCTCGAGGATGGCATCTTTGAGGGATTGGAACTTTTGGGTCCCAAATACTGCCAGGATAATGGTATTCTCAACTTCCTTGACAAAGGGGACGATGGTCAGAAAGAACCATCTGGACTGATCAATAGGGTAAACCTGATGAAATTCCCGTGCGGAATTAATGAAAAGCTGTTTTGTGGCCTGGTAAGCAGGTTGTGAAGTCCAGTTATCTTCAAGGAAGGTTTCTGCCTTATGGGTTTCCATGAAATCAAGCAGCCGGTCCGTAAGCCGGTGCGCTTTGATGAGCATGGCTTGGTCGTCCCGTTCCACCTGCCACTGAAAGGCGGGTTTCTCATTCTCATTGACAAAGATTTGTCGTCCCTTGTCTGAATGGGCAATATCCGCATGAGCTGAATAAGCCCTGAAGGCATAAAAGGCAATAGGCTGGCGAACAAACTCAACAAGCTTATCCAAAAAGAGAAGGTCAGCATCATCCTGAGCTTCCACCGTGTAATCTTCAGAAAGATAATGAGCTTTGACTGCTTCATATAAAGAATTACCCAAAAGCAGTCTCATGTCATCTTCTGCCAGCATCAAATCGGTTTTGAGGTTGTCAAAACTGTTTGAAGCGTAAATGAAACCCAGTATGGATTTCAGTTCGGCGATACCGTTTTGCGATTTGTTAAACAGCATTTTTGACACGATTAGCAGGCGTGGTTGTATCTTC
>JBAXPV010000100.1:0-3237 GCA_037132075.1 Bacteroidota bacterium
AAACAACACGCACCAAAAGAACCGGTACCAGCTACCACTTAATCCAAAATCTTATATGTCACAAATGATTTTTGCGGGAACCCGCCCAGCTACACGTATCTCTAATTTCGTTCAATCCGATATGAAAAAGATGCTTATTGACTAGTTTCTTTCTTTTTAAACTCTCTTACCAGCCCTACAAATGATCTCTGAAGATACCATACAACAAATAAACGATACCGTTGACATAGTTCAACTCATTGGAGAGTTCACGGCCTTAAAGAAAAGAGGGAATAACTTCGTTGGACTTTGCCATTTTCACAATGAGAAAACTGCCTCGTTCTCCGTAAATCCGGTAAAGAATTTCTACAACTGCTTCGGATGCGGGAAAGGTGGAAACGCCGTGAATTTTATCATGGAGCATGAGCACCTGACTTACCCCGAAGCGCTCAGGTATATTGCTGATAAAAATAATATCCTTATTGAAGATGATGAATTCTTCAAGTCCAATAAGGATATTTATTCCTTGCTGGATTTCGCAAGTGAATTCTTTTCCCAGCAATACAAAGTTGAAGGGAACCCTGGTGCTGCCTACGCTTTGTCCCGGGGGATAGACAATGACGAGTTCCACCAAGGGTTTGCCAAGGGGGGTAAGACCTTACTGGGTGCTGCCCTAAAAGCTGGCTTCACCCAGGATCTCCTGATAGAGGCAGGACTGCTGGGCCGCTCAGATAAAGGAGGCTATGATTACTTTATTGACCGGCTTGTCTTTCCCTATTTTGATCTGATGGGACGCACCATTGGTTTCACCGGTCGTGTTCTGGAAAAGGAGTCGAAGTATGCAAAATACTTCAATTCACCAGAAACCCCAGTGTTCAAAAAAGGGAAAGTCCTTTTTGGCTTAAAGCAAGCCAAAACCGCAATCTCAGATCAAGATGAATGTATCTTAGTCGAAGGCCAGATCGACGTCATATCCCTACATCAGGCCGGAGTAAAAAACGTGGTTTGTTCTTCCGGTACCGCTCTTTCGAGCGATCAGATAAAGCTGATTCTACGCTTTACCAAGAACATCACCATCATGTTTGACCAGGACGAAGCAGGGAGAAAGGCTACAAACAAAGCCATTGACCTTATTCTTGCTGAAGGCCTTGAGTGTTACGTGGTAAGATTACCCGAAGGCAAAGACCCCGATGATTTTTGTAAGTCAAGCACTACAGTTGAACTTCTTTCCTACATTGAGTCCACACGCCAGGACTGGATTGTTTACCGTCATATCAATGCCCAGCCTGGATTGGATGATGTCAAAACAAAGACAATTGCAGTAAAAGAAGTCGCCGCCTCAGTTGCACTGATCGCTGACGAAATTACCAGGGCGGTCCACATCAAGCGGATTGCTGACCTATTCTCCGTTTCCGTCGAATCCCTGGAGAAAGCGGTCAAACGCAAACTGCCCGAAGTAATGCAAGCGATCTACTCCGGCTATTATGCCTTCGAATATGCCAAAACTGCCATCGACAAGGCCGATCTGGCAATTGTGAAAATGGATAACGCCGTGGTTGTAGAAAATCAACTTGACGGCAAAGAAAATATTATCGGATTTCCCTTAAATCCACTTTCTAAAACAGAGATTAAAGCCCTGGCTGAATGTACGCTCAACGTAAACATTGAGACTGACATGGAGCCTGCCTTTATAGAGGTGTTACACCAGCCTATTATCGACCACTGCTTTGAACTGACGAAGAATCATTTCAATGTTATGGTGTCAACTCCTGAGGTGCTACATTATGGTACTGAAATGGTCAGCTTTGTCGACTACTACATTGCATCGCTGGTTTACAACCTTACATCCCAAGGTTACTCGCACGACGACAAAGCAAATAAAAAAGCAGTGGAGAAAGCAGCAGAACTTATCTCTGCCCTGGACAATACCTCCGTCACGCTCAAAGTTCCCACAACGGCCAAGCTCTTCGGCATGACCGCAGCTTCATTCACCAAGATTCTAAAGCCTTTCCTTGACAAGAAAAAGAACGTCAAGGCGCAAGATCTCGAGGATACGGTTATCGATGATGTGCGCTATAACTTTGACATAGAGAATCTTCCGGTTTATGTCGACAAAAAGTTCTTTTACCGTTATGGGTTCTTTCCGGCTCAAAACGAGCAGGGAAAAAAGATTTTTTATGTATTCCGGACCCCTGAAAATACGCTGGTTAAGGTTGGAAATTTCTTCCTCGAGCCCCTATTCCAGGTATTCGATCTCGACCCCAACAAAAACAAGCGCATCGTACGTCTGAACCATGCTGAATTGGGTCGGTCAGAATACGTGGAAATGCCTTCTTCGGCAATGATGGATTTTATGGCACTGAAAAAATTCTGCTGGAATCAAGGTGGGTATATCTTTTCCAAAGGGAAACCTTATCACCATGAAGCCATCCTGGAGAGTATTGCGCTTCAATTCCCGAAGTGTTACGAATTCTCTACATTCGGCTGGCAACCTGAGGGTTTCTTCGCCTTCGCCAATGGGATCTATGCGGAGAAGAACTTCCTTCCTGTTGACGAATTAGGGCTGGTTGCTTGGCAGGAGCAAACGTATTACTCTCCCTCATTCTCAAAAATATTTGCAGACCAAAGAGCGGACTCTGACAAATACATCAATGACCGGTTTTTGATTCATACCAATAAGGAAGGTGCCTCCTGGAAGGTTTGGTGTGAGCTGATGAACCAGGTCTACAAATACAATGACAATGGCAAATGGGCTATACTTTTCACGATCCTTGCGACACATCGTTCTGTGATATTCCCCATTGATCGCTTTTTCACCACACTCTTCTTCATAGGTCCAACAGATTCCGGGAAATCCAGAATCGCTGAGTCCATTCGCTCCCCTTTCATGTATGGTGCCCCTTTGTTCAATCTCAACTCCGGTACCGATGCTGCCTTCTTCACTGTGATGGAAAGATTCAGAGACATCCCGGTGATCTTTGAGGAATATAATGATCTTCAAATATCAGATATTAAATTCCAGGGACTCAAAGCCGCCGTCTACGACAACGAAGGCAAAACAAAAAGAAAAGAAGCCGGCACCAAAGAACTTGACATCTCACAGGTCAACTGTGCCCCTCTGGTTCTCGGGCAAGACGTGCCCGAGAAAGACGATGGTTCGCTGGCGAACCGTTGTATCATGTGTAAGGTCGTCAAAAAAGACGACTGGACAGACCAGGAGATTGACGTTTACAACGACCTCAAAACAGCAGAAAAGAA
>JBAXPV010000101.1:0-3179 GCA_037132075.1 Bacteroidota bacterium
ATAATAAAGATTTTTGACAATATAGGAAAAGAGGTTGCTCAACCTGTTAATGAATTTCAATCACAGGATTCACATCAAATAAATTTTGACCTTTCGACTCTTTCATCCGGAATGTATTCTTACAGTTTTTCTTTTAATGGGTTTAATAAAATTGAAAAATTTGTAGTTACAAGGTAATCTCAATTAAAGCCGATTAATCAACGACTTTGCAATAAAACACCCCAGGTAGAATTGATATCTGGGGTGTTTTAATTCATAGTTATAAACGCCCAGCATTAGCTGGGGTGTGCGTTTAAAAGCGAAGCTAATGTATACAGCCGATTTAATATATATTGCCTGAGCGTAAAATACCACTCTCTTTTGCTTTTCATAAAAATGAAGTTTTTGATGAATAATTTTTTTATGACATATGAATCAGGCATTGCGGTAAAAGCATTAGTGAGCAATTCAATGGTCTTAATGTAGTTTTTCTTGTGCGTTAAAGAGGTGTTTTTCTGTGTGCTAATTTTGACTCCCGACACTGTCACCCCTGATTTAGTGTGCTTTAAACTTTTGATTACAAAACTACTTCCACTTCTTCCTTAAGCTGTCAATTGGCAAGCCTCCGGTTTGTTCAGGTCATGCTGACCGGACTTAAACCATTGACAGCAGTCATTGCTACAGTAAATAAAGGGCAATCAAATTTCAAAACCCTAAATCTAAAGCCATGACAGCTACATCAGAACTCAAAGCAAAGAAAGCCACCCGGAAATTCTACCGGAGCAACAAAGTACAGGTTTACATCAACGGTCCCTTCCGCAATACCCAAGGCGTCGACTTCTGGAGAGTAACTCTTGGAGAATCCATCAATGACACTTCCTGCAAATACAGCTACAAAATGTTCGGCCCTGAAGAAAGAGTCCGCGACATGGCTCAGAGAATCGCAGATGATCAGAAGTTAAACCTTGCTAACTAAGAAAACCATGAAAAAAGAACTTTTAACCGGAGCCGTTGACCTTTTCAACCAAAACCTTGCAGAAGTGATGATGTCTTATTCCCATAAAGTGAAACTCTCTGAAATGGAGAAAGTTTCTTCCTCCCGCGATGCAGAGCAAATCTTAAGGAGAATCTGGCCGAAAGACCTTGAATATGTAGAGACATTTATCATTCTACTGTTAAACAGAGGCAACAAAGTCATCGGATACAAAATTGTATCCACCGGAGGTGTCGCCGGGACCGTTGCTGACCCAAAGATCATCTTTCAAACAGCCCTAAAAACTCATGCTTCTTACATAATTCTCGCTCATAACCACCCTTCGGGCAATACCCGCCCAAGCGATGCTGACATTCTTCTCACCAAAAACCTCAAAGAAGCCGGAATTTTCCTCCAGTTGAATATCATTGATCACCTCATTATCGGAGATTCCTCTTATTTCTCCTGGGCAGATGAAGGTTTGCTGTAAAACACAGCGCTTCAAAAGAACCGGCGAAAGCCGGTTTTTTTTTTGTCCTTTCCGTGGCAGCCGTCCAATAGTAGTATTGTGCATGGAAACTATCCAAATCTTTGAGGCCATTGCCCAGATGCGCAAAATCACCCAGCATGGTGGTTGCTTCTCTTTCATCCATGCGACCTACAACCGTGACAATGGAAGCTGCCACGGTAAAAAGTATGTCAAACGGGCCAGGCTGAGGCCTCAGGCTACAAAAGAGCTTGTTGCCAATGCCGACCATAAGCTATTTTATTATGACCTGGATGAAGCTCAGCCACTAAACTGCTGGCAACCCCTGTTGATGTTCTTTAATGGTAAACGTGTTTTAAGCCATGAGTAGAAGAAAGACCGTTAAACCCATCGTGCTCAGAAGTGGGAATGTCGGCATTGCCACCTTTGCCAATGCTGCCTATTCCTTTGAAATTGCAGGCTCAATCCGCATGGCAGATATCGGCGTGCTTCCGGTAAGTTCCCGGCTGATGTCAGAAAACATTCCGCGCCGGGTCGGGAATTTCGATATCGTTCCCTGTGGCGATTCTAACCTATTGCCTCTGGAAATGCGCGACAATTTTGAGGCAAACAACCTCGCTGAAGGTGTCTTTAAGCGCCAGAGAGGACTGCTTTGGGGCCAGGGTCCTGCCTTATACACGGAAACCTTTGCCAATAAGGTTTGTCAAAAAGAATGGGTTGAGAATCCGGAAGTGATGCAATGGCTCACTTCCTTTGATTATGAAGAGCAACTGACCAATGCCATCGTGGATTATTACCATATGGAGGGTCATTTTGCCAGGATCACACCCGACCTCTCCCAAAGGCTTACCGGGAAAGCCAGAATTGCATCGGTTAAACACATCGCTTATCATCAATGTCGCCTGGAATTCGCCAAATACGGGGAACCGACAAAACGTATCATCGTCGGCGACTGGCTTAATCCACGGATTACCAGCCTCAAGCCCTACCCTGTCTTTGACCCGAAAAGCACCTCCTTCCCTACTTCGGTAGGCTTTTATAATATGTATTCTTTCTCGAGGGACCGTTATGGCCTGCCTGCCCACTTCGGCACCCAGGACTGGATCAACCGGGGATCTTCAATTCCCCGCATCCTGGAGTCCCTGACAAAGAACTCCCTGAATGTGAAGTGGCACATCAAATCGCCCCAGTCCTACTGGATGGCAAAGCGGGAAGAGCTGATCCGTCAGTGCGCCGATAACAACGAGAACTTTAAAGAATCCATGCTTGAGGATCTGAAAGACCAGATTTTTGGAAAACTGGCCGAAGTGCTTTCCGGAGAAACCAATGTGGGCAAGTTCTTTACTTCCGAAAAAGCCATCAATGAGCTGGGCAATCCTGATCAGTGGGATATCGAAGCTATCGACCAGAAGGTTAAGGAGTTCGTGGAATCCCAGATCATCATTGCCAAACATGCTGATTCTGCGATCATTTCCGGCATGGGTTTGCACCCTTCGCTCAGCAATATCATTGTGGACGGCAAGCTGGCCAGTGGCAGTGAACAGCTGTACGCCCTGAAGCTTTACCTGTCGACCGAGATTGCCATCCCTGAGAAGATCATCTGCAAACCCATCAACCAGGCGATCCGGATCAACTTCCCCAATGCCAACGTGAAAGTGGGTTTTTACCATGAAATCGTGAAAACCGAAGATACAACCACGCCTGCTAATCGTGTCAAAAATGCTGTTTAACAAATCGCAA
>JBAXPV010000102.1:0-3058 GCA_037132075.1 Bacteroidota bacterium
AAAAGAACTCAGTTGTCCTGATGAATTGAAGATCCTGGTTGCGGACATGTTCACTCAGAACGACCGCTTCCGGGATTCTCATGAATTGTTGTTTTTGGCTGAAACCCCGGAAGAAGAATCTTTTGCAGCCATCAACTGTGTTGAAGGATACCTGGCTAACAGGGAAATCTGGTTGGAATTAAACTTTTTTAAAGTGCATGGAGTAATTCTTGGGGATCATCCGATTTTTGAAATACGGCAGAAAGCAGAAGTATTGCGTAAATGCAATTCCTCTGAGTTGTCACGCAAACGCGCCAATATGTATATCAATTTGACGAAGACCAAGAAGTCTTTGACAAAAAATGACACTCCCAGAAATACCGAGAAAAGAATACGCTCGGTGACCATTAAAACCAGACTGATCGCAGAAATAGACAACATACTTAAGAACAGATAATGTCACTATTCAAACTTTCTGATCTAAACCAGGAAACAGTCGCCACTTCCGGAATCCTAAAATCAAAATTTTATGATGTCCACCTTGCTAAAGTGGAAAGCATTAAATCCTTGGTCGGCAATGTGCCTGGCCCGGGAGAGTGCTTTTTCCTTTGGACAGTAAAAAGCTTTAATGCCTATACATTCATTCCCTTTTTCGTCAAAGAACATAAGGTCATTAATGAATTGATCTTGTCAACTTATAGTATCAGTAATAGAATCCTTGAATCTCTTACCCACCTTTTAGAAAAAGGGAAAGTGGAAAAGGTTCACATACTCATCAGTGATACCATCAAATTCAGACTGCCCAAGGTGCAAGAGCAGCTGGTTACACTTTGTAACCAACGACCCCACCAGTTCACCGTTGACTATGCCTGGAACCACTCAAAAATATGTCTGATGCTTACCCCACAAGGCTCATTCCTTGTGGAAGGCTCAGGCAATTTCTCTGAGAACGCACAGCACGAACAATACCTATTCCTTAATATAAAAGAAGTCTATGACTTCCGTAAACAAGAAATCTATGGAATTTTCACAGGAACAAAAAGCTGAGATAGAAGAACTCTCGGGAGCCGGGTTCAACCCCAAGAAAATCAGCATGATCATGAACCTGCCGTGGTTAGAAATTAAACACTGGTATTCAGAGCCAGACTCAGAATTCAGATATCACTATGACAGAGGTATGTTGCTTAATGAAGCCGCCAGGGATAAAGAAGTTAATGCTTCCGCAAAAAATGGCTCCATTACAGCAATACAACTTCTTGAATCAAAATTGCGATCACGCAAACTTGACGAACTAAGAGAAAGGTTACTCAATGGAGATAAGTAAAATTGATCATATAAAACTTCAATTGTGGATCGAAACCGGCAAATCTGACCAGACACCGGCTGATATGATAAAATACCTTGACCGCCTGGAAATGGTCCGTTCTCTTATCTCAAAATATGAGAGTCCTGCTTACATCACCAAGATTCTGATGAAACTTGATGATGGCTATTCCCGTACTGGCGCTCAACTTCTTATTGCAGAGTCAATAAACTTCTTTTATTGCTCCAATGACATCAAGAAAGAGGCATGGCGCAATATCTACGCTGAAAGGCTTGATAATGCTGCCTTGGTGTGCTGGGAGGATAACGATATGGACGGCTACAAAAGGATGATAGAAGCTGCCATGAAAGCCAGAAGGCTTGATCAACCTGACAAAGAAGATATTCCCTACGAATTGCTCAATCAAAAGACAATTCTCTACCAACTAGACCCTGAGAAAATGGGAATCAAGAAAGTTGATCGCGCCCTGTTGGCAGAGTTTATCGAT
The DNA here is from genome assembly GCA_037132075.1 of Bacteroidota bacterium. Classification (GTDB taxonomy): domain Bacteria; phylum Bacteroidota; class Bacteroidia; order Bacteroidales; family CAIXZF01; genus JBAXPV01. Next base: position 1,791 of record JBAXPV010000102.1, read on the forward strand.
AAACTCCCACTGGAAGAAGTTCAGAAAAGTAAATTACGCAGCGACGGCGGCATTGAAAACGTATGCTGGACAGAAGAAGATGGAACCGAACCACAAAGCTGAGGCAACTGATATTCGCTACGCATCATGGATAAAAATGATGGTGGACCTCATTAAACCAAAGAATCTTTATATTGTTGGTGGACGTGGTGTGGCCAAGTCCACTGAAATACTGGCAGACCGCATCATTGATGTGGTCTATGACATGCCTCGAGCCAACTTTGCTTTTATTTCCGATACCTATGCCAACCTTCTTACCAATATCATTCCTCAGATCATCGTAGGCTGGCAACGTAAAAAGTTCATTGAGAATTATCATTACTGCCTCGACAAAGAGCCACCGGCTCACTGGACAAAGCCATTTACTCCATGTCCATCGCATAAACATACTATATCAATTTTCAATGGTGGGAAAATCTATCTCAAATCTCTTGACAGACCCTCCATTAATGCCGGGATAAGTATTGCTCACATGTTTGGTGATGAAGCAAAATACCTAAAACGTCAGAAGCTGAATAAAGCATTGCCTACACTAAGAGGTGATGCAATGCTTTTACAGAAATCATCTTTCTTCATGGGACAGTCATTCCTGACGGATATGCCTAATACAGCCCATGGAGAAGATGATTGGATTATGAGTATGGCTGACAAGATGGACAAGCAGCAAATACAAAACATACTCCAATGTGCCATTGTCGTTAATGAAATAAATATTGAGATCTATGAGTCTCAGTTGAATGGATCGAGTACAAGCGCACTCGACATTCAACTTCAAGGATGGCAGCAGAGACTACTGAAACTCCGGTATGAATCAAGTTTCTTCTATGTAGTCAGTACCCTGGCTAATATCGATATACTTACGCTCACCTATTTGCAAAACCAGTTGGAGAGTATGGATATAGAAGAATTCAAATGCTCAATACTGTCGTTCAAGACAGCGCTCAATCAAGGAGAGCGCTTTTACTTTAACCAGGGCGAGAACAACTACTATCGTGATGGGTATGACTACTCATACTATGACACGTACAGCCTGAATCAAACAGTAAAAGCATGCTCAAAGGCCTTGCGATACGTGATGCCATACAAGCCACTGGAGTTAGGCTTTGATGCCGGGAACATGATGTCACTGGTAATAGCACAAGAGCAAGGTGATTGCCTTAGATTCCTTAAGTCAATCTATACATTGGTTCCAGAGTTCATACAAGAGTTAGCATTGAAGTTCATAGATT
>JBAXPV010000103.1:0-2985 GCA_037132075.1 Bacteroidota bacterium
TCTGGTCAAAGTATTCGCGTTTGTAGGTATCCTCTTCCACTGTTTCACCACAAAAACGGATAGTTTCGAAAGCGCCCAGGGTGTTAAGGAAAAGAAACGCCCTTGCGTTTGGAGTATAGCGATAATCTACGGAGTAAGTGAGCGTATCGGTGATGGGGGCACCATGGACGTACAGACAAACAGTATAGGATAATAATTCATCAGAATAAAAATTTGCGTACTCAGCAATGGCAGCGGGACTGACATTGAATTCATAGACTTCGTATTTCTTAAAGAGCGTAGAGTCAATTACGATTTCAATCGGTTCTGCAGAAGCCAGTTTTATTTTTGGCGTAATAATAAGAGTATAGGTATCAGAATCGATATAGTCTTTATTCAAAAAGTACAGTGTCTCCGGTGAATTGAAAGCGACTTCTTTGTTGAACCAATGCCAGGTAAGGAAACAACGCTTTGTGTCTGTGAAATAATCTTCAAAGGTGTCGTATGCCTCAAAAAAGTCAACATGCCTCCAAGGGGGAACACCACCATTGAGCGCATAAAACCAGTAAGAAGTTTGCAAGGCAGGAGTAGAATATCCTTCTGGCCAGTTCATGCAATCTTCAGTAAACTGAACATAAAACGGAAACATCACCTGGTTACGGTTTACGAAATTAGGGAACACAGGCGGTGTGGTAAAAAAGTAATATTTCGGGATTGACCCAAGAAGAAGTTCCGAGACATCGGTTAATGAAGTAAGGAAGAACCCATCATTAAAAGGAGAAAGGAGGTCACGAAAAATCAGTGACGACTGCCACAACTCAAAAACATGCCATGACATCGGTTTTTCATCACCAGAGGGAGCGGTGCCATTGGAATGTGATGTATTGATATTTGTTGCACCTGTAAAAATTACTGAATCAATCTGTCGAGACGGAACGACCGACCAGGGTGATTCAAAAAGAATGGAAAAATAATCAACATCAATAGTAGCAGTCCAATGATTAACGTCGCCTGTCCAATTGAAGTAGGCCTCATTGAGTTTGTCGAGCATTACTCCCATGGCAAAAGTCAACCAATCCTCCCAACTTTGATCGACTGCCATAAGAGGAATTTCCTGAGAATCCCCAATTATTCCTAAATCCAGAGAATGAGCGGTCAATGACACAAACACAACAGTCCCGGGCAGAGGATCTGCCAACCATTGCAGCGAAAATTGAATAGGTATGGCTGGTGTTCCAGTGAGCGGGTCTGACTGAATCAAAAACACCACAGGATTTTTTGCCGCACAAAGTGTTGAAGGATATTTTGAAATTACGATTGACATAGTATATTAATTATCTGCTTGTGTCTGATTTGATTGCCTTAATTGTATCCTGAGCATCGATAATATCCTGGTACACGATATGAGAGCGGATGCCGGTGTCAAGTTTTTTCTTTAGCTGGTCCATCACCTCTAACTTCTTTGTGAGTTCCCCAATTACCTTCTCTAAATTCAGGGTACCGGCGGGCGAAGTTTGTTTCAATGATTTCTCAATGAGTTGAGGAATATTGATTTGATGAATTATTTGCTGCGTGTGTCTTTGGAGCAATTCTAAGTTGGCTTGCATGGGAGCCGACCGGATTGCCTGTTGAATCACCGGGTAATTGAAATCAGCAAATGAATCCACAGCGCCACCGGTGGCGTATTGATTAGAAGCCGGGTTTTTCCTTTTGGCTTCGATCAATTTTATCTGTCTGGCAATATCAGGTTCTTTCACCAGTGAAGCAGGTATGACGTACTCTCCTTTATGGACAACCCCTGCCGGAACCTCCGGGCCACCATCACCGGTATAACCACCGGCTTTGAACTGCGGTGGTTTCTGTGATGTGATCTTTGCCACGGCAGCAATGGTGGAAGCAATTGAGGCACCAATGAGAATTGCGGTGGCAATACCGAAGTCGAATTTTGGAGTGGTGGCTAAGATCATCGTAATAGCCAGGGCACCATTAATCACGGCCTGAGCCAGGGCAGCTTTCTGTTCGTCTTTCCAGGCCTTTGTTTTTACAGCCGCCTCTTTGCGTTTGTACTTGGCTTCAATCTCGGCCTTCTGCGCTTCTGTCAGGCTCTTACTTGACAATTCCCGTTCTTTCTGTGAATTAAGGGCAGCGAGCCTGGAGTCAAGTTCAGAGCGGTTGTTGTTCCCGATAATTTCAAACACTGTATTTGAAAGTAGTTGTGCCTGGTCGACAAGGAAAGCATTGATTTTGCGTTGAGTCTCTGCGGATTTATTCGCTTTATAATCTGCGATTTCATCAGCATACATCTTCTCAATGCGCATCTTTGCCACTTCGTTCCCTTCTGCTAAAAGCAGAAGCCTGGTGTACTTAGAATCTATCCCGGATATTTCTTTTTGTTCCTGAGATAGGTTGTAAGCGGTTCGCCCTTCTTGTATTTTTTGGATTTCTTCTTCCAGGTCGCGAGCCTTCTTCTCTTTCAGAGCGGCCACTTCTTCTGCCTTCAACTTTTCGTATTCGGCTGTGATCAGAACTGCATTGGTGATGTGATTTTGCTTTTGGTTTTCAAGGTCTATGATAAGCAAAGCTTTACCAGAAGCCTTGACAATTTCATCATCATAATATTTTGCGATAGCATCTGACTGTCCGGTGACCGCTTCGATCTTTTTGTTGTAGGTATTCTCTATCTCCTGCAACTCCTTCTCGTATCCGACAAGCTGCGTGGCTTTGAGTTTATTGCGGATCGCAATAACATCAGTGGTGAACACCGTTTCCTGCTTCAGTAGTTCGTCTTTTATTGCCTGTCCTTTTTGAACTTCCAACACATCGATTCCTTGCTGAACTGTCCTCTTTTGTTTTGGGGATAGCTTTTCGTTTTCAGCCAGGAACTTCTTAGCCTTCTCAATCTCAGTGTCATACTTACGCTCTACCGCATAAACTTCCTTTGAGTACATATCCATGCGCTCTTCAAGCTGCTTCACTTCGAAGGCCTGTAATTCAAGCATAAGCCTT
>JBAXPV010000104.1:0-2981 GCA_037132075.1 Bacteroidota bacterium
CTTCACTTCGAAGGCCTGTAATTCAAGCATAAGCCTTTGGTACTCTTCCAAAAGCATATTGCGATCTTTCAAAGCCTTTTCGTTTGATTTATCAGGCGCGGAGTCTGGGGTGTCGACATTTCTCAACTTATTTAGGTCTTTGATCTTTTGCTGAACCCGGAGATAATCTTCGCCACCTTTTGTCAGGTTGCGCAGTGCAATCTGGTATTTCGACATCTTGGCATCCATTTCCTCCAATGACGAGATCCCGATGGCATCGCCCTGGGCTTCTGCATTAAGAATATCATCAAGGGTCTTTTTCTGATCAATGGCAACAGATACAGACTGTTCATAGGCCTTGATGGTTTCGTCCAGGTCTTTGACGGCCATGTTGGCATTGTCGACAATATCTTCTGCGGCCTTGCCATTCAAACCACCAATGGCATAGCCCAGTTTTTGCCATAGCGTCAACTTCAAAGACTCGGCAAAGATCAGCTGGCGCTTCAACTTCAAACTCTCGAGTTCTGCTTTGTTGTTTTCAAGCATAAGGTCAATCTCTGCTTTGAGGGAAATCTTCTTATCCCGGGAGAGATTATTCAAGGCACGTATCGAAGCGGCGTAGGAATCGGTATGTGCCTTGGCAGTGCTGGTAAGTACCGAGACCTTTATGAGCGCGTCAGATTTTTGCTCTTCTATTACCACTGACTCTGCATTATACTTGTCATAGGCCTTGATAGCAGCCACTCCTAATGCAAACAGGCCAATAAGTAACCCAATTGGGTTAGCTGCCAGGGCAGCGTTCCAGAGCCACTGAGAAGCGGTTGCAGCCTTGGTTGCAATAGTACCTTCGGACTTGGCAAAGGTGTAAAGCCTTTCCCAGGCTGTTCTTAGTTTTGACAAGGCTAAGTCTGCGGAACTGAGTAACCATCCTTCTTTGGTGACAAGGTTATTCCAGATTTGGACTTGTATTCCCCTGGTCACAGATGCAATCCAGATCCCGATTGCAGCACCGAGTAAAGTTAGGGCAACTTTATATTTCTCGATGGTTTGTGGAAGTTCTTTAAACCAGGCGACAAGGGAAACTGTGGCCATGATCATCCCTTTGAAGAGTTCTTGAAGCGATGGCAACATGATCAGACCGTAAAGGGACTTGACAAGTTTATCCACCACGGCACCCATCGTCTGGTTTTTGATGTTAAACTCGTCGGTGGAAGAGGTTGAACTTTGCAAGGTCTTTCCTGCAAGATCCATCTTCTCGTTCAGCATAGCAACATTCCCTCCGAGTTTTGCGAAAACCTCCGAGGCACCTGCTCCCTGGACTTCCAGCTCTTTGATGATTCCGGCCAGAACAGTAGCATTGATACCACCTCTCTTGGTGCCTTCCATCACTTTGATGAAAGCGCCCATGAGGTCTGTATTCACCATGTCGGTAAATTCTTTGATGGGGATCCCGGCAACTTTGGCGAAATCCCCGGTATTGCGAGCCATTTTTTGGAGGATTCTGCCAACGGCGGTCCCACCTCTTTCGGTGTTGATGTTTAATTCCTGGAGCGTTGCAGACAAACCGAGGATTTCATCAGAGGTAAGCCCCAGGGGAATACCGATACCACCAATTCTGTTGGCAAAGTCAGCGATCACCGGTGCAGTGGCGAAGCCAGCTTTACCGAGTTCGTTGATAGCATCCCCAATACGCATCATATCCTGACTGACGTTTGTTGATTTCATGTCGGTCAAGACATTGCGCAGCGTACCCATTACCTTTGCCACTTCACCGGCACCACCAGTAATCTCATCACCCAGGGCGACATTCAGGACATCGACCGACTGCACAAAGTCATAGATGTCTTTCTTGGCAATCCCTAATTGTCCTGCCACAATTGCCATGTCGCGGAGTTCTTTTCGTGAAGTCCTGGTGTCGATCTTGCCTAACTCAGAATTAAGGTTCTTCACCTCCTGAGCTGTCATATTTGTTGTCTTCTGAATATCCGCCAGGCTGTCGGAAAGTTCTGCGCCACCCTGGATAAAGGTTTTGAAGGTGTAGATGATTCCCATCAGGGCGACACCGGCAGCCATAAGGACACTTTGGTACCTGTTGAAACTATCACCTAACTGCTGCATCGTGGTTGGCATTTGCCTGGCACCGTTGCGAAGTTCGTTTACCCGGGTGGTCGTTTCCCTTAATTCTCTTTGCAGGATTTTATACTCCGGAATTCTTGGGTCCATGTGCAGCATAACCATATTCAGTTCTCGCTGGTGGTTTTGGAGTTCCTTCAAAGACATTCCGGTGATACCGATTTCACGTTTCAGCTTTTCGTATTCAGCCTCAACTGACTTTAACTGAGCTGACTTGGCAATAAACTCCTCTGTCCCCTCCGGCAGTCTAGCAAGTTCTTTTGAGAGGGTCTTAATGTCAGTGTCAAGTGCGCGAAGGCGCTTTCGGGCTTCATCATTGTTGATGATGATCTCCAACTGAACTTTGTCAATTCTAAGGCTCATACGTTTGTTTCTAAATTGTCTTTGATTGCTTCTCTCACATGATCAGCATACTCGTATAGCAGGATTGCTATGAGATTATTCAAGGTGCCGTAAACATTCCGGGAATACCATCGGGTGTTTTTCTTCTTCTTTTTCTTACCCAAAGTTTGGCGATTGGAGCTACCCATCAGCATGCCAAGGCTATTGCCTGACTTTTTATGCCAGTTGATTTCAATGGCACGACCGTAACCCAGGAACGACATTTGGAGGACAGGGCTTTCCCCATAAACCTGGTCTTGATTTTTTATTGATGCGCGAAGATCCCGGCTCTTGATGAGTCTCTTGGTGTTTATGTCCGCTTTAAGCAAGGATTTGACGTACTCCCCGTGCTTGTGAAGTACTTCATTAATAAACTGCAGCTCATCTTCGGAGAAACGACCTTTCATGATGCAATGATAATTGCAGGAAGGTCTATTCTAAAGGACAAAAAATGGTAAAAGAGAATCCTAAGGCTTGGTCGTATTGGC
>JBAXPV010000105.1:0-2960 GCA_037132075.1 Bacteroidota bacterium
AAACTGTGCACTGCTAATTGCCGAAAACTGTGCATTCGTGCTTTCTGGTAACATTCGTCAAAGCAAACCACTGGGAAGGCTGGGTTATAGGGTTTATTGTACAAATTTAACACTCGATACATTCGTTTTCTATACTCAGGGGTGATTTCAGTAATACACCACATCTTTCTCAGCCAAGGCTTACATTCGTTTTTTTTAGCAACAACCGTATTGTTTCGCGATTGATATTAATGCCCTTATCCTCTTTTAATGTCTTCTCCAGTAGTCGAAGAGTCCATCGGGCTCTTCCATCAGGAGCCTTTGTACAGGCCATTGCAATTACCTCGGCATTATCCTTTTCATCATATTTTAACGGTTGGCCTGGCCTCGGCTCATCTTTAATGGCCTCTTCAACACCGTACTCCAAATATTTCATTTTCACTCTCCAGATTGTAATTCTACTAACATCATAAAAATCAGTAATCTCATCATTTTTTTTACCTTTGTCAATAGCCAACAAAACATAGGCTCTTTCGAATTCTCGTGAATTACGATGCCCGGTCTTTGTCAAGTTGATTAAGAACTCACGATCTTTTGGTTTTAATTTGAATGATACATTTTTCATGGCTCTGCAGGTTTTATTCCACAAAGATAATGTTAATATATTAACTTGTCAAGACACTAGTATGCAACCAGGAAATCTAATTCTGCTCGATTACCTTGGAATTATACTATGGCTGATTGGTTTTGCTTTTGAAACAGGCGGCGATTTTCAATTGTCCCGTTTTAAGCGTGATCCAAACAACAAAGGACAGGTTTTACATAGGGGGTTTTGGAAATACACAAGGCATCCTAATTATTTTGGCGATTCGGTGGTATGGTGGGCCTATGCACTTTTCAGTATTGCAGCGGGAAGTTATTGGCAAATTATTGGTTCCGTTGTAATGACTTTACTGATTATCAAAGTATCGGGTGTGGCCTTGCTCGAAAAAACCTTAAACAAGTCTAAGCCCCAATATCAGGAATACATAGAAAAAACCAGTTCATTTCTTCCCTGGTTTCCTAAAAAATAAACAACAATGGATTTTATCATTAAAAATATCTGGCTCATACTATTTATCGGTTGGGGTTTGCCATTAAGCATCTACAGAAACAAATTCCGAAAAATGGTATACCAAACCGATAGTTGGATGATTAACATTAAGCCGGTTTTCCGGAAAGAAATTAAAGGTCTTTTTGGGAATGTCTTTCCCGACAATCAAAAATACATAAAGTTCAGAAACTTTTACCTGTTCTATCTGAGCGCTTACGTGCTTATGTTTATTGCATATTTAACATTTGATACAAATTCCGAAAAAATGGAAAAATTAGTTATTGGGAGTAATGTTCCACAATTTGAATTAAAAGACCAGCATGGCCAATTGTTCTCAATCGACTCAGTGCTGGGTAAAAAAAACATGGTGATCTATTTCTATCCCAAAGATGACAGTCCGGGTTGCACCAAAGAAGCATGTTCGTTTCGCGACCAATTTGAAGTATTTGCAGATGCCAATGCCATGATTATTGGGATCAGTGCACAATCAATTGAAAGCCATCTCGAATTTGCTAAAAAGCACAGGCTGAATTACACATTGCTAAGCGATCCGGGCAATAAAGTGCGTAAATTATTTGGTGTTCCGGGTAACATATTTGGCTTGATTCCTGGCAGAGTTACTTACGTAATAAACAAGGAAGGAAAAGTTATCTATATTTTCAATTCACAAATACGGGCCGAAAAACACGTTGAGGAAGCTTTACGGATTCTAAAGGAAATAAATAAAAAACCATAACATTTAAGCCACTAAATTACATGTATCATGACAACAAAAAAGAAATCCACTTTCATTTTTTTATTAGCGATGGCAAGTCTTGCGATGTTCCATTACGGATGCAAGAAAAAAAGTGACACCCAGGAATTGACTCCTGTTAAAAAAAATTATGCCTGGGTAGTCGGTGTTGAAGACAGCACAACCTATGGAATGATTTTGTTTTCACCTGATGGCGGCAATACATGGTTAAGGCAGGGTGAAGGCTCTCCTGCTCTTCAGGGCATTAGCCTATTTGATGTATGGGCTGTTGATACCAATATTGTATGGGCTGTGGGTACGAATTGCAGCATTATCAAAACCAATGATGGCGGCAAAACATGGGCTCGCATCACGATTCCATCAATCGCGCCGTCAACACCCCTTCAATCCATCTCCCTGGCGGGATCTAATGATATTTGGATAAGCGGCGAGAACGGAACTGTAATTAACTCAAAGGATGGTGGCAATACCTGGACCGTATTTGACACTATTTTCTTCCACAATGGATTGATGCAGGGAATTCATGCCATAAATCCACAAACTGCCTATGTTGTCGGAGGGTTTCCTGTAAGTAACGGGTATAGTGGTTTTATAGCCCGTACGACAGATGGCGGTCAAACATGGGATTCCATCATCCCTGGAGATAATTTTAATCAGAATGAATGGATTGGTGTAAAAGCTTCCGATAATAACCACATACTTATTTATGGACAGCACTCACATTATATTTTCAGTAATAATGCCGGAGCAAGCTGGAAAAATGATTCAGTACCTAGCACAGGTGGTACCGGAGGAGCCGACATTAATTGCCTGGCTATGTTAGATGCACAAACCTGGTGGGGAGCATTTGATTATGATGGCATTTTTATAACGACTAATGGCGGAGCATCATGGACAAAACAAACTTCAGCAGGTCCTGGCGGTATGTGGCTTCTTGGAATTGATTATTATGACAGAAATCTGGCTGTCATCGTCGCTCCAAATAGCTCTTCTCCAACAGGGAAACTCATAAAAACTTCCAATGGAGGTAAAGATTGGGAATTAAAGTATAACTCCAGATCAGGGCTATTCAAAGTTTCTTTGTTACTGTTCAGGGGTTATTAACAAGTTAACCAATCAAAGATAAAGAATGAT
>JBAXPV010000106.1:0-2952 GCA_037132075.1 Bacteroidota bacterium
TTGCTTCCTGTAACCGTCGTCCCGCTGATGGCCCCGCCGCTGATCGCCCCCGTCGCCCCCAAACTCATGCAGGAAAAAGAACTGAGCGAAGACCAGGTGGCTCAGATGTTAAAATCCATCCGGATCGGGAAAAAGGATATCGAAGAGATTACTTCATTAAGTGTGGGAGGCACTAAGTCATTCACTGCCGTGTCAGTGACTTCCCGCGATATTGAGCGGAAAAAGATGAGCATGCTGCGTCTCAAACTGGCGCAACGACTGGTGGAAGTAAAGAATCATACTGCAATGCTCACGACTTTTAATGAAGTCGATATGAGTGCAATCCTGGGGATCAAGGCTCAGTATAATGATAAATTTAAGGAGAAATATGGCTTTGGTGTTGGCTTTATGTCGTTTTTCTCAAAAGCAGTTGCCATAGCCCTTCAGGAATTCCCCATGGTAAACGCACAAATTGATGGTGAAGACTTATTAATCCCGGCCTATGTTGACCTGGGGATTGCCGTGAGTGCTCCCAAAGGCCTTGTGGTTCCTGTAATTCGTAATGCAGAAGCCTTGAGTATCGTAGAGATTGAAGCCAAAGTGAAAGAGCTGGCCGGGAAAGCCAGGAACAACAAGATCACACTTGAAGAAATGAGTGGCGGTACTTTTACCATCACCAACGGCGGTGTTTTTGGGTCAATGATGTCGACACCTATTTTAAATCCACCACAATCTGCCATACTTGGCATGCATAATATTGTAGAAAGACCCGTGGCAATCCACGGCAAAGTTGAGATTCGTCCGATCATGTATGTCGCACTATCTTACGATCACCGGGTTATCGACGGGCGTGAGTCTGTTTCTTTTTTGGTCAGGGTAAAAGAGATGCTGGAGAATCCTGTAAAGATGTTATTTGGAGGGAAAGATCCGAATTTGAGTTTGTTGGGACTATAATATTAAGCATGATCCATGCGTAAAGAAGTTGATTTTTTAGTCTTGGGTTCCGGCATCGCCGGCCTGAGTTTTGCCCTTAAAGTAGCACCCCACGGCAAGGTTTGTATTGTCACCAAAGCCAAAGCCGACGACACCGCCACCCGATATGCCCAGGGTGGTATTGCTGTTGTAACTTACAACCCGGATACACTTCAGAAACACATACAGGATACCCTGGCAGCAGGTGATGACCTGTGCAACGAAGAAATCGTCAGGATGACCATCAGTGAGGCCGGAGAGCGGTTTAAAGAGCTCACCGACTGGGGTGTGGAGTTCGACAAGACAGCATCCGGACAGTATGACCTGGCAAAAGAAGGGGGGCATAGCGAATTCAGGGTATTGCACCATAAAGATCAGACAGGAGCGGAGATTGAAAGGGCATTGTTAAGCCAGGTATACAGTCATCCGAATATCGAAATACTCGAGGATCATTTCACCATCGACCTGATCACCCAGCATCATATGGGTATTTATGTTGACAGAACTATGGAAGATATCTGTTGCTATGGGGTTTATGTTCTTGAAAAAGAGACCAACCAGATCCATACGATCTTATCAAAATTTACCATGGTTGCCACTGGCGGAGCTGGGAATACCTACAGCCTGACGACCAATCCCCTGGTTGCCACCGGTGATGGCATTGCCATGGTATACAGGGCTAAGGGTACGGTTGAGAATATGGAGTTTGTTCAGTTTCATCCCACTTCCTTGTACAATCCTTCAGAGCGCCCCTCTTTTTTAATTTCCGAGGCGCTCAGGGGGGCAGGTGCCATCCTGAAAACCCAGGAGGGAAAAGAATTTATGAACAAATATGACGCCAGAGGTTCCCTGGCACCCAGAGATACCGTGGCTCGTGGGATTGATAACTATCTGAAGGTCAGTGGTGATGATTATGTTTATCTTGATGCTCGTCATATCTCCAAAGACGTTCTCCTTGGCCATTTCCCAAGTATTTATGCAAAATGTCTGTCTATCGGGATTGACATCAGACGCGATATGATCCCTGTTGTTCCTGCAGCGCATTATTTTTGCGGAGGAATTAAAGTCGATGAATGGGCCAAAACCTCGATAAAGAATCTCTTTGCTTCCGGGGAATGTGCATCCACCGGCCTGCATGGCGCCAACAGGCTTGCATCGAATTCTTTGCTGGAATCCCTGGTGTTCTCTCATCGGGCTTCAGTAAAAGCAGTGGAATATCTGCCAAAGACAGCAATTGAGCGCTCTATTCCTGACTGGAATGCCGAAGGAACGGTTTTAAATGAGGAAATGATTCTCATTACACAATCCATGAAAGAACTTCAGTCGATCATGACGAGTTATGTCGGCATTGTTCGCTCTAACCTCCGGCTTAAACGTGCCGAAGACCGCCTGGAGATCATCTTTCATGAGACAGAAGAGCTGTATGACAGGTCAGTCCTGACAGAGAAGATTTGTGAATTACGAAACCTCATCAATGTGGCCTGGAGCGTGATCCGAGCCGCTGAAAAGCGCAAGGAAAGCCGGGGTTTGCATTACAATATTGATTATCCGAGGGCGGATCGGAAGGATATGAGGTAATGAAGTCATCCTGAGCGGAGTCGAAGGATGGCGTGATCGAAGAAAGGCTGAAGGCTATTAGGCTGAGGGCTGAAGCCCAACAGCCTTCAGTCTAATAGCCCTCAGCCATTTTTCTTATTAACAAACCCCAGCATCCTCCAATCAAACATCACCGTGCCACAACAAATTTAACCTTACCCACCACCTTGCCTTTATCTTTAAAGACTGCGAAATAAAGTCCCTCCGCAAGTTCCTGTACATTATACCGTACAAGACCCTGAAAAGGTGCAATATACTCTGTACTGATTTGTTGTGATAAAGAGTTATACACCTCCAGTTGCATTGGATTAAAATTATTGCTGACATCCATCTCCAGGTTTAGCATGTCTGAAGGTTACTGTTCAGGGGTTATTAACATGTTAACCAACCAAAGTTAGGGAATAA
>JBAXPV010000107.1:0-2772 GCA_037132075.1 Bacteroidota bacterium
AGTTTATCCTGAGCTTGTCGAAGGGTACAGTGGTGTGAGAGGCGCACCCCGTCAGTGAAAGCTGGCGGGGCCGTCTACTCGATTATGCTTTGGTCAAATTTCATAGGCCGTAGAATCTTGGAAGTCTTGATGTCACATCGAGAAGAATTTTTAATCTTAGATGGTCCAAATCATGCTGATGTGAAACACCTGTCAGTTAGAAGGTCTTTGTTGTTGTTGTTTATTGAGCTTATTCAATTTTCCTAAATATAATCTTTTAAACTAAAGCATAACGGTTTGGCCTGCAGGCGCATGGCGGGTTTTAGAAATGAGCAGTTTAATTTAACAATCATGTTTATAAGCATTCGCAATCTATGGCTACCGATTAACCCCGCCTTGAGCTTGCAGGCTCGTGTGTGCCCTGCATGGGTCATGCAGCGCACACTTGTTGTAAGCTGTTTGAAAAAGTCAAATATACAAATTTTCTTTTCGAAGGCGAAACAATTAGTGTACGTTTTTCCAGAGGGTGTAAGTCCCTTGTGCGTCCTGATTAAAGCGGGAAAGCACTAGCAAGTCGCAAGGTGGTCTGTCGTGAGACATGCACTGAAGGCAGCGAGACTGCAAAATCCGGTACTGACGAACAGGAACGGCATAGGAGGCAATACAGCGAGGATGAGCAAGCACAGCTTTGTGAAGTCCAATCGTTACAATATCGCCCTATTGTAGATGCCGCAGCGATCGGAGGAAGGAAATGACTCTTACCAGGGGAGATCTTGGAAGCCACGTGTTGGCTAAGCCAAGAGGTCAGCAGAGGCCATAGTAGTCGGGGAATACGAGCTGCGAACAGATACCGCAGAAGGTCTCACAGAACGGTGAAGGGCTGAACATTAGGATGCTCCAAATGCAGCAGGGAGGCTTGCCAGCCCTGTTATAAGCGGAGCAGAGCAGAAACAGTAAAGAATACAGGATGATTGAACAAGTACTAAACCGGAGGAACATTACACAAGCATACCGGAAAGTCAGGTCGAACAAGGGTTCGCCCGGCGTGGATGGGATGACAGTGCAGGAACTGTACGATTACCTTACTAAAAACAGGGAACGCATAGAATCTGAAATTCGTCAGGGGAAATATTTGCCACAAGCCATCCGGGGGGTAGCGATACCCAAGAGCAATGGGAAGACCCGCCTTTTGGGCATTCCCACCGTCTTAGACCGCCTATTACAACAAGCGGTTGGACAGGTAATCGCCATCAAGTTTGAGATGGAGTTTGAAGACTACAGCTATGGGTTCAGACCCAATCGAAACGCACAGCAAGCGGTATTGAAATCACTGGAGTACATTAACTCAGGTTATCGTCACATTGTCGACATCGACCTGAAAACCTTCTTTGATGAAGTTGATCACAGTATTCTGTTGCAGCTTCTGTACCGTAAGATCAAATGCCCGCTTACATTACGTCTTATTCGCAAATGGCTGAGGGCACCCATCCTGATAGATGGGAAATTAGTCAAGCGAAGAAAAGGCGTGCCGCAGGGAAGCCCGCTCAGTCCATTACTATCCAACATCATGCTCAATGAACTGGACAAGGAAATGGACAGACGAGAACTTCGTTATGTCCGCTATGCAGATGACTTTAGTATTTATACCAAAGGGAATCTGAGAGCCCGGGAAACAGGGAACAAGATATACTTGTTCCTGAAGAACAAGTTGAAACTACCCATCAACCGGGAGAAGAGCGGAATACGCAAACCTGTAAACTTTACAATTCTTGGGTACGGATTTGTGCCTACGTTTGAAAAGGGCGCGAGCGGACAATACCAACTGGTCGTCAGCGAAAAGAGCTGGAAATCACTCAAACAAAAGCTTAAAACTATCACAAGAAAGACTACTCCATGCTCCTTTGACGAACGCATCCACAGACTTAAAGAAGTTCAGCGAGGATGGCTCGGATACTTCCGTATGGCAAGTATCTCAGGCAAACTCAAAGACCTCGATGGGTGGATACGAAATCGGCTTAGGTATTGTATCTGGCATCATTGGAAGAAGCCCGAAAGGAAAAGGAAAAACCTTCTCCGCCTGGGTGTCAAACCGGATAATGCTTACTCATGGAGCAGAACCAGAATGGGAGGATGGGCAGTTGCTCAAAGCCCTATCCTAGGGACTACGATTACTCTAGAACGCTTGAAGAAAAGGGGATATGAGGCGATGTACACTCTTTACGAACAAATTGCTCCACATCTTAATGAACCGCTGTATACGAGACCCGTACGTACAGTGGTGTGAGAGGCGCTCCCCGTCAGTGAAAGCTGGCGGGGCCGTCTACTCGATTATGGGCAGCTTTTTTATTTTACTATAATTTTCAAGTTACATTTTCTAAGTTTTTCTTTCAACCATGGTCTCCCATATGAATATTCGAGGAGGAAAGTCCCTCTAGTCATTCCAGTATACTCATATGTAGAAATGTATTTCCCTCCTATGGGACCATAGCCCTCCATTAACTCTTCTTTTCTTAGATGTATTGTCACTTGAGTAGAATCATTATTCTCAGGAAGATACCATCCGCAACCTGTTCCAGGCCAATCCTCAAATCTTAATTCAAATGATTCCTTTACACTAATAGTTTGGATTATCGTTGTATCTGTCCGAATTACATTCTGGCAAAGACAGAAAGGACTTATAAACAACAGTGAAAGAAAAGAAATGAGATTTTTCATGTCAGTTTTTGACTTAAAGTTGCCCATAACGTTTAGGATTTTATCTGAAAAACGCGAAAAAAATAATCGGGAGATATA
>JBAXPV010000108.1:0-2750 GCA_037132075.1 Bacteroidota bacterium
TGAATTCTTCTATATCCATACTCTCCAACTGGTTTTGCAGATAGGTGAGTGTAAGAATATCGATATTAGCCAGGGTACTTACTACATAGAAGAAACTTGATTCATACCTGAGTTTCAATAGTCTTTGCTGCCACACCTGAAGTTGAATGTCGAGGGCGCTTGTACTCGAGCCATTCAACTGAGACTCGTATATCTCAATATTTATTTCATTTACGATAATGGCACATTGGAGTATGTTTTGTATTTGCTGCTTGTCCATCTTATCAGCCATAGTCAGAATCCAATCATCTTCGCCATGGGCTGTATTAGGCATATCCGTAAGGAATGACTGCCCCATGAAAAAAGATGATTTCTGTAAAAGAATGGCATCACCTCTTAGTGTAGGCAATGCTTTATTGAGCTTCTGACGTTTAAGGTATTTGGCTTCATCACCAAACATATGAGCAATTGAGATCCCGGCATTAATGGAGGGTCTGTCAAGGGATTTGAGATAGATTTTCCCACCATTGAAAATTGATATGGTGTGCTTATGCGATGGACATGGCGTGTATGGCTTAGTCCAGTGATCCGGTGGCTCCTTGTCGAGGCAGTAATGATAGTTTTCAATGAACTTTTTACGTTGCCAGCCTACGATGATCTGAGGAATGATATTGGTCAGAAGGTTGGCATAGGTATCTGAGATAAAAGCAAAGTTGGCCCGGGGCATGTCATAGACCACATCAATGATGCGGTCTGCCAGGATCTCGGTGGACTTGGCCACGCCACGGCCACCAACAATATAAAGATTCTTTGGTTTTATCAGGTCTACCATCATTTTTATCCATGATGCGTAGCGAATATCCGTTGTCTCAGCTTTGTTGTTCGGTTCCATCTTCTTCTGTCCAGCATACGTTTTCAATGCCACCGTCGCTGCGTAATTTACTTTTCTGAACTTCTTCCAGTGGGAGTTTATCTATAAACTCTGCCAAAAGAGTGCGATCAACTTTCTTGATACCCATTTTCTCAGGGTCAAGTTGATAGAGAATTGTCTTTTGATTGAGCAAGTCGTAGGGAATATCTTCTTTGTCTGCTTGGTCAAGTCTGCGGGCTTTCATGGCAGCTTCTATCATCCTTTTGTAGCCGTCCATGTCGTTATCCTCCCAGCATACCAGGGCAGCATTATCAAGCCTTTCAGCATAGATATTGCGCCAAGCCTCTTTCTTGATGTCATTGGAGCAATAAAAAAAGTTTATTGACTCTGCAATAAGAAGTTGTGCGCCAGTACGGGAATAGCCATCATCAAGTTTCATCAGAATCTTGGTGATGTAAGCAGGACTCTCATATTTTGAGATAAGAGAACGGACCATTTCCAGGCGGTCAAGGTATTTTATCATATCAGCCGGTGTCTGGTCAGATTTGCCGGTTTCGATCCACAATTGAAGTTTTATATGATCAATTTTACTTATCTCCATTGAGTAACCTTTCTCTTAGTTCGTCAAGTTTGCGTGATCGCAATTTTGATTCAAGAAGTTGTATTGCTGTAATGGAGCCATTTTTTGCGGAAGCATTAACTTCTTTGTCCCTGGCGGCTTCATTAAGCAGCATGCCTCTGTCATAGTGGTATCTGAATTCTGAGTCTGGCTCTGAATACCAGTGCTTGATTTCCAACCACGGCAAGTTCATGATCATGCTGATTTTTTTGGGGTTGAACCCGGCACCCGAGAGGTCTTCTATCTCAGCTTTTTGTTCCTGTGATAATTCCATAGATTTCTTGTTTGCGGAAGTCATAGACTTCTTTGATGTTAAGGAAAAGGTATTGTTCGTGCTGTGCGTTTTCAGAGAAATTGCCTGAGCCTTCCACAAGGAATGAGCCTTGTGGGGTAAGCATCAGACATATTTTTGAGTGGTTCCAGGCATAGTCAACGCTGAATTGGTGGGGTCTTTGCTTGCAAAGGGTGACCAGCTGCTCTTGTACCTTGGGCAGTCTGAATTTGATGGTATCACTGATAAGTATGTGAACCTTTTCTACTTTCCCTTTTTCTAAAAGATGAGTAAGGGATTCAAGGATTCTATTGCTAATGCTGTAAGTAGATAAGATCAGTTCGTTAATGACCTTATGCTCTTTGACGAAAAAGGGAATAAAGGTGTAGGCATTAAAGCTTTTGACGGTCCAAAGGAAAAAGCATTCTCCGGGGGCTGGCACATTACCGACCAGAGATTTGATGCTTTCCACTTTAGCCAGGTGGACATCATAAAATTTAGATTTTAGGATTCCGGAGGTGGCGACAGTTTCTTGATTTAAGTCAGAAAGTTTGAATAGTGACATTATCTGTTTTTAAGTATGTTGTCTATTTCTGCGATCAATCTGGTTTTTACTGTCACCGAGCGGATTCTTTTCTCGGTATTTCTGGGGGTGTCATTTTTTGTCAAAGACTTTTTGGTCTTCGTCAAATTGATATACATATTGGCGCGTTTGCGTGACAACTCAGAGGAATTGCATTTACGCAATTCTTCTGCTTTCTGCCGTATTTCAAAAATCGGATGATCCCCAAGGATTTTTCCATGCGCCTTGAAAAAGTTTAATTCCAACCAAATCTCCCTATTAGCCAGGTATCCTTCAACACAGTTGATGGCTGCAAAAGATTCTACTTCCGGGGTTTCAGCCAAAAACAACAACTCGTGAGAATCCCGGAAGCGGTCGTTCTGTGTGAACATATCCGCAACCAGGATCTTCAATTCATCAGGACAACTGAGTTCTTTTAAGAAGGGGA
>JBAXPV010000109.1:0-2660 GCA_037132075.1 Bacteroidota bacterium
AAACAGCAGTGATCTTGGCTTCATAGGTGTTTTCAATTTCCTGCAATTCCTTTTCATAACCAATCAGTTGAGAGGCTTTGAGTTTATTGCGGATAAGCAGGACATCACTGGTATAAACCGTTTCCTGTTTTAGCAGTTCATCTTTGACGGCCTGTTCCTTTTGAACATTGAGGACTTCTATACTTTGCTCAATGGTCCGTTTTTGTTTGGGAGAAAGGTTTTCACTTTCCTTGAGAAACTTCTTTGCCTTTTCAATCTCTGTTTCGTACTTCCGTTCCACGGCGTAAACCTCTTTGGTGAAGCGGTCGGTACGATCTTCAAGCTGTTTTTGATCAAAGCTCGACAGGTCCTCCATCAGCTTCATGTATTCATCCACCAGTTTGGCCTGTTTCGCAGCAGCCTTGGCAGCTTTGTCGTCAACGGGAGTTTCCGGTGAATCATCACTGCGAAGCTTATTGAGGGCTTTGATCTTGTTTTGAATTCTGACATAATCCTCAGAGTCTTTGATCACATTTCGTAGGGCAACCTGGTACTTCGACATCTTGGCATCCATTTCCTCGATAGTAGCAGTACCGATGGCATCGCCCTGGGCTTCTGCATTAAGAACATCATCCAGGGTTTTCTTCTGATCAATGGCGACCGAGATGTTTTGCTCATAGGCTTTGATGCTTTCATCAATGTCTTTGACCGCTTCTTTTGAATTTTGAATCATAGCATCAGTCATGTCTGTTGCATCCAGGGCAACACCCATTTTCTGCCAGAGGGACAGTTTCATCCCGTCGGCAAAAATGGTCTGGCGTTTGAGTTTGAGGCTTTCCAGCTCAACCGAGTTGCTTTTAACCATCAGTTCAATTTCCTCCCGCAAGGAGTCTTTCTTGTCTCGCGAAAGGTTATTCATGGCCCGGATTGATGCAGAGTAAATGTCTGTTTTGGCTTTGGCAGCCAGGGTAAGCACGTTTGTCCTGCTCAGGGCATCGGCTTTGTATTCTTCTATTCTTATGGACTCGGCATTGTACTTGTCATAAGCCTTGATAGCCGCCACTGCTGCGGTGACAAGGCCGATAATAACACCAATGGGGTTGGCAGTCATGGCTGCATTCCAAAGCCATTGAGAAGCCGTTGCAGCCTTGGTGGCAAAAGTGCCTTCTGATTTGGCAAAGGTGTAAAGCCGCTCCCAGGCGGTGGCAATTTTGGTGGTGACCAGGTTTGCATTACGAAGCAGCCAGCCTTCCTTGTCAACGATGTTATTAATGAGTTTGACTTGTATTTCCCGGGTGATGGCTGCAATCCAAACACCCAGGGCACCAGCGAGAAGAATAAGTGTAACGCGATATTTCTCAATGGTTTCCGGAAGGACTTTAAACCAGGCAACTAAATTGACGGCAGCCATCACAAGGGATTTGAAGAACTCCTGCAGGGAAGGGAGCATGATCAGGCCGTAGAACGACTTGATCAGTTTATCAACGATGGCCCCGAGGGTTTGATTCTTGATGTTGAATTCATCGGTAGAGGATGTCGAAGCTTGCAGGGTTTTCCCGGCAAGGTCCATCTTCTCATGAAGCATGGCAACGTTATTGCCCAGTTTGGCGAACACCTCAGAGGCACCGGCACCCTGGACCTCGAGTTCTTTGATAATGCCAGAAAGGGCGGTTGCACTGGTACCACCTCTTTTTGAACCTTCCACTACTTTAATGAAGGCACCCATAAGGTCAGAGTTTACCAGATTGGTAAATTCCTTCACTGGCATTCCTGCTACTTTGGCAAAATCCTCCGTGTTTCTTGTCATCTTCTGGAGGATCCTGCCAATGGCAGTTCCACCTCTTTCAGTATTGACATTCAACTCCTGCAAGGTAGCCGACAATCCAAGGATCTCATCAGAGGTCAATCCCAGTGGGATGCCGATACCACCGATTCTGTTGGCGAAGTCTGCAATCACGGGTGCCGTTGCGAATCCGGCTTTACCCAATTCGTTCAGGGCATCCCCGATGCGCATCATGTCCTGGTCAACCCGGTTGGATTTGAGGTCAGTCAAAACGTTGCGCAGCGTACCCATTACCCGGGCGACCTCTCCGGCACCGCCGGTAATCTCGTCTCCGAGAGCAACGTTCAGGACATCGACAGATTTAACGAAATCATAGATTGAGTCTTTGGAAATCCCAAGCTGACCTGCCACCACAGCCATATCCCGAAGCTCTTTACGGGAAGTGCGGGTGTCGATTTTACCCAACTCAGCATTGAGGTTCTTCACTTCAGAAGCACTCATTTGGGTTGTTTTCTGAATATCAGCCAGAGAATCAGAAAGGTCGGCACCACCCTGGATAAAGGTTTTGAAGGTATAGACCAAACCCATCAGTGCTACTCCTGCTGCCATGGCCACACTCTGGTAACGATTAAAACTGTCACCCATTCGCTGCATGGCTGAAGGCATTTCCCTGGCACCGTTACGCAACTCAGTGACTCTTGCGTTGGTGGCACGAAGTTCTGCCTGAAGGATTTTGTATTGAGGGATATTGGGATTCATGTGCAACATCACTGCATTGAGTTCCCTCTGATGGTTTTGAAGTTCTTTCAAAGACATCCCGGTGATCCCGATTTCCCGCTTTACTTGTTACTGTTCAGGGGGTAGACAGCTGAAAATCTACAGGGCTACCTTCGAGTGC
>JBAXPV010000110.1:0-2554 GCA_037132075.1 Bacteroidota bacterium
CTTTCGGTAAATAAGGATGCATGATTCAAGGGATTTGAGTTTGCCCAATTGGGCAAACTCAAATCCCTTCAGATAGTCAAAATTGGCGTTATTTCGGTTGGTATTAACACCCCAACCTCAATGACACAGAAGGACTTAAACAGATGGATCATGTATTACGAGATTAACAGATTAGGATTACTCGGTTTTAGCGATTCTAGAATCGCCCGAGCGTTTGGGGTGAACCGCCGAACGGTAAAGAAATACCTTGGGATGTCAGAGCAGGAATACGAGTGTTTTCTGCTTGCCTGCTGTCAAAGGGACAAACTATTGGACCCTTATGAGTCTTTTGTAAAGCAGAAGCTTACTGATTTCCAGGACACCTCTGCTGCCCAGATCCACGACTGGCTCAAGGAGCATCACCCCGATTTTCCACAGGTGAGTGCTCGAACAGTTTACAACTTTGTGATTTTTGTCCGACAGAAACACAACCTGCCTTTTGTTAATCCAACACGGGAATACTATTCTGTAGAGGAATTGCCTTACGGGGAACAGGCGCAGGTAGATTTTGGGGAGTACTCCATGCGGTTGAGCAATGGCGGCAGGAAAAAGGTTTATTTCTTCGCCATGGTATTGTCCAGAAGCCGTAAAAAGTTCATTTGGTTCCTGGGCAAGCCCTTCACGGCACAGGCCGTTTGTCAAGCCCATGAGAAGGCATTTGACTTTTTTAGGGGCATTCCCAGGACCCTTGTCTATGACCAGGACAGGACGATAATAGTGGATGAGAACTTGGGCAATGTGATACTTACGACAACCTTCAAACAATACACTAGTACCAGAGGTTTTGCCTTGCATTTTTGCAGGAAAGCCGACCCTGAAAGCAAGGGAAAAATCGAGAATGTAATTCAATATGTGAAGAAAAACTTCCTCTACAACAGGCTATTCACCGATGAGGAATCGCTTAATATTGATGCCCTGGCGTGGCTTAGTAGAACTGCCAATTTCCTGCCGCACAACGTGACAAAGAAGTCCCCAGAAAGCGAGTATATCATTGAGGAAGAATATCTTAATCCCTATACACCCTTAATCATTGAGAACATGGAAAAGAACCTGTATAATGTAAGAAAGGTCAACAATATAGCTTATAAGAGCAATTTTTATGAACTTCCCTTGGGTACCTACAAGGGGCAGGGAACACAGGTTCTTGTGAAAGAAAAAGACGGCGTTCTTGAGATATACAATCTGCAAGAGAAATTGTTATGTACCTGGCCAATATCCGATAAAACGGGACAAACCTTTTCCAATACCAACCGTCGACGGGACACCTCCATAAGCGTAAACGAAATGATAGTAAAGACTTCTAATCGCTTTGCAAATAAGGAGTTGGCTTTAGGTTTTGTACAGAAAATACGAGAGATGTTCCCAAGGTATACCCGAGACCATTTGCAGGTCATCCTAAAGGCCTTGAGCGAGGTAGATCAAGTTGTTGCTGATAAAACGCTTAACTTTTGTTTGCAAAACCAACTTTTTAATGGCCACGAATTTGAACAGGTACTTCATGTAATCATCCTGGAAACCCAACCACCAACTCCTCAAAACCCGATAAAACTCTTCGACAAAGACCATCAGAAAAAAGCCAGCCAAAGCCCACAGACAAGTAATATAGAAGATTACGAAGACATTATAAATCAACAAATTATCACAAATGACAAAAACAGAACTGATCAAAAGTCATTGTAAACACCTAAATTTAACCGCCCTATCAGTTCATCTTGATGAAATAATATCAGATGCTGAAAATGGAAAAGTTAGTTATTTGGAACTCATTAAAACCCTTATGGAGAAAGAAATTGCCCACAGACAGGAAAAGGATCTTCAGAAACGGACACACGAAGCCCACTTGCCATTGTGTTACAACCTTGATCTTTATGATTTTAAAGTTGCCAATGGACTGGATAAGAAGCAACTGAATCAGCTACGTGAACTCAATTGGCTCGAACAAAACTACAATGTCATTCTTATGGGTCCATCAGGAACAGGGAAGACATATATTGCAGCTGGCTTGTGTTTTGATGCCGTTCACAAAGGCTTCAGAGCTTATTTTAAGACCATGGAAAGCCTTATCAAGGTGCTGAAAATGAAAGATATAACAAGGCCAGCAGCAACAGAATATAAACGGATAATGAGATCGCACTTACTCGTTATTGACGATATTATGATGTTCCCCGTAACGCAACAGGATGCCGTGGCCTTTTTCAATCTCGTTAACGAACTCCATGACAGAACTTCGCTGGTGATCACAACCAACAAATCACCAAGAGAATGGGCTGATGTACTCAAAGACAGCGTTTTAACTACTGCTCTTTTGGATAGAATTTTATACCGATGTGAAATTATAAAGCTCGAAGGGAAAAGCTACAGAATGGAAAATAGAAAAACATTTTTTGAAAACAAATTAACCTAATTTTGACTCAAGATCATGCATCCAAATTTAACCAAAACTGTGCACTCATGTTTGCCGAAAACTGTGCACTGCTAATTGCCGAAAACTGTGCATTCGTGCTTTCTGGTAACA
>JBAXPV010000111.1:0-2268 GCA_037132075.1 Bacteroidota bacterium
GTAAATTCTCCGATAAGCTGAACGATATCAATTGATTCTTTAATCTGGGCAACAAGTGTTTCTGGGATCATGGTTTTGGGCGAAAAAGAAAATATGAAAAATCAATCGTTATTTATAAGCATTGTTTTAAACCGTTCCCTGAATACCGGATCAGTCTCAAAAAGCTTTTTTGCCACCTTAACAGAGGAGTAAATACCGGTGGTTGATTTGGCCTGTAGAAAGTTGGCGATCAACAAAGCAGTATAACCTCTTTGGTACTGAGCCAGGACAAAAGCATGTCGGGCAAAAGTGACCGGGGTACTGCTGCCACAAGGCCTGCCTGGTTCTCCATAATTTAGAAGTATAAATTTCTTATTTATTGAAAAGGATAATGCGGTGATTACCAGCATCTTCTCCATGTCTTTCTTTACAAACAAGGCAATGTTTTTTGCTACAGGCAAGCCTGTAAAAATATGTGATGGCATAAAATAGGTTTAAGGTTTAATTAATTGGCCATGACCAAAGCACGGGTCGTATGAGATTTGGCAAAAGAAAGGAAGCCTTCCAGTTTTTTCAGGGAAGTGCTGTAATTTGGGCTGGATTGAGCCGGAAGTACCTGGCCAAACAGATACTCAAGTTCAAGTATGGAATCAGCGAGCTGAGAAATTGCCGGTTGTCCCACAATTTTCCAGTGGAAGTCATTAATAATTTTGAATGCATTCTGCCGGACCTGGGTCTGGTAGAAGAAAGGGTTTCCTGACTGATGAAGAAGCTTTAGCTCGTTTATCCACCTTTCGAAACGAAGGATAAAGTACTGAACCTTCATGTAGTTTATCCAGGCAATTGCATCCTTCTCGTTTAGAAAGCTGTTCATGTCTTCCACTTCCCCTGAGCCGGCATCCATCAGTAACCGGACATCAACCTTATTGGTCAATGGACAAACAATAAATTCTTCGATAATGAACATGTGTCTTTTCTTATAAACTGGAATACAGATCATTACCGATAGCCGTCAAAGGGTAGAAAGTCAATCCGGACAGCTTGTGCCGAAATGGGTTTTCCAACCTGTAATAGCCGGTATTCAATTTATTGTATAATAATCGGCTGTCAAAATGCTGCGCCCATGACTGGGGCCCGCACAGTGTATTGCCCCGCATGTTCGATTTCCGCGGAATAGGAGCAATGCAGTATTCTCCGGTATGCGGGTCTTTGGCCAGGATCACGCGATCACCTTTTGCGACATCCAATAAATCAAGGGTCTCCCGGTAAACTGTCACAATCGATTTGAACTGGTCACGATCGCCTGACTTATATTTAGTGTTATAAATTCTGATGGCAGCAAAGTCAAGTTGTCTGACTACTCTGCGCGATTTACCGGGAAAAAATATTTCTAGGTCGGTATCTGGATTCATGAGGTTAAGTTATTTAGTGAATAGGATCAAATTTCGGTTGGATTGTGGAAGCAATGATTGGGGTTAAACCCAATAGCATGTAGATAGTTAGAAGCATCAATAAGTTAATCTCAGTTAAATAATGAAAAAGAATTGCTAAAAAATGAATGGTATCTAAAAAATGTCTATACTTGCGACTGCAATAGTACCAATATTGTCTACACAATAATAACTCTTGGTAAAAAATAATCAACATTTATGGTATAATTATACCAACATAATGAAAAACATTAAGTTAGTAGTCGACAAACTCGCTTTTGACCGCAAGAAGACAGACAAGGAGGTATACACCTACCTGGGAATGTCAGCCAATGCCTATTACACCATGTTAAGGGTAAATAACATGAAGGCCACTACAATGGAAAAGCTCAGTAAGTTTTTCAATGTCCCGGTATGCTATTTTTTCGAGCCCTGCAAAATCAATGAGAGCCAGGTAGAGAATTTTGAACTTTTAACAAGGCTGTCAAAAGATGAGAAGGCGGACATTTTTGACATATTAATGAGACATACCAAGAAAGAAAACAAAACGGATTTGACCGACCGATTGATGGAAACAGCAAAGACAATTGGGACGTTTGACTTGCCGGAAAATTATGAAGATCGGGCTCTGGGAAATGCATAATGTAGCAAGTTTTTACAAGGCTACAGAAGTGTAAGAAGCAAATTAATGAATTTTAAATCATTGATAAACAATACAATAGAAAAAAAGCCAGTAGTGTTAAAAGGGCGCCAGGAATGCGCCACTTCTGCGCCATTTAAGGCTGAAAAACACCCAAATGACAAAGTTAACTAATTGATAATCAACCTAAAAAACCCCTAAAAATGACTGTTGTAAATC
>JBAXPV010000112.1:0-2117 GCA_037132075.1 Bacteroidota bacterium
GTACTACGCATGTAAATGAACGACCCGCTCTCCCGAAGCAAGGCAATTGCACAGGCTGCAAAACAGGATATATGACGATACAGGGCGCAGGAGGTGGCACGAAGTGGATGGCTCAGTAAAATCCAACCACTACATTATAAGTGGCACTGAATGATATTCCAACCAATGGAGGTTCACAGCAATATTCAATCACTGTGAAAAGAAACGATAGGAAAAATACTTAGTAGGATTTCACATCACCCACAGGCATGGACATGCCTTTGAGCGCCTTGATGTATTTGGTCTGGCAAACAATAGCCTTGAAGGCATCACTCATATTGGTGGACTCCATGGGCAAACGACTCAGCGCAAGTCGCTCTGACTTCTTGATCTTCTGAATGCGGTTGTTGATCTTATCCATTGGCGCTAACTCAAGACTGCTCTTGAGCTCCTTGCACTCATAGGCATCGATCAGGATGCGCGGCAAAGCCTTGTTCTTGCCTTCAAGCATGATATTTGCCAACTGGTATTCCTGCCAATGCTCCACGTTCTTGGCACCCACCGACATCAGGGTCACATTCCAACCAGTGGGCTTGTTGTCCTGCCATTCAATGGCACGTTTGAGCTTATTGGCAAAGTCCTCTTTGCTCTTGTTGTACTGGTTGGCAGCACGATCAGCATGCAGAAAAACCACCTTATTGAGATGAGAAGAAAAGTATTCAAGGAACTTGGCTCCCAATTCATTGATGAACTCAGGTACCAAGGTGTACATCGACTTAAGGAATCTCAGCTTGTCACCCTGTTCCTGAGCAATGATCAGTGACATCATGTTACCAGGATCAAAGCCCAACTCAAGAGGCTTGGTAGGAACAATGTATCTCAATGCCTTAGAACATGGCTTGATCACTTCATTCAGTGCAAAGGAATCATAAAAGGAATAGTCGTAACCATCGCGGAAGTAGTTGTTCTCACCCTGGTTGAAGTAGAAGCGTTCACCCTGATTAAGGGCAGTCTTGAATGACAATATAGAACACTTGAACTCTTCAATGTCCATGCTCTCCAACTGGTTCTGCAGGTAGGTAAGGGTAAGGATATCGATATTAGCCAGCGTACTAACCACATAAAAGAAACTGGATTCATACCGGATCCTCAATAGTCTGTCCTTCCATATCTTAAGTTGAACATGAAGCGAGTCCAGCGTAGCATTATTGGCCTTGCGTTGCTGTGCTTCAAAGATTTCAATGTTTAATTCATTAACCACAATAGCACATTGCAGGATCTTCTGGATTTGCTCCTTATCCATTTTAGCTGCCATCGACAATATCCAGTCGTCTTCACCATGGGCAGTATTTGGCATGTCAGTAAGGAAACTCTGGCCCATAAAAAATGGAGACTTTTGCAAAAGGATGGCATCACCCCTGAGCGTGGGTAAGGCTTTATTGAGCTTAACCCTTTTGAGGTATTTGGCTTCATCCCCAAACATATGGGCAATGCTGATCCCGGCATTAATCGAAGGACGGTCAAGGGATTTGAGGTAGATTTTCCCACCATTGAACAACGATATCGTGTGTTTATGCGATGGACAGGGTGTAAAGGGTTTTACCCAGTGTTCAGGCGGTTCCTTGTCCAGAACATAATGAAAACCCTCAAAGAATCGCTTGCGTTGCCAGCCAACGATAATCTGGGGGATGATGTTGGTGAGCAAATTGGCATAGGTATCAGAGATAAAGGCAAAGTTTGCCCTGGGCATGTCATAGACCACATCAATGATACGGTCAGAGAGGATTTCCGTGGACTTTGCCACGCCACGCCCCCCGACAATATACAGGTTCTTGGGCTTCATCATATCCACCATCATCTTGATCCAGGATGCATAGCGGATATCGGCTGTTTCGTCACTCAGGGTCTTGTTGTCCATCTTCCTCAAATTCTACATCGATGATGCCACCGTCCATTTGAAGCTTACGGGTCTGGCTTTCCGAGAGATTCAGCTTGTCAATAAAGGAAGACAGCTCTTCACGCGATACTTTCTTGATACCCATTTTCACGGGGTCCAGCTGGTAAATGACGGTTCTGCGATCCAGCAGATCCACCGGAATGTCTTCTTTGTCCGGATCACCCAAACGCCGGGCTTTCAT
>JBAXPV010000113.1:0-2053 GCA_037132075.1 Bacteroidota bacterium
TTGTTTAATATTTAGGTTTATAGCCTTTCTGCCAAGGCATACTTTTCCCATTAGGCCATAGCCTTGTAGACAATTTATTTCAAAGAACATTTATACCGGAGGTAAAATCAGCCTGAGAGACGTAATTCCAGAACGTTTGTAACAGGCATCATTTTTCCTGTTTTGCAACAGGGACAAAGGCTTATGTCAATGCCGCTTATGTTGAAGACCCTTTCCCCAATGCTTAATTTCTGATAAGGTTTTTCATTAACCGGCAATGACATCTTTTTCCTGATTATATTGATTCGTAGCTGCCTGTTTCGCAGACTGAACAAACCATAATACCTGATTTTGTGATAGCTGTAAGGCAAAACATGAAGTAAAAATCGCCGGATGAACTCATGAACCTCTAATACCATCTGCTTTTGACGGCAATGGTCTTTGTAATCTTTCCAGGCAAAAGTGACGGTTTGTCCATCATATGCCTTAATCCGCTTGTTGGATATGGCAATACGATGGGTATACCGGCCAAGATAGCGAAGAACCTGTACATTGGACTTAAAAGTTTTTTTGGTGTAAACTACCCAGTCTTTAGCATACAACTGGTCCAGCAGCGCCTTAAATACTGATTTACTTTGCAGATCTTTGATACTTCCCAGAAGCTTTAATTGTTTGTTTTGATACAATTGTTTCAATCCGCCCAGGAACTTGCCTTTGAAAACGGCAGAGATGACCTTCACCGGCAGAAAGAACTTTTTGGAGGAGTTTACCCATTGTCCGGTATCAATGTCAACGCCTCCAGCGGGAACAAGCATATGGATATGCGGATGATCCATCAGATTTTGTCCCCAGGTATGCAAAACAGCTAGAATACCGGTTTCAATACCAAGTCGTTTCTTATCCGCTGCAAGCTGTTTGATGGTGTCGGAAGACGCTTTGAACAACAGGTCGTACATGACTCGCTGATTTATCAGCACCATGCGGTTCAATAAATCAGGAATGGTAAAAACAAGATGGAAGTAGCGGATCGGTAGCAGATCATATTGTAATTTGTCAACCCACTGAACTGCATCCAATCCCTGGCACTTAGGGCAGTGCCTGTTTCGGCAAGAGTTATGTGTTATTGCAACATGCCCACATTCATTACATTTACTCACATGACTCCCCATGGCTGAAGTGCGGCATTGACTGATCATGCGCATCACTTTAGCCTGCTGGCAAGACAGCTTATGTTGCACGCGATAGCCGGGACCACTTTCTCTGAAAATGCTCCCCAGATCATATTGAGTAATCATGGCTACTTTACATTCAGCGTATCTAAAGGACTTTTGACCTTGTTGATGTTATACTGCTGCAAATGCAGGTAAACCGAAGTAGTTTTGAGATTTGCATGCCCGAGCAAGCGCTGGATAATAATCAGCTCAACACCGTCTTCAAGAAGATGAGTAGCGTATGAATGCCGTAATGTATGAAAAGATACCGGACGGTTTATCCCGGCCAATTTTGCAGATCTTTTAAACAGCGTTTGTATCGAAGATGAACTATATTGTCGACCATAAAATCCTTCAAACAAGTAGGTTTGGGGTTTGTATGTTTTCCAATATTCACGAAGTTGAACAAGGATAAGATCTGCAAGCACTACATTCCGGTCCTTATTTCCTTTGGCTTGCCTGATATTGATTTGCATTCTCTGGCTATCAATATCAGCTGGCTTCAGACTAAGCACTTCACCAACTCTTAATCCGGCCGAATAGCCAAGCATGATAATGGTCTGGTGCTTCAGGTTTTTTGTGACATTGATTATTCTGATGATTTCTTCTTTTGACAAAACTGAAGGTAAATGCTTCTCACGCCTTGGTCTGGGAAAATCAAGCGCAATCCAATCCCTTTTCAAAACATTTACTGTTAAAATTCTGAAGGCACCAATGATTTGGTTTGCCAGAGAATTACTCAATCCCTTTGTTGTCATACAATAATGGATATAGTCATTGACTTCCTTTACCGTCAACAAATCCGGTGACTTTTTGTAGTGTTTTGCGAGACCTCGCAGACAACATAAATATGTTTTGATTGT
>JBAXPV010000114.1:0-2028 GCA_037132075.1 Bacteroidota bacterium
TTGCGATTTGTTAAACAGCATTTTTGACACGATTAGCAGGCGTGGTTGTATCTTCAGTTTTCACGATTTCATGGTAGAAACCCACCTTCACGTTGGCAGAGGGGAAGTTGATCCGGATTGCCTGGTTGATGGGTTTGCAGATGATCTTTTCAGGAATGGCAATCTCAGTCGACAGGTAAAGCTTAAGGGCATACAGCTGTTCACTGCCACTGGCCAGCTTGCCGTCAACAATGATATTGCTGAGCGAAGGGTGCAATCCCATGCCTGAAATGATCGCAGAATCAGCATGTTTGGCAATAATGATCTGGGATTCCACAAACTCTTTGACTTTTTGGTCGATGGCTTCGATATCCCACTGATCAGGATTGCCCAGCTCATTGATGGCTTTTTCCGAGGTGAAGAACTTGCCCACATTGGTTTCCCCGGAAAGCACTTCGGCCAGTTTGCCAAAAATCTGGTCTTTCAGATCTTCGAGCATGGATTCTTTAAAATTCTCGTTGTTATCGGCACACTGACGGATCAGTTCTTCCCGCTTTGCCATCCAGTAGGACTGGGGCGATTTGATGTGCCACTTCACATTCAGGGAGTTCTTTGTCAGGGACTCCAGGATGCGGGGAATTGAAGATCCCCGGTTGATCCAGTCCTGGGTGCCGAAGTGGGCAGGCAGGCCATAACGGTCCCTCGAGAACGAATACATATTATAAAAGCCGACCGAAGTTGGGAAGGAGGTACTTTTCGGGTCAAAGACAGGGTAGGGCTTGAGGCTTGCGATTCGTGGATTGAGCCAGTCACCTACGATGATACGTTTGGTTGGTTCTCCGTATTTGGCGAACTCAAGGCGGCATTGATGGTATGCTATGTGTTTGACCGATGCAATTCTGGCTTTACCGGTGAGTCTCTGGGAGAGGTCTGGTGTTAGCCTGGCAAAATGACCCTCCATATGGTAATAATCCACGATCGCATTGGTCAGTTGCTCTTCATAGTCAAAGGAATTCAGCCATTGCATCACCTCCGGATTCTCAACCCATTCTTTTTGGCATACCTTATTGGCATAGGTTTCCGTGTACAAGGCAGGGCCCTGGCCCCAAAGCAGTCCTCTCTGGCGTTTAAAGACACCTTCAGCCAGGTTGTTTGCTTCAAAATTGTCACGCATCTCAAGTGGCAACAGGTTGGAATCGCCACAGGGAACAATATCAAAATTTCCGACCCGGCGCGGAATGTTTTCTGACATCAGCCGGGAACTTACCGGAAGAATGCCGATATCAGCCATGCGGATTGAACCTGCGATTTCAAAGGAATAAGCAGCATTGGCAAAGGTGGCGATGCCAACATTTCCACTTCTGAGCACAATGGGTTTTACGGTCTTTCTTCTACTCATGGCTTAAAACACGTTTACCATTAAAGAACATCAGCAGGGGTTGCCAACAATTCAAAGGCTGGGCTTCATCCATGTCATAATAAAAAAGCTTATGGTCAGCATTGGCAACAAGCTCCTTTGTAGCCTGAGGACGCAGCCTGGCCCGTTTGACATACTTTTTACCGTGGCAGCTTCCATTGTCACGGTTATAGGTCGCATGTATGAATGAGAAGCAACCGCCGTTTTGTGTGATCTTGCGCATGTGAGAGATAGCCTCGAATAATTGGATAGTTTCCATGCACAATACTACTATTGGACGGCTCCCAGGGAAAGGACAAAAAAAAACCGGCTTTCGCCGGTCTTTTTAAGCGCTGTGTTTTACAGCAAGCCTTCATCTGCCCAGGAGAAATAAGTGGAATCTCCGATGATGAGGTGGTCAATGATATTCAGTTGGAGGAAAATTCCGGCTTCTTTGAGGCTTTTTGTGAGAAGAATGTCAGCATCGCTTGGGCGGGTATTGCCCGAAGGGTGGTTATGCGCTAGAATTATGTATGAAGCATGTGTTTTAAGTGCCGTTTGAAAGATGATCTTTGGGTCCGCAACGGTCCCGGCGACGCCTCCGGTGGATACAATTTTGTATCCGATGACTTTGTTGCCTCTGTTTAACAGTA
>JBAXPV010000115.1:0-1933 GCA_037132075.1 Bacteroidota bacterium
CAACTCCCAAATTCGACTTCGGTGTTGCCACCGCCTTACTCATTGGTGCTTCAATTGCTTCCACCATTGCTGCCGTGGCAAAGATCACCTCGCAGAAACCACCGCAGTTCAAAGCCGGTGGTTATACCGGTGATGGTGCGCCAGAGGTCCCTGCAGGCGTTGTCCATAAAGGAGAGTATGTCATTCCTGCTTCACTGGTAAAAGAACCCGATATTGCCAGACAAATAAAAATCATTGAGACTCGAAGGAAAAACACTTCTGGTTCTCAATACGCCACCGGTGGCGCTGTTGGTTCATTTGCTGATTTTAATTACCCGGTAATTCAACAGGCTATCCGGTCGGCTCCCATGCAAGCCAACTTAGAATTGCTCCAAAGACACACCCAGCAAATTATTCATCAAATCAATATTCCTCAACTCATTGAGAAATCACTGAAACAAACTTCGCCTGCTGGTACCATGAATTTAGAGAAGGTAATCGGGGAACTGACAAAGAAATTAGAGGTGATGGACCAGTTAAAGAAAAAACTTGACATGGGCATCCGCTCTCATATCGTGTACCAGGATATTGTCGATGCTCAGGATACAATTAAGGCTATCAAATCAGACACAAGCAGATAAACCAAATTCTATGTCAATCGTAATTTCAAAATATCCTTCAACACTGTGCGCGGCAAAAAATCCTGTGGTGTTTTTGATTCAGTCAGACCCTCTCACAGGAACCCCAGCGATTCCTATTCAATTTTCTCTGCAATGGCTTGCAGATCCTTTGCCCGGGACAGTGGTATTTGAGTCATTGACCGCTCATTCTCTGGACTTAGGTATAATTGGGGATTCTCAGGAAATCCCTCTTCTAGTAATTGACCAGACTTGGGAGGATTGGCTGACCTTTGCCATGGGAGTAATGCTTGACAAACTTAATGAGGCCTACTTCAATTGGACAGGCGACGTGAATCATTGGACTGCTACTATTGATGTTGATTATTTTTCCATTCTTTTTGAATCCCCCTGGTCGGTCGTTCCGTCCCGACAGATTGATTCAGTAATTTTTACAGGTGCAACAAATGTCAATACATCACATTCAAATGGCACCGCTCCTTCAGGTGATGCAAAACCAATGTCATGGCATGTTTTTGAATTGTGGCAGTCGTCACTCATTTTCCGGGATCTCCTTTCGCCTTTTAATGATGGGTTCTTCCTAACATCATTAACGGATGTGTCAGAACTTCTCTTGGGTTCAATTCCAAAATATTACTTTTTCACTTCCCCGCCGGTGTTCCCTAACTTCGTAAACCGGAACCAGGTGATGTTTCCGTTTTATGTTCAGTTTACTGAGGATTGCCTGAACTGGCCAGAAGGATATTCCACCCCTGCCTTGCAAACTTCTTACTGGTTTTATGCGCTTAATGGTGGTGTACCCCCTTGGAGGCATGTTGACTTTTTTGAGGCATACGACACTTTTGAAGATTATTTCATAGACACAAAGCGTTGTTTTCTTACCTGGCATTGGTTCAATAAAGAAGTCGCCTTCAATTCGCCAGAGACACTTTACTTTTTGAATAAAGACTATATCGATACAGAAACCTATACCCTTATTATTACTCCAAAAATCAAAATGGCTTCTGCAGAGCCGATTGAAATAGAAATCGACTCTACGGGTTTTAAGAAATATGAGGTCTATGAATTCAATGTCAGCCCGGCTGCCATTGCTCAGTATGCAAATTTTGATGTTGATGAATTATTATCCTATACTGTCTGTCTGTACGTCCATGGTGCCGCCATCACCGATACGCTGACTTACTCCGTAAATTATCGCTATACCCCAAATGAAAGATCATTTCTTTTCCTTAACACCCTGGGCGCTTTCGAAACTATCCGCTTTTGTGGTGAAACAGTGGAAGAGGATACCTACAAACGCGAATACTTTGACCAGA
>JBAXPV010000116.1:0-1892 GCA_037132075.1 Bacteroidota bacterium
AGGCAGCCGAAGGATGGTACAACTCAGAGGAGTATCAACCATATAAAAACCTCCGCATCAATGAATTACAATCTGAGGCAGGTAGGGTTGTAATAATAGAAGGATTTTAGTTCTTAATCTGCATTTAAAAACCTAACTCAGTAAATGTTACTGAGTTAGGTTCAATATTTATAATAAATAAAACTTCAAAAAGAATGAAAAAAGTATTGGTAACCGGAATTTCCGGGTTTGTTGGACAGCATTGTGCTGCCGAACTATTAAAAAAGGGCTACGCTGTTAAAGGCTCGGTAAGGAGTTTATCTAAAACTGATGAAGTTCTCAACGGTATAAAAAAAGAAGTTGACCCAAAAGGAAACCTGGAATTTTGTGTGCTTGACCTTATAAAAGATGAAGGATGGGACAAAGCCATGGAAGGATGTGATTTCTTATTGCACGTTGCGTCACCTTTTGTGGTGAAAGTTCCAAAAGACGAAAATGAATTAATAAAGCCTGCGGTTGAGGGTACGCTAAGAGCATTGAAAGCAGCAAAAAAGGCTGGTGTAAAGCGGGTAGTGCTTACCTCTTCAACCGTGGCTATGCAGGGAGGGCTATCTGGCATAATAAAAATCAATCAGGAAAGTTGGACAAATGTGAATGCAAGAAATGTAACTGCCTACTTTAAAAGTAAAACGCTGGCTGAAAAAAATGCCTGGGAATTTATTAAAAATCAAATAGGTGGTGCGAACTTGGAATTGGTAGTTGTTAATCCCGGACCTATTTATGGGCCCACTCTGACAGGAAATTTGGCAACAGAAGCGATGGATTTTTTTAAAAAATTAATCACCGGAAAAGTACCAATGTTACCATATGCCTATTCTGTTATGTCTGATGTAAGAGATGTTGCGGCCATTCATGTTCAAGCCTTGGAAAATGAAGAAGCAAACGGCAAGCGATTCATTGTAACCACCGAAGAATCTCATGCTATCCAGGAAATTGCCCAAATTTTAAAATCAAATGGATATGATAAAGTAAGCACGAAATTAGCACCTACTTATTTATTGAAATTTATTGCCATGTTCAATGACGAAATGAAGGGGATGCTCCCATTTGTAGGAAACACCATTGAAGCTGATGTAAGTAATACGATGAAAACATTTAGCTGGAAACCTGTTCCGTTTGAAAAAACTGTTCTTGACGCAGCTAAATCTGTGGAGCAAGCGATTAAGAAATAAATTCTTTACCCCATTTATACAATTCAGCCAGAATGGGCTCCAGTTTCTTGCCTTTCTCAGTTAAAGAGTATTCAACTGTTGGTGGAATTGTAGCATACGCCTCTCTTATCAAAATCTTGTTTTCTTCCATTGATTTTAATTCTTTAACGAGCATTCGTGTGTTAATACCCTCAATACTTCGTTCCAGTTCCTTGAACCGTTTTTTACCGTCTAAAAGAGAATAAACAATAGAAAAGGCCCATTTCCCACCCAAAATATCCAGTACTTCTCTTATTGGACAACTATTATTATTTATTTTCAATTGAGCTTTATCACTATTCTCCATATTGCTTTATACTTTGTTACTACTATACATTAATGTAACTACTTGCAAAAGTAAAGTATTTGGCTTTAATTTGCAACTTAATTTTAATAATAGCAAAATGGAAAATAGCAAAAATTTTTACAAGAACGATGTCGGCATTGCAGCGAAAGCCGGAGCAATTCTGTTTGTTTTATGGGGAATTTTACACCTTTGGGTTGGTTTTGAAGGCATACAACAATACTTATCAGGCGGAGCCCCTGGACTCTGGAATATGATAATCGGGGGCAGCAATGCTCCCCGTGCAGGGTTTCAGCACACAGCCGATGCAATGACAGCACATGCCCAGGCCCGTTTAATATTGAATTTCTGTATTGATG
>JBAXPV010000117.1:0-1860 GCA_037132075.1 Bacteroidota bacterium
CACTCGAAGGTAGCCCTGTAGATTTTCAGCTGTCTACCCCCTGAACAGTAACAATGGTTTGAAGAAATATTTCAGGAAGAAATAAGTAAGCCAAAAAACCGAGGCTTGCTTCCTTATTCAGTTACTGAAGTGCACAACGGGTACTTTTCACAAGATAACAAAGGCAGGGTAAAAGATACCGGTGGCGAAACAGCTGCAGATGATGATACATATAAACTCATCATGCAGGAAAAAGAAAAATTGTTGGACGAAAATACGCCACTCCGTTTCATTTTCAGCCATTCGGCGCTTCGTGAAGGATGGGACAATCCAAATGTATTTCAAATCTGCACTTTGAATGAGACAAAATCGGAAATTAAAAAACGGCAGGAAATAGGGAGAGGGTTGCGTTTATCCGTTGATCAGGATGGAAGAAGAATTTTTGATCAAAACATTAACCGCCTGACTGTGATTGCAAATGAAAGCTATGATGATTTTGCAAGAGCATTACAAAAGGAAATTGGAGACGACTGTGGAGTTAGTTTTACTGGTAGAATCAAAAATAAAAACAAAAGAGAGAAACTGCTTTTCAGAAAAGGTTTTGAGGCCGACCCTAAATTTTTGCAGATTTGGGAGAAGATTAGGTTTCACACAAGATATAGTGTGGCTTATCATACGAGCGATTTAATAACATTGGCTGCAAAGGCTATGCAGGATATGCCTGAAACAAAGAAGCCTGCGGTTAGGAGCACAAAACAAAAAGTTCTATTAACTGATGAAGGTGTTGCAGGGCTATTATTAAGTGATTCTATAAGTGATGAATATGGAAAAACGCTTGAAATTCCTGATATGCTGGCATATATCCAGGGAAAAACAGAACTAACACGGTCAACTATTCTGGACATTATTAAAAAATCTGAGAAAATTTCAGAGTTGCTTGTCAATCCTCAAATGTTCATGGATAACACAACAAACACCATAAGAAGTGTTTTGTACGAATTAATGATTGATGGAATTAAGTATGAAAAAATCGGAGGCAAGGTTTATGAAATGGCATTGTTTGAAGATAACGAACTTGAAATTTACATTGACCAATTTACTTTCTCAATAAATGATGCAGCCAAAACAATTTATGAAAACTACATCCCGCTTGACAGTGGTGTAGAAAATCAATTTGCAAAGGATTGTGAGAGTAGCGAGAATATAGAATTTTATTTCAAGCTCCCTTTCTGGTTCAAGATACCTACTCCTATTGGCAACTACAATCCCGACTGGGCGATTGTATTTAAAGGGGAAAAGAAAATTTATTTTGTGGCTGAAACAAAAAGTGAAGGACAAGAACTTTTAAAAAGCGAGAAGCTTAAAATCAAATGTGGCAAAGCTCATTTCAAAAAGTTTGACAATGTAGTTTACAAACAAGTAACAACTGTTAAAGACCTTAACATATGACTTTCAGTCGATATCGCATATGTTTTTGAGAACTGATAAAAGCCTCGTTGAGTTAACGATAGGCACGACAGGAGAAAAAATATAATTACCTTTTCAATATGATAAAGAAAATCAAGAAATTGATTTGGAATGTGGATGGAATTGAATTTCCTGATAATCCTGTCGGCGAAGAAGCCACATTCCGTCTCACATTTGGTACGTTGCTCATCGGCATTTTAACCTACCATCAAGACATCTGGACCTTCGAATATTCCAATGAATTCCGCAAAAATGGTAAAATCAATCCCATCATTGACTTTCCGGATATAACCAAGGAGTATACCAGTGCAGAGCTTTGGCCATTTTTCGCTGCCCGGATTCCGGCTCTGAATCAGCCCTATCAGTTTAAGAAAATTGCCAGGGCTAAGGCAAACCGAAATGATTCTGTTGCGC
>JBAXPV010000118.1:0-1629 GCA_037132075.1 Bacteroidota bacterium
ATGCAGCGCACACTTGTTGTAAGCTGTTTGAAAAAGTCAAATATACAAATTTTCTATTCAAAGGCGAAACAATTAGTGTACGTTTTTCCAGAGGGTGAAAGTCCCTTAGGGCGGGAGTCGTGTCCCGAACCTTAGCAAGTCGCAAAGTGGTTTGTCGTGAGACATGCATTGAAGGAAGCGAGACTGCAAAGGCCTGTACTGACGCACAGGAACCGGATATGAGGCCTGAATGAGCGGGTGAGCAAGCACATCATTGTGAAGCCCAAAGATTACCAACACTCATTCAGGTAGATCCGGCAGCGATAGGCCGAAGGAAATGACCATTACCAGGGGAGATCTTGGCAGCCACGCGTTGGCTAAGCCAAGAGGTCAGCAGAGGCCATAGTAGTCGGGGAATATGAGCTGCGAACAGATACCGCAGAAGGTCTCACAGAATGATGAAGGGCTGAACATTAGGATGCTCCAAATGCAGCAGGGAGGCTTGCCAGCCCTGTTATAAGCGGAGCAGAGCAGAAGAAGTAAAGCATACAGGATGATTGAACAAGTATTAAACCATCAAGTTTGAGATGGAGTTTGAAGACTACAGTTATGGGTTCCGGCCCAATCGCAACGCACAACAAGCGGTACTGAAATCACTGGAGTACATTAATTCAGGTTATACGGCCATCGTCGATATTGACTTGAAGACTTTCTTCGATGAAGTTGATCACAGCATTTTACTGCAACTATTGTATCGCAAGGTTAAATGCCCGATCACGCTACGTCTTATCCGCAAATGGCTCAGAGCGCCCATCCTGATTGATGGGAAGCTGGTCAAACGCAGGAAAGGCGTGCCACAGGGGAGTCCGCTGAGTCCATTGTTGTCCAATATCATGCTGAATGAGCTGGACAAAGAAATGGAAAACCAGAAACTTCGCTATGTCCGCTATGCAGACGACTTTAGTATTTATTTGGATGAGAAGCAAAAGGCCCGGAAAACCGGGAACAAGATTTTTCTCTACCTGAAGAACAAGCTGAAACTCCCCATCAACCGGGAGAAAAGTGGAATACGGGGACCCTGTAACTTTAAGATACTGGGGTACTGTTTCTCACGCACTTATGCAAAGCTACCGGGCGCACAATTCCAACTGGTCGTAAGCGAGAAAAGCTGGTTATCACTCAAACAAAAGATCAAAACCATCACCAGAAAAACCACTCCATGTACTTTTGACGAGCGCATCCACAAGCTTAAAGAGCTCCAAAGAGGTTGGCTTGGATATTTCCGTTTGGCTCATATCCAAAAGAAACTCAAAGAACTCGATTGTTGGGTTCGCCACCGGCTTAAGTATTGCATTTGGCATCATTGGAAAAAGCCCGAGAGAAAGAGGAAAAACCTCATTCGAATGGGTGTTCCAATCGGGCAGGCATATGCATGGAGCAGAACCAGAATGGGAGGTTGGGCAGTTGCTCAAAGCCCTATCCTAGGGACTACGATTACTTTAGAACGCTTGAAGAAAAGGGGATATGAGGCGATGTACACGCTTTACGAACAAATTGCCCCACATCTTAATGAACCGCTGTATACGAGACCCGGGAGTTTATCCTGAGCTTGTCGAAGGGTACAGTGGTGTGAGAGGCGCACCCCGTCAG
>JBAXPV010000119.1:0-1516 GCA_037132075.1 Bacteroidota bacterium
GTTACTGTTCAGGGGGTAGACAGCTGAAAATCTACAGGGCTACCTTCGAGTGCATTTTGAATTGAATCAAGAACGCCGTAACCATGTTTTCTGACTGTGGAGATGTAAGATCGGATTCGGCAAAACTTTTCCGCTCCTTCAAAAGTTCTGAAGCATCCTGATATCTTCTGTTTCAGTTTTATCATCCGCAGGTCTCTTTCAGCTAGATTATTGTCAAATGGAACTTCTGGGTTAGTGAAGAATCTTAGTATTTGATCCTGTCTGGTGGAGAAAGTTTCCAGCAGACGTAGTGAATCAGATTTTTTTATGCGACCTCTCTTTTTAAACACTGATTCTACCACGACAGGTTCACGTGCGAGCCCAATTGACACAATTTTGTCATATGCGGAGAATATTTCGATCTTCAATTTCTTGGTCAATCGTACTGTCTCCTTATAATTCTTGGCTTTTAGAAGTAATGCGATCATTTTTTTCGCCCAAGGCTTTCCTTGTTCTATAAGTCCTTTCAGATCTCTTAGCAAATGAGCATTGCATAGACTGTGTTCACAATCGTATCCATCATAGCTACTCCAGCGATCATGAATGCTAACCCCTGTATATTCTGGCAAAATGCCAATGTCGTTGATGGCTTCGGTTCCTCGCTTGGCATGAAAATTATAAAGTGTAAAATACTTGTTTGAACTTACATGAGTCCAGTTTAAACTCTTTTTGCAGCGCAACCCAGTTTCATCACTATGAAGAATTGGGCTCGACATTAATTGACACTTGATTTGAGCTTCAGTAATCTCCAAATTGTCATGGCAGCTTTCATTCGCTTTAACAAGAGTACCATCGCCGATACTGATTGAAAAGCAATCATGAAAAAACTCTTGAACCCGATCAAAGGAGAGCATTCCATAGGTATTCAAATAAACAGCTAATGCCTTTATCTTGTTCCCGTACCTCACTGGTGCAATACTTGGTTCTTCTCCGTAACATATGAGTCCACACTTACATTGCTTGACTTCAATTTGATGCTCAATTATGTGAATCAATTTTTCAGGCAAATCGATCACCTGACTCCTTTGTATATCAACAGTTGGTTGTCGCTCCAGACATCTGCCACATGCACACGTCCCGCCCACTGCATGAAAAATTATCTCGTCTGGAGTCGCTGTCATCTCAAGTGTCGTTCCTTTATGCCCAGGTTGACCGCCTGGTTTTTTTCCGCTCTGTGTTCTATTGTTTTGAATCTTTTTGCGAAATCCGTCAGTTGACGGTGGTTTATGGCTGTTGTTGCTGTTCTTATTCAACCGATTTTCAAGCTCTACAATTCTATTTTGAAGCTCTACAATTAATTGCAGCATGTTCTGCCAATCTTCCACCTTTACAAGCATGTATCCTTCGGGTACTTTCATAGTTACAAGTATCGTAAGAAATATTGCTCAACCTACTAAAAGTTACAAGCATAACGGGGGGTATAGATTTATTCCCTAACTTTGGTTGGTTAACATGTTAATAACCCCTGAACAGTAAC
>JBAXPV010000120.1:0-1516 GCA_037132075.1 Bacteroidota bacterium
GCACTCGAAGGTAGCCCTGTAGATTTTCAGCTGTCTACCCCCTGAACAGTAACTAATTCCTGATAAAAAGCTGTAAGACTTAAATCCTGTCTTTCTGCCAATTGGTTAATAAAGTAGAATGTCTGGAGTTCTTTGAGACGTTCTTCAAGTTTGCCTTCAACAAGCCTTTTTTCGGTAACATCAATAAAAGTGGCAAGAATGGCAGGTAATCCTTCGTAGATGATTGGCTTATCTTGTACTTCCAGGTCCATAAGCGTTCCATCGATTTTGAAATATTTCGACTCGATCATGGGCGCAGCAATACCTTCTTCTGCCGCTTTTTTTTTACGTT
Source organism: Bacteroidota bacterium (assembly GCA_037132075.1). Classification (GTDB taxonomy): domain Bacteria; phylum Bacteroidota; class Bacteroidia; order Bacteroidales; family CAIXZF01; genus JBAXPV01. The sequence goes on from JBAXPV010000120.1 coordinate 332, forward strand.
CCTTAACTATTTCATGATAATCAGGATGATGCCAACGCATGACAAGAGTCCCAAGAAGGTCATGTTCCGATGTTGCCCCAAACAATTTAACGGCCGCCGGATTGACATATACTATTTTCATGTCGCGGTGTACCAGGGTGGCATAAGGCGACCACGCAACTAAAGCCTGGTAAAGTTGCTCGCTTTGTATTAGTTTTTCCTGAATAGCAATCTTTTCTTTAGCAACGAAAAGCTCTGCTGCCCTTTTTATTTTCTCTTGGTTTTGAAAAGCCAGTTCTTTATTGGCAATGATCAGCTCGTCGGCTCGCTTTGTTTTCTCTTGATTTTGAAAAGCAATCTCCTCAATAAGCTCCAGTATTTTGGCGTCTGCTTTATTTTTTAATAGCGCTTCGGCCTCCTGGCGAAGGGTTTCAGAGGATAATTGGTTGCCTGGGTTCTTTTTCATGTACTTGAAATTGCAAAAATGGAAATACTGCCTGGGTAAGTTCAGGCATAAAGACAAGCAGTAGCTCTAAGCTACGCCTTGGTAGTTGATAGAATATGATAATGCTGAAATGGTATAATTTGTTGGGGAGCGGGGTGGGGTGTTACTTTGCGGGTAAAGATATTTGATAATCCGGGAAATTAGGTATTATTTTATACTCACTCACTCTCACTGCCTGATTCTAATGAATATTCGCTTAGCAAGTTCCATTATTTTGAATGCTCATCGAGATAGTCGGGAAGTTTAAAATCAGATAAAAGGGAAGATTGATCCGGTTGAAATCCTTACTTTCAATAGTATGGGCGTTTTCGACTGCGAATTTGCAACATCAAAAGTATCACGAGAGCAAGCTCTGATTTCTTTAATGCCGGAATTGTTGAGCACATTATGGCTCAATCTCCATTTCATCCTGCCAGTATGGTATTAACACCATATGAGGCGAGAACGCCTGGACAATTGGACTCATCCTTAAATTTGCTGATTTGCTGGTGTGCTAATGTACTGGTGGCAATTTTTGGTTCTTGTAGGTCCAAGCTATGTTCTGTAATTTAAGGGGAGTGTGAGTTTAAGAGTGAATACTATGCACTTAGTCTGGCTTGCCAGGTAAAGTGACGTAAAATGTACTTCCAATCCCTTCTGCGCTTTTCACCCGGATTTTGCCTCCGTGCTTCTCAACGAATTCCTTACATAGGATAAGTCCA